>JBDKJY010000025.1:0-96660 GCA_039796295.1 Verrucomicrobiota bacterium
TGAACTCGAAAATCCAGAGCCTCAAATCCGCCGCCCGGGGCTTCCGCAACTTTCAGAACTACCGGACGCGCATCCTGTTCTTCTGCGGAAAGCTCGATCTTTACCCACTATGATCCCCGAAGGAGCGAAGAAAAACAGCCAGTCATTGATGGAGGCGAGATTCATGGACCGAATGTTTGACTCAATTCCGCCGGGATGCAAAGTCGGGCTCAGTGAGGGTGTCTCCCTTGATGATTTGTTTCCTTCCGATCTTTCGTCTATGACTTGCTGGTGATGATGTCCACTGCCACTCCAGGCTTCCCCAGCGAGTCGCAACGACTCGCGGCCCGGACGCGGCCCACCGGGCGGCCGGTAATGTTCCAGTCATGGTGCGATCTGCTCTTTCTGCACTGGGAATATTCCGTCGCCGCGATTCAGGCGACGCTCCCAGACGGGCTCTTCGTCGATACTTTCGCCGGCAAAGCGTATCTCGGCATTGTTCCGTTTTTCATGCGCAACATCCGCCCACGCTTCCTGCCCGCCGTGCCGGGCATCTCGAATTTCATGGAACTGAACCTGCGCACTTACGTGCATGACCGCGCCGGTGTTCCGGGCGTTTGGTTCTACTCACTGGATGCGAATCAATGGCTGGCAGTGAAGATTGCCCGCCGATTCTTCCATTTGCCTTACCAGCACGCGGAGATGAAATCAAACCGCACACCGGAAGGCCGCATCCGCTACGAATCGCTGCGCACCGGCGACCAGTCGAGCGAAGCTCGTTGCGTGTTTGACTACGCGCCCGCCGCAGACTTGCCACCGTCGGCGCCCGACTCGCTGGAGTTCTTCCTCGTCGAGCGCTACCGGCTTTATTCCAGCCCGCCCGCCGGTCTCTGGCGCGGGTCAGTGTTCCATCAGCCGTATCCGCTGTGCTGCGCGGAGGTGACGGTGTGGGACGAGCAGTTGCTGGCTGTCAACGGTTTCACGCCCACCGGACGGCCGCCCGATCACATCGTCATGTCGCACGGCGTGGACGTGGCCGTATTTCCCCTGGATCCGGTCGATTTGACAACCGGAACTCGGACAATATGATTAAGGTATGATGGCGAAACTTTGGATTCTTGGCGGCAGCGCCGTCCTAACTTTGCTGTTTCTGGCTGGTTGCAAACTGACCCGCGCCGGTTACGAATCGGCGGGCTACCAAGTCGTGCGCCAAAGCGGCGCCTTCGAAATCCGCGATTACCCGGCGCTCACGCTGGTCTCGACGCCGATGGCGGCGACGCGGCCGGTGGATGACGATAGCTTTATGAGATTGTTCCGCTACATCGGTGGCGCGAACGAGGCGGAGGCGAAAATTGCCATGACCACGCCCGTGTTCAGCGACCCAAGCGGAACGAATCGGCAGATGAGCTTCGTCGTTCCGCAGAAGACCGCGGCCGCCGGCACCCCGAAAGCGAAGCGCGACGACATCACAGTGCAGACGCGTCCGGCCGGTCGGTTCGCGGTGTATCGATTCAGCGGAAACTGGGGAGCCGAACGAGCGGCTGCGGCGCGGCAGAAGCTGGTGGAGTGGCTCGCTGCGGAAAAACTCCAGGCCATTGGCGAGCCGCAGATGGCAAGTTACGATCCCCCCTTCACGCCGGCATTCCTGCGTCGCAACGAAGTGATGGTGCGGTTGAAGGAGGATGCGCTTGAGCGGAAGAATTAAATCGCGGCGGCCGGGCAGGACTGGAGACTCTCTGCCGCCCTACAGAACGGCATGACTCAATCCCCATCCATCGTCTGGTTGCGTCTGGATTTGCGGCTGGCCGATAATCCCGCACTTCAAGAAGCCGTGCAACGAGGTAGGCCGGTCGTGCCGCTTTTCATCCACGCGCCGGAGGAGGAGTCGCCGTGGGAGCCGGGCGGCGCCTCGCGCTGGTGGCTCCATCAGTCGCTCGCCGCCCTCGATGCGGATTTGCGTGCAGCGGGTTCGCGACTGATCATCCGCCGGGGACCGACGCTCGACACACTGCGCGCTGTGGTGAAGGAAACGGGCGCGGGCGCGGTGGTTTGGAACCGTCGCTACGAACCTGTCCTCATGGCGCGCGACGCGAAAATCAAGGAGGCGTTGCGCGACGACGGCCTCGCGGCGGAGAGTTTCAACGCCGCTCTGCTGCATGAGCCGTGGACGATTCAGAACCAGAGCAAGAAGCCGTTCCAAGTTTTTACTCCATTCTGGAAGCATTGCCTGACGAAGCCCGACCCAGCCGAGCCTTTGCCCGCACCCACAAACCTGCCCGCACTCTCAAAGTGGCCGAAGTCCCTCGCACTCGATGAACTGGAGCTTGAGCCGAAGATCAATTGGGCCGATGGACTGCGCGCCGCATGGCAGCCGGGTGAGTTGGGTGCGATCGCCAACCTAAATCGTTTCCTGAGCAAAGCCTTCGATGATTACGCCAACCAGCGCAATCGCCCCGATGTCACCGGCACGTCGCGGTTGTCGCCCTACCTGCACTTCGGCGAAATCAGCCCCCGCCAAGTGTGGCATGGTTTGCGGCGGATGGCGGTGAAGCGTGGCTTGCCCGTCGAGTGTTGGCGCGGTTCGCAATTCCTCTCCGAAATTGGCTGGCGCGAGTTCGCGCACCACTTGCTTTTCCACTTTCCGCACACGCCCACCGAACCGTTGCGCGCAGACTTCAAAAAGTTTCCGTGGCGCAAAGACGCAGCCTGGCTTCGCGCGTGGCAGAAAGGTCGCACCGGGTATCCCATCGTGGACGCCGGGATGCGCGAGCTGTGGGCGACCGGCTGGATGCATAATCGCGTGCGCATGATTGTCGCGAGTTTTCTGGTGAAGGATTTGCTACTTGATTGGCAGGAAGGCACACGGTGGTTTTGGGATACGCTGGTGGATGCCGACCTCGCGCAAAACACACTCGGGTGGCAATGGACTGCGGGCTGCGGCGCGGATGCTGCGCCCTACTTCCGGGTTTTCAATCCGACCAGCCAAGGCGAGAAGTTTGACCCGCACGGCCAATATGTCCGCAAGTGGTGTCCCGAACTCGCAGAGCTTCCTGACAAGTGGCTGCATCAACCGCACTCCGCGCCAGTTGAAATCTTGCGCGCCGCCGGAGTCGAACTGGGGCGCAATTACCCACGCCCCATGGTCAGCCACGCGATTGCGAGGGAAGTGGCGCTGGAAGCTTTTGCGCGAACCAGAAACACCAGCGCGATAGTCCAAATGTGAAAAACATCTGCGCCGTGAGTTTTACCCGGATTCATCGGTGTTTACGACCACATCACCAGCGGCATCGGCGCGGCGGTGATCGGCCTCGCTGCCCGCCGGCCTGTCGGAGACCGAACGCAAGCAGCGCTTCTTTGAGCGACTCTACGCCAAACCCTGCCAACGCTATGAAACTGGAGATGCGGCACAAACTCGCGCGCGACCCGGGCACGGGGAGAATGCGTAACGTCGGACAGCTCATCCGGCTGGCCAACCCTTCTCCGCGTCGGAATGCCAAAACAACCCCGGTTCATGCTCCCGCGAAATGAAAATGCAGATGTCCCCAAAACAACGCGAAGAGCTGCTCAATGCGTTGAAAGACCGGTTTGAGAAAAACCTGGCCCGTCACCCGAGTTTGGGGTGGCCCAAGGTGCAGGTCAGGCTGGAAGCCAATGCGGACAAGCTGTGGTCGCTCGCGGAAATGGAACGCACCGGCGGCGAACCGAGTGTGGTCGGTCAGTATAAAAAAACGGGCGAGTTCGTCTTCATGGATTGTTCCGCGCAAAGTCCCAAAGGCCGCGTCAGTCTTTGCTACGACCGCGCGGCGTTGGATGCGCGCAAGGAACACAAACCCAAGAACTGCGTCATGGATGCGGCGGCGGCCATGGGCGTGGAGGTGTTGACGGAGGAGGAATATTCCGCGCTGCAAAAACTGGGCAAGTTCGACACGAAGTCGTCGAGTTGGCTGCGGACGCCGGCGGAGATCCGCGAACTCGGCGGTGCGATCTATGGGGATCGCCGTTACAACCGCGTCTTCATCGGTCACAACGGCGCGGAGTCTTACTACAGCGTTCGCGGGTTTCGTGGCTCGCTCAAGGTCTGAACTGCGGCGCGAGCGCGTCCATTTGGTTGTTCAGCGCGGCATCGGCGGCGCCGAGCACGTCGGCCAGTTGCTTGGCTGACTTCACGACGGCCTTCGATTTCATTTCCCCGCTCGCGTGAGGTTGTGCTCGCTGCTAGAAAGCGCCTTGTGATTACCGTCGTTGGCAGCTTCAACATGGACCTGTTCATCGAAGCCCCGCGCTTCCCCGCGCCCGGTGAGGCGATCCTCGGGAAGAACTTCCGTCGCGCACCCGGCGGCAAGGGCGCGAACCAGGCTTACGCCGTGGCCCGCATGGGGATGCCCGCCGCCATCATTGGTGCGGTGGGCCAGGACGCGTTCGGCGACGAGATGGTGGCGAGCCTGATGGAAGTCGGCGTCAGCACGCGCGGGGTTGCGCGCCGCGAGACGGTCGCCAGCGGCACGGCGATGATTGTCCTCGATGCCACGGGGCAGAACCAAATCGTCGTGGCCAACGGCGCGAACGACACGCTCACGCCTGCCGACGTGGAGGCGCACCGCGAACTCTTCGCGATGTCGAAGGCCGTCGTCGTGCAGTTGGAAACGCCGTTACTCTCCGTCGAGGCCGCCTTGCGCCTGGCCCGCGAACACCGTGTCCCGGCGGTCCTGAACCCCGCGCCCTTCGCCCCCATCGGCGATGCGTTGCTGCACCTGTGCGACTGGATTATCCCGAACGAGAACGAGGCCGCCAAATTGAGCGGCTCCGAGGTGCGCGACGCCGCGAGCGCTGCGGGAGCCGCCGTCGCCATCAAGATGCGCTCCGCCTGCCCGCGCGTGCTCGTGACGCTCGGTGCGAACGGGGTGTGGCTGGATACGCCGGAGTTCACCGGTCACGTGCCGGGCTTCAAGGTCAACGCCGTGGACACCGTGGGCGCGGGCGACACCTTCATCGGCGCGTTCGTCACGCGGCTGGTGGATGGTGCGGGACCACGCGAGGCCGCGCGCTTCGGCTGCGCCGCCGCCGCCATCGCGGTCACGCGGCGCGGCGCGCAGGCAAGCATCCCGACGCGGCGGGAAGTCGAGGCGTGGCTGAAGGGAAACGGAGCAACCGCATGAAGTCATTTCGAGCTGCACTCTGGTTGCAACCCCACCTGAGCACGGCGCACGCTGGCTCCCCCTGAACCTGCGTTGGCAGGGTGGGGAGTCCTCCCGCCGCCGGCTCAAAGCACTTTGGCAATGCTGGGGACAGCCACTGCGGGTCCGGGGCCGAAGTGGCGGCAGGTGATGGCGACTGGCACAGCCGTGTCACCAAGTCGGATTTCGCCGCACCATCGGCTCGCCTCCTTCTGCCTTCCGGCTCTCCTTGTGAGCCCCTTCCCGACTCCCTCGGGTTCAGTCCAACGCGATTTGGCCGCTCACGACGCGGGCGTAGTAGCCGCCGTGGGCCACCAGCTCGTCGTGCGTGCCGGTCTCGCTCACGCGGCCGTCTTCGAGAACGAGGATTTTGTCCAAGTGGCGGATGGTAGAGAGGCGATGCGCAACGATGAGCGTGGTGCGGCCGCGCATGAGGCGCTTGAGGCTCTCGACCACAAGCGCTTCGCTCTCGGCGTCGAGGGCGCTGGTGGGTTCGTCGAGCAAGAGGATGGGCGCGTCCTTGAGGAAGGCCCGGGCGAGGTTGAGGCGCTGGCGTTCGCCGACGCTCAGGCGGGCCGCGCCGTCGCCGACGACGGTGTCGTATTTCTGCGGGAGGCGCTCGATGTAAGCGTGGGCGTTGGCGGCCTTGGCGGCGGCCTCGACTTCGGCGCGGGTCGCGCCGGGGCGACCGTAGGCGATGTTTTCCGCGATGCTGGTGGGCAAAAGAATCGGCTCCTGCAAGACGATGGCGACGTGCGCGCGGAGGTCGCGGACGCGGAGGGAACGGAGGTCCGCGCCGTCGAGTTGGATGCTGCCACCGGTCGGGTCGAAGAAGCGCGGGACCAGATTGAGCAAGGTGGTTTTACCCACGCCGCTGGGGCCGATGATGGCGGCGGATTGACCGGGGGCGAGGGTGAAGCTGAGGCCACGCAGGATGTCGCGGTCCTCGGCGTAGCGGAAGGTGACGGCGGAGAAGGTGAGAGCGCCGCGAAGGGAGAGTGGCGAGGAGTCAGGAGTCAGGAGACGGGAGTTAGGAGACAGAGGGCGCGTCGGACTCGCGAGCGCGCTGGCTGACTCCTGATTTCTGACTTCCCTCGCCCCCGGCGCGTCCTTCACTTCCTCCGGCGTGTCGAGGATTTCGAAGACGCGCTTGGCCCCGACGCTGGCGTTGGAGACGGTCGCGCCGACGTGGGAGAGCTGGTTGAGGGGCTCGTAGAACTGGCCGAGGTAGGTGAGGAAGATGAGGAGTTCGCCGAGCGTCGCGGCGCCGCGCAAGACTTCGTTGGCTCCCAGCCAGAGGATGCCCGCCGTGCCACCACCGAAGACGGCGGTGATGGCGAACCAGTAGGCGACTTCCCAGCCGTGTTGCGCGAGGCGGCGTTCCTGCGCCTGCTCGGTGTGCGTGCCGAAGCGCGCGGCTTCGTGGTCCTCGCGCGTGTAGCTCTGCACGAGCGGCAGGGCGGCGATGTTTTGCTGCACGAGCGAAGTCACCTGGCTGTCGGCTTGTTGGGCGGACGCGCCTTGCTCGGTCATGCGTTTGCCGAAGGTGCGGATGACGAGGAGCAGCAACGGCACGGTGGCGAGGGCAACGAGCGTGAGCCGGCCGTTCAGTTGGGCCATCACGATGACCATCAAGGCGAACGACACCGCCGCGCTGGCCGTGGTCATCATCCCTTGCTGGAAGAGGGTCTGGAACGAGTAGGTGTCCCAGGCGGCGCGGTGGATGAGGTCGCCGGTTTTGCGGCCCTGGTGGAAACGGAGCGAGAGGCGCTGGAGCCAGCCGAAGACTTCGTTGCGCACGCGGCGCAGGCCGCGCAGGCCGACGCTGATGGCGAGGAAATTTTGGGTGGCGTTGAGGCCGCCTTGGAGGAGGTGGAGCAGGACGGTCGCGCCGGCGAGCAGGGCGATGAGGGCGGCTTTGTCGCTGGACCAGGCTTGGAGCGCGGTGGGCAAGGCCTTCGAACCGAGCACGCTGTCCACGAGCACGGCCATGGGCCAGGGTTTGAGGAGGTTTGCGCCGATGCCGGCAAACATGAGCGCCAGCACGCCAGCGATGCGCCCGCGCTCAGGGCGGAAGAATTGCAGGGCGCGGAGAAGGGTGCTCACGGGCAAGTCATACGGCTCCGAGCTTTCAACTCAGCGCCTCAATACTTCTTCGAGAACTTCTTGCGGGACTCGTCGTCTGTGGCGACGGCACTGGCCGCTTCAGTTGTCAGAGCGGGCGCGGGTTGCTCCAGCGTGGGGGCGGCGGGCGGGGTGCGCTGCTCCTGCTGTTCCAGGCAGGTGACGAAGGCCATGCGCGTGCCGATAAGGCTTTGCTTGAGGAGCTGTTCCTCGTCTTTGTCTAGGTTGCCCTTGGTCTTCACTTCGAGCATCTCGAGCTGGTCGATAAACATCTGCGCGCCCTCCAGGTCCGTGATGGTCTCGCCGGTCTCGGGGTGCGGCATCTGGCCCAGTAGCATCAGCGCCATCTGCGCCTGCTGCATCACCATGCTGACGAAGAGGGAGGCCATGATTTCGTCGCGGGTGACGGGGGCGGATGGAGCGGCGGAGGCGTCTAGGTTCACGGTGAGGAAGGGGGAAATTCGCTGGTCAGAAGCAGTTGATGCAGGCGCTTGAGCCGCTCCTCAATCTGCGGCGTGGCGAGGAGGATCTGCCGCGCAAACGGGTCGCCAATCAAGGTGCTGGCGATGAGGTCGGCGAGTTGCTCGGGCGACTTGATGCGAGCCAGGTGCTTCCCGAACTGCTGGAACGAGGCGTTGGCGAGGGCTTGGATTTGCTGCATCTGCTTGGCTTGCTCGGGGTCGTCGGGCAGCGGGATGTTGAGGTCGAAGCCGTGCTTCACCCGCTTGCGCACGAGGGCGCGGACCTTGCGGGCGAGAGCGTCGGTCTGGGGCGCGTCCGCCGGGGGCGCGGCCAGGGCGCGGATGGCTTCGATGCGGTAGGGCTTGGTCTGCACCGGGCCGAGGAACTCGATGCGCGCGAGGCCCAGCAGGGTGAGCAGGCTGGTGCCGTCGGGCTGGCGCACAGCGGTGCTGACGAGGCCCAGTCCACCGATGGACATGGGGGTTTCGCGCTTGAGCTTGGGGTTACGCAGCGCGATGGCAAACATCCGCCCGCCTTCCAGCACGTCCGCGAGCATCTGCCGGTAGCGGGGCTCGAAGATGCGCAAGGGCAGCGTCATCGCCGGAAACAACGTGGTCTCCGGCAGAATCATCACGGGCACTTCGGACGGCACTTTCACTGGGGTGAAGTCTAGGCGCGGAGGCAGGCAAAGCAAGGGAAGGCATGGGGCGCGGGCGGATTCGGGTGCGCCGCGCTGCCCCGAATGACGCCGAAGCGCGGGCCGGTGACCCGCAGCGACCACTGATTACGCGATCCGCTGGTTAGGCCGAACGTCGTCAGTGGGCGTGAGCTGCTGCGGGTTACAAACCCGCGCTTCGGGGCCGTGACCGCCTTGTCTTTGCCTTGGCCGATCGCGGCAGCGAAGGTTGATCCGGAGCCGGGTGCCTCCCCGAGTCTTGTAATGTTGGCCGCTGCTCCCTAACCTCCGCCCATGAAAACTGACCTCAACAAATACCTCACCCTGAAAGCTGCCCTCCTGAACGAACGGGCGGAAATTACCGCCCGGCTAAATGCGATCACCAAAGTGCTTGGCCAGGAGGTTTCCGGTGGCACCACGCCAGCCCCCACGACGCCCCCAATCCCGGGCAAACGCACTTTCAGCGCGGCCACCAAGGCGAAGATGGCGTTGGCACAGAAGGCCAGATGGGCGGCAAAGAAACCGGGCACGGCGACGGTGAAGGCCGTGGCCCCTGGCACCGCGAAGCAACCCAAGCGGTCACTCAGTGAAGCAACGAAGGCCAAGATGCGGGCCGCCCATCAGGCGCGGTGGGCCAAAGTGCGAGCCAAGTCCGGTTCCGCCCCGGCACCCGCTCCGGCTTCAAAGAACCAGCGGAAGATGAGCGCGGAAGGGCGGGCCAATATCATCGCAGCGACCAAGGCTCGGTGGGCGAAGGTCAACGCGCTGAAGGCAAAGTCGGCCGCGAAGTAACTCCGTGCTCGGATGAGAACGCTGTGGTGCGCGGTGTTGCTGGGATTCGCCGCCCTCGCCGGAGCGGCGGAGCGGCTGCCCATCCCCGACCGGTTGGTGGTGCTGACCTTCGACGACTCGGTGGTGAGTCACGCCACCTTTGTCGCGCCGCTGCTAAAGCAATATGGTTTTGGCGCGACCTTCTTCATCACCGAGGGGTTCGAGTTCAAGACCGACAAGGAGCACTACCTGACGTGGGACCAAATCCGGGCGCTCGACGCGGCGGGCTTTGAGATCGGCAACCACACGCGGCATCACGTCGGCGTGCCCCGGCAGAAACTGGAGCAATTGACAGCCGACGTGGAACACATTGAACAGCAATGCGCCGCCCACGGCATCCGTCGCCCCACGAGCTTCTGCTATCCGGGCTACCAGACCAGCCCGGCGGCGGTGCAGTTGCTACGCGAACGCGGCTACCAGTTTGCCCGGGCCGGCGGTGCCCGGGCGTTCGACCTGGCCACCGATGATCCCCTGACCCTGCCGCAGGCGTTCGACGGCAAGCCCGACTCGACGCTGGAGCAGTTCAAGGCGGCGGTGGCGCAGGCGAAGGAAGGCAAAGTCGCGGTGCTGACGTTCCACGGCGTGCCGGACATCAAGCATCCGTGGGTGAACACCGACCCGGCGAAGTTCGAGCGTTACCTGGCGCACCTGAAAGAGCAGGGCTGCCGGGTAATCGCTCTGCGGGACTTGGCCAAGTTCGTGAAACCCACGGCGCCACGCCCCTGAATCACTAGCGCTGGTAAAACGCGCTGACCTACTTCAGATACTCCGGCACCTTGATGTCCTTGCTCTGGAGCGCCGGCTCGTTGCCGCGCCAGAGGAAGCCTGCCTGCTCGAACTCGCCGCGATTCGCCTTCAGCAAGTCCAGCAGCCGCCGCGCGAGGTGACGGTTGGGCGAACGTTCGCGGACGGCAAAAGGTTGCACCGCTTTCGCGCCCTCGTGCTTGATGGGGAAGAACTCGAGGTGCTCGGCTTGCGGGGCGGCGTTCACGCGATAGACCACCGCCGCTTCCAGCCCGCCCGCCCGCATCTGGTTGATGAGGAAGTCCGCCGTGGGCACTTCGACGACCACGTTCTTGCGCACCGAGTCGAGCAGGCCGGTGGCCTTGAGCATGCCGCGCGTCATGAAACCGAGCGTGCTTTGCTCGGCGTTGCACAGGCCGAGCTTGAGGCCGGGCTGCGCGAGGTCGGCGAGGGTCTTCACGTTCTTCGGGTTGCCCTTGCGCACCACGATGCCGATCTCGGTCTCGGTGAGTAGGAAGGCCTCGGGGAACTGCGCGGCGACCGGCGGCACGAAGCACAGGTCGCACGCGTAGTAGGCGTCCGGGAAGCGCGGCGAGGTCGCAGAGTCCATCGTCTTCATCGTGGCGCAGAGCACGCCGCAGCCGTTGAAGACCGTCGTCACGTTCACCCCCTCGCGGTCGGCGAACTGTTTCAGGAGCTTCTCAATCGCCAGCCGATTTACGCCGCCGCTGTAGAGAATCAACTCGGGTTTCTCCGCCCACTTGTCGCCGTCCGCGAGCTGGAAGCCGTGCGACTGGAAGACCGCACCGCCCTTCTCCGGCGCGGCGAGATAGCGCGCGAACTTGAGTGCAGCGGCAGGCTGGGGACAAAACGCGAGGACGGCGGCGCTGGCGTTCTCGATGCGGTCCTTCAGCTCCGGCACGTCCACGGCGACGAGTCCTTTGAACTGCGGGACAGTCGCATCCCAAAGGATGGCGGCGTCCACGGTGCCGAGCGACAGGTCGGCGGCGATTTCCGTGACGGTGGGCTTCATCACGGTGGCGCGGGCGGCGAATTGTTCCCACACCACGACAGGCCTTCCGTCTGCGCTCAGGCTTTTTTTTGTCAGCGCCGCCTTGGTCACGCGCGAGATGCTGGCGGCGTCGGGGTTGGTCAGCGCGAGCTTCACGTCGTCGCGGAGCAGGTCGGCAAGCGAGTGGATGTTCTTCGGGTTGCCCGCGCGCACGGCGATGACGGGATGCTGACGGACGAGCGGGAGGACTTCGCGGACCAGTTCATACTTCCGTGCGTCCGCCACCGAGCCGTCGTCGGCGGCGATGAAGAGGTCGCCGCGCTTGGCGACGCGGAGGTTGCTGATGAGCGCGCCGGTGGGGCCGTATTGCAACTGCACTTCCACGCCAAACTCCGCGCGATACTTCGCCGCGATGGCCTCGACCGGCTGCTTCAAGCCAGCGGCGCAATAGACCGTGAGCGCGGTGTTGGTTCCGCTTGAGGAGGTCGTCGTGCCCCGGCGTTGGAACAGCGCCAACGCCGCGAGCAGCGCGGCGATGGTGAAGAGGAGGGCGGCGAGTTTTTTCATCAGGCGAAGACAGTTTAGCTCCGACGCGCAAAGAGGAACAGGCCGATGGCCACACACACGCCGGCTCCGAGCCAGAGGCCCAGGGATGAAACGCTCTTCGACTCAAGGGTCTGCGCAGCGGACGTGCCGGTGATGGTCACAGTCTGGGCTTCGTTCGTGGCGGCGGGTTTCGCTTCGGTGAGGGCGGCGGAAGTTGTTTGAGTCGGTGTGCGACTGGCATTCTTCGCAGCAGCTTGGAGTTCCTCGGCCCAGTCCACGGACAGGAGCAGGTCCCAGCCGGGGTTTTGCTCCTTCACGCGGCAGGAGCAGGCGCCGAGGAGGAAGAGGCAGGCTTCCTCCAACTCCTCGTCGCCGAAGTCGGCGGCAGGCCACGCGCCGAGCACGCGACCGCGACCGAAGACGACGGCGAGCCAGGGGGCTTGCGTGAGTTCGGCCTCGGCTTTGGGGCCGGCGAGCATTTTGAGAAAGGGGGTTTCGTCGGCGTGGGCTGCTTGGTTTGGAGCGGGGACGCGCAGTAGCGAGAAACCCAATCGCAGCGCGGGGCCGGGGCCGAGCTTGCTGGTGGGATCGTTCGGATCAATCACGGGGAGCCGCGCGACTTGTTCGAGGAATTTCAGGCGCTTGGTGATGGCGGCGGCCTTGGCGTCGCTGGCTTCGCGCGGGCCGGACTCGACGAACAGCCAGACGGCGGAATCGCCAGCGAGCAGGCGGCGGGTGAGTTCGCGGCGGGCCGGGGAGTTGGTCAGGCGCGCGAGGGCCGTGGCGTCGAGCGGGCCGGTGAAGACGGGCGTGGTCGAGCGCGGGAAGGTGAGGGTGGCGGGGGAGTTCGGCGGGGCGTCGGTGCGGAGTTCGAGGTTCACGGGGGAGTTGCCGCGCAAGGCTCGCAGGGCGGGGGCGAGGGCGGGGGTTTCCAGCGCGTTGGCGGGGGCGGTGAGGAGGTAGCGGTCGGGTTCCCAGTGGTCGAGGGCGTAGCGGAAGACGGGGACGGTGCAGCACTCGGCGGCGCGGGCGAGGGTGAGCGAGGCAAGGAGAACGAGCAGTGACGCGCGACGTGTCCACACGCGGGTAGGGTGAGACTCCGTCGAACCCCATTTGCCGACGCAGGAGGCGCGAGCGTAGCGAGTATCTTGGCTGGGTGTGTTGCGGCCCGAGATGCTCGCTACGCTCGCCTCGCTGCGCTCGAAATGGGGCTCGACGGAGTCTCGCCCTACCGGGCGAGCAGACGCGGCGGAGCGAAGGGACGTCGCCCCCTCGCCCCGGTCCAGTCCCCCGATGGGGGAGAGGGAGAAGCCAGCGCGTCGGACGCGCTCCGAGCTGGGGGGGCTGGTGCTCATTGGGCCTTCGGCATTGGTCATTTCTTCTCCACCGGTTTGGGCTTGGGGCCGGGCGGGAGTTTGGGCGGTTCGCCGCCAGCGAGCGGGCCGTAGGCGAAGGACTTGGCCTGCCATTCTTTTTCGTTCGGGACGGGTTCCCACGTCACGCCGTCCGTGCTGCGGGAGATTTTGTGGGGCGGCCAGCCGTAGCCGTAGAGCCAGTGGTTCACGAGGCGGATTTGGCGCGGGAGGGGAGTGGCGACGGGTTGCCAGTCGAGGCCGTTCGTCGAGCGGTAGGACTCTTTTTGCGTCGTGGCGAGGAACTCCTTGCCGGTCCACAGCACGCACTGGATGTCGGCGCGCGTGACGTTGGTGGCGTTGTTCTGGAAGGTCACGCCGTCCTTCGTCACGGCGAGCAAGCCGCTCTGGCCGCCGATGACGAAGACGCCGTTGCCGAAGGCGACGCGGCGCAGGCCGGGTTGCTTGTCCACTTGCCCGGCCATTTGCGTGACGGTGATTTTGCCGGTCGCAGGCTCGAAGGCGGTGACGGGGCCGAAGTCGCCGGAGCTGACGATGAGGCCGTTGCCCTGCGTGGAGGCGCGAATCCAGTGGGTCGGCGTGGGCATCGTGGGCGTGGCGACGAGCTGCCACTTTTCCGCGTCGGTGGTCTTGAAGACCTTGCCGCGCAAGTCCACGGCGTAAAGCGTGTCGCCAGAAATCTCCAGGCCGAAGATGGGCGAGCTGCCGGGGACGACGCCGTCGGACCACGCGTGGCCGTCGCGGGTGGCGGTGACGCGGCCGCTGAAATAACCGCCGGCGGCGAGGAACATGCCCTTGAAGTTCACGGCCAGATTGAGGTCGTTCTGATCGTGGCCGGGCTTGCCCCATTCCTGGTGCAACTCCCATTTGAGTCCGTCGCGCGAGAGCATCCGGTGCCCGCCGTGTCCGACGGCGAGGAACCAGTTGTCGGCGGCACGCGCGGTGAGCGCGGCGAACGCGAGGGCGAAGGCGAGGCGGAGCAAGGTCATGGGAGGGAGTTTAACCACGGATGGACACGGGTGGACACGGATTTTACCGGGACGCCGGGTCGGGGGCACAAGTCTGGATTCGCTTAGCCGGGGAAAAGCGGCGGAGGGCCACCGCAGTCCAAGCCGCTGGTGCGACCCGCTCACGGCCTCGGATTGCGCGCGGCGGCGGACCCGCTTTCGGCCGCTTTCGGCCTTGTGCCGGACGCGTGTGACTGGTTTGCTCGCCCGCGTCTCCGCCGAATGCAACCACTGGATACACATTGGGTCAGTTCATCACGAACCAGTCAGTTCGTTAGCCAGTGAATCAACCTGCGGACCGCACGACACCGCTTATGCACCACCTTCAGCCGCTCCCAGCCAAACCCCCACGCCTCCGTCCCGCGCGGGTCGCCGATCTGCGCGCCGCGTTTGCGCTCACGCTTGCCATTTGCGCCGGTCACGCCGTCGGCCAGACGGCCAGCGACGCCCCGGCCGCTGGGACCACCGCCAAGCCGATCGCGACCGCCGCACTCAAGGATGAACTCAAGTGGCTTCAGGCCGAGAAGATCACCGTCAGCACGGCGTCCCTCCACGCGGAGTCGCTGGAGCGCGCGCCAGCCACGGTGCGAGTGATCACGCAGCGGCAGATTCAGGAGCGCGGCTACCGCACCGTCGAGGATGTGCTGAAGGGCCTGCCTGGCGTGGACGTGCTCAACCACGTTCACTCCGACTCCAAGAACATTGTCACCATGCGAGGCATCAATGGGAACAACAAGTTCATCATCCTCCAGGACGGCATCCGCATCAGCGGGCCGACGGGTGAGACGGATTTGCAAATCTCGGAGAACTTCCCGCTCTACATGGCGCGGCAGGTAGAAGTCCTCTCCGGCCCGGCCTCGGCGCTCTACGGCGCGGATGCCGTCAGCGGCGTGATCAACATCATCACCGAGGAGCCGACGGAAGCCGGCACGGTCCGTGGCAGCTTGGCGGGCGGCTCGTTCAGCTCCTATCAGTTGGAGTTTTTTGCCGCGCGGCGCTTCTCGGATGCAGTGGCGGTCAGTTTCGGCGGTCACCTACAGCGGTCGCAAGGCGCACCGTTGAGTGAGCTCTATTTTTCGGACTTCCATCGCGGCTTCGATTTCCTTTTGCCGGGGGATGCCCCTTACAAGCCGGCCTACCGCAGCTTCAGCACCTACCTGAAGGTGGAGCTTTGGGAGAATCTCACGGTGGGCTGGCGGCAGTCCTTCCTAGCCACCAGCACGGCAGACGCGGGCATTCCTGGCGGCCAGTTCTCCAACCTCGGCATCAACCCCTATGACGGCCCGCCGGAGAACCCGACCCTGCTGGCCAACGCCTACGTCACCTACAAGTTCACGGTCAATGAACGGCTCTCCGGGCTGGTGCAGGCGAACTACTCGCGCTACGAGCGGCTCCCGCACTCCGGCTATCGCAATTTCTTCACGAGCACCCCCGCGCCCGTCTTTGACTACATCCAAGCCTACAAATACGCCCTCGGGGAGCGCTACCAGGTCGAGGCCCGTGCCACCTTGGAGGTCGGTGAGAAGCACACCTTAACCAGCGGTGTCACCGCCGACTACAGCTACGCCATCCCCAAGACGGCGGACTTCACCACGCCTTACAACACGAGTCTCAGCCCGTCCCAGCAAGGGCAGACCTATCTCAACACCGCCATCCCGTTGAAGGTTTACGAGGAAGCTGCTTACAACGCCGGAGCCTTCCTCCAAGCGCAGACCGAGTGGACCGACCGCCTCTCCAGCACGGTGGGCCTCCGGGCGGACTACAACACCGAATACGGCGAGACCTTCAACCCCCGCGTCGGCCTCGTCTTCCAGCAAACGCCGGAGACCACCTGGAAGATGCTCTACGGGAGCGCCTTTCTCGCCCCCTCGGTCCACCGCCGGTTTGAGAACTTCGGCCGGTTCGACACGGCGGCCTTCTCCTCCTTCCAGCTCATCCCCAATCCCGACCTGAAGCCGGAACAGTTGAAGACCCTCGAGTTAAGCCTGAGCCACAAGCTCACGCCGGACCTCACCGCCGGGGTGGTCGGCTTCTACACGCTGGTGGACGACTCCATCCGGGGCGTCGCCCTCCCGGGCGGCAACACGACGGCGATCCCCGGCATCTTCATCGCCAGCGTGCAGCAGTATCAGAACGTCGGCACGCTCACCTCGCGCGGCGTGGAGCTGACGCTCGACCAATCGTGGAAGGGCGACTTGGCCCGCTTCGACCTCTGGGGTTCCTTCACCTACCTGAACGGCTCCCTCAAAGACCGGGTGACTGGCATCCGCTACGACCTGCCCTACACCTCCACGGAGCTGCTCAAGCTCGGCGCGACTTGGAACTACAACGACCGGGTCGTCGTCACCCCCTCGGTGAACTTCAACGGCCCGCAGTCCGGCTACGTCTCGACGCCCGGGAAAAATGGCTTCGACTCCCGCACGCCGGGCTTCTACGTCGTCAACCTCGCCGCCGAAGTCCGCAGCGCGAACCAGAACCTGAGCGCCTTCGTGCGGGTGGATAACCTGCTGGATGCGCGCTACTACAACGCCAGCCAAGGTGGCGACGCTTTCTTCTTCCGCACCCCGCAGGACAGCCGCCAAGTCGTCGTGGGCCTCAAGGCCAAGTATTGACCTGAACCATGCAGTTCAAAGCTATGGGCCTCACGCAAAGGCCGCGAAGGAACTGGGAAGAAGCATTCAGGAAAACAAGTCAGCAGACCGTGAGGGAAACTTCGGCGGATGCAGCGGGCTTGCTCGCTCCCCCCTTTGCGCCCTTAACAGTTGAGGCCGACTGCGGAATCTAAGATGAACCCCAGCTCGCCCGCGCCCTGCCGGTTCCGCGTCGCCTCGCCCGCCGACGCGCCGCAGGTCGCTACGTTGTTCGCCGAATACCTCGCCCGCCTTGGGCTGGCCCCGGATGCGGAGCTCGACGCGGACATGGCGGACTTCCCCCGCGCCTTCTCCGCTCCGGGCGACACCTTCCTCCTGGTCACCGGCCCGGACGGCAACCTGCTCGGCATGGGCGGCCTCCGGGACGGCGAACTCCGCCGCACGTTCATCCGCCCGCACGGCCGCAGCCAAGGGCTGGCCCGTCAGCTTGCGTTGCGCCTCCTGCAAGCCGCTATCGCCACCGGCCAAACCGAACTCCGGGGCGTGGTCGCCCGCGACAACCTTGCCAGTCAGGAGAAAAACTTCGCCTGCGGCCTGCTCCCCACCGGGCGCACCCCCGCCCACCCGAAGCAGCGCGACTGCGAAATCCTCGCGCTCACCCGCCCGCCGGATTTGGCCCGCCCCGTCCTGGTCATCGCCGGCGGGAACCCGGCCCACTGGGACGCCTTGCTCCCCCGCTTCGCGCCGCAATTCAACGTCCTGCTCGTCTGGCACGAATCCGTCGCAAGCGTCGTGCAGGCCGTCCGCGCCCAAGCCGCGCTGGGCCGCTGGGTCGGAGCCATCCGTTGCGACCTCACGCGCGCGGCCCGCCTCCCCTTCCTCGCAGAAGTCGCGCACACCCTCGCCGGCCCGTGCCGCGTGCTCCTGGCCTTGCCCGGCGCGACCGCGACGCTCCCCGCGCTGCAGCTGGCCTTTGCCCCGCAGCTCGCGGCGCACCCGGCGGCCCAAGTCGCGGTCGTCGCCGAACCACTTCGCACCGACGAGTTGTCCGCCCTTTTCGCCGCCGCCGCTGCCCGCTAGCCTGCCGCCATGCTCATCATCGCCACCACGTTGCGGCCCAGCCCCGTCCACGGCCTGGGGGTGTTCACCGCGCAGCCCGTCCGTGCGGGCGAAGTCATCTCCCGCTACCTGCCGCCCTTCGATGTTCAGTTCCCCGCCGTGCTCCTGACGGTGCTGAGTGACGTCGAGCGGGCGTATCTGAAAAACTTCGCTTATCGCAGCCGCTACACCGGCCTCTACATCCTCACCGGCGACCACGACCGCTACATGAACCACAGCCCCACACCTAACGTGGGCATGAACCCCAACGGCAACACCGAGAACCTCGCCCTGCGCGACCTCGCCGCCGGCGAAGAACTCACCTGCGACTACCGCGCCTTCGATGCGGACTGGCGCGAGAAACTGGGCGACTTATGAAACTCCTCACCGACTACGCACAGTGGTATGACGACCGCTTCGATGGCACCGGCGTCACCTTCCACCGCACCGCACGCACGCGCGGCGGGCTGGCCAAGCGCGAGCAGTTCCAACTCTTCGAGCGCCTCGGCCTGGCCGTCCCACCGCATGGTTTGATTGCCGAGCTGGCCACCCGCACCGGCCTCGCCCGCGAATGGCGTTGCCCCGCCACCGCCTGGCAACGCGAGCTGGAACTCGTCGTGTATCTCGACGAGTTCCAGCATCGGGGCGAAGGCAAGGTGAAGCTCCCGCTCGCCGAAGCGCTGACGAAATATCCTAGCCACTACGGCTCGCTCTTCATCCCGCTGGCGAACCCTGCCGTCAGCCTGCGCCACGTCCGCTTCGGGCGCCTCGGCTTCTGGCTCCGGCAACAAGGCGGCGAAGACTGGCGCTCCAACCGCGCGGACCACGAAACCGTCCTGGCCCGCACGCAGCACCCCGAGGCCAACCCCATCCCGCGCGTGCTCTGGGCCGTGGACTTCCTCCCTGCGCCCGGCGGCCTGCTCGCCGTGGACTTCAACACCGCCCCGCAATTGGTCACGCTCCACGAGACGGGCACGCTCACCGCCGAGCAAGCCCACGCCGAGCTGGAATTCACCGCGAGCACGAACCCCGAATGGCTCCGGCAATTCTGAACCCTTCTCCATGAACCGGAAGCTCCGAAGGAGAGTAGGATTAGGATCAGGATTACGAGCAGGAGGGGGGCGCGCGGTTCGGACTCCTGCTCATAATCCTGCTCCTTTTCCAACCAGTTCATGGCCCCAATGCGCGGCTTTCGCGCCGAGCAAACCCCTATGAAACTCCCGTCACTGCTACTCCTCCCGCTCCTCGCCGCCCTCGCGTTGACCGCCTGCCACACCCCCGCCCCCGCCCCGCCCTACGCCCCCGCCGCCCCCGGCACCAACGTGGCCGAGACTCCGATGCCGGCGGAACTCGCCCAGTTGAACCGCCTCTTCCTCGGCACCTACAAGGCCCGCCGCGAAGTCGTCAAGGCCACCACCGAGCCACTGATCGTAGCCAACTTCGATGAGCTGACCTTCACCTGGCGCGGCGTGACCGAGACCAACGAAGTCATCCCCGAGCTTTACCAGTCCCTCAAAGCCGTCGCCCACGTCCCCCTCGCCCTCTTCCTCAAGCTGCAACCCGTCGCCCGGCCCGGCGGCGGAGCACTCCCGCCCGCCCTCGCCACCGACCTGCAAACCTACCGGGACAAACTCGCCGCCGCCGAAACCGCCCTCGCCCAGGCTGGCTTCACGCCGGTCCAGCAAGCCCGGCAGGCGGAAATCTTCCGCCGCTCGCTGGCCTTGTGCGACCACGTCCAGCGCGCCGGCAAGATTGAAACTGGGGAACTACTCCAGTTCTGCCGCACCCTCGGCCCCGCCCTCCTCGCCAACTCCGACGAAGCCGCGCTGGCCCAGCTCCACGCCACCCACGCCGCCGTGAAGCAATGGCGGCAACGCGTCCCGCCCGAACGCTGGCGCGAGTTGACCGTGGTGGTGCGCGGCCTCCAGACCTCGCGGCGCTTGAACCTCTACACGCAATACTTCGCCTGGGTGCTGAAGGAACCCGGCCATCAACTCGGCTACCCTCTGGAGAGCCGCCACCTGATCTTCGCCGAGTTCCTCCTGCCCGGCCGCGACCATCTCGACCTCATGGGCACCACGTTCATGGACGGCGACACGAGCGAAGCCTTCTTCGGCGACCGCTGGCGCTTGAGCCGCGACCTCCTCGCCGACGCGGTCACGCGCGAGCTACGCCGACTGAAGTTCTAGCCGCGCGCGCCATGAACGTGCAGCTCATTCAAACGCACGACGCCGCGCTCTTCGCCCCCGTCCTCCAGGAAGTGGCCTTCGGCGATCCGTTCGCAGGTTCACTCGGCCATTGGTGCACCCGGAGCGAACGCCCCAGCCACCTGCGCCTCTGGGAAGTGTTCCTCGCCCTGGACGCGGGCACTCCAGTCGGCGTCTGCGGCTGGTATCAGACCCGCGCGATGCCGCCGCACCTCGCTTGGTTGGCGTGGCTCGGGATCCGCGAATCGCACCGCCGCCGCGGAGCCGGTGCCGCGATGCTCGACGCACTGGTGGCGCAGGCCCGCAACCAGCCGGAGTTGACCGAGCTGTGGGTTTATACCGACCCGGATGAACCGGGCGTGCACCGCTACTACGAGCGCGCCGGCTTCCGCTGCGCGGGCATCGGCAGCAGCATCGCGCCCCATCCCGGGATGGCGGCCACGGACAAAGTGTTTTGTTTGCCGCTCCCCGAATCCACACCTTGCCAACCCGCCCTGAATCTCCCACGCTCCACTCCCGCATGAAGAAACTCACGGCGCTCCTAGGGCTGGCACTGGCGTTCACCACCCTGAACACGCATGCGGACTACTGGCACGTCCCGCCGCGCGGCAACATCTACCAGCTCGAATACGAAGCCGGGGCCGCCTACACCTCCGGTTCCCGCCTCTCCGCCGGGGCTGCGCGCTTGGGCCGCATTGAGTCCGTGCACACCCACTTGGTCGCGGGCGTTGCTGTGCGCGGCACCGATGACTTTACCTACCGCATCGCTGCCGAGTATCGCCGTAATGACTTCGAGGTCGGCCCCGGCGTCCCCATCCCCAACGTCCTCGGCAACGCCGGCCTGCAACTCACCGGCAACTGGGCGCTGCGCAACAACCTCTCCCTCTGGATCAACGCCCGCCCTGGCATCTACAGCGATTTCCGCGACCTCAGCTTCAGCGACGTGAACGTCCCCTTCAACGTCGTCCTCGCTTGGCAGGCGGACGAAGACCTGATGTGGCTCCTCGGTGCCTACGTGGACCTCCGCTCCGACTATCCTGTGCTCGCCGGGCCCGGCGTGCGCTGGCGCTTCGCGGACTACTGGACGTTGAACCTCATCATGCCCCGCCCCCGCCTCGAGTTTCAGGCCAGCGAAGCCCTCCTGCTCTACACCGGGGCCGAATGGCGGCAAGTCGCCTACCGGGTCGGCAAAGATTTTGGCACCAAGGTCGGCAACCCCCGGCTGAACGACTCGATGCTCGACTACCGTGAACTCCGCTTGGGCGTGGGCCTCAACTACAACTTCAACCGCCACTTCAACCTCGGCCTCGAAGGCGGCTACTCGCTCGAACGCCGCTTCCACTACCGCAGCGCCGACCTCCAGCTCACCGACAACGGAGCCGGCTACGTCGCCGCCACGCTGAACGGGAAGTTCTAGTCGAAGCGTCGGGCTTCCGACCCGGCGTGCCTCATTTCAAAGCAGCGAGTCTTGCACTGGTGACGGCGTAGCAGACGGCTCGATGGGTGGGGCACCTACCAGTTTGAGAAAATCCGGTTCTTGAAACACCGGTATCCCCAGTTCGAGGGCTTTCGCTAACTTACTCCCCGGGTTCTCGCCGCGCACGAGTTCAACCTTGGTGCTAACGGAGGATGTTACCTTACCGCCCAAGGCACGAATTTGTGCCGCCGCTTCATCCCGGCTCATGCTATTGAGCTCGCCCGTCAATACGAACGTCCTGCCTGCCAGTGGAGCTTCCCCCGTCGCGCCGTGCTCGCCCTTCGGATTCAAGCCCAGCTCTCGCAGCCGCCGCAAAACCTCCTGCCCCACTCCGCTCGCAAACCAATCCAGACACGCCTGTGCCGCCACCGGCCCGACCACGACCACCGCGTCCAGCTCCGTCGCGCCCTTCTTCTTCGCCGCACTCGCGAACCCGGCGGCGATGAGCCTTGCGCCCGCCGCGTTCGCCTGCGCGAGGAGTTCAGTTTGCCGCTCGGCGAGCTGTAGCTTCTCCAACTCCGACTTGTCCTTGTTCACCTTCGCGCGCGGGCTGGCCGCCTCGGCGGCCTCGCGGAGCCGGTGCAACTCCACCACGTCGCGCAACAGCGCGGACAGCGGGATACCCTCCAAGTCCGCATGAAACCGCGCCAAGTCCCGTGCCGTCGTCTCGCCGATCTCGGGAATCGCCAACGCGTGCAACCAGCGCGACAGCGGGAAGGCGCGAGCGCGCTGCACGGCCTCGATGAGCTTCGCTGCGTTCTTCTCGCCGAAGACGCGCGGCTCCTCGTCCGTGCCGAGGTTCAGCGTGCCGAGTTCAGCCAGCTTGAGGTTGAAAACATCCAGCGGCTCCGTCACCAAGCCCCGCTCGATGAGTTTCTCGGCCACAATGCCGCCGAGCCCTTCGAGGTCCAGCGCCTTGCGTTGCGCGAAGTATTCCAGCCGCCGCGTCTTCTGCGCCGGACAGCCCGCGACATTCTGGCAGCGCCAAGCAACCTCTTCCTTCTCCCCGGCGGAAACCTGCTCCTTCGCAATCGTCCCGCCGCACGCCGGGCACTCCCCGCGGACGTGCTTGAACAAATCAAACACCTCCGCGTCCGCTGGCCGCTTCAGTTTCATTACCTCGAACACCTCAGGAATCACCATGCCCGCTTTACGAATCACCACCGTGTCCCCGATGCGGATGTCCTTGCGGTGGATCTCATCCTCGTTGTGCAACGTCGCGCGCGCGATGGTCGAGCCTTGCACAAAGACCGGCTTCAGCTCCGCCACCGGCGTGAGCACGCCGGTGCGGCCCACCTGCACCGTGATGTCGTTGAGCACCGTTTCCGCCGGCGTGATCCACGGAATGGGCTTGTGGACAATCGCGTAGCCGGGCGCGCGAGTCTTTGCCGGGATTCGCTCGCAGTCCGCGAGGTCGTTCACCTTCAGCACCACGCCATCAATCTCGTAGGGTAGCCGCGTGCGCAGGTCACGGTCCTCGTCGTAATCGCAGACCACCTGTTCGCGGTAGCAGCGCAGCGCGTCCTCGATGCCGTCGCACACCCACCACTCCTTCTGCGTGGGCAGGCCAAGTTCGCGGAGCTTCGCGAGCATCTCGGCGTGCGAGGCGAACTCAATGCCGTCGCACACGCCTACGGCGTAGAACACCGCGCGCACCGGACGTTGCGCCACGATGCGCGGGTCGTGTTGCTTCAACGTGCCGGACGTGGCGTTGCGGGCGTTGGGCAACGCAGTCTCGCCGGCGGCGACGAGCTTCGCGTTGAGCGCCTCGAATTCCTTGGTCGCCATGTAAGCCTCGCCGCGCACTTCGAGCAACGCGGGCGGTTGCGACGCGTTGAGCTGAAGCGGCACGGAGCGGACGGTGCGGAGGTTCGCCGTGATATCATCGCCCTGCCGGCCATCGCCGCGCGTCGCGCCGAGCGTGAGCTTGCCCGCGCGGTAATGCGCGCTGAGGGAGACGCCGTCCACCTTCGGCTCGAGAATGTAGCTCACGCGCTCTTTGGCGAGCTGCTTACGGATGGAGGCGTCGAACGCGCGGAACTCCTCGATGGTGCGTTCGTCCTGCAAGCGGTTGCGCCGCTCGCGGTCCGGCTCCTCGTCCTTCGTCGGCGTGTCGGACGCTGGGATTTTCTCCAGCGAGAGCATCGGCTGCTCGTGGGTGACGCGGGTGAAACTCTCCGTCAGCCCGCCGCCCACGCGCTGGCTGGGCGAGTCCGGCGTGACCAGCTCGGGGAGCTGCTTCTCCAGCGCGAGCAACTCGGCGTAGAGCAGATCATATTCGCGGTCGGAGACAGCCGGACGCGCTTCAACGTAGTAGGCGTGGTCGTGGCGACGGAGTTCCTCGACGAGCTGGGCGTGGCGGGTGGCGTGATTCATGGAGTGGCCACCGCCAGCTTGGCCGAGGACCGGGCTGGCCGACAAGCGCGAGCCAATCGCACGGCAAGGACAGGATGCGCTTTGGAAACTGGCATCACTTCCCCGACACATCCAAGCACACCAAGTCCGCCGCGCTGCGGCAGTAGATGCGACCGTTGGCCAGAACCGGCGGTGCCCAGGTGCTGTTGCCGCCGAGGACTTGCGCCGCCGCCAGTTCGCGGAAGCCAGCGGGCGAGGCGTCCGCGAGGCCGAGGCGTCCGCGCTCGCCGTAGAGGAGGAGCCGTCCATCCGCGAGCATGAGCGAGCCTTTGCCGTAGGCGGGCGTGAACCACTTCACCGCGCCGGTGATGACGTCGAGGCACCGGAGCTGGCTTTCGTCGAAGCCGTAAAGGTGCCCCTGCCAGAGCACGCAGGAGTTCATGTGGTTGCGCATGTTCTTGTTCGACCACACCGGTTGAATGGCGGTGGCCGACATTTGCAGCAGCGCGCAACCGCTGCCGTAGCCGGAGGAGATGAAAATCTTGTCGTCGAGGACGATGGGCGTGGCGGCGTTCACGTCGTAGCTCGTGCGCCAGTTGTAATGCCAGAGCACGCGGCCGTTGCTCACCGCGCGCCCGGTCAGGCCCGCCGCACTGAACACCGCCACGGCGCGGTCGCGTGCGAGGTCGAAGGCGACAGGCGACGAGTAGCCCGCGCCGTAAGCGCCGTTCGCCCAGACCAAACGCCCGGACTTCTTCTCCAGCGCAACAACGGAGCGACCGGATGAACCGGTTTCCAGAATGAGCAATTCGCCTTCGACCAACGGCGAGCCGGCGAAGCCCCACTGCGGGATGAAACCGCCGAAGTCATTGACCAGGCTCTTGGTCCAGACCAACGCACCGTTCGCCGCGCTGAGGCAGAGCAGGTGGCCGTTGCGGCTGACGGTGAAGACGTAGTTGCCGTCCACCGTGGGCGTGCAACGCGGGCCAGGGTAGCCATTCGGGTCAGCGGCGGTGCAGGGATATTTGTAGTCCCAGACCAGCTTGCCGTTCGTGGTGTCGAGGCACATGACGTGGTCCACGTCGTTCACGTTGCCCAGCGTGTAGAGGCGGTTGCCAACGACGGAGACGGAGGAGAGGCCGATGCCCACCTTCGCAGCCCAGAGCCGGCGCGGGCCTTCCTTGGGCCACTGCGCGATAAAGTCCTTCTCGGCGGAAATCCCATTGCGCTTGGGGCCGCGCCACTGGGGCCAGTCGAAGGCTTCGGCTTGCGCGTAAGCCAAAGCGGGTGCGGTCAGAGCGAGCGCGGTGGCGAACTGTCGGCGGCTGAGATTCACGGTGCGAACTTAAGCCGCCGTCCGCCGGAGCGTCAAACGATTCGCCCGGCGGCTGGGGCGGCCCGCGCTTGTAACTTCCGTGCGCTCGCTTCCATCCTCCGCGCCATGACACGCGTTCTCCTCGCTGCGCTCGTTGCGTTCAGCTTTCAGCTTTCAGCTTTCAGCGCCGCCCCCGCCCGGCCAAACATCCTCTGGCTCACCAGCGAGGACCACGGGCCGCAGATGGGTTGCTACGGCGATAAGTTTGCCACTACGCCGAACGTGGACGCGCTGGCCGCGCGCGGGCTGCGCTACCGCTTCGCGTGGTCGTGTGCGCCGGTCTGCGCGCCGGCCCGCACCACGCTCATCAGCGGGCTTTACCCGCCCAGCACGGGCGCGGAACACATGCGCTCGATGGTGCCGCTGCCCAAGGGGTTTAAGATGTATCCACAGTTCCTCCGCGAGGCCGGTTACTACTGCTCGAACAACTCCAAGGAAGACTACAACCTCGCCAAGCCCGGCCAGGTTTGGGACGAGTCCAGCGGCAAGGCGCACTGGAAGAATCGTGCGGCGGGCCAGCCCTTCTTCGCCATCTTCAACTCGGTCAAGAGCCACGAGAGCCAGATCCGCACGCGCCCGCACAACGCCGTTCACGACCCCGCCAAGGTCCGCGTCCCCGCCTACCATCCTGACACGCCCGAGGTCCGCCAAGACTGGGCACAATACTACGACCAAGTCACCGCAGTGGACGCCGACGCGGGCCGGCAGTTGAAGGAACTGGCCGACGCCGGACTGGCCGAGGACACCATCGTCTTCTACTACGCCGACCACGGCTCCGGCATGCCGCGCAGCAAGCGCTGGCCTTGCAACTCCGGCCTGCAAGTCCCCGTCGTCGTCCACTTCCCGGAGAAGTGGAAGCACCTCGCGCCGCCGGAATACAAGGCGGGCGGCGTCAGCGACCGGCTCATCAGCTTCGTGGACTTCGCACCGACGGTCCTGAGCCTGGCGGGCATCGAGCCGCCGAAGTGGATGCAAGGGCACGCCTTCGCCGGGAAGTTCACCGCGCCGATGCAACCCTTCGTCTTCGGCTTCCGTGGCCGCATGGACGAGCGCATCGACTGCGTGCGCAGCGTGAGCGATGGGCGCTACGTTTACGTGCGCAACTTCATGCCGCACCTCTCGCAGGCGCAGCATGTGGACTATCAGTTTGCGACGCCGACCACGCGCGTCTGGTTCGACCTCTTCAAGTCCGGCAAAGCCACCGAAGCGCAGTCCCTCTTCTGGCGCACCCCCAAAGCCCCCGAGGAACTCTACGACCTCACCACCGACCCCGACGAAGTGCAGAACCTCGCCGCCTCGCCGCAGCATCAGGAAGTGCTCGCGAAGTTCCGCCAGGCCCAGCTCAACCTCCTCACCAAGATTCGCGACGTGGGCCTCTTGCCCGAGGGCGAAATCCATTCCCGCTCTGCTGGCAGCGCGCCTTACACGATGGGTCACGACGAGGCGAAGTTTCCGCTCGGCCGCATCTACCACACCGCGGCGCTCGCCTCGAACCTCAAACCCGATGCCCTGCCGCAACTCCGTCAGGCGCTGGCCGACTCCGACAGCGCCGTGCGCTACTGGGCCGCGCTGGGCGTGCTGATGCGCGGGAAGGACGCGGTTGCCACGGCACGCGTGGACTTGCTGAAGGCGCTGGCGGACACGTCGCCTTACGTCCGCATCCCCGCCGCGCAGGCGCTCGCGCAACACGGTGAGCCAGGCGACTTGGACAAGGCCCTGCCCGTCCTGCTCGCCGAGGCGGATTGGAGCAAGAGCGGTGTCTTCGCCTCCATCGCCGCGCTGAACGCCCTCGGTGCGCTCGGCCCGAAAGCCGCGCCCGCCCTGGCCGCCCTCAAGGCCTTGCCGGAGAAAGGCGCTTCCCCCGACGCCCGCTACAACTCCTACGTCCCGCGCCTGCTCGCCGACCTGACGAGTGACCTCGGCGGCGGAGCGAAGGCGAAGGAGCCGGGTGCGGCGAAGAAGGGGAAGAGGAAGGTGGAGTAGCCACTGCGGCTGGAGTGCCGGCTTCCCGCCGGCTTACGACGTGGAGCGGTCGGAGGCAGCGAGCCAGCTTGGGGCGTTCGGCTCACCATTCAGTGTCGGTCCACGCACCGCTTTGGCTTTTCGGACACGGTAAGCCGGCTGGAAGCCAGCGCTCCAACTCAGCCAAAGAACACCTGCTCCGCCGTGCGCCGGAGCATCCACTCGCGGTCGGTGGCAGTCAGGAAGTCTAGGCGGTCGCGGATGAGCGCGAGCGAGTCAGCGTAGGTGTGGCCGGGGCGGAGTTGGAAGGGACAGTCGCTGGCCCACATTAGCCGTTGCGGGCCGAAGGTGTCGCGGAGGCGGCGAATCATCGGACCGAAGTCCAGGTAGGGCGCGCGCTTCTGGCCGAAGGCGTAGAAGGCCGACGCCTTCACATGGACGTGGGGGAACTTCGCCAGAGCACAGAGCGCGGCGAGGTCCGCTTCGAGGAACTGGCCGCTCCCACCAAGGCGCGCAAAGTGGTCGAGCACCACGCGGGTCCGGGGAAACCTCGCGCACATGGCGGCGAGGCCGGGCAACGCGTTCGGCCCGACGAGCGGACAGAGGGCGAGGCCGTCGTCACCGGCGCACCTCCACATTTCCGTCATGCCAGACGAGCCGAGCCAGGCGTCCACCGTTTGCTGGCCGGGGTGGATGCGAAAGCCGCGCACGCCTTGCTTTGCTAGCGCGCGCATCGCGTCCTGCGGACGCGGCGCGGTGTCGTCCACGATGCCCACGCCCCCGAAGACACCGGGGAAGCGGCGCATGGCATCGGTCATGTAACGGTTGTCGAAGCGGTAGAAACTCATCTGGATGAGCACGACGCGGGTGACACCGTGGGGTCGGGCGATGGCGAGGAATTCCTCCGCAGTGAAGCTGGGCGGCTGCATCGCGGACTTTGGGAAGCCGGCGGCGAGTGGAAAGGCATCCGTGTCTGGCGTCCAGATGTGGACATGGGCGTCCACGAAACCGGGCTTGGCCGTGGACTGGACCATGGCGCAACCGGCGAGCGCGCCGACGGTCAGCGCGGCTGAGGCGTGGAGGAATTCCCGGCGGGATGGGCCAGCAGAGCGAGTCGCTGCGATTTGATGCAGTGCCCCGCGGCCTCCGCCTCCGTCCCGCGTCTGCGGTGTCAAATCGGAGGCAGGCACCGCAGAGTTGGGACGGACGGAGAGGTTCTTGGTTCGGGGCTTCATGGCGTGAGCGGCAGGCTAGAAGCCGGCGCGCGAGACTGTCAACGGCAGCGGACTGGTTGGGCGGGCTTGCACAGGCTTCCGGCCAGTGCCGGCTGCACTTGATCAGCGTGCGAGCGCGAAAGAGATCCCGGTGACGACGAGCAGTGTGGCCAGGCCCAACCACACCAACCCGCACCGCAGCCGGGCGGCCAGAAACAGCTTCCGTAAATCCTCCTCCAGCTTGCGGACACCTTCGGCGCTCAAGTCCGCAGCGGTCGCGGTGGGCACGGTGAGTTGCTGTTGGGCTTCCTTGGCACGGGCCAGCAGCCGCTCGCGCTCGGCGGCGGGCCAGTCGGCGGAGAGGGCGGACTTCACGACGGTTTCCAGCCGCCCAGCGCCACCGCGTAACGCACGCACCCGCGTGGGTAGGGCGTGGAAGCGGCGTTGCAGTTCGGTGACGCGTCGCTCCAGCCGGTCCTCGATGGTTTTGATTTGGTGGTGGAAGTCGGCGACCTCGGTGACGAGCAGTTCGACTGCGGCGGCCACATTGCCGGATTTCTCCAGGGCGTCGGCGCGCTTCAGCGCGAGGTCGAGGGACTTCTCGAGCAGCTCGGCATCCGGCAGCAAGCCGCGCAGGCGGTCCATCAGCTCACGCAAGCGCTCCGCGTGCTGGCGCGCGACCTCGCGGAGGCGGCGTTCCCGGAAATAGTTCTCCACCCACTCCACAACCGGCGAGAGATCGAACGCGGTGCAACTGCTCATAGGCTGGGCGCGCGCGTGCCGGAAGGGGGCAAGCGCGGCGAGGGAGTTCTAGCGGGCCAAACGGGAAGAAAGGCTTGGCTTGGCGGGGCGCGTCTGTCAGACGAGTTATGCCTTACAGCAACGCTCCTATGAACTGGTATTACGCCATCCACCACCAACAGCAGGGTCCGGTCACCGAGGCGCAGTTGCACGCGCTCGCCAAGGACGGCGTCGTCACCGGGGAAACGTTGGTCTGGCGCGAGGGCCTGGCGAACTGGCAGCCGTGGCGCACGGTGGCTGGGCCAGTCCTGCCGCCGGTGCCGGCCGAGGCGATTGCAGTGCCGACCGCTGCGCCGCACCCCGTGCGTCCGGCGACGGCGGACTTCGAGTATGCGGGGTTCTGGATTCGCCTGTGCGCGAAGTTCATTGATAGGGTGGTTGTCGGCATCCCGATTGGGATTGGGTATGCGATCGCCGTGACCGCTTTGGGCGTGTTCAAGCGGTCCGGGTCGGACGCCGTCGGGATGCTGCTGTTAGTCAACGGCATCATCCTGCTCTTCGCCATGGTGCTCACCGTCAGCTACAACGCCGTGCTCGTGGGGCTGTGGGGCACGACGCTGGGCAAGAAGGTGTGCGGCTTGAAGGTCATCAAGACCGACGGCACCAAGCCCAGCTTTGGCCGCGCCTGCGGGCGGGCCGGGGCGGAAATCATCAGCGGCATGGTCTGCTACGTGGGTTACCTCATCGCTGGTTTCGACACGGAGAAACGGGCCTTGCACGACCACATGTGCGACACCCGCGTGGTGCGGGTGCGTCCGTAGCGCGGCGCGAACCTGCGGACCGTCCGCTTCAACACTTGGGCAGGGTGGCCCGCGCTTCAGCTCCGTTCCGCGCGCGCTGCCGCCGGAAATCTGCTTGGCAACCCACCGCGCCTCTGGCACAGAAACGCCCACCAATCAGCCGTCGGAGCACCACCAACCCAAACACTAACCCACACCACAGGATTCTCGTATGTCATGGTATTACGCCGTCGGACAGGAACAGAAGGGGCCGGTCACCGAAGAGCAGTTGCAAGCGCTCGCCAAGGACGGAGCCATCACCGGCGAGACGCTGGTCTGGCGCGAGGGCTTGGCCGACTGGCAGCCCTATCGCACGGTGAGCAGTGCGGCGATGCCCGCGGGCGCGCCCGGTGCGGCGCCTCCTGCGGGGGGGATGCTCTGCGCCGAGTGCGGCAAGGCGTTCGCGCTGGATGAAGTCGTCCGGTTCGGCGACCGCTACGTCTGCGCCGCGTGCAAACCGACCTACGTCCAGCGGATGGCGGAAGGCGTCGTGCTGACCGGCGCGCTGAACTACGCCAGCGTCGGCCTCCGCTTCGGCGCGAAGATTCTGGACAGCTTGATCCTCTGGGTGGTCAACACCGGTATCACCATCGCCCTAGGCATGGCGATGGGCATGGCGACGCAGCAGGATGGGGCCGCCGCCGCGATCTTCCTCGGGGTCACGGTTTTGATCCAAATCTCCGTCAACGTCATTTACGGCACCTTCTTCCTGGGCAAGTTCGGCGCGACGCCCGGCAAGATGGCGTGCAAGATCAAGGTCGTCCGGGCCGACGGCTCGCCCCTGACCTACGGGCGCGCGTGCGGCCGTGTCTTCGCCGAGATTCTCAGCGGTCTGACCTGCTCCATCGGCTACATCATGGCCGCCTTCGACGAGGAGAAGCGCTCTCTCCACGACCGTATCTGCGACACCCGCGTCATCCAGAACGGCTAAACCGAAGCGGGCATGAGACCCATCCCGGATGGAAGGCAAAAGGTGAAAGGCAAAAGGCAAAAGTGCCGAGCTAGCGCCGCCCCAACTTTTTCCTTTTTCCTTTTTCCTTTTTCCTTCGCCGCATGACTCCCCAGCCGGTCAGTTGCGCGGAGTGCCGGACGCCGCTGAGTGAGCTCTTCAATGCGGGTGAATTACGCGCCTGTCCCGGTTGCGGCACGCCGACGCTAGTCGAGGTGTTCCCCGCCCTGTTCCGCGCGCGCACCGTCGGGGCGGCGGCGGAAACCATCCGCACGGAGGGTGACGCCGGCTGTTTCTTCCACCCGCAGAAGAAGGCCATCGTTCCCTGCGAAGGCTGCGGGCGCTTCCTTTGCGCGCTGTGCGACGTGGAACTCCACGGCCAGCACCTCTGCCCCGCCTGTCTCGAAGTGGGCCGCAAGAAGGGCCGGCTCAAGAACCTCGAAAATCACCGCGACCTCCACGACCGCACCGCGCTGCTGCTGGCCACCGTGCCCGCGCTGCTCCTCTGGCCTTCCCTCGTCTGCGCGCCCGCCGCGCTGTTCGTCGTTTTCCGCTACTGGAACGCGCCCGGTGATTACGTCCGGCCCGGCAAGAGCCGCTTCATCCTCGCCGGCATCTTGGCCGGCTTGCAGGTGCTGGGCTGGATCGCGTTCTTCCTCTTCCTCGCGTTGAAATGAGCCAGCCTCAGGAACACCGGAAACTGCCGGGCCGCGGGAACCGCCGCGAGGGCGGACTCATTGTCGGAACCGTCCGGCAGTCTCGCCTGTGGCTGGGCCACGACCACCTGCTCCTCGTGGACTCCACGTTGGTGGCGCAGGACCTGAAGCGTTTTTACTTCCGCGACATTCAGGCCATTACGGTGCGCAAGACGCACACAGGCCGGACATGGAATCTGGTCCTGACTGGCCTCATCGCGCTGTGCGGTTTGTGGGCCTCGCTGATTAGCGACGACGTGGGCCGCGTGGTGCTCTTCTGCATCGCAGTGGTGTTCGGCGGCATCCTCCTCATCAACTCCCTCTTCGGCCCCACCTGCGAATGCCAACTCCAGACCGCCGTGCAACGCGAGCGCCTGCCCTCGCTAGGCCGGCTGCGCACCGCGCGCAAAGTGCTCGCCCTCCTGCGCCCGCACCTCGAACTCGCGCAAGGCACCCTCACCGCCGAGGCCGCGCGCGAACACGCCGCCGCCGTGGCCATCGCGCCGACCGCGCACGCCCCGAGGCGGTCGGGGACGGAACCCGAGGTGCGCCCCTATCGCGGCTCATTCCACACGCTGCTCTTCGCGCTGCTGCTGGTGGATGGCCTGCTAAACTTCACCGCCGTCTTCGCCAACTCCCTGCCCCTCGCGCTGCTGCAGCTCGCCGTGCTCTTCGGCGTCGTGCTGACACTCGTCGCCGCGCTCATCAAGCAGCAGGACACCGACCTGTCCACCGCCGTCCGCAACGCGACTTGGGCCGCGCTGGGTTACCTCGGCGCATTGTCCGTGCATGGCTTCATCATGCACATGGTCCACTCCATCCAACGCCCCGGCGAGATTCAGAACGAATACGCTGCGCTGAAGCACTTCGCGTCCCTCGACCCGTTCGAGCACACGTGGCTGTTGGTGTCGCTGGTGGTCTGGGGCTGCTGCGCCACACTGATTGGCCTCGTGGGCGCGGTGTTGCTCTCGCGCTTCAACCGCGACCGCGAACAAGCCACCGCCCTCGCCGCCGTCACTCCGCCACCGATTCAGCAATCAGCGGTCAGCGGTCAGCAGTCAGCAGTCAGCGGTGAGCGGACAGCACCGCCGCCTCCCATTCCGCATTCCGCTCCCCCGCCCCCCATTCCCCATTCCCCATTCCCCATTCCCCATTCCGACCCGCCCCCGCATGGCTGATCTCACGCACCATCGTTGCCTGAACCACGAGGTGCGCGAGGCCGTGGCGCGCTGTCCCGCCTGCGTGCAGTTCTTCTGCCGCGAGTGCATCACCGAGCACGACGGCGTCATCCGCTGCGCCAGTTGCCTGCGGAAAGAAACCGCCGTCCCTGTAGCGCGCCGCACGGACTGGAGCCGTCTGGGCCGCGTGGGCGTGGCTGCTCTCGGCTTCCTCGCCGCTTGGCTGTGGTTCTACGCCGCCGGGCAAATCCTCCTCGCGCTCCCCTCGGACTTTCACGAAGGCACCATGTGGAAGCTGAACGCTGCCGACCAATGAGCGCCCCCGCCGCCCAACGCCACGCCGGCTTGCCCGCCTTCGAGCTGCTCGAAGAAGCCGTGCATCTCCTGCGCCGCGCGCCCGCCAGCGTGCTCGTCACCTACTATGTCGGCGCGGTCCCCTTCGTCCTCGCCCTCCTCTACTTCTGGGCGGACATGAGCCGCGGCGCGCTGGCCGGCGGACGTTGCGCGGCTGGCGCGCTGCTGCTGGCGACGGCCTTCATTTGGATGAAAGTCTGGCAAAGCCTCTTCGCCGCCCGCCTCCGCGCGCAGCTCACCGGCGGCGAACCGCCCCGCTGGAGTGCGCACCGCCTCGCGCGCGTCGCTGTGGAGCACGCCGCCTTGCAAGCCCCCGCGCTCTTCGCCACGCCGCTGCTGCCGCTCGTTCTGCTCCTGCCCGAGGCCTTCGGTTTCCTGCAAAGCCTCACCGTCCTCGCCGACGGCGAGCCGGGCGGACTTCGCGCCGTCGTCCGCCGCGCCGGACGGCAGACCGCCCTCTGGCCCTTGCAGCAACGCACCGTGCAAGTGGTCTGGCTCCTCTTCGGCCTCGCCGTCTTCATCAACCTCGCCTTCGCCATCCAACTTGGCCCGTTCCTGCTCAAGACCTTCTTCGGCGTCGAGACCACCTTCACGCGCGGCGGCACGTTGAGCATCTTGAACACGACCTTCTTCGCCAGCGCCGTCGCGCTCGCCTGGCTGTGCCTCGACCCGTTGCTGAAGGCGATTTATGTCCTGCGTTGTTTCTACGGCCTTTCGCTCTCGACCGGCGAAGACTTGAAGGTGGAAATCCGCCGCGCCCGCCAAGCCCCCGGCTGGCTCGGCACCGCCTTGGCCTTGCTGCTCGCCGCCACCGCCACCGCCACCGAGCTGGAACCCAAAGGAGCACGGACGCCCACGCCCACGTCCGCAGCCGCGCCCGCCGTCCCCGCCGCCGACCTCAGCGCCGCCATCGAGCGCACCCTGAGCCAGCCCGAGTTCGCCTGGCGGCTCCCGCGCGACAAGGCCGAATCACTCGAACGCGGCTGGTTGCGGCAGTTCATGGAGGACACCGTCGAGGCGGTGAAGAACGCCATCAAAGCCACCGCCAACTTTGTGGTGAAGGCCTACCACAAGGTCCGCCGCTTCCTCGACCGCTGGATAAAACCCGGCCCGCCCGCCGACAACTCCGGCCCCGCCACCGACTGGCAGAGCGGCGTGCAACTCCTCGTCTTCGTCCTGCTCGCCGTGGTTGCCTGCGTGCTCGCCGTGCTGCTGATTCGCGCCTGGCGACAGCGCACAAAGCGCCCCGTCCTCCTTGCCCAAGCCGTCGCCGCCGCCCCCGACCTCACCGACGAAAACACCACCGCCGACCAGCTCCCCGAAGACGACTGGCTCAAACTTGCCCGCGAACTCGCCGGGCGCGGCGAACTTCGCCTCGCCGTCCGCGCGCTGTATCTCGCCAGCCTCGCGCACCTGGGCCGCCGCGAGTTGGTCGTCATCGCCCGCTTCAAATCCAACCACGACTACGAACTCGAACTCCGCCGCCGCGCCCGTGCTTGGCCGACCTTGCAAGGTGCCTTCACCGAGAACGTCGGCACCTTCGACCGCGCCTGGTATGGCATGCACGAAGTCACCGCCGAGGCCCTCCAGCAGTTCGAGACGAACGTCCAGCGCATCCGTGCCACCGGAGGGCCGACGCCGTGAGCCGCTTCCCCAGTAGGGCAGCGCGTCCCGCCTGTCCCTCTAACTTCCGAACTCCCGCCCCAGCGGCTTCCGTCGGAGTTGCCCGCGAATCAACGCGAATCAGCCCGCCACGCACCGCTAAGTCGCAAGTCAGGATTCGGCCCCTCTCATTAGCACCCGGCTTCAGCCGGGTGAACGCGCTGCCTTCGGGTGGAAAACTGTTTAAACAGTTTTTCACCGCTGCCGCCCAGAACACCCGGCTAAAGCCGGGTGCTAATGAGAGGGGAGTTTTCCGAACACCCCCTTGCGTCCGAACCATCCCGCATCCCGTCCCATTCGCGTCCATTCGCGTGATTCGCGGGCCATCGTTCCCTTCCCCCCATTCCCCGTTCCCATGACCCGCCGCCTCAACCTCACGTTGTGCCTCGGCCTTCCGCTCCTGGCCCTGCTCCTCGGCGGCCTCTACCACCTCTTCTCCCTCCGCTTCTCCACCGGCGACGTTTACCCGCCCTACTCCTCGCTCCGCGCCGACCCGCTCGGCAGCAAGGCCCTTCTCGACAGCCTCGCTGCGCTGCCGAACGTCACCGCCTTGCGCTGGCTCGACGAACTCCCGCGCCTCCCCGACGGTGGCCGCGACACCACCCTCCTCGTCCTCGGCCCGGAACCCCGCGCACTGGAGCGCATGCCCCGGCACGACTTCACCGAACTCGAAGATTTCATGCGCGCCGGTGGCCGCGTCGTCATCGCCTTCCCGCCTTCACCCAAACGCCCGGCGGTCCGCATCTCGGACGAACCCGAACCCGAAGCCGAGGATGCGCCGCCGAAACCACTGGAACCAAAGAAGTCCAAAGCCAAACCCGCTGACGAACGCCGCAAGAAGAAGCAGGAAGCCGAAGCCCGCCTCCCCGAGGAAATGCGCCGCGTGGAGCTAAAGGCCAAGTGGGCCGTCGCCCTCGATTACGCGCCCTTGGAGCAAGACCAAACCGGAGCCATCCGCCCGGTCGAGGTCCAACGCGTCGCCACCGACTCCGCCCTCCCCGACAAGCTCCCCCTCCGCACCGCCCTCTACTTCCGCGACCTCGGCCCGCAGTGGCGCACGAACTACTACCGCATCCACGACCACGACGAACGCACCCGCGAAGTCGGCGGCGACTGGAAGACGCGCCACCTGCGCGACCTCCTCCCCGTCGTCGTCGAGCGGAGCTTCGGCAAAGGCACGCTCGTCCTCTGCGCCGACGCCTATCCCTTCAGCAACGAAGCCCTCCGCCGCGACCGTCAGTCTGCGTTGCTCGCGTGGGCCATCGGCGCGAATCACCGCGTGGTCTTCGATGAGACGCACCTCGGCCTCCACAACGACCCCGGTGTCGCCGCGCTCGCCCGGCGCTACCGGCTGCACGGCTTCTTCGGCGCGCTGTTCGTGCTCGCCCTCCTCTTCGTCTGGCAGAGCACCTCGCCCTTCATCCCCCCGCACCCCGACGACGGACTCGACGGTCGCGCCGACCTCGTCGAGGGCAAGGACTCCGCGTCCGGATTCGTGAACCTCCTCCGCCGCGGCATCCCCGCCAGCGACGTGCTCGCCGTCTGTTTCGCCGAGTGGAAGAAGTCCTTCTCCCACGCCCAGTCCCACCTCCGCCCACGCCGCGAGCGCATGGAGCAAGTGCTGCAAAGCGAAACCGCCCGCCCAGCCCGCGAGCGCCAGCCCGTCGCCGCCTACCAAGCCCTCAGCCGCATCTACACGGAACGGAAATGAGCCATCGCTCCAACGCAAAACTCAAAACCCAGAACCCCAAACTCTCTCAATGAACACCGAACTCCTCAAAGACACCCTCACCCGCGCCCGCACCGAAGTCGCCAAGGTCGTCATCGGCCAGGCCGAAGTCGTGGACCGCGCGCTCATCTGCATCTTCACTAACCAGCACGCGCTCATCGAAGGCGTGCCCGGCGTGGCGAAGACGCTGCTCGTCCGCACGCTCGCGCATGTGCTGGGCTGCGACTTCTCGCGCATCCAGTTCACGCCCGACCTCATGCCGTCGGACATCACCGGCACGAACGTCTTTAACCTCCAGCGCAACGAGTTCAACCTCATCCGCGGCCCAGTCTTCACCAGCTTCCTGCTCGCCGATGAAATCAACCGCGCGCCCGCCAAGACGCAGTCCGCGCTGCTCCAAGCCATGCAGGAGCGCGTGGTGACGATTGACCGCGAGACCCACACGCTGCCGCCGAACTTCACCGTCTTCGCCACGCAGAACCCCATCGAATACGAGGGCACTTACCCGCTGCCCGAGGCGCAGAAAGACCGCTTCATGCTGAAAATCACGATGCGCCCGCCGGAGCGCGACGAGGAGCTCTCGCTCGCCCGCCGCACGCTCGGCAGCGATTCACCGGAGGCCACGCTCGCCAGCGGCGCGGTGCAGCGCGTCATCACCGCTGAGGCGCTCGTCGCCTTGCGCGGGCAACTCACCGCGCTCACCGTGCGTGAGGAACTCTCCGCCTACGCCGTGGACATCGTCCGTGCCACGCGCGCCCACGAGAGCGTGCTCGTCGGGGCCGGCCCGCGCGCCTCGCAAGCGCTCCTCCTCGCCAGCCGCGCCCAAGCCGCCCTCGCCGGCCGCGACTTCGTCACCCCCGACGACATCAAAGCGATGGCCGTGCCCGTGCTGGACCACCGCCTCATCCTGCGCCCGGAGTTCGAGATCGAGGGCGTGACCGTGAGCGAGGTGATTCAGAAGGTGTTGCAGGAAATCGCCGTGCCGAGATGAACGCCGGAACATGATCGTCCCCCGCACTCGCCTCCTGACTTGGTTCGCCCTGCTGGCGTTGCCCTTCGCGACGCTCGCGGTGGCGTTGCCGGAGTCGGCGGCGCTCACGGGCGGGCTGGCGGGGTTGTTCGTGCTGTTGGCGTTGCTCGATGCGGTGCTGGGGCTGGGCGCGCTGGATGGCTTGAGCGTCGAGCTGCCCAAGGTCGTGCGCCTCTCGAAAAACCGCCCGGGCGAACTCCCGTTGCAAGTCATCAACCTGTCGCAGCGCCAGCGCGAAGTCCGCCTCGGCCTGCCGTTCCCGCGCGAGCTGGCGTCGGCGCACGAGGACCTGACCGCGTTGCTGCCCGCGAAGGCCGAGCGCGCGAAGCTCACGTGGCCCTTCCAGCCGCTCAAGCGCGGCAACTACCGTCTCGTTGAGTGCTACTTGGAAGCTGCTTCGCCCCTCGGCTTCTGGTCCGTGCGCGGCATCACGCCGACGGACTGCGAGGTCCGCGTTTACCCGAACCTGGTCACGGAACGGAAGAGTGTGGCGGCGCTGTTCCTCAATCGCGGCCAGTTCGGCATCCACGCGCTGCGGCAGGTGGGCAAGGGGCGCGACTTCGAAAAACTCCGTGAGTATGTGCCCGGCGACGACTACGGCGAAATCCACTGGAAGGCCACCGCCAAGCGCGGCAAGCCGGTGACGAAGGTGTTCCAGATCGAGCGCACGCAGGAGGTGTATGTGGTCATCGACGCGTCGCGCTTGAGCGCGCGGGAAGTAACGGCCGAAGCAAGTAAGCAGTGTTCAGTGTTCAGTGTTCAGTCGGAGAAGTCGGGCGCGTCCGGTGATTCGGGACTGAACACTGAACACTGCTTACTGAAAACTTCCGTCTTGGAGCGCTACCTCACCGCCGCGCTCGTCCTCGGCCTCGCGGCGGAGCAGCAAGGCGACTTGTTCGGGCTGCTCACGTTCAGCGACCGCGTGCAGTCCTTCGTGCGCGCGAAGAACGGGAAGGCGCACTACGCCCATTGCCGCGACGCGCTCTACACGCTCCAGCCGCAGCTCGTCTCGCCGGACTTCGAGGAGCTGGCGAGCTTCCTCCGCGTTCGCCTGCGTCGGCGCGCATTGGTCATCGTGCTCACGGCGCTGGACGACCCGCTGTTGGCCGAGCAGTTCGAGCGCAGCATGGAGCTGCTCTGCCGGCAGCACCTCATCCTCGTGAACATGATGCAGCCGCCCGGTGCCCGCCCGCTCTTCTCCGCGCCCGACGTGGAGAAGGTGGACGATGTCTATCAACGCCTCGGCGGCCACCTGCTCTGGCATCGGCTGCGCGAAATGGGTAAGTCGCTCCAGCACCGCGGCGTGACGTTCAACCTGCTGGACAACGAGCGCCTGAGCGCGCAGCTCGTGACGCAGTATCTCCAGGTGAAGCGCCGTCAACTGATTTAGACCGTGGTCATTGATTTAGAAAAATTCGTCCGCGCCGAACGGCCTTGCTGGGTCGAGCTGGAATCCATGCTCGTGAAGCTGGAGGCCGACGCGGGCTTGCGGCTGGATTTGAAACAACTTCAGCGACTGCACTACCTCTACGAGCGCACCTCGGCGGACCTCGGGAAGCTGGTGACGTTCGCGTCCGAGCCGGAGACGCGGCGCTACTTGGAGAATCTGGTTGCGCGGGCTTACGGGGAGATTCACGAGACGCGCGAGAAGCCGCACCGGTTCGCGCCGCTGGATTGGTTCTTCCAGACCTTCCCGCAGACCTTCCGCCAGCACGCGGGCGCGTGGTGGCTCTCGGTGGTCATCACGATGGTGGGTGTGCTTTTCGGCTTGGGTGCGGTCGCGTTTGATACGGAGGCGAAGGGGATTTTGCTCCCCTTCGGCCACGGGAACATGGACCCGGCCAAGCGCGTGGCGCGGGAGGAACAGGACGGCGGGAAGCATCTCGAAGGCAACAAGGCGAAGTTCTCCGCGCAACTGATGACGCACAACACCAAGGTGTCCGTGACCGCGATGGCGCTGGGCATGACGTGGGGCATCGGCACCATCGTGCTGCTCTTTTACAACGGTATCATCCTCGGCGGCGTGGTGGTGGACTACGTGCTCGCGGGGCAGACGAAGTTCCTCCTCGCCTGGCTGCTGCCGCACGGCTCGATTGAAATCCCGGCCATCCTCATCGCCGGACAAGCGGGCTTGCTGCTGGGCCGCGCGCTGATTGGGCGCGGCAGTCGACAAGCCTTGCGCGCCCGGATGCGCTCGGCGGCTCCCGACCTGGTCACGCTGATTGGCGGCGTGGCGGTGATGCTGGTGTGGGCGGGCTTCATCGAGGCGTTCCTCTCGCAGTATCACGGGCCGCAGCTCTACGCGGGGAAGATTGCGTTCGGGACGGTGGAGGTGGTGCTGCTCGGGGTGTTCCTCGCGCGTGCGGGGAAAAAGAGTTCTGAGTTCCGGGTTCTGAGTTCCGGGTCGTTACTCCGATCGCCAACTCAGAACTCGGAACCCAGAACGCAAAACTCGTGAAGACGAACACGCTTCTCATCCGCACGCCGGAGGGCATCGTCTTCGCGCTGCCGCTGGCGGGACCGGTGACGCGGTTCTTCGCCTGGCTGGTGGATGTGGCGTGTCTCGCGGTGCTGTCGCAGTTGATCATGTCCGCGATTCGGATGCTGGGCTGGATCAGCGAGGATTTCGTCACGGCGCTGGGCATCCTGCTCTTCTTCATCGCGCAGGTCGGCTACGGCATCGGGTGCGAGTGGCTGTGGCGCGGACAGACCTTGGGCAAGCGGCTGCTGCGCCTGCGCGTGATGGATGCGCAGGGGTTGCAGCTCCAGTTCAGCCAGGTGGTCATCCGCAACCTGCTGCGGTTCGTGGACGGCCTGCCGCTGGCGTATCTGGTTGGCGGCGTCGCGTGTCTCGTGAGCCAGCGGGCGCAGCGGCTCGGCGACCTGGCGGCGAACACCATCGTGGTGCGCCATCCGCAGGCGCGGCAGCCGGACTTGGAGCAACTGCTGGCGGGGAAGTTTAACTCGCTGCGCAGCCACCCGCATCTCGCCGCCCGGCTGCGCCAGCGCGTCTCCCCGGCCGAGGCCGCGGCGGCCTTGCAAGCCCTCGTGCGCCGGGACGAACTGGAGCCGGCCGCGCGCGTGCAGCTCTTCGTGGAGCTGGCGGTGCACTTCAAGGCACTCGTGGAGTTTCCGCCGGAGTCGGTCGAGGGCATCGCAGATGAGCAGTATGTTCGCAACGTAGTGGACGTGCTCTTCCGCCCGCGCGGGTCGGCGGGGAACGCGCCTGCGCCGTCGCGTTCCCGCAGAGCGGAACCGGTGCTGACTCAAGGAAAACTTTGACACGACCGCACCGTTGACTAGCCTCGCTTCCGAAATTCAACGCACCATATCATGAGATTCGGCATCAACTCCTTCCTCTACACCTCCCCGTTCACCACCGAGAGCGTGAAGCTCTTCCCCAAGTTCAAAAAGTGGGGCTTCGACACCGTGGAAATCCCGGTCGAGGCACCGGAGCACATCGATCCCGCGAAGGTGAAGGCCGCCGCTGACAAGGCCGGGCTCGCCATTGGCTCCATCTGCGCCTGCATGGGTCCGGGCCGCGATTTCCGTGGCACGCCCGAAGAGCAGGCCACCGGCATGGCCTACTGCAAGGCGCTCGTGGACCAAGCCGCCATCATGGGCTGCCCGCGCCTCATCGGCCCCATCTACTCCGTGGTCGGCAAGGCTGACGCTGTGGAACCGGCGCAACAGAAGGTGGAGTTCGCGCTGGTCGTGAAGAATCTTAAAGTTCTTGCCGCCTACGCCGCCGCGAAGGGCATCACCCTTTGCATCGAGCCGCTCAACCGCTTCGAGACCGACTTCCTCAACACCACGGACAAGGGCCTCGCGCTCATCAAGGCCGTCGGCGCGAAGAACGTTGTCCTGCACCTCGACACGTTCCACATGAACATCGAGGAGAAGAACCAAGCCGAAGCCATCCTGAAGGCCGGCAAACTCCTCGGCCACTTCCATGCCTGCGGCAGCGACCGTGGCACGCCCGGCGGCGACCACATTGATTGGAAGCCCATCGTCGCGGCGCTGAAGAAGATTGGTTATCAGGGCGACGTGGTCATCGAGAGCTTTACCACCGACGTGAAGGTCATCGCCCGCGCGGCTGCGATCTGGCGGAAGATCGAGCCCAAGCGCGACGACATCGCGGTGAAGGGTCTGGCGAACTTGAAGCGCCTCTTCGGGAAGAAGTAGGGCGGACGGGAAAGTCACTTGCGCGAAAGCCGCTGGAGTTCTCCAGCGGCTTTCGGTTTTTTCAGGAGGGGAATGGGGCTACTTCACCCGGCTGATCTTCTCCCGGCACTCGGGGCAGCAGGTGTGGAACGACGTGTCGCCGGTGCCGGTCTGGAAGGGCAGCTCGATCTTGTGCCACTGGTCCGCCAGGTCCTTGGCGCGCCCGCAGACGCTGCACACGGGAACGAAGCTCTTGAGCTGCGTGACACCTTGGAGCGAAGCCTCAGCGGTGGAGAGGCGCTGGATGAGATAGGACTGCAACTCCACCGAGCGCACGCCGACCTTGAGTCGCGCCTGCAAGACTTCCTTGTCGAAGGGCTTGCTGACGAAGTCGTCCACGCCGGCCTCGAAGGCATCGAGCAGGCTGTCCTTCCCGCCGCGCGCCGTGCAGAGGATGATGTAGAAGGGTGCGATGTTCGCCTCGCGGATGCGGCGGGTCAGTTCCATGCCGTTGACCTCCGGCATGAACCAATCGAACAGGCCGATGCGCAATTCGGTGTCGTGCTGGAGCACCTCCCAAGCCTCCGCGCCGTTCGTGGTCGGAGCGACGCTGTAACCCCACTTCGACAACAAGTTCATGAGAACCTGGCTAATGATTGGATCATCGTCGGCGACCAGAATCTTCATGGAGTGGCTTTCAAACTGGGGGTGCTTACCCGGCTGTTTCGTGAAGTGTGTAACGCAGTCTGGGCCGGTGGAACAATCAAATTATCCTGTGGCAGAGCCTGCGAACGGGCCGCGAACCCAGTGCTCCCGACCTCGCCGAACTTCACTTCGGAGACGCCAGCACCGTGGCCGCCATCTGCGTGACGAGTTGGCGACCAAAAGCCAGCCGGTCCGCGACCGTCGGCAACCGACCCAGCTTCGCGCTGGGGCCGACGCGCAGCTCCATGAGCGCCACGGGCACGCGGCGCTCCGGCCACAGCACGTTGGTGGTGTTGCCCGGCGTGATGCTGATGCTCAACTTGCGCGACGGGTCGAAGCTGGTTTCCGCGACGAGCTTCGTGAACAGCCGCTGGAGCTTCGCCTGCCCGGCGTCGTCGTCCACCATCGTGTCGAGATACTCGGCGGTCTCGGTGTTATGGAGGTTCACGAGCAGGTCAATCGGCTGGCTCGCGTGCGCGGCGAGAATCGCCTTCTTCACATACCAAATCTCCGGCATCAGCCGCAGCCAACGCGGGTCGCGCAAGTCCACCTTGTCCCAGTGGCGGTTCACGTCCCAGCCGTGGGCGTTGAACCGCACCTTGCCCAGCGCAACGCCGTCGGGGTCCAGCATCGGGGTGAACTTGAAGACGACTTGGTCGCGCAAGGCCCGCGCCGCCGGCTCCTCCGCAGTGACGAAGCGCAGCGCGCCTTCCATGACGTGGGAAGTCCCCGCCTCCCACGCGTGCTGGCGGGCTTGGAGCCAGACCACTTTCTTTGCGGCGTCGGGCCGCTCGAAGTTCGTGACGGTGACGAGGTGGAGGTCGCGGCCCAGTGCGGTCTTGCCGATGACTTCGATGCGCGTGTGCGGCGGGCGGTCCAGCTCGCCGAGGAGCTTCAACAGCCGCGCGTGCGGATACGGCGGGATGTGCGCGAGCCAGACCGGGCTGCGCTCCGGCCGGAACTTCAGCGTGGACTCCTTCTTCACGTCGTCCCACTCGACCGCCGCGAAGCGTTGCCACGTCTCGCCGTCGTAGCTGAACACGGGCCGCAGCGTCGGGCCCATCGGGCACGCGCCGGGCTTGTCGTTATACTCGCCCACCCAGTCCGTGAAGGTCAGCGTCAGCTCGCGCCCGGCGACGTGGTCCATGCGGAAGTGGAACCACGTCGTTTGCCGGTTGCGCCCGCGCTCATCGGACTGCCCGGCGACGTGCAGGCGGAACGTGGTGTCACCGAGTTTCTCAATCTTGCCGAGCGACGCGCCCTCGAAGGCTTGGTTGAAAGTGATGGGCGGCAGCTCCTGCGCGCTCGCGAACGTCACGGCCAGCAGCACGAGCGCGCGACCCAGAGTGAACAGTAGGTGTCGGGTGAAGGTCATGGCGCATGCAGCCCCGGCGTGCCGATGAGTTCCTCCACCTCGCGCAGGAAGGTCGCGTCTTGGAAACTACTCTTGGTGAGGAACACGTCCACGCCCGCGCGCAGGCCGCGTTGGCGGTCTTCCTCGCGCTCCTTGTAAGTAATCATCATCACGGGCAACGACCGCAGCAGCACGTCGCCCTTAATCAACCGCGTCAGCTCGGAGCCATCCATGCGCGGCATGTCCATGTCCGTGACCACGAGGTCGAAGCGGCCGGCGCGCACCGCGTTCCAGCCGTCCATGCCATCCACGGCCACCTCGACTTCGTAACCGTGGCTGACGAGAAGCTTCCGCTCCAACTCGCGCACGGTGAGCGAGTCGTCCACGACGAGCACGCGCGGACTTTGGCGGGCTTGGCCACCGATGGGCAGATCGTGGCGGACACTGCCGGCGATGCCGGCGGACAAGAGCCGTTCCGCCGAGCGCAACACGTCGTCCACATCCAGAATCAGCAGCGGCGAACCATCCTCCATCAGCGCGCCAGCGGCGATGTCTTGGAGCTTGCCGAGCTTCGCGTCGAGCGGGAGCACGATGAGTTCGCGCTCGCCGGCGAAGCGGTCCACGAGCAAGCCGAGGGACTGCTCGCGCTCGCCCAGCACGATGACCGGCAGCTCACCCAGCCAGCCCTGCGTCGCCGGGCGGTCGAGGACTTGATGCGCGGTGATGAGCGGCAGGCGGCGACCTTCGTGGAGGAGGAATTCGCGGTCATCAACGGACTCCACCTCGCTGCGCGCGACCTTCAGCGTGCGACTCACGGCGGTCAGCGGGATGGCGTAAGGCTCGCCCGCGATGTCCACCAGCAGCGCGCGGATGACGGAGAGCGTGAGCGGCAATTGCAGTTGGAACCGCGTGCCTTCGCCGAGCACCGAAGTCACGCGCACCGAGCCGCGCACGCTCTTGACCATGTTCATCACGATGTCCAAGCCCACGCCGCGCCCGGACAGCTCGGTGACTTGCTCCTTCGTGGAGAAGCCGGGGAGGAAGAGGAATTCCAGCAACTCCGCTTCGCTCAATTGCGCCGCCGTCGCCGCCGACGTCAGGCCTTTGCTCACGATGGCGTCGCGCAACCGGTGGCTGTCCACGCCGCGCCCGTCGTCGCCCACGGAGACGAGCAGCTTGCCGTTGCTGTGGCGGGCTTCGAGCGTGAGTTTTCCGGGGCGGGGTTTGCCCTTGCTCATGCGGTCGTCGGGCATTTCGAGGCCGTGGTCCAGCGCATTGCGGAGCAACTGCGTGATGAGGGGCTCGAGCTTCTCGAGGATGTCGCGGTCCACTTGCGTGGTCTCGCCGAGCACTTCGAGGGTTGCTTCCTTGCCGAGGCGCTTGGCGAGGTCGCGCACCATGCGCGGGAAGCTCTGGATGCCGTCGGCGAAGGGCCGCATCCGGCAGGCGAGCGCCGCGCCATACATGCGCCCGGAGAGCGTCGAGGAGCGGCGGCCCAGGCTCTCGAGGTCCACCAACCGCGCGCCGAGATACTGGCGCGACTCGGCGACGCAGCCTTGCAACGTGTGTAGCCGGTCGCGCAACTGGCCGGTGAGCAACTCCGTCGGCAGCACGTCCCGCACGCCGTCGAACGCGGCGCTGAGGTCGGTGAGCTGGCGTTTGAGGCGGAGCAAGGTTTCCGCGAAGGGCCGGAGGCGGCGGGCTTCCACCTGCGATTCGCCAGCCAGCGCGAGCAGGCGGTTCAAGCTGTCCGCCGTGATGCGCAGCGCGCGGTCGGCTTCGTCCTTTGTGGTCGGGGTGCTGGTGGCCAACGGCTCTTCGCCGGTGGCACCAGAGTGTTTCGCTGGGCCGGAAGCAGCGGTCGGCACGGTGCCGGCTTGGGCGAACTTCTCGGCCTGTGTGTGAACGTCCATCAGCGCGACGACGTTTGCGCAATAGGCATCAATCTCCGGCGCGCGCTCGCCGGTCCACTGCGGTTGCTCGGCTTCCGGCGTGTGGGCGATGCGATTGAGCAGGTCCACGCCGTCGAGCATCATGTCCACCAGCAGGGTGGTGAAGGCGCTTTGGCCGCGAAACTTCGGCGCGAGGTCCGCGCGGTCGAGCAAGCCAGCCACGGGCTTTTCCGCCAGCGGCACGGGGCTGCGCTGCACGGCGACGAACGCGTCCTCCATCACGTGGGCGACGCGGACGGCAGCGTCCAGGCCGACGATGCGGGCTGCGCCCTTGAGCGAGTGGGCGCCGCGCATGAGGGCCTCAAGCTGCTCGGGGGTCGCGCTCTTTTCCAAGGCGAGCAGGCCGGTGTTGAGCACGGCGGATTGCGTCTCAGCCTCGGCCTTGAAGAGGTCGAGCATCGAGAAACTGCTCAGGTCATCGGGGAAGGAGTTGCTCACGGGAAATTGGCAGCCACCACCTTCATGCGAGGCTGCGGTTCAGGGCCGCGAAGAGTTTCTCCTCGGCGAGGCAGCAGACACTGCGCCCGCGCCACTCGACGCGGCTGAGGCCCGCCGCGCCCATGACTTGGTCGTCCAGCGCGGGGGCGGGTGGTTCCGGTGGGAGGACGAGATGTTGGACCCCGCGCACTTCGGTGACGGGCAGGGCGTAACGCGCGCCACCGTGGCTCACCACTAGCAGGCGACCGGCGGCCTTGCCCGGCAGGGCTTCCTCGGTGCCGACACCTTTCTTGATCCCCAACAATCGCCCCACGGACACGCACACGAGCAGTTCCCCGCGCACGTTCACCACGCCGAGCAAGACGCCCTCGCGCCGGTGCGGCAGGGTGTGGATGGGCCGCGTCTCGCCGACCTCCTCCATCGCGCCGATGCCCAGCGCCAGCCAGTCGTCGCCGATGCGGAAGACGAGGAAGGGCGTGCCGGCGGCGGCGGTGGTGGTCCGCTCGGCGAGGTGCTCCGTCCACTCGCGGCGGTAGTCGGCGGGCGGGCGGGCGTCCAGCAAGCGCAGCGCGGCGGCTGCGTAGGTGGGGCAGTTGCGGCAGTGCAAATGCGCCTTTAGCTCGGGGCACGAGTTGTTACCCCATATGCCGATGTGCTGCCAGCAATCCGCCATCGGTTTGGGGGCTTCCTGCGACACGGCGGGCGCGGAGTTCGGCGTGGGAGCCGGGGGCTCGGCGGTCGCGCTGCGGCGGCGGTTCTTGAAGTCAGACAGCATCGGCTTCGAGGGTCTGGGTGAAGTAATAGACCGCCAGCAGGTCGCGCAACTCGGGGGTGAGCAACTGGTCGAGTTGCAGCAAGCGCAGCCGCCCGCGCGGGTCCTGGGCCATGAGCTCGTCGCTGACTGCGGTGAACTCGCCGAGGTTCTTCTGCACCAGCTCGGTGGCGTGCTCGGCGATGAGCCCAAGCGGTTTGAACACGCCGTGTTGGACTTCGTGACGGAGCAAGAGGATGCGGGTGCTGAGGCGGAGGTTCGAGGCGCGGCCCAGCGTGAGCTGGCAAAGGTCCAGCACCGGCACCGGCTCGCCGCGATAGGTGAACTCGCCCGCCGTGCCCACCGGAGCCCCGGCAATCTTGCGCAGCTCCACCAGCGCCAGCACCTCGGTGACCCGCGCAGCCTCCAGCGCATAGCGGTCAACGCCGACTTGGAAGACGAGGAAGAGCATGAAAGCGGTCAGCGGTCAGCAAACAACGAACAGCCAGCGGTGGTCAGCGAAACGCCCTCAGCGTCCAGCGCTGCCCCGGCTGAAAACTGAAAGCTGAAAACTGAAAGCTGACCGCTCATCGGCTTCCCGGCAGTTTGAACCGCGCCACCCCCTCGCGCAGTGCGTAGGCGGTGCTCTTGAGCTGCTCGATGGCCTGGTTGGATTGTTCGAGCGATTGCGCGGTCTGGTGGACGGCCTTCGTGAGTTGGTTGAGCGAGTCGCTGATCTGCTGGCCACCGGTGGCTTGCGATTGCATGCCGGTGTTGACCAGATCGAAGCGCGGGGAGAGCGCCTGCACTTGCTGGATGACCTGCGCGAGCTGCGTGGCCACCTGCTGCACCTCGGCCCCGCCCCGACGCACCTCGCCGGAGTAGGTCGCCATGCCCATCGCACCGGCGGTCACGGCGGCCTGCACCTCCTTCACCATCTGCTCGATGTCGTAGGTGGCGACGGCGGTTTGGTCGGCGAGGCGGCGGATCTCGGTGGCGACCACGGAGAAGCCGCGGCCGTATTCGCCGGCCTTCTCGGCCTCGATGGCGGCGTTGAGCGAAAGCAAGTTCGTGCGGTCGGCGATCTTGGTGATGGTGGTGACGACTTGGTTGATGTTGGCGGCCTTCTCGTTGAGCACGTCGAGCTTGGCTTGGATAAGGCCGGCGGCGTCGGTGAGCTGAGTCATGGTCGCGCTCATGCGGGCGAGGCCTTCCTGGCCCTTGCCGGCAAGGGTGGCGGTGTCCTCGGCGACGGCGGTGGCGTCCTTCATCATGTTGACCAGTTCGAGGGAGGTGGCGGAAATCTCCTTCGCCGTCGCGCCGATCTCGGTGGCGGTCGAGGCGATCTCGTTCGCGGTGGCCTGCTGCTGCTTGCCGGTGACGGAGATTTGGTTGATGGAGGTGTTGACCTGGAGGCCGGATTTTTGGACTTGGGAAACGATGTCGGTGAGGCTGCGCACCATGCGGTTGAGCGTGCGCAGGAGGCCGCCCATCTCGTCGGTGCGCTCGAGGTTGGCGACGTTGACAGTGAGGTCGCCACTGGCGATCTGCCCGGCGACGGAGACGACGTCGTTGAGCGGCTTGGTGATGTCGCGGATGATCCAGCCGGCGAAGATCGCGACGATGAGATAGCCCACAGCGACGAGCGCGAGGGTCTTGCCGAAGTCCGTGTTGAACGCGTCCACGCGCTCCTTGAGCAGGGTGGTGAGCGTAGCCGCGACCTTGTCCTCCAAGGCGAGCAACGCCTTGCTGGCGCTGGTGATGTCGGCTTGGAACTCCATTGCGTTGGTGGTGGCCTGTCGCCGGTCCAGCGTGCGCGCGATCAGCTTCGCGATGGAGTCAGCCCCGCCGCGCGCGAGTTGGTTTACGCTGCTCAAGTCGGACTTGAACTCCGGGCGGGCCACGATCACTTGCTCGACGTGGTAGAACAGTCCGCCCTCGCTGCTCTTGAGCGCGCTCTCCACCTTCGCTTGGAGGTCGCTCAGAAGTCGAAATTCGTCGGACTGGTTTTGGGTCATCGCGTTGGGGCCGACCGCGCCGCGCGTGGAGATGCCCACGCCGATGCCGCGCACATCCGCCAGCGCACTGAGCAACTCGGGGCCGCCATACTGGAGCACGGACATGAGCCGGTAACGCTCGCCCAATTCCTCACTGAGCTTCGAGCGGGTGCCGACGGTATCCAGCAGCTTGATGCCGGTGTTCACCAGCAGGCTGCGGTCGCGGAACAACTCGCCCGGCTTGGGCGGCGCGTCCTCGGGCCGGGCCGGTGGCGGCCGCAACATGCCTTCGATCTCTGCGGCCAACTGATTCCAATCGAGCGTCACGTCCACCCGGTCCGAATGGCTCTTGATGACCGCCTCCACTGCTTGAACCGCTTGCCGCACGGCGGGTTCCTGCTGCTTGAACAACGGCTCGAGGGCGCGGTTGGTGTTCGCCACGCCGTGGCCGAGGTCACGATAGAGCTGCAGCTCGTGGATGAGCCGGAAGAGCTTTGCCTGGATGTCCACGGCGGCCAGCTCGTTGCGGACTTGGTCCAGCTCGCGCGGGCGCTTGACCATGAAGAAGTCGTGGAAGAACACCGCCCCGAAGGGCATCGCGAACAAGACGCCGAGCACGGCGAGCTTCTGCCAGAATTTGAATCGTTTCATGGCGGCGGGATCAGGACTTGAGTTTGAACCGGGCGGTGCGCTCGCGCATCCGGCGGGCGGTGGACTCGAATTCGTCCACCGTGCTCCACGCCCGCTGCTGCGCGTCCGTGGTTGCGCGGGAGCAGTCGCCGAACTTCGTGGCGGACTCGGAAATCTGGCGGGCGTTCTCGGTTTGCGTGCGCATGGTGGTGTTGACGGACTCGATCTGCGGCGTGATGCCCTGCACGTGGCGCAGCACGGTGTCGAGCTGGGCGCTCACCTGCTGCACGTCCCCGACGCCCTGGCGGACTTCCTCGGCGAACTTGTCCATGCCCATCACGCCAGCGGTCACCGCCGCCTGCATCTCGCGCACCGTCTGCTCGATGTCTTCGGCGGCGACGGCGGTCTGGTCGGCGAGGCGTTGAATCTCAGTGGCGACGACTGCGAAGCCGCGGCCGTATTCGCCGGCCTTCTCGGCTTCAATGGCGGCGTTGAGCGAGAGCAAGTTTGTCTGGTCGGCGACCTTGGCCATCGTGGTAATGACGTGGCTGATGTTGGCGGCTTTCTCGTTGAGGATGCCGAGCTTGGCGTTGATGCCGTCGGCGGCGTGGTGGATGGCCTGCATCGTCGCGCCCATGCGCGTGAGGCCGCTGCGGCTGGCGTCGGTGAGTTGCGCCGTCTGGTCGGCAACGAGCGAGACGGCGTGAATCGTGCGGGACAACTCGGTGGAAGTGTTCAGCACGCGGCGAGCGGAGGCACCGAGTCCGGCGACGAGCGATTCCATCCCGGCCATGCCCTGCTTGCTCGCGCCGAGCGCCGCGCCAAGGGTCGTGTTGACCGTGAGCACGTCGCCGCCGGACTGGCGGAGCTGGCCGGCGAGGTCGGCAAGTTCCGCGCCGAGGCGGTTGAGGCTCTCGGCCAGCACGGTGCATTCATTGCGCTCGGGGAGTTGGATTTGCGTTTCCAGTTCGCCGCTGCGCAAGCGGTCCACGCCCTGCCAGAGCGCTTGCAAGGAATTCGCCAGCGCCACTTCCGTCCGGCGCGCGAGGAAGGCCCCGACCGCCACCAGACCGAAGATCGCGAGCGCCGCGCTGAACGCGATGGGTTGCCAGTCCAACTCCGGCGCGCCGAGCCGCTCAGAGAGCTTCGCAAAGTCGTTCAAGAGCTGCTCCTGCTTGCGGCGCGCGGGCAGATACAGCTCGGCGTAATCCCGGCGGGCCTGTGCGGGGTCGGTCGCGGCCAGCGTGAGCAAGCGGTCCTCGAGGACATTAAGCACGCTCGTGTCTTGCTCGCTGACGGCCTCGAGCGCGCGCAGTTGGTCACGGTGTTGACGGAGCAGCGGGCGCAGCTCCCCGAGGAGGCGGGTCAACTCCTCGTCGGCCTTGAGTTTCCGCCGGCGCTCCGGCTGGCTCTGTGGGTCCAGCAACCCGCCCAGCAGCGCCTCGCCCATTTGCAAGGTGGCGACGCGCATCCGCTCCGCCGCCGCCGCCGCCCGGCCGCGCAACTGTTCCGCTGCGAGCTGCCGCTCCGCTGCCCGCCACGCCTGCCACGCCACCAGCGCGCCGCCCAGAATCGCGACCAAGCACAACGCGCCAAACCCGGTGCGGAGTCGTTGGATAAGCGTGATGGTCTTCATGTGGGACGGACGGGCGCGAGCGTAGGCACGAAGCGGGCGGAGACAAGCCCATTGTCGGCACACTCGCCGCCGCAGGCCTTCTCCTCTTGCTCGTAATCTTAATCCCAATCCTGCGCCCTGCGGGTATTCCCCGACGCCTTGCGCTGCTTTCCGTTTTGACCGCGCTGCCCGGATGGCCTATCCCATGACCATGCACTTCAGCGGAATGGACCTGCGAACCTCGCTCCGGCTGGCCCTGCTCGGCGTGGCCCTGCTCAGCGGCGTGGTGGCCCTGCCTGCGGGCGAGCCGATTCGTTTCTCCGGCCGGACGGGAGCGGCCACGCCGCAGGACTTCGACCACCGCGAGCCGTTGCTGCCCGTCGAAGCGCGCGCCGGTGCCCGGGGGATGGGCCGGGGCGATTTCTCCCCAGACATGCTCCTCATGCCCGCGCCGTCCGTGACGCCCACCACCGGCCTGACGCGCCGCCAGTTGGAGGCGCAGGACCAGCGACGCAATTGGATTTTCCAAACTCCCGACGCCATCCTCAAGCAAGGCTCCGAGAGCGCGGATGAAAACCCCCTCACCCGCGACGACCGCGAGGACAAGCAACAGCCCAAGTCCGCCATCGAGCGCTTCCTGGAAAACTCCGATGGCAAAGCCGACGCAGCGGACAAAATGAAAACCAGCGACGCGGCGCACCGACCCATGCGCGACCGGAAGGACAACCCTAACCAGTCCAACCGCAACTCCCGCGACGCCACTACCGACAACGGCAAGACCGGCGAGCTTGCCACCGGCCTGGAAACCCGCGCGATGGGCAACACGCGCGGCGGGGAGGAAAGAAACTTGTTCAGCGCCAGCGACGCCCGAGGCAGCGCCTTGGGCCGCGTCTTCAGCGAGGGCCGGGAACGCGAGCGCGATCGGGAGCGCGCCGCCAGCCTCGAGACCTTCCGCCAGTCCTTCAACAACCCGTGGGCGCAGCCAGCCGCCGGCGGTTTGGACCCCGCCAGGCCCTTCGGCACCGGCGCCGCTGGCAACGCCGGGATGGCTCCCGCCGGCCTCGACCGCCGTAATTCCGCTGGTGCGCTGGGCCAGACCGGTCGTTCCGCCACGGACCTCGGCCCGCGCAGCGGCCTCGGCGACTTCGACCCAAAGAACCCGCTGAACTACGGCACGGCGGAAACGGTCCTCAAGCAGAACGAGGCTCCGCGCCCCGCGCCCAAGCCTATCGTCCTCGAAGTCCCACGAAGGAAGTTTTAGCGGTATGGCTAAGGCGCGCGCTGGAAGCTGGATAGCGGGCGGGGGGTGGCCAGACGATCCTTACGCCACACAAATATGAAACTAGTGGTTTTGCTCTACCTCGTGTTGGCGCTTACCCAAGTGGCTGCTGCGCGCTCTGTCCGTATGCCGCCGGTCCCTGAATTATTCGAACTCGCGCCATTGGTTGTCACCGGCGAGGTGACCAAAATTCAGCCGACCGGGATTGAAACCTCTCTGAGCTACCCAACGCTCAGTGGTGTCACCTTTCAATGGCTCCGCGTCTCCTGCAAAGTGGGAGCTGTCCTCAAGGGGAAATTCTCCGTTGAGACCATTGATGTTGCCATGCTCGCTATTCGGAAATCGGGCTCACTCGGGCTCATCAATGGACCACTCATGCTCGAACCGGAAGTGGGGACCAAGTATGCGATGTTCCTCGCACCCTCCTCCACGCCCGGCTTGCACGCCTCTCTCCTCGCCCCCTATGACGAGGAGAACGCCATCTTCGTCTTGGACCGGAAGGATAGGGAATACGACGACACTGGTGCTCAGATGAGTCCTGACTACCGGAAGCAGTGGCAGGAGAAGAAGGATCTCGTCTGGTCACTGACCTCTTGGGTGGGTGGGCTGTCCAAGCCCGGAGCGGAAGCAGTCATCAAGCAGTATAAAGCGCAGATTGCGAAGCCGGGGAAGGTCATCACCATTCCGCTCGAATGGAAAACCCACACTAACGCGGGCGGGTGGAGTTGGGATGTCCCGAAGGCTGCTCCTGCTCCTGCGCCGAAGGCAAAGTAGCCGACACAGGTCGCGGTCCTTGCCAGTAACTTCTCCCGCCTCCCTTGTGTCTGTAGCCCCATTGCAACGTCCTCAGACTCCGGCATACTGCCCGCACCTTCAGCCATGAACCCACTTCGCTTCCCCCTGTTCACCGTTCCCTGCGCCGGAGTGCCGAGCATCGCTCGGCATGACCGCGCCTTCTGGCCGAGCAATGCTCGGCGCTCCGCACGGGCGGCCGTCGCCGCGCTCGCGCTGCTGCTTGGCTCCGCGCTACTTTCCGCTGCGACCGCCGATGACGCGCGGCAAATCCTCGCCGCCTCCGGCGTGCAGGGCGGCCTCGTCGTCCAGCTCGGCGTGGGCGATGCGGCGTTGACCAGTGCGTTGCGGGCGAATGCCAGTTACCAAGTCGTCGCGTTGGATGCGGACGCCAAAAAGGTCACCGCCGCGCGGGAGGCGATTTTTGAGTCGGGCAAATACGGACCCGTCAGCGTCGAGCAGTTCACCGGCGCGCAGCTCCCGTTCATTGACAACCTCGTCAACCTCCTCGTCGCCGAGAGCCTCGGCAGCGTGCCGCGTGTCGAGGCGCTCCGCGTGCTCGTGCCCAACGGCGTGCTGCTCACCAAGTCCGGTGGCCAGTGGCAGAAGACCGTGAAGCCCAAGGACGCCAGCCTCGACGAGTGGACGCATTACTTCTACGACGCCAAGGGCAACGCCGCCTCGAAGGACAAGGTCGTCGCACCGCCGGAGCGTTTGCAGTGGGTCGGCTCGCCGCGTTGGTCGCGCCACCACGACCGCATGAGCAGCCTCAGCGCGCAGGTTTCCTCGGGCGGCCGGCTCTTCTACATCATGGATGAAGGCTCGCGCATCTCCATCCTGCTGCCGGCCAAGTGGAACCTCATCGCCCGCGACGCCTTCAACGGCACGCCGCTCTGGAAAGTCCCCATCCCGACCTGGAACACGCATCTCTGGCCGCTCAAGTCCGGCCCCACGCAGCTCACGCGCCGGCTCGTCGGCGATGGCGACCGCGTGTTCGTCACGCTCGGCATCGAGGTGCCCATCAGTTGTCTCGACGGCGCGACGGGCAAGGAACTTTTCGCCTGCGAAGGCTCGCGGGGCACAGAGGAATTTGTCGAAGCCAACGGCGTCCTCTACGCTCTCATCAACCCGCGTCCGTGGGTGCTGGAGGAGTTCGCCGTGAAGCAGCAGAGCGACCAGAAACGCGTCGAGACGGAATACAACTGGGACCAGAAACCGCGCGACCTCGCGGCGTTCGATGCGAAGACCGGCAAGCTGCTTTGGCGCAAGGCCGACCAGAAAATCGCGCCCATCACGCTCGCGTGCGACGGCCAGCGCTTGGTCTATCACAACGGTGATTCCCTCGTGTGCCTGGACCCCGCGAGCGGCACGCAGCGCTGGGCGAGCGAGAAGGCCAGCAAGCGCCAGCTCTTCGAGTTCAATTACTCGCCGCGCGTCGTCCTCTCCGGCAACACCGTCCTCTACGCCGGCGGCGACGGCGCGCAACGCGGGTTCGATGCCGACTCGGGCAAGTCGCTCTGGCAGGACGCGCATGAGAAGTCCGGCTACCGCTCGCCGGAGGATTTGATTGTGGCCGGCGGGCTGGTGTGGAACGCGGGCACGCTGCAAGGCAACCAGAAGGGCGAGTTCAAAGGCCGCGACCTGCGCACCGGCGAGGTGAAGAAGCAGTTCTCGCCCGACGTGCCGGAGGGGACTTACTGGTTTCACCACCGCTGCTACATCGCGAAGGCGACGGAGAAATATCTGATTCCCTCGCGCACCGGCATTGAGTTCGTGGACCACGAGAAGCAGCACTGGGACTTGAACCACTGGGTGCGCGGCGCGTGCCTCTACGGCGTGATGCCGGCGAACGGCCTCACCTACGCCGGTCCGCACAACTGCGCGTGCTACCCGGAAGCGAAGCTCGACGGCCTCAACGCCATGGCCGGGGGCGCGGGCACGCCGCACCCGATTCGCGCCGAAGCCACGCGCCTCGTCAAAGGCCCGGCTTACGGTTCAGCGCTCACGACAGCCGCCGATGCGAAGGACTGGCCCACCTACCGCCACGACAACAAGCGCTCCGGCTACAGCGACCAGGAGTTGCCCGCCGACCTCGGCAAGGCGTGGGAGCTCAAGCTGGGCGGCCCGCTCTCCGCGCTCACCATTGCGGGCGGCAAGGTGTTCGTCGCGCAAGTGGATGCGCACACGGTCCACGCGATTGACCACGCCAGCGGCCAGCCGGCGTGGCATTTCGTTGCGGGTGGCCGCGTGGATTCACCGCCGAGCTACTGGCAGGGTCGCGTCTTCTTCGGCAGCAAGGACGGCTCGGTCTATTGCCTCCGCGCAAGCGACGGCGCGTTGGTTTGGCAATATCGCGCCGCGCCCGGCGACCGCCGCCACACCGCGCACGAGCAGGTCGAGAGCGTGTGGCCGGTGCATGGCAGCGTGCTCGTGGAGAACGGGAACGTCAGCTTGGTCGCGGGCCGCAGCGTGTTCCTCGACAACGGGCTGCGCTACGTGAAGCTCAACGCCACCACCGGCGCGCTGCTCGCGGAGCAGACTTACAACCACGTTGACCCCGAGACCGGCGGCGACTTCCAGAACCGCCACAAGACCCTGCAAATGCCCGTGGGCTTGAACGACATCCTCAGCAGCGATGGCAAGTGGACTTACCTCCGCACGCAGAAGATTGCTGCCGACGGCAAGCGCGTGGACATCGGCCCGGTGAGCAACAACGCCATCGAGCAGGGCGCTGCGCAGAAGGGCGAGGGCGCGCATCTCTTCGCGCCGATGGGCTTCCTGGACGACTCGTGGTTCCACCGCAGCTACTGGGTTTACGGCAAGAGCTTCGCTGGCGGGCACAACGGCTATTACCAAGCCGGCAAATACACGCCCTCGGGCCGCATCATCGTCCACGACGACCAGAACGTTTACGGCTACGGACGCGAGGCGCAGTATTTCAAGTGGACCACCACGATGGAGCACCAGCTCATGGCGATGCCGAAGGAAGCGCCGAACGTCGCGGCAGACCCGGGCCTTGCGACAAAGGGCGGCAAGCAGGCCGCCAACGCGAGCCAGCCGCTTGTGGTGAACTACCCGATGACGCCCAAGCTCGACCTGGCGAAGAAGCCCTTCGCCTTCGAGGTGTGGGTGATGGCGGACGCGAAGGACGGCGTCATCGCCTCGCTCGGCGGGCCGTTGAACGGCGCGGCCATCGTGCTGCAAGGCGGCAAATTGGAGTTCGTCGTGAACAGCGCGCAGACCCGCACGGTCGCCAAGGCAACGACTGCGCTCGGCGAAGGCTGGCACCACCTCGTCGCCGTCATGGAGGCTGATGGCACGCAGCGCCTCTACGTGGACGCGCAGGTCACGGCCACGGCGAAGGCCACGCCCATCGCCGCCTCGCCCAAGCAGGGCATTCGCCTCGGCGGCAACGGCGACAACAACATTCTCGGCGAGGCGCTCGACGGGAGTTACCTCGGCCTGCTCGACGGCTTCGCCATCTACACCCGCGCGTTGACCGCGAAGGAAGTGCAAGCCCGCTTCGACGACCCAACCGTGAAGCCCACCAACGCCGCGCTCTTCTCGTCGTTCGACAAGGCCGACGCGCGCGACGACTCCGGTGGCAACAACCACGGCGTCTCCGGCGCGGGCATCGAGGCCGGTAGGGGCAAGGTCGGCAACGGGCTGTGGTTCCGCCGCGCCGGCTCGCCCGCCGCACCCACCGCGCCGGCCCTCGCCGCGAAGGGCGGCAAGAAAGCCAAGGCTGCTGCCGCCGCTGTTGCGAACACGCCAGCACCCGCGAGTCCGAACCAGCCCGCCGCAGGCCACCCAGTTCAGCCCGCGCCCACGCAGAAAGGCACCTTCGTGCAGAACCAGTGGCAGCGTTACGTCCCCATCGTCACGCGTGCGATGGCGATGGCGGGCAAGACGGTTTTCGTGAGCGGCCCGGACGACGTGATTGACGAGGAATACGCCTTCGAGCGGCTCGCGGCGAAGGACAAGAGCATCCTCCAGCAGTTGCAGGAGCAGGACGACGCGCTTGAAGGCAAGCGCGGCGGCACGCTCTGGGGCGTCTCTGTGACGGATGGCAAACAAGGCGCGGCGCTCCAGCTCGCCAGCCCGCCCGTCTGGGACGGCATGGCCGTGGCGCAAGGCCGACTCTACGTCTCCAGCGTGGACGGTGTGGTGCGGTGTTTCGGGAAGAAGTGAGCGGAGCTTTCGTCGATGCTGCCGGGCTAATTGCGGCTTTACCCGCCGGGCTAGCTGTTTACCTTCGCAGTCAGAGATGCCTATGAAACTGCACTTTTCAACCCACCTTCCAGCTCGGCGCGGCGGCGGGGTGCTGCTCGTGTGCGCGACGTTGTGCCTGCGGTTGGGTGGCATGCGAGCCGCCGAGCCGCCTGCCGCCACGAAGACGAACTTGGCAGACTTGAGCTTGGACGAGCTGCTCACCGTCAAGGTCCAGACCGTCACCAGTGCCGCCAAATACGCGCAGCCCACGGCGCTGGCTCCGGCGTCCGTCACCATCGTGACCGACCGCGACATCCAGCTCCACGGCTACCGGAACCTCGCCGAGGTGCTCGGCAGCGTGCGCGGTTTCTACTCCACCTCCGACCGCAACTACCATTACCTCGGCGTCCGGGGCTTCAGCCGGCCCGGTGATTACAACTCCCGCGTGCTGCTGCTCATTGACGGCCACCGCGTCAACGACGTGGTCTTCGACGGCGCGCCCATCGGCAACGACGGTTATCTGGACGTGGACTTGATTGACCGCGTCGAGGTGGTGCGCGGCCCCGGCTCGGCGGTATATGGCAGCAGCGCGTTCTTCGGCGTGGTGAACGTCATCACGCGGCGCGGCCGAGACGTGAAGGGCGCGGAGGCGTCGCTCACCGCCGGGGCCTTCGACACGTATCAAGGGCGGTTCTCCTACGGCCAACAGTTCTCCAACGGCGTCGAGTTCCTGCTCTCCGGCACGGTGCGAGAGAGCGACGGCCAGCAGCGGCTGGACTTCCCCGCTGGCCAGGCGGTCGGGTTGGATGGCGAGTCGGGCAAGAGTTTCTTCGCCAAGCTCGGCGTGCCGGGCTTGGAGCTGACCGGCGGGTTCGAGACGCGCACCAAACAAATCCCCACGGCGTCCTACGGCACGGACTTCGGCGTGCCGGGCACGTTGACGCGGGATGACCGAGCGTTTGCCGACTTGAAGTTGCAGCACCGTTGGGATGAGCCGGGGGTGGACCTGCTCGCCCGCCTCTACTACGACTACGACCGGTATCGCGGCTACTACATCTACACCGGCGCGCGAAACGTGGACCCCGCCGAGGGCCAGCGCTGGGGCGCAGAGGTGCAGGTGAGCAAGACCCTTTGGGAGCGGCACAAGCTCGCGGCCGGCCTGGACTTCCGTAACAGCTTCCAAATCCAGCAGGAGAACTATGCTGAAGCCACTCCGCTCGCGCCGGTCCTCTCCGACAGCCGCCAGAACACGGTCATCAGCCCCTATCTCACTTCCGAGTGGCAGCTCCGCTCCAACCTCACCTTCCATGCCGGCGCGCGGCTGGACTACTACGACAACGCGACGCACTCGGCGAACCCGCGTCTCGGCTTAGTCTGGCAGCCGGTGGCGGACACGGTGCTGAAGGTCCTTTACGGCACCGCCTTCCGCGCGGCCAACGCCTACGAGCTGGCTTACCACGACGGCTTCGTGACCCAGAAGCCCGCCACCAGCCTCCGCCCCGAGACGGTGGACACCTATGAACTGGTCTGGGAACAAGCCTTGAACAAGCATTTCCAGTTCACCGCCTCCGCCTACTACTACGAGATCGCCGACGCCATCACGCAGGTCACGGACCCCGCCGACGGCCTGCTGGTCTATCGCAACACCGGCCAGAACACCGGGCGTGGCGTGGAGACCGAGCTGGCTTACAAAGCCGACAACGGCTTCCGCAGCCGACTGAGCTACGTCTTTTCGGAAACCGAGGATCGCAGCACGGGCGCGGCCTTGAGCAACTCGCCCAAGCACCTCACCCGCTGGCACAACACCGTGCCGCTCCACACGGACAAGGTCTTCTTCAGCACCGAACTCACCTACACCAGCCCGGTGATGGGCACACCCGCCGCCGCGACCCGCGTGGGCGGCTACTGGCTGCTCAACTCCACGCTCTACACCCGCGAGCTGGTGCCCGGCTGGTCGGCCAGCGTGAGTGTTTATAACCTCCTCGACCGCCGCTATCACAACGCCGTCGGCGACGAGATCTCCGCCGGGCAAGTCATGCAAGACGGGCGCAGCTTCCAAGTCAAACTCACCGGCAAATTCTAGGAGCAGAATGGGGAACCCGTTTCAACTCGTGGCCACGCCGCTACCGAGGAACTCGGTCGGGCCGACCTGCTGGTCAGCCGCCGGATACCCCACCCAACCGAAGCCGCGCAGCAGCGCGGCCCTACCGGGCGAAGGGGATGAAAGCGAGAACCGCAGCGGCTCGTGGTGCCTCTCTCGCCGCACGCTCTTGGGCGGGCTGCTCCTGGCCGCCGGCTCCGCCCTGGCCCAGCCCACCGCGCCGGAGCACGAGATTAAGGCCAACCTGCTCGCCCGCCTTTCCCAGCACCTCGAATGGCCCGCGTCCGTCTTCACCACGAAGCATCAGCCCATCGTCATCGGCATCCTCGGCGAGGCTCCCTTCAGCGCCGAGTTCGAGGAGGCGCTGCGCGCGTTCAAGCCGACGGGCAGGCCCTTGAAAATCCTGCGGCTACGGCGGGCCGAGGAAGCCAGTGACTGCCAGCTCCTCTACCTCCACGCGTCCGAGGATGGAAAACTGAAAACCCTCCTTGGCACGCTGAAAGGCAAGCCGGTCTTCACCACTGGCGACCACCCGGACCTCCTCAAGCACGGCGGCGTGCTCCGCTTCTGGCGCAAGGGCGACTCACTCGCGTTCCACATCAGCGAGGACGCCCTGCGCGCCGCGAAGGTCACTGCCAACCCGCGCCTTCTCCAACTGAGCGACGACCCAGCCAAGCCCCGTTGACCATGCGTCGCTTCGCCCAGCTCTCGCTCCAGCACAAGATCACCGCGCTGGCCATGGGCGCGAGCCTGCTGGTGCTCGTCGTCGCCAGCGCCATCTTCATCGTCCGTGAACGCACCTCGGCTCGCGAGACCATGCGGCAACTGCTCTTCGTCCGTGTGGACATCATGAAGGAGAGTCTGGCGACGGCCCTGGACTTCAACGACCCCCGCCCCGTGCAAGCGGTGCTCGACCTGCTGGACAACGACCCCGGCATGATCGGGGCCGCTGCTTACGACCACCAGGGCAAGCTCGTGGCCAGCTATCGGCGCGCAGATGTTCCCGACTTCACCCCGCCGTCCGCGCCCGCGCCCGGTGACCGCTTCGTCGGCGAGGTCTTGCAGCTCGCCCAGTCCGTCACGCTGAAAGAGCGCGTGATCGGCACGCTCTACTTCGAGCGCGACATGCCGGAGCTCCGCGCGCACTTCGGCCGCACGCTGGTCAACTTCGGTTTCGCCGCGCTCTTCGCCACCGCCTTGGGCCTCTTCGTTTCGGCCAGCCTCCGGCGCATCGTTTCCGATCCCATCCTCAGCCTCGCGCGCACCTCGCACTCCGTCGCCCTCAGCCATGACTTCACGCTCCGTGCCATGAAGCAGAACCCCGACGAAATCGGCGAACTGGTGGACAGCTTTAATCGGATGCTGGCCCAGCTCCAATCCCGCGACGAAGCCCTCGCCCAAGCGCGCGATGAGCTGGAGGAGCGCGTCCTTGAGCGCACCCGCCAGCTCACCGAGACGCTGGAGAAACTTCAGGCCGAGGTCCGCGACCGCGAGCAGGCGCAGCGGGCGTTGCAGCAGGCCCAGGAGAAATTCCTTCTCCACGTTGCGCAGACGCCCATGGCGGTGATTGACTGGAACACGAAGTTCGAGGTGGTAAGCTGGAACCCGGCGGCGGAGCGCATCTTCGGCTACCCCGCCGCCGAAGCGGTCGGCCGGAGTGGCCCGGAGCTGATCATCCCGCAAGCCGTCCGCCCGCTCGTGGACACGGTGTGGGCAGACCTCCTGCGCAGCGCAGGTGGTGAGCACAGCATCAACGAGAACTTCACCCGGGACGGTCGCACCATTACCTGCGAGTGGTTCAACACCCCGCTTGTCGGGGCTGACGGCCGGGTCATCGGCGTCTCCTCCTTCTGCGCCGACATCAGCGGGCGCGTGAGCCTCGAGCAGCAGTTGCGGCAATCCCAGAAGATGCAAGCCATCGGCCAGCTCGCCGCCGGTGTCGCGCACGACTTCAACAACCTGCTCACCGTCATCAAGGGCAACGCCTCCTTGCTCGAATACAGCGAGGAACTCACCGCCGAAGACCGGGGCTTCATCAAGGAACTCCAAGACGCCAGCAACCGCGCCGCCTCACTCGTCAGCCAGCTCCTGGCCTTCAGCCGCAAGCAGGTGCTCCAGCCCAAGCCGCTGGACCTCAATGAACTGGTCGCCAGCGACGCCAAGATGCTCGCTCGCCTGCTGGGCGAGAACGTCCGTCTCCAGTGTAACTTCTCCGTCGGGCCCGTCATGGTCCGCGCCGACCGCGGCATGATGGACCAGATCATCGTCAACCTCGCCGTTAACGCCAAGGACGCCATGCCCACCGGCGGCCAGCTCCAGATCAGCACCTCCGCCGTCCTGGTGACGCTCGCGCAGCGCGGCCAGAACGCCGAAGCCCGCCCCGGCCCGTTCAGTTGCCTGAGTGTCACCGACACCGGCTGCGGCATGGACGCCGCCACGCAGGCCCACATCTTCGAGCCCTTCTTCACCACCAAGGAAGTTGGCAAAGGCACCGGCCTCGGCCTCGCCACCGTCTATGGCATCGTGAAACAGCACGAAGGCTGGGTCGAATGCACCAGCGCGCCCGGCCAGGGCACGACGTTCAAGATCTTCCTCCCGCAGCTCGCCACCAAGGCCGCCGCCCCCGCCGTTGCCCTTGAGGACGACGCGGCCCTGCGCGGGACGGAGACCTTGCTGCTCGTGGAGGACGAACTCGCCGTGCGGGAAATCAACCGCCGCGCCCTCACGCGGTTGGGCTACCACGTCCTCGTCGCCGCCAATGGCCCCGAGGCGCTGTCTATCTGGCAAGCCCACCAAGCCGACATCCGCCTGTTGGTCACGGACATGGTGATGCCCGGCGGGATGACCGGCCTGGAACTCGCCGTGCGCCTCCACCAAGACCGTCCCGCACTGCGGGTCATCTACTCCAGCGGCTACAGCCCCGACCTGTTCGCCGGCAAAGTAGAGTTGCACCCCGGCCTGAACTACCTCGCCAAGCCCTACTCCCTCGCCGCGCTGGGCAAAGCCGTGCGGGCGGCGTTGGATGCGGAGGGAAAGTAAGCAGTGTTTAGGAGTCAGGGTTCAGTCCCCGCCCCGTCCGCACCAGCAAGCCGCGCCTCCACTGAAAACTGATTACTGAACACTGCTTACTTCCGCCTACATCACCATCCCGCCATCCACCGCCAGCACCTGCCCCGTGATGTAGCGCGCGGACTGACTGGCGAGGAAGACGGCGGCGTTCGCGATGTCCTCGGGCTGGCCGAGCGCGCCGAGGGGAATCTGCTTCAAGACCTCGGCCTTCACGTCGTCCTTCAGCACCGCCGTCATGTCCGTCTCGATGAAACCGGGCGCGAGCACGTTCGCCGTGATGCCGCGCGAGGCCAGTTCCTTCGCCACCGACTTGGTGAAGCCGATGAGGCCGGCCTTGCTCGCCGCGTAGTTCGCCTGCCCGGCGTTGCCGATGAGGCCGATGACGCTGGCGACGTTGATGATGCGCCCGGAACGCTGCTTGAGAAACGCGCGCGTGAACGCCTTCGTGAAGTTGAACGCGCCCTTGAGGTTCGTGTTGATGACCGCGTCCCAGTCCGCCTCGCTCATGCGCATGAGCAAGCCGTCGCGGGTCACGCCAGCGTTGTTGACCAGGATGTCCACCTTGCCCGCGTCCTTCAAAATCGTCTCGGCCGCCGCCGCCACCGCCACGCTGTCCGCCACATCCACCGCGAGCGCCCACGCCCGCCGGCCCAGCGCCCGCACCTCGACGGCGACCTTCTCCGAGTTCTCCGCCGTGCGCGACACGCAGACCACGTCCGCGCCGGCCGCTGCAAACTTCAAGGCCATCGCCCGCCCAATCCCACGCCCCGCGCCCGTGACCACCGCGACTTGTCCGCTCAAAGAATTCATAGGCCGGGATTTGTCCGCGCGCGCCGGAGCGAAGTCAATTCGTGATTCCTGTCCGCACGGAGCGCGGTTGGGACAGCCGCGCTCTGCGCCGAATCTGATCGGCGATCAGCAGATCCTGTTTCAGCGTGGCGCGGTTCCCAGCCCGCGATACGCCGGGTCCGCCCCCGTGATTTCCGTCCACAGCTCGCCCGGCGTGATGCGTCGCTCGCGCGAGCGGTTCACCCACTCCACCTCCGCCGGGGTGCCTGGTGCGGTAAAGCGGATGCCCCAGATGGGATCGAACGCCTTCACCGAAAGCGAATACCTCATGTCGCCGATGACCGTCGGGTCGCCCGGCGCGCGGGCGGTCCAGCCGCCGGAGAAGTGTGCGAAGCGCTCGAAGGAGCGCAGCGGGCCGTCACGCGCGGCCTCGGCGGAAGAGAGATCACGACGCGTCACCAGCGGCAGGGAGTTCCCCTCGCGCACCGTCACTGCGCCCAGCCACGGCACGCGCAGCCGGTCACTGTAGATGCGCCCGTCGTGCAGGTAGAGCGAACGCCAGACGAGGTGGTTGGCCATCGTGGGCATCGCCTCCGGACGCTCAATGCGGTGACCGCGCAAGCGGGCAAGTTCCGCCTGCGCTGCATGCGCGCGTGACTTCTGCACTGCGCCAAGCGCCATGTAGGCAGCGCTGCAACCCAGTGCGGCCCACACCCACCGAAAAGTAGGAGCCGACGTGAGGAGGCTCTGACTGCCTGTTCCGCGCTCCGAGTTCTGCGTTTCGCGTTCAGTCAGAGCTTCAGCTCGTCGGCTCCTACGGGAGAAAATGGCGTTCGCCACCAAGCCCGTCAGCAGCGCAAGGGTGAAGATCGGGTCAATGATCGAGATAAAGTCCCAGCCGAAGCGGTGCTGGCTGAACGGCACGAGGAACTGCGTCCCGTAGCTCGTGCAGGCGTCCAGCAGGATGTGCGACCAGCACGCGACCAGCCCACACAGAAACAAGGCGAGTCGCTGCTCCTTGAACGCCGCGCGGAAGAACCACGGCAGCACGGCGGCCAGCGCGATGACGGGCGAGAACACGAACGAGTGGGTGAAGTGTCGGTGCAGCTCGACGTTCAGCAGCGGGTCACTCGCGCTGTGGATGAGGAAGTCCGTGTCGGGCAACTCCGCTGCCACCACGCCAATGAGCGTGGCCCGCCAGCCGAGCTGGCGACCAAAGGCCACTTGGCCGAGCGCCGCCCCGAGCAGCGCGTGAGTAAGCGTGTCCATCGCGCCGGGATTGCAGCCGATTCACCGGACGAGCGGAAGCCGGAATGCGGGTGCACCTCGTCGCCGCCACGGAGCGGGCCAACCTTGGCTCAGGTGTGCCCGTTCCGGCTCGCAGCAACGGAGTGAGCCCGCACAAACCACGCGGCCCTTTAGCCAAATCCGGCCCTTCCTCGCTTGGCACTGCGGCTGCAATGTCACAGCCATGAACATGGACCGCTTCACCACCAAGGCGCAGCAGGCGTTGCAGGATGCGCAGCGCGTCGCCCACGGCTACAGCCATCAGGAACTCGACGGCGAGCATTTGCTCCTCGCGCTCATTGAGCAACCGGAGAGCCTCGTGCCACTGGTGATTCAGAAGCTCGGCATCGCGCTGCCCGCGCTGAAGGCGGACTTGGAGAAGGAGCTGACGCGTCGGCACAAGGTCGAGGGCACAAGCTCCAGCGACGTTTACCTCGGGCAGAACTTGAAGAAGACCTTCGACGCCGCCGAGGCCGAGGCGGGCAAGCTCAAGGACGAATTCTTCTCCACTGAACACCTGCTACTTGGCCTGCTCGCGGAGGGCGGCGAGTCGCTCAAGAAGTTGTTCAAGACGCACAAGCTCACGCGCGACGCAGTGCTCAAGGCGCTCGTGGACTTGCGCGGCAACCAGCGCGTGACCGACCAGAACCCGGAGGAGAAATTCCAGACGCTCGAGAAATACGGCAAGGACCTCACCGCGCTCGCTCGGCAGGGGAAAATTGACCCGGTCATCGGGCGCGATGACGAAATCCGTCGCGTGATGCAGGTGCTCACGCGTCGCACGAAGAACAACCCCGTGCTCATCGGCGAGCCGGGCGTGGGCAAGACCGCCATCGTCGAGGGCCTCGCCAAGCGCATCGTGGACGGCGACGTGCCGGAGTCGCTGAAGAACAAGCGCGTCGTGGCGATGGACCTGTCGGCGATGGTCGCGGGCGCGAAGTTTCGCGGTGAATTCGAGGAGCGGCTCAAGGCGTTCCTCAAGGAAGTCACCGCCGCCGAGGGCCGCATCATTCTCTTCATTGACGAGCTGCACACCATCGTTGGGGCAGGCAAGGCCGAGGGTTCCGCCGATGCCGCGAACATGCTCAAGCCCCAGCTCGCGCGCGGCGAGTTGCGCTGTGTCGGCGCGACCACGCTCGACGAGTATCGCAAGCACATCGAGAAAGACCCGGCGTTGGAGCGGCGCTTCCAGCCGGTGTTCGTTGCCGAGCCGAGCGTCGAGAACACCATCGCGATTCTGCGGGGGCTGAAGGAGCGCTACGAAGTCCACCACGGGGTGCGCATTCAAGACACGGCGCTCGTGGCGGCGGCGACGCTTTCGCATCGTTACATCGCGGACCGCTTCCTGCCGGACAAGGCCGTGGACCTCGTGGACGAGTCGGCGTCGCGGCTCAAGATGGAGTTGGACTCGAAGCCGACGGACATCGACAAGCTCGACCGCGCGATCCTCCAGCTCGAAATCGAACGCACCTCGCTCGCGAAGGAGAAGGACGACGCCAGCAAGCAGCGGCTCAAGAAACTCGAAGTCGAGCTGGCGAACTTGAAGGAACGCTCCGGCGCGCTCACCGCGCAGTGGCAGAATGAGAAGGCCGCGACCAACGCCGTGAGCGTGATTCAGTCGCAGATTGACGCCGCGAAAACGGAGCTGGAGCAGGCGCAGCGCAAAGGCAACTTGCAGAAGTCGGCGGAAATCCAATACGGCAAGCTGCCGGAGCTGGAGAAGAAGCTCGTCGCCGTGGCGAAGCAGTCCGCCGACTCGACCCGCAATCCGTTGCTCCGGCAGGAAGTCACCGAGGAGGACATCGCGAAGGTCGTCGCGGCGTGGACTGGCATCCCCGTCACCAAGATGCTCGAAGGCGAGCGGCAGAAGCTCGTGAAGATGGAGGAGCGTCTTGCCGCGCGCGTGGTCGGCCAGCGACAGGCCGTCGTCGCCGTGGCCAATGCCGTGCGTCGCGCCCGCAGCGGCCTCGGCGACCCGAACCGCCCCGTCGGCTCGTTCATTTTCCTCGGCCCGACCGGTGTGGGCAAAACCGAGCTGGCCCGGGCGCTCGCGGATTTTCTCTTCGATGACGAGCAGGCGATGGTGCGCATCGACATGTCGGAATACATGGAGAAGCACACGGTCTCGCGGTTGGTCGGTGCGCCCCCGGGATACGTGGGCTACGAGGAAGGCGGGCAACTCAGCGAAGCCGTTCGCCGCCGGCCTTACTCGGTCGTGCTCTTCGACGAAATCGAGAAGGCGCACCACGACGTGTTCAACGTGCTACTGCAAGTCCTCGACGACGGCCGCCTCACCGACGGCCAGGGCCGCACCGTGGACTTCAAGAACACGGTCATCATCATGACCAGCAACATCGGCTCGCCCATCATCCAGGAGTATTTCCTCGACGGAAAGACGAACGCGGGCGCGCGCTCGGCGATGGAAGACAAGGTGATGGCCGAGCTGAAGCGGCACTTCCGCCCCGAGTTCCTCAACCGCGTGGACAGCACCATCATCTTCCACAGCCTCGACGAGGACGAACTCGCGCAGGTCGTGGACATCCAGCTCACGCGGCTGGAGAAGCGCCTCGCACAGCAGCACCTCACGCTCGATGTGGACAAGTCCGCGCGGAAGCTCATCGCGCAGGAAGGCTACGACCCGCAGTTCGGCGCGCGCCCGCTCAAGCGCGCCGTGCAGGACCTGCTGTTGGACCCACTCGCGACCAAGCTCCTCGAAGGCGAGTTCAAGCCCGGCGACAAAATTAAGGTGAGCGCGGAGGGCGATGGGCTGGTGTTTGCGGCGAAGTAGCGTGCTCGGTCGGGGAAAGTATTCAGTGTTCAGTGAGGCGTGGGGCAGGATTCCCGACTGAACACTGAATACTGAACACTTTCCCCGTCTTGCGCTCCCCCAAGGTGTGGCTCACCTTTTCCGCACCATGAAACGATTCACGTTCGCCCTCGCGCTCGCGTGCCTCTTGCCCCTCGCGCACCCCGGCTTCGCCCTCACCCTCGCGCCCGCCACGCCGGACGAGCGGGTGCAAAGCGCCATCGCTAGCTGCCACGCGACCGTGCTCGGCGCGGAGAGTTTCCGCAGCGAAACGGATGGCGGCATTTACACGCGAACCTGGCTACGCGTGAACGAGGCGTTCAAGGGCAAGTTCCCCGCGACCATCACGGTGGTCCATCGCGGCGGGCGAATGGGCGAAGCGGGCGAAGTCTCCAGCGATGCGCCCTCGCTGAAGGTCGGCGACGAACGCCTCTTCCTCCTCGGCCAGCGCGCAGACGGCACGCTCTTCGTGGACAACGGGTCAAGCGGCGCGCCACAGCTCGCCCGCGCCGGCGCGGTGCGGACAGCGGGTGCCACTGTGACCGACCCGAACGCCCTCGCCCTGCTCTCCGCCACGCGCAGCCGCTATCCGAGCTCCGCCGGGCCAGACCTGACCACGCAGGCCGCGAGCCTCCTCGTCCCGCAGGCGGTGCCGGGTTTGGCTACGAACGCCGCCGGCGTCTCCCGCCGCTTCACCGCTGGCGACCGGGGCGAGCCGATTGAGTATCTCGTGGACGCCGACTTCCTGCCGGCGGGAGTGACGCAGGCCCAGGCGCTCGCCGCCGTGAGCAACGCCTTCCAGGCCTGGGCGAGCGTCACCAGCTTGCGCTTCCGCTTCCTCGGCGTGACGAGCTTCCTCACCGCCGCCTCGAACGTGAACACCAACGATGCGCGCATTCGCATCCAGCTCCACGACAACTACGGGGTCGTCAGCGGGTCCGGCACGCTGGGCGTCGGCGGCAACACTTTCACCATCTCCGGTGACTTTCCGAATGGCGGCATGGGCGGCAGCGTGGCGGGCAATGAGTTCTTCCCTGTCTCCAAGGGCAATGTGGTGCTGGAGCACACGCAGTCCGCCTTGCAGAACCTCAAGACCTTGGAAGAGGTGCTCTGCCACGAGCTGGGCCATGTCCTGAGCTTGGAGCATTCGAGCGAAAGCCCCTTCGAGCCGGACGGCACGCCGCTCAAAGAGGCCATCATGTATTTCCAAGTCCACGCGGATAATCGCGGCGCGACGCTGGGCAACTACGATTCGCCCGTGGTGCAGCAGGCGTATCCGACGAACAACACGCCGCCCTACGGCTACAACCGCGTGATGGACATCGTCACCGCCGCTGCCGCGCCCAACATCACTGGCATCAACGAAGTCCAAGTCCGCGGCTATGGCCTGCAAGCCAACGCACTAACCGTAAGTCTCGTCAGTTCCACCACGAATAACGGCACGTTCAGCCTCAGCGGCAGCACGCTTCGCTACACACCGGAAGCCTTCTTCTCGGACGCGGCCCGCCTGAACCCCGCTGGCACTTCCGCCTTCGACCGCGCGTTCCTCCGCGCCAGCGACGGCACGAACGGTTCGCCGTTCATCGAAGTCCGCATGCTCTCCTACAACGAGGACGACTTCTCCGACGGGATGCCGAACAACTGGATGACACTGTTCTTCGGAAGCGCCAACCCGTCCGCCGGTGCCCTGCGTGGACCGAACGACGACTTCGACGGCGACGGCGTGAGCAACCGCAACGAGTTTCGCAGCGGCACCAGCCCGGTGGATGCGAACTCCGTGTTGCGCTTCACCTCGGGCTCCGCTACCGGCGTCAACTGGCTCGCCACGCCCTACGAGCTCTACGAAGTGCAGGCCACGACGGACTTCACGAATTGGTTCCGCGCCGGCAATCCCGTCGTGCCCACGACCACCAACGGCAGCTTCACCAACTTCCCCGCCTCGACCAACCGCCTCTTCTTCCGCGTGCTGCGCGTGCCGTGAGCGAAGCGTTGCCAGCATGGGCCAGCGTCCTGCCGGACGCGGACTACCAGCACAGCTTCGGCCTCAAGGCGGGGAGCGCGGAGAAGTTCTTCGCCCCGACCGAGCGCCACGCCGACTTGCTCGCCGAACGCCGCCACTGGCTCAGGAACGACACTGGCCGCTGCGCCGCGCTGTTGCCGGGAGCGGAGCCGCTGCTGGAGGAAGCCGTCGCGCTGGCCCAGCAGTGGGGTTCGTTGGCGGATGCGCCGGACCTAGGAACGCACGCTGAACACTTGGACCTTCTTGAAAAGCGCCAGAGGACTGGCGCACTCCAAGACGCTGGCGCGCCTCCTAGGCCGTCCCTGCCGCGCGACAGCGTCTTGGAGTGCGCCAGTCCTCTGGCGCTTTCGACCGCCGATGGCCCCCAGCACGACGCGGATGCGAACGTCAAACTCCCACTTCCCTCCACCTTCGCCCGCTGCCTCGCGCTCGGCGAGGCATGGGAGCCGGACTACGTGCTGCTGAATCCGGACGCTGCCACTGGGCGGTTCCACTTGGTCGGCGGCTGCGTGTGTTTCCCGTCCTCGTGGCGCTTCGAGGAGAAGGTGGGCCAGCCGCTCGAAGTCATCCACACGCCCGTGCCGCACCTCAACGAGCAACTCGCCTCGCCCATGCACAACTTCCTCTCGCGCCTCAAACCCGGAGCCGCGTGGTGTCGGGCGAACTGGGGCTTGAGCCGCTCGCCGGAGCTGAACCAGCACCCCGCGCGCGGCCTGCCGAAACTCACGCCCCCGTTGCGCGTGGACGAAGTCTGGCTGCGCGTGGAGGACCAGGCGCTCGTCGCGCTGCCCGCGAGTCGCGGCGTCCTCTTCGGCATCCGCATGACGGTTATTCCTCTTTCCGAGGTGAAGCGCCACCCCACCGCCGCCCGCGGCCTCGCCCGTGCGCTTCGCACGATGCCCGACGCGATGCTGGACTACAAAAGCCTGCTGGCGGCAAAGGACGAACTGTTGCGCCTGTTGGAGAGCTGTCAGCGGTCAGCGAACAGCTAGAAAACACCGGCCTTCGCTGACCGCTGATAGCTGACCGCTCACTCCGAAACGTCCTCCGTCGTCGGTGTCGCCGCCTTCGCCTTCCGGCCCATCGGCACTTCCGTCCCCAGCATCACCACGCTCACCGCGATGAGCGCGGCGCACATCCACGCCATGTTTGTCATGCCCATCGTGCCGACGAGGTGGAACGCGATGAGCGGCGCGGCCACGCCCCGAATGCCCGTGAAACAGGTGTGGACGCTCATGTAGTCCGCCACGCGCTCGGGCGGCGCGAACTTCGTCACCCACAAGCTCCACGCCACGTCACCGCCCGCGTTGGCGATGCCGAAGATGACCGCGCCCAGCGCCAGCCCGCCGAGGCTGTCGCTCACGAAGAAGGAGAGGATGCCCACTGCGAAACTGACGTTGAGCACCGCGCGCAGGGTGAAGAAGTTCATCCGGTCGAAGAGCCAGCCCCAGACCGGACTCATCACCAGCCGCGCCGCGTTGGGAATCACGCCCACGAGCAGCGCCACCGTCGGCACGTCCAGCTTGAGGCCGTAGCGCTCGTTTGCCAGATACTCGACGCGCATCGGATACATCATGAGGTTGCCCATCCCCATGAACATCCACGAGATGAGCGTGAGCCGGAACAGCCGGTCCTCGCGCACGTAGCGCAGCGCCCGCAGCGGATGCGTGCCCGCGCTGGCGGTGAACGGCTCCGAGGGAATCCGCGACTGACACCACGCGCCGAACGCGAACACGACCGCGAATAAGAACAGCAGGCCACGAAAGTATTCCATGTGCACCGCGAGCAGGCGCCCGCCCAGTTCGTTCGCCAAGATGGCCATACCGATGCGCACCACCATCGCCTTCGAGAACAAGCGACCGCGCTCCATCGGCGGGTAGTTCGCCTGGTAAACCTGCGTCATCAGCGGAATCGCCGACGCCGAACAGGTCGTGGCGATGACGCTGCCGAACACAAAGAGCGGCAACCCCGGCGCGAACACCGCCAGCAGCAGCGCCGCAGCGCCCATGAAACCGATGCGCGATGCGGCCTGTGCCACAGGCCAACCGAGCTTCCCGACTTGGTTCACCACGAAGGGGCTGATGAGATGCCCCACGCTGCCGCCGGCGGCGATGAGCGCCTTGGCCATCGGCCCCGCGTCGAAGTGCCGCACCGCGATGAGCAGCAGGAAGGTCGTGCCCGCCGCCTCCATGATGCCCGTCGCCGCCGCGCGGAGGCGTTCGTAATGGAAGGTGATTTGGGTGTGCGCGAGGGACACGGGGGGAAGTAAGCAGTAATCAGTGTTCAGTAGTCAGTCGGCGACCCGACGCCGCGTGGCCGAGACTGAACACTGAACACTGAACACTGAACACTGAACACTGCTTACTTCCGCCCTCCCGCCGGAAACCTTCGCCGCAGCGCCTCCACGAACACCAGGTCCGCACGCACGCACCGATCATGTCGCTGAAAACATTCGGCTCGGGGTTCGGCGGTGAATCTTCCGGTCACCTTTGCGCCCCGCACACGGGGCAATCCGCACACCGCGTCAGGTTCAACCGCCGGAACTGCATCGTCCCCAAATCCATCACCAGCCGCGTGCCCGCCAGCGGTTCGCCCAGGCCGGTGAGCAGCTTGACCACCTCCACCGCGCCGAGACAGCCCGCCGTGCCGCTCACCGCACCCAGCACGGGGAAGCGCCGTCGCCAGTCCGGTGGAATCTCCGGCACGAGACATTGCAGACAGCCCGTGCGGCCCGGGATGAACGTCGTGACGTGCGCCTCGAAGGCATACACCGCGCACTCGACCATCGGCTTGCCCGCCGCGACGGCCGCGCGGTTCAGCGCCAGTCGCTCCTCGAACAACGGCGCGGCGTCCACCACCACATCCGCTTGCGCGACCAACGCCGCCGCGTTCGCCTCGGAAACATTTTCCGCCACCGCGACGACTTCGAGTCGGGGGTTCAACTCCTGCAACCGCTGCACGATGCTCGGCATGCGCGGTTGCCCGAGGCGGTCATGGGTCTGGAGGAGTTGGCGGTTCAAGTCGCCGGGCCGCAGGTTGCCGCCGTGCGCGAGCACGAGCCGACCCACGCCCGCCGCCGCGAGTTGATACGCCACGTTGCCGCCGAGGCCGCCCACGCGGGAGATGAGCACCGCCGCGCCCTTGAGCTTGCGCTGCGCCGCCTCGCCAAAGCCCGGCAACCACATCTGCCACTCGTAGATGGCAAGTTCTTCAGCGGTGAGTTCCGGCAAGCTGCTCATGTGGCGAAGTCTGGGACGGGGCCTTCGCAGCGGCAAGCGGGCACTACCTTCCGGTGGGGCGGGAGGCAAAGGAAGGATTAGGAATTAAGAGCAGGAAGCCCCGAACCGCCATCCCCTCTTGCTCGCAAGCTTGATCCTAATCGTGCTCCGTTTTCGCAAAACAGCTCACCACGCCCAAAATGCCTTTGCGCCCCCGCGCCAACTGCGCTTCGCTCGCCCCATGCAAATCAGCTCCGCCGCCACCTTCCTACTCGCAGCTTTCGCCTGTCTCGCCGCCCCCGCCGCTGAAGTCCGGGTCCAACGCGTGCCCGGCGGCGGATTGCAGCCGCAGGCGCTCGTGGACGCGCGCGGCACGCTCCACCTCGTCTCGCTCCACGGCGACCCAAAGGCCTGCGATGTCCTCTACCGCCGTCGCACTCCCGGCCAGACCGACTTCTCCGCGCCGCTGCCCGTGAACAGCCAGCCCGGCAGCGCCATCGCCATCGGGACCATTCGCGGCGCGCAGTTTGCCTTGGGCAAGGCCGGTCGCGTCCACGTCGTCTGGAACGGCTCCGGCCAAGCTTTGCCCAAGCCCGCCACGCAAAGTTCGCCGCTCCTCTACACCCGCCTCAACGACGCCGGCACCGCCTTCGAGCCGCAGCGCAATTTGATCGCCGGCACGCTCCACCTCGACGGCGGCGGCACGGTGGCCGCCGATGCTGACGGCAACGTCTATGCCCTCTGGCACGGCTCCCCACCGGACAACAAGGCGGGTGAAGTGGGTCGCGCCGTGTTCCTCGCGCGGTCGAAGGACGAGGGCAAAACCTTCCAACCTGAACGCGAAGTCAGCCCCGAGGCCAGCGGCGCGTGCGGTTGCTGCGGGATGCGCGCCTACGCCGACGCTCAGGGCAACGTCTTCGCCCTCTTCCGCACTGCCTCCACCGCCCTCGACCGCGACATGATGCTCCTCGTGTCCCGCGACCGCGGCGAGCGCTTCACCGGCGATTACGTCCACCGCTGGCGCGTCGGCCAATGCCCGATGAGCAGCGAGTTCCTCGCCGAGTCGGGCGGACGCGTCCTCGCCGCGTGGGAAACGGCCGGGCCAATCCAGTTCGCCTCCCTGGACGCCAAGACCGCGAAAGCCACCCCCCCGGTCGGCCCCGCCGTGATGGTCAAGGGCAAGCACCCCGTCCTCGCCGTGAACCAAGCCGGCGAGACCCTCGCGGTCTGGACCGAAGGCACCGGTTGGCAACGCGGGGGTGCGCTGGCCTGGCAGGTGTTCGGCAAAGACGGCCAGCCCGTCGGCCCGCCGCAGCGGCGCGACGGCGTGCCGATGTGGGGCCTAGCCGCAGCCGTGACCGAGGCGGACGGGAGCTTCACGGTGCTCTACTGATCAGGGCAGAACGCTCGCTTGCCGCCCAGCGGCCCCTCCCGCTCGTAATCCTCATCCCGCTCCGCTGCGGGGACCGGGAGGAGGAGCAGGATTAGTATTGGGAGCAAGGGCCGAACGCCGTCAGCCGGAAATGCCTTGGTTGCGTCCCGGACCAAGCTGGACGTTGACACCCCTCCGTCACGCCGCTAACTATCCTCGCTGATTTAACCGAACGACCCAAAGCCATGATTGTTCTCCGCATCCTCCTGTTTCTGGTTGTGCTCACCAGCGCTGGCGTCATCGCCGTGGGCGAACTGAAGCTCCGTCCGCTTCTGGAAGAACTGAAGGACAAGGAAAAGAAGGTCACCGAGGAACTGGGCAAGACGAAGGACGAAAGCTCCAAGCAAAAGGGCCGCGCCGACAAGGCCGAACTGGACCGTGACGCCGTGACCGGCGAGCGCGACCAAGCCAAGAAGGCAGCCGAAGAAGCCGCAAAGGCTGCTGAAGCCGAGAAAGCCAAGGCCATCGCCGCCGCTCAGGAAACCAACAAGGCCAAGCAGGAAACCGAGGCCATCAAGGTCCAGAGCACGGAATACTTCGACCTTCAGAAATTGGGTCTAACCCCGCCCATCATCAAGGTGATCAACGCCGAGCTGCCCAAGGCCACCAACGAACTCAACACGCTCAAGATCGAACAGCGCGTGCTCATGACTCAGCACATCAAGGCCTCGGGCGAGTTGCAGTCCTTCCAGAACCCCAAAGGCGCAGTTGTGCTGCCCAGCCTCAGCGGCAAGGTCTCCGCCGTGGACCCCAAATGGGACTTCATCGTCGTGGACATGGGAGCCAACCACGGCCTGCTCAAGAACGGCGAACTCAGCGTCAGCCGCGAAGGTCGCCTCATCGCCCGGGTGAAGGTGGGCCGCGTCGAAACCGACTATGCCATCGCCAACGTGATGCCCGGCTTCAAGAAGAGCGACATCCGCGAAGGCGACGCCGTCCTCACCCCGTCCTCCACCGTCCTGCCCCCCACGAAGTGATATGAACGCGCGCCTGCTCCAACTCGGTCGCTACCTGCTGGCCGCCGTGGCGCTCACCACCCTCGCGCTGGCCACCGGCTGCGCCACCGGCGAACCGGACAACCAGTCCTCCCGCCCGTGGAACTCTCCCAAAGGCTGGGAAGGCGGCGTGCCCGGAATGCTCTACGACCGGCGCTAGTGCGGATGGCGGACGCTGAAGCGGCACGCGTTCCCCCCGCAATTGTTCAGTATTCAGACAAGCTCCCGAGGTCCATGCCCTTCGGGTCTGAATACTGAACACTGAACACTGCCTACTTTCCTCACTCCGCTCCGGGAACTTGGGGATTGTGACGCCTCATCCGGGTGCTAACGTCCGCCCGTCGCACCAATGCCGCCCGAAGCCCAAATCTCCCTTTCTGACTCGCTGCGCGCGCAGTTCGCCGCCTTGGAGCGGGCGCTGTGGCGAACGGAGACGAGGCACGCGGTGTTCGGGACGGTCGCGGTGCTGGGGGCTTCGTTCGCGCTGCTCTTCCTGTGCGACCGCGTCGGGGACACGCCCAAGGCGCTGCGTGTGGCTCTGTTGCTGTCGGGTGGCGCGGGGGCGGCGTGGTTCGCGGTGAAGTGGTGCCGAAGCTGGGTCTGGCAACGGCGCGATTTGCGGGCGTTGTCGAACGTCGTCCAGCACGGACACCGGCGGCTCGGCGACCGGTTGCTGGGTATCGTGGAGTTGGCGGAGGAGAAGCAACGGCCGCAGAACATGTCCCTCGCGCTCTGCCGCGCGGCCATCCGACAAGTCTCGGCGGACGCGGCGAAGTTTGATTTCTGTGCGGTGGTGAACGCCCGGCCCGCGCGGCTCGCGGCCTTCGCGATGGCGGCGGTGCTCGTGCCGGTGGCCTTCGCTTTCGGCCTCGCGCCGGCGGCGGGTTGGAACGCGCTTCAGCGCTGGGCTGCTCCCGTTGCGGGCATTCCGCGCTACACGTTCATCGCGCTGGAGAACGTGCCGGCGCAACTCGTCGTGCCGCATGGCGAGCCGTTCGAGTTAGTGGCGAAGGTGAACTACCGCTCGTTCTGGAAGCCAGCGAGCGCGAGCGGACGCTTCGAGTTACAGACCAAAATTTCCGCGCCAGTGCAAAACGGCTCGGTGAAACTCACCCTCCCCGGGCAGACGCAGAACGGTTCGCTCCGCGTCCGCCTCGGCGACGCCACGCACACCATCGCAGTGAAGCCGCTGCACCGGCCCGCGCTCAAGCAGCTCGCGGCGAACGTCACGCTCCCGGCTTACCTCCTGTATCCGCCGACGAACCAAGTCGTGCAGAACGCCACGCTGGCCGTGCTCGAAGGCAGCCGCGTCACGCTCAACGGTTCCGCCACGCGTCCGCTCGCGTCGGCCGAGGTGACGGTGGACAAGGCCGAGGCGGTGTCGCTGCTGCTCTCGGGGGAGAAATTCAACAGCGGCTCGCTCAAGCTGGATGCGTCGTCGCAGGCGGCGTTCGACTGGCGAGATGAGTTCGGGCTGAAGCCGGTCGCGCCGTGGCTGCTGGCCTTGCGCCCGCTGAAAGACGCCGCACCACGCGTGGACCTCGGCGATTTGCCGCTCGAACTCTCCATCCTCGAAACCGACGTGCTGCCGCTGAAGTTCGCCGCGTCCGACGACTTCGGCGTGCGCGAGGGCGCGGTCAGCTCGGAGATTGTCGCGTCGCTCGACCCAACGAACACGCCGGCGATTGCGCAGTTCAAGAAATCGGCGACGGGCGCGCAGGAGCGGCGGTTCACGAACACCTTCATCTTCAGCCCCACCGTCATGCGCATCCCAGCGGACTCGGTCGTGGAGGTGAAGGGCATTGCCACCGACTTCCTGCCGGGCCGCGAACCGGCGGAGTCGGCGACGCACCGCATCAACATCGTCGGCCTCGCGAAGCACGCGGAGCTGGTGCGGCAGCAGTTGGACCAGCTCTTCGCGCAGGTCGAGGAAGTCACGCGCAAGGAAGAGGCCATCGCGGCGGCGACGCGGGAGTTGATGGGTTTGCCCGAGGACAAGTTGAAGTCCGACGAGGCGGCGAAGAAGGCCGGCGAGCAGGCGGACGAACAGGCGCGGAACGCGGCGGCGCTCGAGCGCATCGCGCAGCAGGGGCAGGACGTCATCCGCGAGGCGATGCGCAACCCGACGCTCACGCAGCAGACGTTGCGCGAGTGGACGCAGAACTTGGCGCAAATGAAATCGCTGGCGCAGGGCGAGATGAAGGAGGCGCAGCAGTCGTTGCAGAAGGCGCAGGAGAGCAGCCAGGCCAAGGACCGTGCTGACGAGGCGAGCAAGGCGCGCGAGGCGGAGGAGAAGGCCTTGGACAAGCTTCAGGCGCTCCAAAAGAAGATGAACGACGGCCTCGACAACTTACAGGCGCTCACGTTGTCCCAGCGGCTGAAGAAACTTTCTGAGTCGGAGCAGGGCCTGGGCGTGCAGCTCGGCAAGGTGGTGGGCGAGACGATTGGCCTGCTCCCGCGCGAGCTGCCGGAGCGTTACAAGAAAATCAACACGTCGCTCGCGGGCGACCAGGCGGGCGTGAAGGTGGAGGCCGAGAAGGTCGTGGCGGAGATGAGCCGGTTCTTCGACCGCACACAGCGCCCGAACTACGGCGAGGTCGCGGCGGAGATGAAGCAGGTGAACACCGCGAGCGAGCTGGACCGCGTGCGCGGGTTGATTGACGCGAACATCGCGATGGATGCCATGGGCAACTTGACGGCGTGGACAAAGCGCTTTGCCGACTGGTCGAAGAAGCTGGAGCCGCCGGAGGAGGAGAGCGAGGGCGGCAAGGGCGAGGGCGAAGGCAAGCCGAAGGATGATAAGTTCCTCAAGCTACTGATGGCGTCCATCCGCCTGCGCGCGGGCGAGGTGCGGGTGTGGCAGCAGACGATGTTGCTCGAAGAGGAGAAGGCGCGGAACCCCCGGCACGCTGAGGGTGTGGCGAAGGTGGCGGAGCAACAGCGGGCGTTGCGCGGCGACCTCACCAAGCTCCAGATGCAGTTGGACATCGAGGCGGCGAAGGAGTTCCTGCTCGACACTCAGGATGCGATGCGCGACGCGGAGTCCGCGCTGTTTGACAAGCTGACCGGCGAGCCGGCGCAGAAGCCGGAAAACGCGGCGCTGGCGCACTTGAGCGACCTCATCAATCTCATCAACGAGCAGGCGAAGCGGCAGAAGAACAAAAGCCAGCAGGAGCAGCAGATGACGCAGCAGGAGGCCGAGATGATGATGCAGATGGCGCAACAGCAGCAGCAAATGGGCATGAAGCCCGGCCAGCAGCCCGGTCAAAACCCCAACGGCGGCACGACGGACAAGGCCAGCCCCGGCACGACCGGCGACGCGCGCGGAACCGAGGCAGCGGCGCGGCGCACGGGTAAAGGCAGCGGCGTGACGCGGCAGGTGCCGGCGGAGTTTCGCGAGGTGCTGGAACATTTCTTCAAGGCAGTGGAGGCAAAGCCGTGAAACGCTCCACTCTGCAAGGGGCAAGAGTGCGTTGGGTGAAGCCTGGAACTGCGGGCTTACAACCCGTCCTCCCTCACCCCGGCCCTCTCCCGCTGGGAGAGGGAGAACGTCAGTCAGCGGCGGGGTGTGCCGGAGCGCTTGCTGACTCAGGACGCGTCCGTGGCTGTTCCCTCTCCCAGCGGGAGAGGGCTAGGGTGAGGGAGAACGGCAGCAGCAGTAGCAAAGGGTCCATTTCTTCCGACAGGCTTGCCCGCTCCCTTGGCGCTTGGACCTTGGTCATTCTTTGGGCCTTGGTCATTTGGCCTTGGTCATTCCGCGAAGCCTCCGCCCAGCAGCTCTTCATCGAGAAGTCCGACGCCAGCCCGGCGGCGATTGACGTGATGTATGTGAAGGGCTTGCAGTATCTCACCAAGTCGCAGTCGGCGGAGGGCGCGTGGGCGGACGTGTATGGGCGGCAGCCGGGCGTGATCGGCCTCTGCGTGGTGGCGATGCTCGCGCACGGCGATGACCCGAACGTGGGGCCTTACGCGTCGGCCATCAAACGCGGGCTCGGAGCCATCCTCGCGATGCAGAACAAGGAGACCGGTTACATCGGCACCTCCATGTATAACCACGGCTTCGCCACGCTCGCGCTCGCGGAGGCTTACGGCGCGGTGGACGACGCGCGGCTCGGGCCGGCGCTCCAGCGCGCCATCAACCTCATCGTCGCCTCGCAGGCGCGGAACCCCACGGGTGGCTGGCGCTATTCGCCGGACAGCACGGACGGGGACACGACTGTGAGCGGCGCGCAGATGGTCGCCATGTTCGCCGCGCGCAACGCGGGCCTCGCGGTGCCGGAGGAGGCGATTCAGAAGGGCCTGAAGTATTTCACGAGTTGCCGCACGCCCGAGGGCGGCTACGGCTACACCGGCACGAGCGGGCCGAACGCCGTGCGGTGCGCCATTGGCGTGCTGGTGCAGTCGCTGGCGAAGCAGAAGGACACGGCGGAGTTCAAGGGCGCGTGGCAGTATCTCCAGACCACCGGCGGTGACTCGCACTACCAGCAATACTATCTCTACTACGCGGCGCAGGCTTACTTCCACGCCTCGCCGGACGCGTGGCGCAAGTGGAACGGCGCGAACATCAAGTCCCTCGCCGCCACGCAGAACAAGGACGGGAGCTGGGACGGGTCGTTTGGGAATTCGTTCGGCACGGCGGCGTCGCTGCTGTCGCTCGCGCTGAACTACCGCTTCCTGCCGATTTACGAACGGTGAGGAATGTCCACGGCCCAATGACCAAGGCCCAATGAATGACCAATGCTCAATGTCCGGCGCACGGCGCGGCATTCGGCATTCGGTATTGGTCATTCTTTGGTCATTGGTCATTGGTCATTGGTCCTTCGCGCAGTCAAACCTTCCTCCGGCCACCGTCTCCTTCCTCGACGGCTCGTTCCTGCGCGGGGAAGTCGAATCCCTGAACAGCGAGGTGCTCAAGTGGCGGCATCCCAACGCGCGGCAATCCATCGAGTTCAGTCTCACGAATCTGAATCTCATCCGCCTGCCGCCACGCGCCCCAGAGGCGGTGACGGACGCGGGGCCGGTCTGCCGCGTGCGGCTCGCCAGCGGCGACGAGTTCGCGGGGCGGCTGCTGTCGCTGGACGGCGAGAGCTTCGAGGTGGAGACGTGGTTCGCCGGGCGACTGCGGGGCAAGCGCGCGGGGTTGGTGAGCCTAGCGTTCGCGAACGCGGGCTACGCGGCGTTTTACGAAGGGCCGCGTGCGGCGGAGGAGTGGCGGAGCAGCGCAGTCGGCGCGGTCCTCAACCGGGGGATGGACGGGGAATTCTTCGGCGGCGGGCGTCGCGTCCTCCAACTGCTGCCGCAGATGAATCAGGTGCCGGTCCCGCAGTTCCGCGTGGTGGAACCGGAGCCGCTGCCCGTAGCCAAGCCAGCGCCGACGCCGCAGGAACTGGTCGCCCAGCTCAAGGCGGAGATTGCCGCGCTCACGGACAAGGTCGCGCCCGTGGTAAAGCAGGCGTTGGAGAAGCGACTTAAGGAGGTGGAGGAGTTGGCGGCGAAGGCACCGGTGAAGCCAGTCGAACTAAAGGCCCCCATCGCCGTTCCGCCGCCCGCTGTCCCGCTGGTCGAGCGACAACCTGTCCGAGCGAATCCCATCGTCCCGCCTCCAGCGCCAGCCATTGACTCGGTCGCCCAAACTCTGCGAGCAGAACTGGAGCGACTGGCCGGCAAGGCCGGAGTCCCCGGTGCGCTGCCCGTGCTGCCACCCGTGGACATGACAGCGAAGGCTGCCGCACCCGCTGCCCGCAAAACTTTTACCGAAGCCGAAGTCACCCGATGGACCGACGCGGCGGAGAAGGCCGCAACCGTCGCGGACTTCCTCAAGTCCGAGTTGGTCACTACGGCGCTGGCGGAGAAGCAGACCTCGCGCGCGACGCTGGACCGGGGGTTCGCGGAGTTCGCGCAGCCGTTTGACTGGCAGGGCGACGCGGTGAAGACCGCGCGCTTCCGGGCGATGCTGCGTGCGGAGGCGGATGTGCTCGGGCGGCGGCTGCTCGGGCGGGCGACGTTTGTCGAGGTGCCGACAGAGCAGGCCGAGGTGCAGGCACAGGTCAACGCGGCTGCCAACGTCCTGGCCGACGCCCGCGTGCGCGTGCTCGACGCGTTGCGGCTGAACAACCCAGCCCTCGCCACCGCACTCGGTGCGGAGGGCGCGTTAGTCGGTCCTGCCGCCGCTCGCGCTGTCACGAACCGCGCCTGGGTCTTCCGCGACGGCGCGTATTACTCGACCGCCGTGGGCACGCTCGGACGGGAGTGCCAGTTGCCCACGAAGGCGCGCATCGAGTTCGACCTAGCGTGGAAGGGGCAGCCGTATCTCCGCTTTTCGTTCTTCACGCGCAGCACGGACGACTTCGACTTCAACGACGGCTGGCAGTTCTACACTTCACCCGCCGGCTCCATCAGCTCGATGCGGCGCGCGGGGATGGGCGGAGCGACGGGCACGAGCGCGCGCGTGCCGCAGTTGACCACCAAGAGCACGGTGCGCCTCACGTTCCTCGTCAACACGGAGACGGAGACCATCACGCTGCTGGCCGACGGCGAGCAGGTGCATGAGTGGAAGAACCTCGGCTCGCCGGGCCCCGGCACGGGCATCACCTTCTACAATTACAACGTCAACCCCCGCTTCCGTCTCAGCGACATCCGCATCACGCCGTGGGACGGGCGCGCCCCCAACGCCGGGACGCCGCCACCCATCGATGCGGACCCGCCAGCCGAGGCACCGTCGCCGGACAGCGCGGTGGTGGAGTTCATCAACAAAGACCGCGCGACGGGCACGTTGCACGGCATTCGCGAAGGCCGGCTTTCGCTGACGACGGCGGGCAACAAGCTGGAGATTCCGCTGACGCGCGCGGGCTTGATTGCCTTCCCGGCGAACGCGGCGACGGAGCTGGCGAAGGTCGCGGGCGTGCAAGTGACATTGCACCGCAACGAGCGCCTCACGCTGGCGTTGGAGAAATGGGAGGGCCAAACCATCACCGCCGTCAGCCCGGTCTTCGGACGGCTGACGCTCAAGCCAGAGGCCATCCGCTCGCTGCGGTTCAACCCGACGGCACCCCGTGGGCTGGGGGATGAATGGGGGGGACCGTGAAGCCTTCTACTCCCGCGCTTGTGAAAGAACAGCTATCAGCGGTCAGCGGTCAGCGGTCAGCACGACGGCAGTTGCGGCGTGCTCGGTCTGGCCTGTGGTTAGCGGAGCAAGCGTCCGGCTTTCAACTTTCAACTTTCAACTTTCAACTTCTTCTCGCTCTCCTCCTCACCGCGCTGCCCCTCCGCGCCCAGCCCGCCGTGGATGTCTTCCAGCTTCTCGACGGCTCCACGCTGCACGGCGCGTTGGAGGCGATTGACCCGGCGAAGGGGATTCGTTGGAAACACCCGGCGGCGGGTGCGGCCATCGAGTTTCTCCCGCGCAACGCCCACCAGATCCGCTTCGCGCAAGTCGCGCCGCCGCCCGCGCAGGCCAGCGCGCACCACACCTGCCGCTTCCGCTTCGTGAACGGCGACGAGCTGACCGGCAACCTCGTGTCGTTCGACGCCACGCACATCGAGCTGGAGACGTGGTTTGCCGGGAAACTCCGCGCCCCGCGGGCGGGCGTGCAATCGCTCGCATTCATCGCGAAAGGCTTCGCCACGATTTACGACGGTCCCAATGGCGTGGATGGCTGGACCACCGGGCCGGTGCCCAACGCGTGGCAGTTCCGCGACGGCGTTCTCACCGGCGGCGCGAACGCCTTCATGGGCCGCGATCTCAAGCTCCCGGCACAGTCGCGCGTGGAGTTCGACGTGGGCAGCAGCGGCGCGCTGAACCTCTACGTCAGCCTCTACACCAGCGCGACCGAGCGCTTCAACTTCGCCAGCACCGGCTACCAGTTCAACCTCGGCCTCGGCTACGTGAACCTCATGCGCGGCCAAGGCCAGTTCGGGATGCAACACCTCGGCCAGGCGCAAATCCCCGTGCCGCTGCCGGGCCGGAAACTCCACGTCGAAATCCGCGCGGACCTGCTCGCCGGCACAATGGCCTTGCTCGTGGACGGCAACCAAGTCCAGCAGTGGAACGACCCCAACGTCGCGAAGCCCGCCGTGCCCGCCGTGGACCCGAACCTCCCGCCCACCGTGGCCGACGCGGTGCGGGACGCGGCGATTGCCCGCGGGCCAGTGCTGCCGGGCACGGGCCTGTCGTTCTTCATGCTGAACGGCGGCATCCAGTTGAGCGCCATCAAGGTGTCGGCTTGGGATGGTCGGCCCGTCGAGCCGGAGCTGGTGGCGACGAACTTCACCGGCCACCTCGTCCGCCTCGCGAATCAGGACCGCGCCGTCGGCGAGGTGCGCGCCATCCGCGACGGAAAACTCTCGCTCGCATCACCCGCCGGCAGTTTGGAAATCCCGCTGACTCGCATCACACAAGTCATCCTCGCGCCCGCCGCCCCGCCCGCGACGAACCGCCCCGCCGGCGAAACACACGCGCGCCTGAGCAGCGGCGAGACGGTCGCGCTCACGCAGCCGCGCTGGGACGGCCGGCAGCTCGCTGGGGTGAGTCCACACTTCGGCCCGCTGCAACTGGACACGCGCTGGGTGCGACTCTTGCGCTTCAACCCCGAGCGCGAGCCCGTCGTGCCCGACCTCCCATTCTTCGGCGCGGAGGGCCAACCATTCTTCGAGCGATGAGCCAAGCGAACCCCCAACCCGGTAGGGTGAGACTCCGTCGAACCCCATTTGCCGACGCAGGAGGCGCGAGCGCAACGAGCATCTCTGCTGGCCGAGACCTCAACCGAGATGCTCGCTTGCGATCACTAATCACTAATCACTTCTTACTCCTCCTCACCGCCGTGCAGCTCGCGCTCGGCGCGGCCCACGCCGCTCCGCCCCAAGCCATTCTCTTCCGCAACGGCGACCTGCTCACCGGTCAACTCGAATCTCTTACGCCTACGAACGGCCTGCGCTGGCGGCACGCGGACGCGGGGGCGGCCATCCAGTTCCAGCCCGCTGCGCTGGCGGAAATCCACCTCGGCGCACAGTCGCCGCCGCCCACGACCGCGCTGAACTTCTGCTTCGTGCGCCTCACGAACGGCGACGAACTCTCCGGCAACCTGAAGTCGCTCGATGAGCAACAGCTCGTGCTCGAAACGTGGTTCGCCGGGACGCTGACTTTGCCGCGAGCGCGCGTCGCGTGCGTGCGCCCGGCCGGTCCGACGCCGCGCACGGTTTTTGCCGGCCCCGACGGGCTGGACGGCTGGACGATGGGCAAGTCCTTGGCCGGCGCGTTGAACGCCAGCCAGTGGCATTTTGCGAATGGCGCGTTCGTCGCCTCGCAGCCCGCGTCCATCGCGCGCGACGTGAAGCTGCCACCGAGTTCCTCGCTGGAATTCGACCTCGCATGGCGTGGGCAGTTCGCGCTGGCCATCGCGCTCTACACGGATTCGCTTCAGCCCGTTCGCTTGGCGCAGACGGCGGAGGAGCCGCCCTTCGGAGGTTTCTACAGCCTTCAGTTGAACAGCTTTTCCACCCAGCTCCTGCTCGTGAAACACAAGGAGCCAACACGCCAGCTCGGCATGGTCGTCAGCCCGACGCTCCAGCAAACCAATCAGGCGCGCATCGCCATCAAGTGCAGTCGCGAGCAAAAGACCATCACGTTGCTCATCAACGGCGCGGTGGTGAAGCAGTGGGCGGATACTGAGGGCTTTGGCGGCGAAGGCACCGGCATCCGCCTCGTGAACCAAAGCCAAGGGCCGATGCGCCTCGCCAACCTCCGCATCAGCGAGTGGGACGGACGCTTGGAGGAAACCGTCGCGCCGCTCGTGCCCAACGTGCAGAACGACGTGGGCCGCCTCGTGAACCGCGACTCCGTGGCGGGCCGGCTGGTGGAGTTGAAGGACGGCAAGCTGCGCTTCGCCGTCGCGGACAACTTCGTCAGCATCCCACTGGACCGCGTGGCGCAAGTGGACTTCGCCACCGACCGCGCCAAGCCCGCGCCGCTGCAAGCGGGCGACCTCCGCGTGTTCTTCGCCGGACGCGGCAGCCTGACCTTCGCGCTGGAGAGCTGGACGGAGAAAGGCGTGCGGGCGAGCAGCGCGAACTTCGGGACGGCGGAATTTGCCCCGCGGGCGTTCAGCCGGATTGTCTTCCAGCCGCAGCCGTAGGGAACGGAAGGCTTACGAGGCGTTGGGCGAACTCTTGCTCTTGCTCCTAATCTTAATCCTAATCCTCCCCGCCCGATGAAACTCTACTTCCTCCGCCACGCCGACGCCTTGGCCGGCGTGGACGACGCGCAACGCCCGCTCTCGTCCACCGGTCGGGAGCAAGCGCGCGAGCTCGCGCGCTGTTTGCGTCGCAGCGGCGTCATCTTCGACCTCGCGTTCACCAGTCCGCTCGTGCGCGCGCAGCAGACCTTGGCCATCGTGCTCGACATCACGAACGAGAAGCAGCCGCTGTTGCCGCAGGAGACGCCCGCCCTGCTGAACGCCACGGATGCCGACGCCTTCGCCGACTGGCTCGCCCAGCTTCCGGACGCCGGCCATGTCCTGCTCGTCGGCCACGAGCCGACGCTCTCGGCGCGCGTGCGACGGATGCTGGGCTTGGAGCGCGAAGAATCCCTTCCGTTGTCCAAGGGCGCGGTCGCCTGCGTGAAGACGGCAGACCAGCGCATCGGCACTTTGAAATTCCTGCTCACGCCCAAATCCCTCGGGGTTGGCAGCAAGGGTCAGTCATGAGCGACGAATTTCAAACCGAGCTTCAGCGGCTTGTCACCGAACTTGGCGTAGAGAAGTTCCGCCGCCACATCTTCCTCTGCGCGGACCAGACCAAGCCCAAGTGCAGCCCGCGCGAAGCGAGCGTGGAATCGTGGGACTTTCTCAAGCGCCGCTTGAAGGAACTCGGCCTCGTCGGCCCGCAGGCGCTGGTCTATCGCACCAAGGCCAACTGCCTCCAAGTCTGTGCGCGCGGGCCCATCGCCGTCGTGTATCCCGAGGGCACCTGGTATCACTCCTGCACCCCGGCGGTCTTGGAGCGCATCGTTCAGGAACACCTCGTCGGCGGGCAGCCCGTGGCGGAGTTCGCCTTCGCCCAGCACCCGCTCTGAAGAACTGGGGTAGCCGGAATTTGGGCGTGACAAGGCAGCGTCCGAACCGCCTAAATGGCCGCCGTCGGAAGGCCGACCCTATCGTCCAGCGGTTAGGACACTGCCCTTTCACGGCGGTGACCGGGGTTCGAATCCCCGTAGGGTCGCCATCTCAACTTCTCCGACCGCCGGAGGGAACAGCCACTCGAACTTGGAACTGGGCCGGAAACCACCCGTCACTTCAGCGCGTTCCCGTGTCCAACCATCGGCGACTGCGGGTTGCCGACCCGGCTGATGAAGCGTCACCGCTTACGTCGCCGTGTAGCTCACCCGATTGCTCCCCGGCCCATCGCCATGAGCGTTGTGCCCCGCCACCCACAGCTCGTAAACCACCCCCACCGTCAACGGCCCCGAGCCAACCACCGACACCGTCGTGCCTCTATGAACCCGGTAGGGCCGACCTGCCGGTCGGCCTCCCTACACCCCAGCCCACCGAGGCCGTGCAGCAGCGCGGCGCTACCGGGTTCAGGGGGTGAAATCGCGGCAGTTGGCGGGCCGCCCAATCACCGCGTCTTGCCCAGCGGCCGGGCGGCATCGGGCCACGCCTTGGAGCGGTCGGCTCGCAAGCGGAGCGCCGGGTTTGGCCGACGGCGCGAACTCGTTGATTCAGGCAACTAGGCATTTCCCTTAGCGGCCCTAGGCCTGCACCACCACTCCGGTCTGGGGGTGGCCCCCATTGTTGCCACCCCACCTCGCCCTTAACTTGGCGACGTGAAAGCAAGAACGGAACGCCAAGATACGGCCAGCGCGACGACAAGAAACGCGTGGCGGGTTGGGGCGCTCTGGCTGGCCCAACCCATCGGAGGCGACCTATGAACACCCACGAAGACAGCAACCACATCATCACCACCCTCGCCCACTCGCCGGTCTATCAGGACTACGAGCGCGCGTTCAACGAGACTACTGGGCTGCCCGTCAACCTCCGCCCCGTCGAGAGCTGGCAGCTCCCGCACCACGGGCGCCGGAACGAGAATCCCTTCTGCGCCCTCATGGCCGAGCGCAGCCGCACCTGCGCCGCGTGCCTGCAAACGCAGCAGCAACTCGCCGACGCCGCGCAGTCCGCCCCCGCCACCGTCACCTGCCAGTTCGGCCTATGCGACTCGGCCGTGCCGGTCCGCACCGGGGAGAAGACCATCGGCTACCTCCAGACCGGGCAAGTCTTCCGCCGCAAACCCACCGAGGCGCAGTTCGAGCGCGCGGCCAAGCTGGCGCAGGACGGCGGCGTGACGGCCAGCAAGGAGGAGTTGCACGCGGCTTACTTCCACACGCCCGTGCTCCCGGCGAAGCGCCACGAGGCCGCCCTCAGCTTGCTCCACATCTTCGCCGATCACCTCGGCATGGTGAGCAACCAGATCATGGTGCGGAACGCCAACGCCGAGCCGCCGATGATCACGCGCGCCAAGCAGTTCATCGAGGAGCACCGCACGGAAGACCTCTCGCTCGGGATGCTGGCCAAGGCGGTCAACACCAGCACCTTCTACTTCTGCAAGATGTTCAAGAAGGGCACGGGCATCAACTTCACGGACTACCTCTCCCGCGTCCGCATCGAGAAGGCGAAGAACCTCCTGCTCAACCCGAACCTGCGCATCAGCGAAATCGCCTACGAAGTCGGCTTCCAGTCGCTTACGCACTTCAACCGCATCTTCAAGAAGCTCGTCGGCCAGTCGCCCACGGAATATCGCACGCACTTGCCGGCGGCCTAAACCATCCAAGGCCACACCACCAGCACCCCCATGAGTGCCAAGCCCAAGCCCGGCCCGGTCGCCAAACGCACCCCCAGTCCGGCGCGTCCGGAACCGACGCGCGACGAAATCGCGTTGTGCGCCCAGTCCATCTGGGAGGAGGAAGGCCGGCCGCACGGCCGCGATCTCGAACACTGGCTGCGGGCGGAAACTCGCCTCCGGCAGGGCAGCCAGTCCGAGGGGGCAACCGGCGGCCCACCCCGTCGCACCGGTCGGAGTGGTTCCAAGCGCCGTCAGCCGGGGAGCTGAGAGAGCGTTCGGCAAAACCGGGGTGGTGAACCCACAGCCACGTTCTCTGCGTCAAGGCGAACGTCACCTTTAGTCGTGCCCGCCCGCTGCGGAACCGTATGCTGCGCCGCATGGCCGACTCCGCTCCGATGTCCACCGCCGCCGAACTTTCAGGCCCGCCCGCCGACACCACGCTGAAGGAGTTGGTGGACCTCAAGGCTGCGCTGGACGCCCATTCCATCGTCGCCATCACGGACGCGCGCGGGCGCATCACCTACGTGAACGGCAAGTTCTGCCAGCTCTCCCAATACAGTCGCGACGAACTGCTCGGCCAGGACCACCGCATCATCAACTCCGGCCACCACCCGAAGGAGTTCTTCCGCCTCCTCTGGCAGACCATCCAGCGCGGCGAAGTCTGGCAGGGCGAACTCTGCAATCGCGCCAAGGACGGCAGCCTCTACTGGGTCGCCACCACCCTCTTCCCCTTCCTCGACGCAGCGGGGAAGCCGCAGCAATACATCGCCATCCGCACCGACATCACCGCCCGCAAACGCGACGAAGCCCGGCTCGCCGAGCTGGCGCAATCCCTCGCGGAGAAGAACAAGGAATTGGAAGCCATCGTGTATGTCGCCTCGCACGACCTCCGTTCGCCGCTGGTCAACATCCAGGGCTTCAGCAAGGAGCTCGCGCGGGTGTGCGATGGCCTGCGCACGAAGCTCCTCGCGACGCCCGGCCCGGCCATTCCCAAGTCCGAACTCCACGCCGCGCTGACCGAGGACATCCCGGAGTCCCTCGCGTTCATCCAAGCGGGCGTGGCCAAGATCGACGCGCTGCTGGCCGGCTTCCTCCGCTTCTCCCGACTTGGCCGCGCCGCCCTAAACGTCGAGCCGCTCCAGATGAACACGATGCTCCGGCACATCGCGCAGGCGATGGACTTCCAAATCCAGCAAGCCGGCGCGCAGCTCGAACTCAGCGACCTTCCCGACTGCCAAGGCGACGCGACGCAAATCAACCAGGTCTTCACCAACCTCCTCGACAACGCGCTCAAGTATCTCGCCCCGCAACGCCCTGGCCGCATCGCCATCACCGGCCGCGTGGAGCACGGGCGCGCCCTCTACGCCGTCACCGACAACGGCATCGGCATCGCCCCGGAGCACCAGCCCAAGGTGTTCGAGATCTTCCATCGCCTCGACCCGGCGGAAGGCCACGGCGAGGGCCTGGGCCTGACCATCGCGCAACGCATTCTGGAGCGGCAGAACGGGAAGATTTGGGTGGAGTCCGTGGCGGGCAAGGGCAGCACCTTTTTCGTGAGCCTGCCAGCGGCGACAAACTAACCGTCTGAAACAGCCGTCGAGCCGCGAGGACATCGCATCCTCTGAAGTCCCGTCGGCGACAGGGCGGAGGGACAAGGTGATGAGCAGGGCAGACCGCCCCAGCTATTTTAGCTGGACGGCATTGGGGCTTGATAACTTCTTAACCCGAACTACGGAACTGATTAGCCGCAAACAGCGCAACGAGACAGGAAGAGAATCGGTTGCCATTACGGCGCGGGGTCCACGGCCTGGACCGTGTAGCCGCCGGACTTCTCATCGGCCTGCAATTTCAACTGCCCGCGCTTCTGCGCTTCGTGGAGAAGGTCGTTGAAGGAGCGGAAACCGTGGGCGCGTTCGTTGAAGCCGGGATGCAGGCGCTTGATGGCCTGCTTGATCATCGAGCCCCAGATGATTTCCTCCGGGCCGCGTTCCTCGGTGATGGCGTCGAGGGTGGTGCCCACTAACTCGAACGCTTCTTCGAGCGATGGCCCCTTGCCCGCTTCTCCCGGCGGCCGCGCCGGAGCCGCGCTGGCGCTGCTGCGCCGCCGCCGTTGCGCGGGTTCCGCCCGGACCAGGTCGTCGTAGTAGAGGAACTCGTCGCAGTTGTTGATGAAGAGGTCGGCGGTGGAGTTCTTCACGCCCACGCCGATGACGGTCTTGTCGTTCTCGCGCAGCTTGCTCACCAGCGGCGAGAAGTCTGAGTCGCCGCTCAGGATGACGAAGGTGTCCACATGGCCCTTGGTGTAACAAAGGTCGAGGGCGTCCACGACCATGCGGATGTCGGCGGAGTTCTTCCCGGACTGGCGGACGTGGGGAATCTCGATGAGCTCGAAGGCCGCCTCGTGCAGGCCGCGCTTGAAGTCCTTGTAGCGGTCGAAGTCGCAGTAAGCCTTCTTCACGACGATGTGGCCCTTGAGCAGGAGGCGTTCGAGCACCTTCTGAATGTCGAAGCTCGGGTAGTTCGCATCGCGCGCCCCGAGGGCGATGTTTTCGAGATCGAGGAACACCGCCATGGTGGCGTTGGCTTCGCGGGGTTTCGAGGAGTCTGAGTTCATTGGGTGGGTGGTTTGGCTTGGCGCTTGAGATTACGCACATGCTGGAAGCCGACGAGCTTCTTCCGTTGTTCGTCCCAAAGCCGGAGGTTGAACGACTTCAGGCTGGCGAGGAGCGTGATGGGTTTGACCTTCTGAAACAGCGGGTCCGCATCGTGGCAGCGCTGGAGGTTGTAGTTGGGAATGCGCGGACTGAGGTGGTGGATGTGGTGGAAGCCGATGTTACCCGAGAACCACTGGAGGATCCGCGGGAGCTTGTAGAAGGAACTGCCTTGCAGCGCCGCCGCCGTGTAGTCCCAGTTGTCACCCCGCTCCCAGTAAACGTCCTCGAATTGGTGCTGGATGTAGAACATCCACACGCCCGCGCCGCCCGCCACCATCAGCACGGTCAACTGGATCACCAGATACGCTTGAAGACCAAAGGTCCAGATCAGGCCGGTGGCCATGAGCAGGAGCGAGAGGTTCATCCACTGCACGGACTCGCGCTCGCGCGGGTTCGCCTTCGCGGCGGGGATCCGTTGCAGGACGAGGAACAGAAACAGCGGCGCGAGGCCGAACAGCACGAAGGGATTGCGCGCCAGCCGATACGCGAAGCGCTTCCAGCGCGAGGCCTCCAGATATTCCTGCACCGTCATGGTCCAGATGTCGCCCACGTTGCGCCGGTCCAGATCGCCCGCCGTCGCGTGGTGGATCGAGTGCTCCCAGCGCCAGTGATAGTAAGGCGTGAAGGTGAGCAGGCCGCAGATCAGCCCGACCACGTCATTGGCCGTCCGAGACTTGAAATACGAGCCATGCCCGCAGTCGTGGAAGATGATGAACACCCGGATCAGAATCGCCCCCGCCAGAATCGCCAGCGGCACCGTGAGCCACCAGGACACGGCGCGGCTGAGATACATGAAATACCAGAGCAGGGCGTAGGAGCCGAAGGTGTTGACGATCTGCCACAGCGCCCGCCCACGGGAGGGCTGCTGGAATCGGAGCACGATCTCCTTCCACTGCTGTGGGTCCGCGGGCGGTTTCTCCGCAGTCAAATTTGGTTCAGAATTCATAATTCACCGGCCACTTTCGGCGACCTTTCCGGCGGCGGCGTGAACCGCCCGCCCCAGCCAGCGGCGATGTCCTGTGCCGACTGGCTCGCGCACGGACGACCCTACGGTTAATGGATAGGAATGCGAGCGGCACGCTCATCCTTGGTCATCTTTCATCGCCAATTGGCCGCGGCGCGATGAGTGCTCCCGACGCACCCCGCCACCGCGGCAACTGGCGTCCGGCTTTGCTTCAAAAAGGGTTGGTGAGGAATGCCACTTCAACCGAGCTTGGCCACATGAAAACAACCACTCCCACCACCTCGCACAAGTTTGGGGCCAACCGCAACGAGCTGGCCGCCACCCCACGCAAGCACGACCCGAACTTCCGGCAATCCCGCGATGTGCGGGAGGATCGCGGCCAACGGCGCATGAAGACATCTGCCGTGCTGCGCTCGGGACGCGCGTGAGGGCGTTGCCTCAGTCCGCAGCGACGAGAGAAAGCATCGGTGACTGCTAGTCGGGCGGGGGCTGTTTGTCCTCGTGAGCGACGTCCGGTGGATGCGGTGAGTGTAACGCCGCCGCCGAGGCCGTGGTGGCATGTTTGCTGGCTCGGAGGATCGCCCCCACAACAACCAATTTCTCGGCGTCTCACCTGAGGTTCTGGCCGAAACCGGGAGGGTAAAAGCGCTCCAGTGGGACTTTGAGGGCCTTGGCGATGATGAACAATTCACACGCTTTGACGAACCGAACCCTGGACTCGATTTTGGCCAGCGTGGCCCGCGTCAGCTTCAGACCCCTCCGTTCGCAAAGCGCCGCCAGTTCCTTCTGCGTCAGGTCCGCCTTCGTGAGGTGAGTGCGGAGCAATGGTCCCACCACGTTGGACTTGGGCGAGTTGGAGGGTGCTGTTGCCATGGCGTGGCTTGGTGGTGAGGCGGGGTGCGATAGATGTTGCCGACGGCCCAGATCTTTTTGCAAAATACACAACATTTGCTCTCAATGAGAACACTTTAATACGCCGTGGCCATCGCGAAACAGAATCGCACAACGGATAAGCTCCGGATCCTGCTGGCGGATGATCACGCCGTGTTGCGCGATGGTTTGCGCGGCCTGATCAACCGGCAGCCCGACATGGAGGTGGTGGGCGAGGCGGCGGACGGCCACGCCGCCCTGAAGCTCGCTCGCCGCCTCCGGCCGGACCTCCTGCTGATGGATGTCTCCATGCCGAAGCTCGACGGCATCGCCGCCACCCGCGAGCTCAAGAAGTCGTGTCCCCAGGTGCGGGTGATCGCCTACACCGCCCACACCTCCGCAGTGGTGTTGAGTCAGATGCGTCGGGCTGGCGCGGTGGGCTACGTGTGCAAAGACGTGGACCCGGAAGAGATTCTCACCGCCCTGCGCCGCGTGGCCCGGGGCGGGGTTCACTTTGACCCCAAGTTGCTGGGGGAGGCCGTGGGGCAGTTCCTCGCCGACCCCGGCCCGGTGACGGATCTCAGCCGCCGCGAAACGCAGGTGCTGCGCTCGCTGGCCCAGGGCTACACGGCCAAGGAAGTGGCGGCGGAAATAAAGGTCAGCACCAAATCGGTGGAGACCTACAAGGCGCGCCTGATGCTGAAGCTGGGCGTCAAAAGCCGGGTGGAGATGATGGCCTACGCCCAGTTGAAATATCCGGGGGATCGGCTCTGAGCGCCCCACTGGCGCGGGACCGCCGGCTCGCCCTCTCCGTTCGAGCTTTGGCCCGTCCGTTATGTCAGGTTTTTGCTGATAGACAGGCTGCGGCGGACGGGTGCATCGTTCAGGCATTAAATACTTCTACTGTCAGCGCGGCACCGTGGCCGCCGGAGCGTTCCTCGCGCGCGACACCAGCGCGCCCTACGTGGACAACCGCCCCCTGCTCGTGGCGAACACCCCGGTGGCGTCGCCTATCAGGTTCCAAAGCACTTCCCAATCAATTGCTTAACCATGCAGAAAAAAAAACAAAGAAAAACCAATGAACACTGCAAACACTGCATCGCCATCCCCGGCCACCGTGCTGGGCAGTGAAGAAGACTTCCGCCTGCTGGTGGAAAGCGTGACCGATTACGCCATCATCATGCTCGGCCCGGACGGACATGTCGCCACCTGGAATCCAGGGGCCGAACGCGTCAAGGGCTATCGCGCCGAGGAGATCATCGGCAAGCACTTCTCCTGCTTCTATCCGCCCGAGGTCGTCCAGCGAGGATTTGCTGAGCATGAATTGAAGGTGGCGGCCAAAGAGGGGCGCTTTGAAGATGAAGGCTGGCGCGTGCGCAAAGACGGGACACAGTTCTGGGCCAACGTCGTCATCACGGCAATGCGCGGCAAGGACGGCACGCTGCGCGGCTTCGGGAAACTGACGCGCGACCTGACCGAGCGCAAGCAGGCGCAGGAACAAATCAAAGAAAACGCGCAAATCAAGGCCGCGCTGAAGGAGGTTGGCGACCTTAAGTTAGCGCTCGACGCACATGCGATTGTGGCCATCACCGATGCGCAGGGAAAAATCACCTTCGTGAACGACAAGTTCTGCGCGATCTCCAAGTATTCCCGCCCGGAGCTTATCGGCCAGGATCATCGCATCATCAATTCCGGCCACCATTCCAAGGAGTTCATCCACGATTTGTGGACAACGATTGCGCGGGGCCAGATTTGGAAAGGCGAGATTAAGAACAAGGCGAAGGACGGTTCGTTCTATTGGGTGGACACCACCATTGTCCCGCTCATGAACGAGCAGGGCAAGCCCTGCCAGTATGTGGCCATCCGCGCGGAGATCACCGCCCGCAAGCAAGCCGAAGACCGGATTCAACAGCAGGGCAAGGAAATCATGGAGCTGTCCATGCCGGTGATGCAGGTCTGGAAGGGCGTGGTGGTCGCGCCGCTCATCGGTTCGCTGGACAGCCAGCGCACCCAGAAGTTCATGGAGCGGCTGCTCAACTACATCGTGGATACCAACTCCCCCGTCGCCCTCGTGGACATCACGGGCGTGCCCACGATTGACACCCAGACGGCGCAGCACCTGGTCGAGACCATCAGCGCCGTCCGTCTGCTCGGCGCGCAGGTGGTGCTCACCGGCGTGCGGCCGGCCATTGCCCAGACGCTGGTCCACCTCGGCATCAATCTGACGGACATCGTCACGCGTTCCTCCCTGGCCGCCGGCCTGCAAGTGGCGCTGGACATTCTGCATCTGAAAGTAGTCAGCAAGAACGGCAGCCATTAACCCAGCAACCTTATGGCCCTCGAAAAGATATCCGTTATCAGACTCCGTGACGTGCTGCTTGTCACGGTGCCCTCGGAGCCAGACGACGAAACCGTCTGCGCCCTCCAGGAGCAAGTGTTGGCCGCGATGGCGCGGCATGAGAGCAAGGGGCTGGTGCTGGACATCTCCACAGTCCAGACCTTGGACTCCTATTTCGCGAGGACCGTCTCGGAAACCGTTCAGATGGTCTCGCTCATGGGTGGCCGCACGGTGCTGGCGGGCATGCGCGCCCCTGTGGCCGTCACCGCAACCCAACTAGGATTGACCATCCCCAGTGCCCTGACCGCGCTGGACGTGGATCGGGCGTTCGACATGCTCACCCTCCCGCACCCCGGAGAACCCCATGTATGAACGCCTGACCGCCGGCGAATTCCGGATCCAATGCGAGGGTGACATCGTGCGGGCGCGAAAAATTGTGCGGGACGCGGCCACTGCCATGGGCTTTGGCCTGACCGATGTGACGCGCATTGTCACCGCCGCCTCGGAACTGACGCGGAACATCTACCACTACGCCAAGTGCGGCTGCATGCGCTGGCGCACGGTGAACGAAAGCGGCAAGGTGGGTCTGGAGCTGGTCTTCGAGGACCACGGGCCGGGGATTCCCGATCTCGCGAAGGCCATGGAACCGGGCTACAGCACCGGCAAGACCCTGGGCATGGGGTTGCCCGGCTCCAAGCGGTTGATGGATGAACTGACGATTGAATCCACCGTCGGCCAGGGCACGACCGTGACGGTGCGCAAATGGCGTAAACTGGCGTAAATAAAGGTATGCCAACACCACCCCGACAAACGCTCGACATCCGGCATGAGAGCGATGTGTTCCGGGCACGGGAAATAGGGCGTGCCACCGCCGAAGCAATCGGGTTTACAGCGGTAAACTGCGAAGAAATCGCACTGGTCATGATCGAACTCGCCACCAACCTCCTCCAGCACGCCGGGGGCGGAGAACTAAGCCTTGCCGCCGTCAGCGACAATGAGCGCGCGGGCCTGGAAATCGAGTCTTCGGACAAGGGCCCCGGAATTGCCGACGTGGATCTGGCCCTGACGGACCGCTACAGCACGACCGGCAGTCGGGGCACGGGTCTGGGCGCGGTGAACCGGCTGATGGATGAACTCGCCATCACGTCGCCGCGGGGCGATGGCACCCGCATTACTTGTCGGAAATGGCTTCGCAACCATCCGGTGAGCATCAGGACGTGTCCGCTGGAGGTCGGCGTGGCCACGCGAACCCGCATGGTGGGCGAGCCCAATGGTGATACGTTTGTGGTGAGGGGCTGGGATGAAAGCTTGCTGGTGGGAGTGATTGATGGCCTGGGCCATGGCCAGCATGCCTACCGCGCGGCGCAAGCCGCGAGACAGTATGTGGAAGGCCACTATGACCGGCCACTCGACCAGATCTTTAGCGGCGCCGGGCGCGCCTGCCACGCAACCCGTGGCGTGGTGATGGCGCTCGCCCGGTTCGACTGGGGCTGTGGGCGGTTGAGCTTCGCTTCCGTGGGCAACATCGAGACGCTGATCTTCCCCACGAACCGGGCCCTTTCATTGCTGGCGCGCCGGGGGATCGTCGGGCTCAATGCCCCTAACGCGGTGGTCGCGGAGCATGCCTGGGTGCCCGGGACACTCTTCATCCTGCATTCCGACGGATTGCGCCCGCGCAGGGACTGGAATGATATTCCCGGCCTCACGGACCGTCCCGCCCCGGCCATGGCGACGGAACTCCTGCGCCTGATGAAAAGGGACGATGATGACGCCACGGTGCTCGTGGTGAGAAACGCGATCCGATGAAGACTATGAAGCCATCAGAGGAACTGGCCGTCTGGCAGTCCTCGCTCGACGCCATCATCACGATGGATGAACTGGGCAACATCACGGATTTCAACCCGGCGGCGGAGAAGATGTTTGGCTATTCGGCGGCAGACGTCGTCGGTCAGT
>JBDKJY010000026.1:0-95720 GCA_039796295.1 Verrucomicrobiota bacterium
GTTGAATCGGTTTCGCCGCCTGCTGGTGCGCTGGGAGAAGCAGGCGGCCAACTATGAGGCGCTCCTCCATCTTGCCTGCGCCTGCATCACTTGGCAGCAGGCCGGGTTATTCGGATAGGCTCTAAGCCGATTTAGTGTTCCAAGATGGGGGCTGGCTAGCCTTGAAACCCGCTCCTAAATGGGCAGTATTCTGCCCATTAAAACCATCTGCGCGCCCCTTGCCCAAGGGCGAAGCAACCTGTGCGACCTCTTTGAACAAGGTCGAGTCCGGCGCGCGGGTGGTGTTCCCCAGTCACGGCAAGCCCAAGGCCGTTCTGTTGGCGTTCAGCGCGGGCGAGAAGCCGTGGCACGTGGCGATTCCCAGCGACCCGGCAGACTTTGGCGACTTGCAAAACCCCGTGCTGGAGGACTGGCAATGAGCGTGCTGGCCGACACCAACTTGTTTGTGAAGTTCGGCCACTGTCAACCGCTGCCGGCGGAAGTGGAACGGGCGCTGGACACGGCAAACCGAGCGCTGCCTGTCCGCGATCTCTGTGTCGGAGGTGTTCCGGCTCTGGCAGGCGGGCCAGTTGAGAACCAATCCCGACACATGGCTGGACGGTGTTACCGATGACAGCGGCCGTTGCCCGGCAATCCGTCCTCTGGCCGTGGGAACATCGTGGCCCCGCCGACCGCATCCTCGCGGCCACGGCGTTTGTCGAGAAGGTGGAACTCTGGCATACCGACACGGTCTTGAAGCCGTTGAGCGGCTTGCCGCATCGCTATTTCAAGAACGTGGTTTAGAACCAGCCCTCTCGGCGACTCCGCGCCGGAGGGGCGATGGCTGGCGAGGTATTCGCCCGGGCGCAGACCCGCCGCCCGTTCCACTCCGTGACTGCACTGCGCACGATGCGCGCGCAGTCTTTCGGGAACTGCGTGGACAAGAGCACTTCCAAGTTTCCGCCCGCGCTTCGCGGAGGATACGCGAGAAGTAGGCCAAGAGCATATCCGAGCGCGTAGGGAGGGAGGTGTGCGCTTCGTCACAGTGCAAGATTGTGCGCTCCGGCCCACGCTTGGCGACTATTTGAACCCACCCACAGAACCACGCGAAGCCCGCCGCTGCGGGGCATTCGGTTTCAGAGCTTTTGCAAGCGTTCCAAGCTTCTCCTTTCATCGGAACTGGATGGTGGAGCCGACAGGAATCGAACCTGCGACCTTCTCATTGCGAACGAGACGCTCTACCAACTGAGCTACGACCCCATTCCATTCAGGTTGAACTGCACCCAACGCTTTTATGCGCTCAACGGGAAGCATTTTTGCGACAGAGCACGTTCGTGGCAAGTGCAAAGAACGAACGCGGGCAATCTGGGGCGCGACTAGGCACCCGCACCAACGCCGTAGCGCGGGCAGCCCTGCCCGCGTGTTCGGGCCGGTGGGGGCAAGGAGCGCGCGGGCAAGGCTGTCCGTGCTACGAACAGCTCCGCCCGTCCGTGGTGCGGTTGGCTGGCTGCGCCCGGCACAGAGGTGACCGCTGGCCCCGCGTTGACACCAGCCCGGTGCCTCTGTTGTTATCCGCGCATGGCCAAAAAGAAACTCGTCCTCCCGCAGAAGAAAGTTCTCATCCCCATCGGTGATGCCACCGAAGTCATGGACACGCTCTACCCCATCTTCCGCTTGCCGGAGGATGGCTTCGAGGCCGTCGTCTGTGGGCCGGAAGCGCGTCTCTACCACGGCGTGCTGCATGAGATTCCCCCGACGGCCGAGGGCGAGCCAAAGTGGGACATCACGCGCGAGAGTGCGGCTTACCACGTCCGCGCCACGGTGGCCTTCCGCGACGTGAACCCGGAGGAGTATTGCGGCCTCTTCATCTCCGGCGGTCGCGCCCCCGAATACCTGCGCTACGACAAAGACCTGCTCCGCCTCACGCGCCACTTCTTCGCCGCGAACAAACCCGTCGCCAGCGTCTGCCACGGCATCGAAATCCTCACCGCCGCCGATGTCATCAAAGGCCGCACCGTCACCACTGTGGCGAAGTGCCAGCTCGACGCCGAGCAAGGCGGCGCGAAATACGTAAACCAGCGCGTGGTCGTGGACGGCAACCTCGTCTGCTCCCGCGTGTGGATGGACAACACCTGGCTGATGAAGGAGTTCATGGCCCAGCTCAAAAAATATGTCGGCGAATAAGCTCAACCGCCGCCGGTTCCTCCAGACCACCGCGTTCGCCACGGCGGCTGCGGCGACGCAAGCCGCAGCTCCTCCGCGCCGCGTCGGCCTTGGCTTCAGCCTCTACGGCATGAAGACGCTGTCGGTCGAGCAAGCTCTCCGGATCTGCGCGGAGATTGGTTTCCACGATGTGGAACTCGCGCTCAACCCTGGCTTCCCCACCGAGCCGAAGCTCCTTTCCCCCGCCCAGCGTAAAGACCTGCGCGCCCAGCTCGGCACGCTGGGCCTGCGCCTCGCCGCGTTGATGGACAATCTCAGCCTCACCGCCGACGACAAAGGCCACGCCGCCAACCTCGAGCGCATCAAGGCCGCTGCCGAACTCGCCCACGCCCTCGCGCCGGACGCCCCGCCCATCCTCGAAACCGTCATGGGCGGCAAGCCTGCCGAGTGGGAGCAGGTGAAGGCTCCGATGGCTGCACGCCTCGCCGACTGGGGCCGCGCCGCTGCCGCAGGCAAAATCACCCTTTGCATCAAGCCCCACGTCGGCAGCGCCGCGCACCTGCCGGAGCACGGACTATGGCTGTTGGAGCAAGTGAAGAACCCGGCGGTGAAACTCGCCTACGATTTCAGCCACTACCAACTGCGCGGACTCGACCTCGGCAAGACCCTCGACGCGCTGCTGCCACACACCGCGTTCATCCACGTGAAGGACGCGCTCGGCGACGCCGCGAAGTTCCAGTTCGCGCTGCCGGGGGAGGGGACCATTGACTACGCCGACTACTTCCGCCGACTCAAGGCGGCGAACTGGTCTGGCTCCGTCTGTGTGGAAGTGAGCGGGCAAATCTTCAACAAGCCCGGCTACGACCCCGTCGCCGCCGCGAAGAAATGCCACGCCGCCCTCGCGCCCGCGTTCAAGCAAGCCGGCTTCTGACTTGGCGGGTCTGCGACCCGCAGACCCGCCCGTTCACCAAGCGATGGTCGCCCGGGATTGGGCTTTGACACGTAGGACATCGCTGCGGGTCGCAGACCCGCGCGCCGCGACCACGCTGGACGCCCCCCGCCGCGCCCCCTACTTTCCCCGCGCATGAATTTGGCTTCCCGCCCGTTGGTTATCGCCGGCCGTGAGTTCCGTTCGCGGCTCATTCTGGGCACCGGCAAGTTCCCATCGCCCACCGCGATGCGCGACGCACTGGCGGCTAGCGGCACGGAGATGGTCACGGTGGCCTTGCGCCGCGCGGACTTGAGCGGGCAGAAAGACCCGTTCGCCAACATCCTCGAGTTCATTGACCCGCAGCGCTACCTGCTCCTGCCCAACACCAGCGGCGCGATGAACGCCGAGGAAGCCATCCGCCTCGCGCGCCTCGCCGTCGCCGCCGGGTTGCCCAAGTGGGTGAAACTCGAAATTCATCCCGACCCGCGCTACCTGCTACCCGACCCCATCGAGACGCTTAAGGCCGCCGAGGTGCTCGTGAAGGAGGGCTTCACCGTGCTGCCCTACATCAACGCCGACCCCGTCCTCGCCAAGCGCCTGCAAGAAGTTGGCTGCGCCACCGTCATGCCACTGGGCTCGCCCATCGGCTCCAACCGCGGTCTTCAGACCCGCGACCAGCTCCGCATCATCATCGAGCAAGCCACCGTGCCCGTCGTCGTGGACGCCGGCATCGGCGCGCCCAGCCATGCGGCGGAGGCGATGGAACTCGGCGCGGACGCCGTGCTGGTCAACACCGCCATCGCCATCGCCAGCGACGCGAACCGCATGGCTCGCGCCTTCCAGCAGGCCGTCGAGGCCGGGCGCACCGCGTTTGAACTCGGACTCGGCACGCAGCAGACCACCGCGAGCGCGACGAGTCCGCTGACGGCGTTTTTGAATTGAAAGCGGTTCGCTCCTCCGCAAGCTCCAGTCAATGAAGTTGTCAACCATCACTCCGGATCGTCTCGATGAACTCATCGCCGGTTGCGCCGCCGCCCGCATCCTCGTCGTCGGCGACGTGATGCTCGACCAATACATCTGGGGCCACGTCGGGCGCATTTCGCCGGAGGCACCCGTGCCCGTCGTCGAGTTTGACCGCGAGAAGTTCATGCCCGGCGGTGCGGCGAATGTCGCGCGCAACGTCCACATGCTCGGGGCCAAGACCGAGTTGCTCGGCCATGTGGGCCGAGACGACGCAGCGCGGCAGCTTCGCGCGTTGCTCGGCGAGCAAGACATTCTCTGCGACGGACTGCTCGCCAGCCCGTCGCGCACCACCAGCGTCAAGACCCGCATCCTCGCGCACCAGCAGCAGATTGTGCGCGTGGACCGCGAGACGCGCGGCCCGGTGGACGAACGCGACACGCGGCGATTGCTCGCCACCATCGAGAAGGGCCTTCCTGGCGCGGACGCCGTCATCGTCTGCGACTACGGCAAAGGCGTCGTCACTCAGGCGTTGCTGGACGGTCTGCACCACCTCTGTCGCGCACGCGGCGTGTGGTTGAGCCTCGACCCGAAGCCCGTTCACGAACTGAGCCTCACCGGCCTCTCGCTCCTCACGCCCAACCGCAAGGAAGCCTTCGAGCTGACCGGCATCTCCGACGGCACGCGCAACGCTGACCCGCTCAAAGATCCGAACCTCCGGCGCGTTGCCGATACACTCCTGATGGAGCTGAACCCCGCGCTCCTGCTCATCACGCTCGGCGACCTGGGCATGCTTCTCTGTCAGCGCGGCCAGACGCCCTTCCACATCCCGACGGTCGCGCGCGAGGTCTTCGACGTGTCCGGCGCGGGCGACACGGTCATCGCCTCCTTCACGCTCGCCATCGCGGCCGGTGCCTCGCCGGTCGAGGCCGCCATCTTCTCCAACCACGCGGCCGGCGTGGTCGTCGGCAAGGTGGGCACGGCGACGGTTTCACCGACGGAACTGGCGGAGAGCTTCCGCCGCAAAGAATGAAACGCGCCGTCTTCCTCGACCGGGACGGGACGCTCAACGTGGACAAGCACTACCTGAGCGACCCGGCGCAGTTGGAGCTCATCCCCGGTGTGGGACCGGCCCTCAAGCGCCTACAAGACGAGGGCTTTCTCCTCATCATTGTCACGAACCAGTCCGGCATCGGGCGCGGCTACTACACCGAGGAGAACATGCACGCGGTGAACCACCGGCTCATCGAGATGCTTGCGCCGTTGGGCGTGCGGCTGACTAAGATTTACTACTCCCCCGAAGCGCCCGAGCAGCCGAGCTTCGGGCGCAAACCCTCGCCCGCCTTCCTCTTCGCCGCGCGGGACGACCTCGCTGTGGACCTCGCGCGCAGCTTCATGGTCGGCGACAAAATCATCGACCTGGAGTGCGGCTGGAACGCCGGTGTGCAGCAGAGCATCCTCGTCCGCACCGGCTGCGGCGCGGAGACCGAGCGCAAGCACGCGGACAAGATGGCGCGCGCCCTCGTGGTGGACGACTGCCCAGCGGCAGCGGAGTGGATTCTGCGAAGCGCAACGCCAGGCTGAACGCGACCGTCGGCGTTGGCCTTACGTCAATTTCCGATGGCACTCTGTGACAGCCAAATGTGACTCAGGTTTCATACACGCCAAAAACGGCGTTCCGTTGGCATGAGTCAACACTAAGCCGGAACCATTCCTTTGAAACCACCAAGGCACAAAGAACACGAAGGCCAGGCAAGGGAAGCTGGGGGTTGGCGAAGGCGGTGCAGTCGCACCCAACGGTGCGGCTGGCTTGGTTGAGCAAGGCCGCTTCTGTGCCTGTGCTTGGTGTCCTGCGTGGCTTTGTAGTTCAAACCGACTGCATGGATCCGGCTAAGAGCCGTTTGTGATGGGTTATGTGCAACTTAATGTTTGGCGTATCCAAAGCCTTGCTCCACAAGACATCGTGGTGCGCGCAACCGCTGCTTCGCCCAAGATCCCGCTCCCAAGGCAGCCGACCTAAAACCGGTAGCTGACACCGGTGCCGGTGCCCAAGCCGTCGCTCAGATTGAGCTCTCCCGAGCGGATGTTCCCGTTGTGCTGGAGCGGCCTCTGCCAAGTGTGGTGCACTTCCATGTCCGCGTCCCAGTGTTCATTTAGCTTGCGACCGATGCGCAGCGCGGTGAAGTCGAACGGCGTGTTGTTCTGCACGCTGACCTTTTGCTCGTAGAGGCTGGTCTGGGGGGTTGAAAATCGGCGTGCCTCCGGACGCACGGTAGGTGAAGGCGTCCGTGCCGAAGAAGCTGCTGTCCGGCGTGTAGGTGAGGCTGCCGTTCGGGTTAAGCCGCAGCGAGCCGCGCGCGGTCGTGGCGACCAGCGTGGCGGTAAGCGCGTCCTGGTCCGGGTCGGTGTCGTTGGCGAGCACGCCGCCGGTGGCGGTCAGGGTGAGCCTGTCGCCCTGGTTCAACGTGTCGCTGTCGTTGGCCGCGACCGGAGCCTCGTTCACGTCGAGCACGGGGATGGTGAAGGTCTGTTCCACGAACCGGACGTCCGCGCACGACGCCGAAGGGATTGTCGAGTTGCGCCTGCGTCGCCGGGCCGCCGCCGCCAACGGAACTCTTCGGGCCGTTGCCCGCGCAGGTCGTGATGGTGGCGGCGTGAGCGGAGGAGAAACTCAGGGTGCCCAGTAGTGCGAGCCAGCCCAGGAGGCGAGGCGGGGTCACCATGTTGCGGAGAACGTAGCACAGCAGGTCGGGGAGCCAAGCGCGCAAGGTGGGCGGCCTGGCCGGCCCTTGAAAGACAGCCAGCGCCTAAAAGTCAGAGTTGGAACCGGCGGAGGAATTTCGCCGCCGCAAAGCGATCCGACGTGAGGACCAGTTCGGGGTTCAACGGGGTTTCGTAACCCGCATCCACGCCGGTCATCTCGCGGAGCTGCCGTCGCTGACAGGGAGCTCGACCCTGGGGTTCGGGACTCAGGGAGTGCTTGCTTTGAGATTGGATTCAACAATCATGAATTCGTTGACTAACTGCTCAGACTAAGAGCCCCAGATGCACTCATACCACGTCGCCGCAAGCACCCTGTTCCAAAAACTGGACCGGGAGGCTGTGCTTCTAAACCTCCACACCGAGCAGTATTTCGGTTTGGATCCGGTGGGCACCCGGATGTGGCAGGTGCTGGCCGAAACCAACAGTCTCGATAAGACCGTTCAGACCGTGCTAGGCGAGTTCGAGGTGGAGGAGGCGCGACTCCGGCAGGACTTGGCGGAACTCGTGGCCAAGTTGGTGGAAAAAGGCCTACTCGTGAGCAAGGCCGTTCAGCCCGATGGGACTCTCCTCTAAGCTCGGGCACTTCCGCACGTTATCCTCGGCCGAGCGGAGCGTGCTTCTACTATCCGTCCTGATGCTCCCCTGCGTGGATGTCGAGTTGCGGCTCCGCGGATGGCGAAGGTGCCATGCCCGGCTCGCCGCTTGGGCAGGCGGACCACCAACCGCCGCATCCTGGGCTACCATCCCGCCGCACCGCGTCGCTTGGCTGGTCGAGCGGGCGGCGCGCATCGTTCCCTGGCCTGCCACCTGCCTGCGCCGGTCCTTGGTGCTGTGGGCGTTGCTGGCGCGGGCCGGCACCCGAGCCGACTTGAGGCTGGGTTTTCGCAAGACAGATGGGAGATTTGAAGCCCACGCGTGGGTGGAGTTGGGCGGCGTGCCCTTAAACGACCGGCCGGATGTGGGCACTCGCTACACGGTGGCGGATCGCGCTCTGTCCCCGGGAGACTGGGCCGAGGCATGAGTGGCATTTCCGGCGTCTTCCACCTCGACGGCACGCCAGTCGCACGCGGGCCAGTTGAGCAGATGGTGGCCTTTCAAGCGGCTCAAGGTCCTCACGGCCAAGCCGTCTGGTGCAAGGGGCCGGCGGCGCTGGGACACAATCTCTTCCGAGCGACCGTCGAATCGGAACTGGAAACCCAACCCCTCTCGCTTGATGGCCAAGTGTGGCTCACTGCCGATGCCTTCTTGGTGGGGCGCGAAGAACTGGTTGCGTCCCTGCGCGCTGCGGGACGGGACGCAAGTCTCGCGCGACCTGATGCCGAACTCATTCTGCACGCCTACCAGCTTTGGGGGGCGGACTGCGTCGAGAAGCTGCTCGGGTATTTCGCCTTCATCCTGTGGGACGCACCAAATCAGCGAGTGCTGGCGGCGCGCGACCATTTCGGCAACCGCACGCTCTACTTCGCAGACCGAGGACAACAGTTGGTGTTAAGTGGCTCGCTCGATGCCGTGGCCCGGCACCCGGACATCGGGACGGAGTTGTCGGAGTTCCATGTCGGCAGTTTCCTGGCCCTCGGTTCAACCACCTACCTCGATCCCTCCGGCACGGCCTACGAAGGCATCCGCAAGCTGCGCCCGGCGGAATGCCTCGTGGCCGAGCGCGGTGAGGTGCGGGTGCGACGCTACTGGGAATGCCCCGTGGAAGTGCCGCTCCTGAAGTATCGCCGGGAGGAGGAGGTGCTGGAGCGCTACCGGACGCTGTTTGCCCGGGTCATCCAAGACCGGCTGCGTTCGCGGCGGCTGGCGCTCACGGTCAGCGGCGGGATGGATTCGACCGCCGTGACGGCCATGGTCGCGCACGTGATCCGCCAGCGGGGCAGCGGGCCGGAGTTAGTTGCCCTCTGTCAGGACCACCGCACCACCAACGCCACCCGCGAGGCGAGCTTGGCCGCGCAACTCTGCCGCCAATACGACATTCCGCTCACGCTCATGCCCATGGACGAAGTGCCGTGGCTGAGGCCGGGCTATCGGCCGGTCACCCTCATGCAGTATCCGCTAGCGAACCAGCAGCAGGAGTTCGTGCGCCGACTGGCCCACCTGGCTCCGGTGGGAATGTTCGGCAGCAACGGCGATATGCAGCGCACCGCAGACCTGCGGACGGCGTTGCTCGGGGGAAATCCGCTCTCCGCCTTGGCTGGCTTCTTTGCGGTCTGGCGACGCATTGGTGCGCGGCCGGACTTGAAATTTGGCATCCAACGCCTGCTCAACCTGCTGTCGCGCCACAAAGGGCATTACGATCAGCATTTCCCCGAGTGGCTAAACCCTGACCTGCTCAAGCGGCACAACTTCGGGGCGGCCTTCGAAGAGCACGCCATGCCCCCCCTCGATGCCCACGTCCGCCGCAATAACCGCCACCCATGGCTCCAAGTCTGGTGTTCCCGCAAGGACAACGGCACGGTCTTCCAGGGCAACGCGCCCGACGCACCGATGGAAGCGTTGGACCCGCTGGGGGACAAACGGTTGGTGGAGTTCCTCCTGGCCCTGCCGCAGATGCCTTGGCTGGCGAACAAATACCTGCAACGTGAGGCCCTGCGCGGGCTGCTTCCGGAGGCCATCCGCCGGCGTCCGCGCGAAGGCATCACCTCCCACCACGCGCCCTTCCTGCGGAACCCGGCCAACGCCTGGGTGGACACTTGGGTAGCCCAGCCGGAAGCCGAACGGTTCTTCATTCGGAGCGCGATTCCACGCCTGATTCAAACCCCGGTGCCTCCCCATCAAGCCATCTGCCACCTGCGTCCGTTATTGTTCAGCCTCTGGCTCAAGGGAGCCGCAGGAACCGCTGCGAGCTTCGGTTGAGACGGCGAGCGGCGGTGAGCGGCATGGAGCGCGGGCGACCCGCCCGCTTTGCGCTCACGACCTCCTCAACGGCGATTTACCACCCCACGCCAAGCGGCCCGGCGGGCCGAGCTCCGGGGGCACAGCGGCAAGCTGCCCGCCTCCTTCGGATTTGTCGAAAAATGCGCTTGCCAACTATGGGGGATTCCCCCACCTTCCCGCCTACGATTTAGTTAATTAAAAGCCACTCTATGAAAACAGAAACCTCCGAACAGCAGAACGTGAAACAGCCTTACACCAAGCCCACTCTTGAAGAGATGGGCGACCTCAAGTCGCAGACTTTGGGCCTGGTTGTGGGCGCTGGTGTTGATGGCGCGAGCAACCTCCCCTGAGTCGGCGGTTCCGTGAGGGGCAGCTTAACCTCCGGTCAGCCACTAATTTTTCGACCCTGCGGGTTTACCCCGCAGGGTTTTTATGTCTCGACACCTATTCTTGGTTCACAGCCTCGTCTTGGCTTGCGAGCAAGTGCTACTCAGCTTGCCAAGGGGTGCCGAGACGGATCTCCCTGACGCAGAGCTGCATCTTGATCGAGAGCCGCCGTGGCACAGGTCCAGCGCTCGACCGGTGGAGGAGCTGATCAGCAGCTTGTGCTTTGCCGACGGGACGCCTGCCCGCAGCTTGGAGCGGGTCACTGCGGGCCTGAGTGCTTGGCTGGTCCTCCGGTTTAACATGGACTTGGCCATAGCCATTACCGATGACGGTCGGGAGGTCCACATTTTCGGCGGTCTGGTGGAAGATTTAACCTACGTCGCCGGAGTGGTGGCCGGGCCGGTGGCCAGTTTCTTGCGTTGGCAGCGCGGCTTGGCCTCACTGCACGCCTCGGCCGTGGTGGTGGACGGACGGGTCATGGTCATCGGTGGCCAGTCGGGCGCGGGCAAATCCACGACCACCGCCGCGCTGGCGTTGCGCGGCCACCCCTTGTTCAGCGATGACGTGCTGGGCTGGCGGAGCGAGAGCGGACGGCTGCTAGCCTGTCCCGGCCCGGTGCGGGTGAAACTGTGGCCGGATTCCCTCGCCGCCTTTGACTTGAACCCAGAGAGCCTCCCGCGCGTGCGCACGGACCTGAGCAAGCGCCTGCTCCAACTGCCGGAGGCTGCGAATGACACGGAACTCCCGCTCGGCGCAGTCTATCTCCTGAGCACGGAGATGGACCCCAGCTTGGGCGACATCCGCGAACTCCGTGGACCGGAGGCCTTCATCGCCCTGAAGGCGAATTGCCGCGACGATTCCGTGCTGACGCCCGCCATGCGCGTCCGGCAGTTTGAGGCGCTGGCTGAGCTGGCGCGCTGCGTGCCCGTGCGCCAAGTGCGGGCCCACCCCGGGCTGGACCGGTTGGCGGAGTTCACGGATTCGCTGGTGGCAGACTTCCGGCGCGTGGCGGGGTGACGTCCGGCTGGCCACCGGCACAGCAGCGCCGCCAGGCCCACAAGAACGGAGCCGCCGGGTAGTAGAGCCAGAACAGCGCGTCCGGCAGCGGGAACAGCTTCCAGTTCTCCGGCGACAACAGCCGTGGCTGCACCAACGCCAACCGTCCGCGCCAGCTTTCCTGGAGTCGGAACTGGTAAACGGTGTCGCGCAGTGTGGCTCCCACGCTCGGCTCGTTGGCCCGCGCTTTGGCCATCCGCCGCCCGGCCTCGCCCAACAAACCTTCCACGCTCTGGAGCCGCGCCCGTTCGCCCGCCAGCTCCACCGGGAGGGGCACGTTGAGCAAGCTGGCCGCCAAAGCCACGCCTTGGAGCAATGGCTGAGTGAGCTGTAGCCGTTGGGCCGTTGGCCACCAGCCAGCCTTCGCCACGCGGGCATCTTGGAGCAGCAACGCCACGTCCAGCAGCCAACAAAGCGCCAGCCAGCCATGTTTAGCCCCGTGGGCAAAGAGGTAGAGCGCGCCCATCTCTGCCGGCAGCGTCATCAGCGAGCGCCCAGCCAGCTCCACCGGGACTCGATCTTGCCATAACGCGTCGAACGACGCGTCCTGCAGGCCTTCCAGCCGCCATTGCAGCTCCACCGTGATGCCCCGCTGCGCGTGGAGAAGACTTACCTCGTGATGCAGGTCGAGAAACTTGCGCCACTGGAAGGGGGTCAGTTCGAAGCCCGGATAAGCGCGGCGATAGCCAGCCTCGCGAAGTGCAGCGTCTGCCCTTGGAACGTCCTCAGCCGCCAGCAGCAGGTCCAAGTCCCCCGCGTGGCGGACGCCAGCCTCCCCGTGGAGTTGCACGGAGAGGAGCGGGCCTTTGAAGGCGAGTGCTTTAATCCCCTGCCAATCGAGCAACCCCGTGATGCGCGTCAACTCCGCCGCCCGCGCCAGACCTTGCTGCACGTTCGCAAGTCCGATGGCCCGCAACTGGGTCGCCACTGCGGGTGGTAGGACCGCGCGGGCCTCAACCGGCAGCCGGTGGTGAAGGAAGCCGCCCACACGATGGCGTTGGACCCACCGCAACCAAACATCCCAGTCCACCGGAGCCGTCAACTGCGCGCGGTCGTCCTGGCCGGCGGTGCCCAGCGCCAGCCGGAGTTGGGTCACCAGCAGCCGCAGCTCAGGGGGCCAGTCTTCAGGCGCAGAATCCTTGGCGGTGGTGCTCATTCCGTCCGGCGCGGAGCGAAGGCCTGGTCGGCAATCTGCAACCACTCCTCCAGCACCGGCCCCGCGTCCGGCACGCCGAGGGACTGGCAGATGAGCGCATCGCGTTCCTGTTCATCCGGGAACAGCTCGCCCAGCGCGAGCAGCAGTTGCTTCCGCGGCTCCTTGAACCCGGAGATCATGCCCCAGAGGCCACTAGTGCGCATCACGTCCTCCAGCGCCGCCAGCACGGGCGCGTGGCTGGCACCGAAGCGTTCCTGGACCGTGGGCAACACCTGCTTGGAGAACACCGCCAAGGTCAGCCGCGTCTGCAACTGGCTCAACACCCTGAAGAAGGTCACAGAGTCCGAACCCGCCAGAAAATCCACCAACCGCCCCGAGAAGGCGTCCGGCCGGGCCTTGAACACCGTCTCCACCACATCCGCCTGCCGCGCGATGGATTGCTTATGGTGGTGAGAAAGGTGGGCGAAGCCACTGCGCAGAAAGGTGAACTGCTGCAATTCCTTATGGCCGTGCGTGCGGGCCACCAGCGTGAGCGAGGGATTGCCCATGTGGGCGACGGTGTGGATGAAGTCGTCCCGCCCAAGGATGGGGCAAATCTTCCCCGGCGCGATCATCTCAACACCCCGCGCCACCACCTTGCCGAGCCGGATCCCCTCCTCCGGCGCAGATTCCTCCTGAAACCGATACTCGACCTGAAGGGAGTAGCCACTGAGCACGCGGAACGCGCCCGTGAATCCGTGCCCGTGAATGCTCGTGCGACTCGGAAACCAGAAGAGCACTTCGATGTAAAACCCAGGGGCCTCGAACACCACGAGCGGCGGTTGGCCAAAGCCAGAGTTGAAGTTGACCTGCTTGGGCAACGGGCGCTGCTGCGCGATCCAGTCCGCCATCGCCAGCACATCGATGGGTGGGGCGGGCACCTCGCGCAACACGTTCGTGGCAATCTCCGCGAACACGCTGTCCGGGTCGGGCCGATCGCCCAGCCGGCTGGTCATCATCTGGCCGAGGGTTTGGAAGTAGTCGCTGACGTGGCTCATCTATTGGGTCGGTGGTTCAGCGCGGTAACTCAACGCCAAATACGGCCCCAGCAGAGCATCTAGTGGCTGGAGCCGCAAGCCGTGACCAAGAGCGAATCATGCTTGGGGCGCATCTCACATTTTGCAGGGCAAAGTGGCAGTCGTGGATTCGTTGTCCACCAGCCGACGCACGTTTTCACCCTCCCCCAACCCTACCCATGAACCTCTGCGTCCGTCCCGCTTCTGCGGTGCTAAATCCGGGACTGACACCGCAGAGGCGGGACGGACGCAGAGACCGAGCTTCATGCTCCCAATGCGCGGCTTTCGGGTCGTGGAAACTACCCATGAACCTGGTAGGGCCGACTTGTTGGTCGGCCTCCGCATCCCCCAGCCGACCGAGGCCGCGCAGCAGCGCGGCCCTACCGGGTTCAGAGGCTGAAATCGGGAGCCGCTGCGGCTCGTGGGTTCTCTCCCGCTGAGGGAGAGGGAGGGCGCTTCACGCCGCTCGTGAACCCGAGCGCTTCTGATCGTGGAGAGGCGGCCAGCGTGGCTCCCTCTCGCAGCGGGAGAGGGATGAGGTGCGGGAGAACGGCCGCGAACGCAAACCGGATTGCAATAAACTGAGCGGCACCCTCGTGCGTGCTCCACGAGGTTGACCGCGCGATCCTACCTCGGCCCGCCGAGCTTGCGCCGATGTTTCCACAGCTCGCCCGGCTTGAAGATGCCTTCCGGTGTGATGATGCCGGTGATCAGCTCCGGCGGCGTGCCCTCTTCTGTGATGGGCACCCACGCCGGGTCCGCCGCCTCCCAGGTCGCCTCCACCGCCAGCGCGTCAACGAGGACCGCCAGCCGCTCGTTGCTCTCGGAACGAATGCACTGAATCGAGCCGAGCTTGGCGCGTTCATTGCGCCACTTGATTTTGGCCAGTGTGAGGATCGTCTAGCCCCGCCGCACGGTCACTCCCACGACCGTGTCCAGCAACCCGCGCTTGGTGGTCAAATCCGCGAGCGAATCCGCCACCAGATCGACCTGCGGGGAATGGCCGCGAGGTCGAGCGCCCATTGCCCATTCGTCTGCTCCTCCCGGCAATTAAGCACCACCCGGCTCAGATATTGGCGGTCATCTCCTTGAGCTGTTTGGTGGCAATCCCGATGGGGCGGTCCAGCGGAATCCCGGCGCACCCGACCAGCGTGGTGAGGAGGTCGCCTTGATTGCCTTTGGTATCGGCCAGGAAGCGTCCCGTGTTGATGGAACCGCCACCCTTGCCGGCAATGATGAAGGGAAGGTTCTCGCGGGAATGCTTGTTCCCGTCCTCCAGGCCGGAGCCCCACATCATCATGCAGTTGTCGAGCAAGGTGCCTTCGCCTTCCCGCAAGCTGTGCATCTTCTTCACCATGTAGGCGAACTGGGAGATGTTGAAGGCGGTGATCGCGGCGACCTTGTTGAGTTGCTCGGGCTTGTTGTTGTGATGGGTCTGGGAGTGATGCTCGTCCTTGAACCCGAGTTCGGGATAGGAAACACCATTGGGCGTGGAGCCAATGTAGGTGCTGACACGGGTGGTGTCGGTCTGGAATGCCAGCACGTTGAGGTCACACATCACCTGCATATACTCGCTGCGTTTGTCGCCCTCGGGAATCTTGACCTCGATGGGCGGGGAATCGGAAGCGTTCCGTTTGCTCACGCTGACCCCGGCCTTTTCCAAGGCGGCTTCCTTTTGGCGATGTTCAATGGCGGCAATGCGGCGTTCCACCGAGCGCACGCTGTCCAGGTATTCGTCCAGTTTGTGCTGATCGTCCTGGGGCAATTTACGGCGCAGATCGCGGGCGCCGCCGAGGACCAAATCCAACATCTTCCGATCCAGCGCCTCCGCCGGGGAAACGGCTCGGTCGCGGCCGTTGCTGCCCTGGCCGGTCTTGCCGAAGAGCCGGTTGAGCACGCTGCGGGGATTGGTCTCAGCGGGGACGGCTTGGGTGGCCGAGCGAAAGCTACAGTGCGAATAGTAGCCCTCGTTCAGCCCTTCTTGGTTTTCCTTATGCGTCTGCGGCATCGTGGCCAGTTCCAACGACGGCAGGGACGTAAGCGCGCCCACGTAATTGGCGGCGATCTGGTCCGCAGAGATGCCGATCTTGATCTGGTTCCGCCGGTTCGCATCCGGCAGCACCGCCGTGAGCCAGGTCGAGAGTTCGAGCGCGTGGGGTGCGCCATTGAACGGAGCGATCGGCACGCCCGCGATACCCTTCATCAGCAGACAGTGGTCGAGCACGGGCCGCAGCGATTCCAAAGCCGGTGGCGGTGCCGACCGGAAACTCGCCGCATCCTTCGGCCAGAATTGATCCATAATGACCCCGTGGGGCATATACATGAAGCCAAGGCGAACCGGTGGTTTGAAGGGCTTGCCCTTGGCCGCTTCCGCCCAGCCCATGCATTCAAACAGGGGCAGCGCGAGCGAGGCCCCGATCCCCTTCAGGCAGGTGCGACGATCAATCAGCAGGCTATTTTTCATGGGACAAGGCGGTGACTCGTGGCTGGATGTGACGGTGGACGAAGGGATAACTAGTCACGATTTCGCTGATGAGGGTCTGCATGCGGTAGCCATCCTGGGAGATGGTTTCCATCAGGTGATCCACTACGATTTCGTCATAGCCCTCCAGTTGGCGGCACAGGGCGTAGGCCAGGAGTTTCTCCGTCAGGTTGCGGGCCAGGTCGCTCTTCCGTGCGGCGATGATGGTTTTGAGTTCTTTGGGAGACGTGAAGCGTTTGCCTCCCGGAAGCTCACCCGCCGCGTCAATCGCTCCGCCCGCATCGTCCTGATCACGCCAGCGCCCAATGGCATCGAAGTTCTCCAGGCCGAAGCCGATGGGGTCGAGAACCTTGTGGCAGTTGGCACAGACGGGATTCGTGCGGTGCAGTTCCGTGCGCTGTCGCAGGGTCAGGTTGGCGACCTTCTTCTGGTCCTGTTTTTCCAAGGTCGGCACGTTCGCGGGGGCCGGCGGCACATGTTCACCCAGCACTTGTTCGAGCACCCACACGCCACGTTTGACGGCGCTGGTGCGATTCGGAAAGGAGGTCGTCGCCAGAATGCCGGGCATGCCCAAAATCCCGCCGCGATTCGCGTCCTTCAGGTTCACCTTGCGCATCTGCGGTCCGGTGACGGTTTTTTCCAGGCCGTAAAGGGTGGCGAGGGTCCCGTTTAGAAACGTGTAATCACTGTCCACGAAGCTGACGACGCTGCGGTTTTCCCGCACGATGCTGTCGAAGAACAGCCGGGCCTCGTCATACATCGCCGCGCGCATCGCGCTGGTCATCTGCGGGAACTTGGCGGTGTCGAAGGTCTTGCTCTGCAAGCTTCCCACCCCAAGCCACTGCGCGCCAAAACCATCAAACAGCGCGCGAGAACGCCGATCCAGCAGCAGGCGTTTCACCTGTGCCTTGAGCACCGCTGGCTCGTGAAGCTTTCCGCCATCGGCCAAGGCGGACAACTCGGCATCGGGCATTGTCGCCCACAGGAGATACGACAGGCGGGACGCCAGTTGATGATCGTCCAGGGGGACAATCGCGTGACCCGCTTCAGGCTCCTTCGCTGGCGTGATAAAGAGGAACTGGGGAGAAACGAGGACCGCTTTGAGCATCAGGCGCAGGGCCGCCGGGTAGGCGAGCTGGTTTTCGCGCGCCAAGTCGAACACCCCCAGCAGGACATCCACTTCCGCCTCGGAGGGCGGCCGGCGGTAGGCACTTCGAGCCAGCGAGCGGGCGACTTTTCTCGCCGCCGCTCGGAGATCGCTCCCTGGCGCTGGGGTTTTACCGAACAGACGCTTTTGCACCGCCGTAGGCCGGGCACCGTTGGGGGCCAGAACCCGGTCCAGCACCTCGTTGGCGATCGCGAGATACTGCTCCGACTGGAGCGGCGACAGCGTGTTCAGATACCCCTCGCCAAACACTTCATCCGGCAGCTCATGGGCAACCGCCGGATCCACCCCGAAGAGATCATGCAGCGTGTTGCTATACTCCACCTTGGTCAGACGACGGATCACAAACGGACCCGGGTCCTTCGGGCTGAGAAACTTGATCTTGGCAATCCAGTCGAGGAACTTCTTGCGCTCCTCCTCCGTCGGCTGCTTGTCCACTTCTTCCGGCGGCATGTCATGGGTTCTCACGCTGGCGAGCGCCTGCTTCCACCGTCGGCTGGCGGCCGCGTCGCCAGGGTTCTTGAGCGCGGGCAGGAAGTTGATGCCCCCTTTCCGTTTCTTCTCCCCGTGGCATTCCGTGCAGTAGGTCTTTACGAAGGGAGCGACCCCGTCGCGAAAGGACTTCTGAGCATCGGCCTGCAGCGCGGCGAAGTCCCCGGCGTCCGCTGGTCCGGCTTGGCAAGGCATGCCCAGTAATCCCAGTAATAACACCAAGCCAATGAGGGGCAGAGCCACCACGCCAGCACTAAAAGTTCCCCGGGGTGTCATTCTGTTCTCAGCGTGGGTTGGCCACCCTAAGCGTCGCAGATAGAGCAGAAGTGCGCGGGCGTTGCACCTTCGTGCGGGAGAGTTTCATCGTGGGATTAACGCGGTGACGGAGTGGCGGCGGAGCTTGAAATCGATTCCCCATCGGAGCCAACCAAGGCGCGACGTGCAAGCCTTATCACCTGACAGCAGGGCAGAGGCCTGCGCTTGGCTTGGACAGCACCATTCTCCACCTTGCCCCTAAATCGCCACAAGGTCGATCGATGGTGAGGACGATGTGGGCGAAGAGGAAGGAGTGGTAGTCCACGTAGGCTGTCGGCCGCCAGTAGCCGGCGCAAGCCATCCGCGAGCGCGGCGCGAGTCGGATAGAGAATCGCCCAGTGAAACGGCCCCGTGGTGTTGACAGGAGTAGAACCACCCAAACTCACCCGAGTGTAGCAGTTCACTGAAAAGTCTCTGGCGGACTGAACGGTGCGGAACTCCGCCAGTCTGAGATTGCATGAGTGGCCAAGTGAATCCCCACTCCGACATGTTGTGCCTGCTCTCGCCCGCGAGCCGCGTGCCCAGCACCACCCGCTGCGGTGCGTCAAAGTCCTCGTGGACGAGGTTCTGCGCGACCTCTCCCCATTCTTCGACGAGATGTATGCCGAACTTGGCCGGCCCTCCGTCCCACGCGAGCGCCTGCTCAAGGCCAAAGTTCTGCAAGCCTTCTACACCATCCGCTCCGAAGCCCGCTTGGTCGAAGCCTTCGACTACAACCTCCTCTTCCGCTGGTTCCTCGACCTCAACCTGCTTGACCCCATCTGGGACAACTCGTCCTTCCGCCAAAACCAGAACCGGCTGCTCCAGCACCGCGCCGCCGAACTCTTCTTCGCCCGCCTCGTCGCCTTGGCCCACTTCACCGTGGACGGCACGCTGCAAACGCGGAGTGGACCGCGTGGGTTTGAGCGTCCGGGTGATCCTGAGCAGCTACAATCTGGTGCGGATGGCCAAGCTGCTGGGCAGTCCGCCACGACCGACGAGCTTGGCGACCGAGTAAGCGGGACGCCGGAACCCGCGGTGTGTCCGGAAACGGTGGAAACCCAATCCGACACCTCGCCACAAGCGTATGCCGAGACACAAAACGGAGGTCACAGCTGTGGAAATCACCAGTTTTTCAAAAGCCAGCAGAAGCCGTTTCATTGACGGCGTCACCCCGGGTGATTTTCCAGTGGCCGACGTTTTTTTTGGATTGGCTGGAATGCATGGCTGACGGAAAAAACAGCATCAACGACAGAGTCTTGACAATCGCTGCGTCGAGTTGGCACCGGCTTTGAGCATTCACCTCGACGAAAGCGCAGCGCATTCGCACAGCCCGCGATTGCTTTCAGGCCACATTCTGGGCGCGTTGAATCGGTGCAACTCGCTGAAGCGCAAACTCCATTGGGATGGAGCGGGTGAAGGGAATCGAACCCTCGTAACTAGTTTGGAAGACTAGCGCTCTACCATTGAGCTACACCCGCAATCCGCCGCGACTCTACCGAGCGGGCTTGCCCTGTCAATTCGCCGCCAGTTAGCCTCGCCGCCGCATGAAAGCCTTCCTCATCACTGGTGGTCGCGTGATTGACCCCGCCAACCAGTTCGATGCCCCAACCGATTTGCTCGTGCTGGACGGAGCCATCGCCGCCGTCGGCACAGACGCGCGGCAGCGCATTCCCGTCGGCGTCGTCACTGAGGAACTCGACGCGCGGGGCAAGGTGGTTTGCCCTGGCTTGATTGACTTGCATGTCCACTTGCGCGAGCCCGGTCAGTCGGCGAAGGAGACGCTCGCGACCGGCACGCAGGCGGCGGCGCGCGGCGGCTTCACCAGCATCGTGTGCATGCCCAACACCTCGCCCTCCATCGACAACGCCGGCCAAGTCGCGCTCGTCCGCGAGAAGGCCGCACGCGACGCCGTCGTGAACGTGTATGTCACCGGGGCCATCACCAAGGGCATCGCCGGCGAGGAGCTTGCGCCCATCGGCTCACTCAAGGGCGCGGGCGTCGTGGCCATCACCGATGACGGGCATTGCGTGCAGAACAACGAACTGATGCGCCGCGCCCTCGAATACGCGAAGATGTTCGACCTCCCCATCATGGACCACTGCCAGGACTACGCCCTCGTCAGCGACGGCGTGATGCACGAGGGCTATTGGAGCACCGTGCTGGGTCTGCGCGGTTGGCCGGCGGCGGGCGAGGATGCCATTGTTGCCCGCAACATCCTCCTCGCGGAACTCACTGGCGCGCACGTCCACTGCCAGCACCTCGGCACAGCGGGCAGCGTGCGCCTCCTGCGCGAGGCGAAGCAACGCGGGGTGCCCATCTCCGGCGAGGCCTGCTGTCACCACTTCACCCTCACCGACTCAGCCATCGCCGGCAGCGAGAAGTTCTGGGCCGCCGACGGGAAGCAAATCTTCGGCTACCACGACGGCGGCTACGCGCGCCCGGCGTGGCCCAGCTACGACACGAACTTCAAGATGAACCCGCCGCTGCGCTCCGCCGCCGACCGCGAGGCAATCTTGGAAGCACTGGCCGACGGCACCTTGGAAATCCTCGCCAGCGACCACGCCCCGCACTGCAATTACGAGAAGGAAGTCGAGTTCGACTACGCGCCCTTCGGCATCACCGGACTGGAGAACGAACTCGCCCTCGCGCTCATGCAGCTTTACCACGCCAAGCGCCTGAGCCTCCCCGCGCTCATCGAGAAATACACCGTCGCCCCTGCGAAGCTCCTGCGCCTGAAGAAAGGCACCCTCAGCCCCGGGGCCGACGCGGACATCACCATCTTCGACCCCGACCGTGAGTGGGTCTTCGAGCGCAAGGACACCGCCAGCAAATCGCAGAACAACCCCTTCTACGGCTGGACCCTGAAGGGCCGACCGACCGCCACGGTGGTCGCGGGGAACCTTGTCTGGCGCGGCTAGCGCGGCGCCGACGGGGTGGGTGGCGGCCACCTTCGATTCCGCAGGGCGTTTTGCGTCGCTTGAAGGCTGCAGCTACGGACGACGCGCAGACGCCTTTGCCGACGCATGCTGCATAATTGCAGCGGGCTTCGTAGTTGATGCGGCCGGTCAGCTCACAAGGGGAAACAGACCGAGAAACAATTGCCCGATACTCAACGTTACGTGGGAGACAAGAAGCGTGACCGAATGCCGCTGCTGCGAACCTGCAATCCAAATTGCAGCCAGTAACGGGAATGCAAATACCGAGCCGAATAGCCCGTAGAACAAGGCAGCGTTTGGAAAGAACCAGCCCCGATAATGGCCGAACGAGTCGAAGGTTCCGCAGATGATGCAGTAAGCCGCGACGGCCACGTGGAGGTGTAGAATGATTTTCTGCCTCGCTGTCATTGTCTGGGGCTCCGCCGACTACATCCGTCTCTCGCCCTCAGCGCTTCCACTCTGACTGCCGGAGCACTTGGGACTTCACCCGGTTGTCTTTGAGGAACTTTTCAGCCCTACGCCTTGTCTTCCATCCCCAGCTTCACCGCGTAGATCATCACGTCTTGGAAGACGCCCATGAAGCGGCGTTCGGCGTTGATGGCCACGCCCAGTGAGTAGGTGTAGCCCGCGTCTTCGAGGGTTTTCAGGAAGCGGCTCATTTTCACCTCGGTCGTGCCGAAGCGGTGGTGATACTCGATGGCCATGCGGTGGACGCGCGCCAGCTTGCCGCTCGCCACGAGGTCCGCGAAGACCTCCCACTCGCCGCCCTCAATGTCGAGCTTGAGCAGGTCCACGTCCTCGGTGATCGAGTCGGAGAGCTTCACCAGCTTCACCTCGATGGGGACGGTCTTGTGCTTCGGGTCGCGATTGCCCACGGCGCTGCTCATGGGCGAGAAGCCGGGGTTCACATGGAAGGTCGTCGTGCCCAGCGCGCTGGCGCAGGCGGCCTGCACGAGCGTGACGTTCTTCAAGCCGTTCGCCTCGACGTTTTGCTTGAGCTTCTCGAAGCAGAACGGGTTGGGCTCGAAGGCAAGGATGCGGGCGTCGGGGTAGTGCAGTTTGAAGTAGAGGGTGGCGCAGCCGATGTTTGCGCCGCAGTCCACGATGAACGGGTCGCGGCGCGGGAGCTTCACCCAATACTCGTTGCCGACGAAGACCTCCTCGAACAGGAAGGACAGCTCGTCCCAGTTCTGCGCGTGGATAACCGTCTCGCCCAGCTCGATGGAAAGGGGTTTGTCGCGGTTCGCCTTCGGATAACGGCGGAGCTGGAGCCAGGCGTGGTAAATCGCCTTGGCACTGGGCTTGGCGTGGGCCATCCGCAGGATGCGGCGGCGGTCACGGATGAACTCGAAGGTGGAGAGGAGGGAAGGCATGGTCAGATCTCAATCATCGGCAGATGCTTCACCCGGTCCCACTGCCCTTCCACCGAGGCTTCGCGCAGGCGGGCGGTGTGGGGGTAGAAGGCTTCTTCCGGAGTGAACTCGGCGACCTTGCCCTGCCCGATGTCGCGGCGGATGAAGATGGCGTTCGCACCCGCCGTATCGCAGCCGGCGAGGAAGTAACCTTTCTTCGCCGCGAGCTTGGTAAACGCTTTCAGCGACGCGCCGTGATACCAGCCGCTCTCGTGGTGCGCGTAGCGCTCGAAGGACGGCTCGTAGGGCACCGTCACGCTGCGGTCGGGGCCGAAGCTGGCGTTGAACTCGATGATGACCAGGCGCGGCGACACCACCGTGATGGCGTCCCAAATCCAGTAGTCCACGCCGTCGATGTCGAGCGAGAGCATGTCCAGTTCGCCCTTGAAGCCGTATTGGGTGAAGAGGTCGTTGACGTTCTCCTTGGTGATGAACTCCGTGCGGATTTGCACGTGCTCCGGGGCGATGCCGTGCCGCTTATGGTAGAAAGTCCGCGCGCTGTCCGCGAGGGAATCGCTGCCGTCCATGAGCAACCCGCCCCAGCCGAAGTGGAGGGCGAGGTTCGCCGCGTTGCACTCCGTGCCGTCCTCGATGCCGAACTCGATGAACGTCTGGTTCGGCGCGCCGATCTTGGAGAAGAAGTGCAGCAGCAGGCCGTCCTCGCCGAACTGCGAGTGCACTTTCCGCTCGTGCGTGGCGAGGAGCTTGCGCGGGGTGGGCGCGTGGATGAGTCCGGCGTATTGCTCACGCAATGAGTTGATCTCGTTCTGCTCGCCGACATGCCGCTGCCACCAGGCTTGGAGGCCCTTGAGGCGGGGGACGTTCTTGCCGGTGCTGGCCCAGCGTGCGGCCTTCTTCAGGCCGCGCTTGGCGGCGTCTTTGATCAGGTCTGACATGGTTTGAAAGCGCGGAGAGAAAACCACGAACCCGCCCGGATGGGCACGAACAAAATTCCGGTGCGCGCGTTTCCCGGCGGCCAGATGAAGGGACACCGCAGCCGCTCAGTTGCGGCCGCCGTGGCGGACTTGGCCGTCCCGCTTGGTGGTGCGGCGCTCCATCTGGATGCCGATGTGGTTGCGGATGTCTTCGTAGGTCGCCTGCATCGGCCCGCGATCCTCGGGGCGGAGGAATTGCGGGACGGGCCGCCAGTGCAGCGGGCAGAGGTCGGTGGTCCAGTCCTGACCGCGCGCGAGCATCGTGCGCTTGATGACCTCGTTCATCACGGCGCTGCTACCGTGGCAATCGTGTTTCTGCTCCAGCATCCACTGGCGCGGCGCAAACTTCCCGGCATCGGCGATGAAGTCCATGAGTTGCGCGCCCAAGTTATCATCGCTGAGGAAACGGCCGGTGTGTTCGTTGATGAAGACGCGCGAGCCGACCTCGGCGTCCTGCAACATCCCGGAGGGCGTGTTCGCGAACATGGCTTCCACGAGTGCGATGCAGGAGCCTTCGCGCTTGGAGAGAATGAGGTTCACCTTCGCCCGCGCCATGCAGTCGAAGACCACGGTGTCCGGCGCGTTCTCCTTCAACTCGAAGCGGTCGGCCACGCCGTAGGCAGCGGCTTCCGCGAGCAGGACTTCGCGCGTGCGCTGGTCGTTGTGCTGGCCGATGCAAACGACCTTCACCGTGCGGGGCATCTCGCGGAGGGCCTTGAAGAGGGCGAAGTGGCGTTTGTATTTCCCGAAGTTCGCCAGCATCACGATATCAATATTCTTCTGCGCGAAGGGCACCTGCGGATAGACCGCCGGGTTGACCCAGTGCGAACAGTAGCGCGGGATGACGACGTAGCGCGGCGACTGGCGCGGGAGGGTCTCCAAATCGTGGGGGTCGCTGACGCAGGCGAAGACCGGATCGTCGCCGGGCCAGATGGCCGGGAGGTAGTAGTTGATGAGGCCGTGCGGCGTGGCCCAGACGGGGTGGACGATCAGCAAGTAGCGCTTCGCGAAGGCTTCCAACTGCGCGCGGTATTGGTGAACGAGACGCGCCCAGCGGTGCTCGAAGGCAATGTAGCAAACGCCTTTCTCGCGCTCGCTGACGTAGGGCTTCAACGGCACGAAGTAATCCACGCCCGGCATTTCCAAAGAACTGCTGGGGCCGAACTCGGCGAGATCCACCGGGCGGCGATCGAGGAGCTGCATGCGTTCAGCGATGCGCGCCTCGACCTTCAAGAGTTGCGGTTGGCTCTCGGCCAGACGTGCGGCGGCGCACAGGCGGACGATGCTGCGGGCGATGGCCTGCGGGTCGGCGGCGGGCGGGGTGCGGTCCTTGAGCAGCTCGACTTCGCAGAGCAAGGAGCGGACGGCGGGGTGATAGCGGAGCGTGTCTTCCGCTTCGATTTTGAGGCGCTGGACGAAGGACATCGGCGCGGAAGTGAAGGGGATTGAGTGCGGGATGACGAGTCCTTTTCGGCGGGCAGCCATTGAGCGTCCATTTGAACTTTCCCCTTTGAACTTGCCGCGTTCTCCTTACGCTCCGCCGCCATGAGTGACCGACCGCAGACCCGTATTGCCCGCTGGCCCACCGTCTTGCCGTTCCTGATTGGCGCGGCGCTGCTGGACTACTTCGCTTGGTGGGTTGTCGAGAAGAGCGAGCATCCCATCAACATTTGGATCGCGGTGCTGGCCCTCGTGGCGGTCGCCGGCGGCGCGTGGGTCTCGGTCGTCCCCTTCCTGACCGACGCGGAGAACGCCACCAAGCTGGAGGAACTGGAGAAACTTCAGTCCACGGCCCACCAGATTCAAAACCTCGAGAAGGTCGCCACTCAGATCACCATCGCCACCGCCCAGTGGCAGAATGTGCAGGAGCACAACAACCTGGCCATCGCCGCCGCGAAGCAGGTGTCCGACGAGATGTCGCAGGAGGCTTTGCGTTTCGGCGAGTTCATGAAGAAGGCCAACGATTCCGAGAAGTCCACGCTTCGGCTCGAAGTGGACAAGCTCAAGCGCGCCGAAACCGACTGGCTCCAAGTGCTCGTGCGCGTGTTGGACCACGTCTATGCCCTGCACCGCGCGGCGAAACACTCCGGCCAGTCGAACCTCATTGACCAGCTCGCGCACTTCCAGAACGCCTGCCGCGACGCGGCACGGCGCATCGGGCTGGTGGTCTTCGCGCCGGCGGCGGGGGATGGCTTCGAGCCGGGCCAACACCAGACGGCGGACGGGCGCAAGGACATCCCCGAGGACGCCAAGGTGTTCGAGACAGTCGCCACCGGCTACACCTTCCAAGGCCAGATGCTGCGCCCCGCGCTCGTGATGCTGGATGGCCCCAAGGCCCCGCTGCCGGTGCAAGCGCCGCCGATACCGGCGAGTGCCGAGGGTGCCAGCCCCGCCGTCCAGGATGGCGGGGCGAGCGAGTAGAGTTGAACCTGCGCGCGGTAGGGCAGGGGACAGGCGGTGCTGGGCTTGGGTTCAGAGCGCGCGACCGGTGGGCGGGGCCGCGAATACTCCGGCAACTGCGCGCGGACGGACCGCGCCCCGGCAGGTCGCTCGATTGTGGCGTGCGCTGGCAACCGAATGCGGAGGGACAAAGCGCGGAGTAGGAATCCATTCGCCTGCCCTATTTGGTGGCCACGGCGCGGCAAACCCGCCCTGCGCCGAAACGCCCGACACCACTTTGCGTTTGCCGCTACGCCGGTGCGGGGCTAGAAACGCCCCACCATGTTTGGCGAAATCAAAAACTTCCACGGCGAGCGCATTGACCACACCTACCATCAGGGCAATGCCACCTCGAAAAACCTCGTCATCCTCGGCCACGGCGTGACCGGCAACAAGGACCGCCCCTTCCTCGTCACGCTAGCCACCGCTCTTGCCGCCGCCGGCATTAACACGCTGCGCCTCTCCTTTGCCGGCAACGGCGCGTCCGGCGGGCGCTTCGTGGACGCCACCATCACCAAGGAAGTCGCCGACCTCGGCTCTGTGTTGGACGCCTGTGCGGGCTGGAACGTCTGCTACATCGGCCACAGCATGGGCGGAGCGGTGGGCGTGCTGCGCACCAGCCAAGACCCGCGCATCCGCTTGCTCGTCTCGCTCTCGGGCATGGTGCGCACGGCGGCCTTCGCCCAGCGCGAGTTCGGCACCGTGAAGCCGGGCGCGGGCTTCATGTGGGAGGACGAGTCCTGCCCGCTCTCGCAAGCCTACATGGACGACCTCACGCAGATCGGCACCGTGCTCGACGCCGCGCCAAAGGTGAAAGTCCCTTGGCTCCTCGTCCACGGCACGGAGGACGACGTGGTGCCCATCCAAGACTCCAAGGACATCCTCATCCGCGCGGGCAATGACGTGAAGTTCGTCGTGCTCCAAGGCTCAAACCACGTCTTCGCCGGCGACTACACCGCGCCAATGGTCGAGACCGTGGTGGGTTGGGTGAAGGGACGGTTGAACTAACCTACGGCCCCCACGTTCTTCAGCGGGCAGGCAGGAACGCTTTCGGAAAACACGCCGTGAACTCGCGCCACCGACCAAGCCTGACTCGTTCAGCCTGCTTCACCAAGGTTCGCTCTACGAATCGCGTGTCGGGGATCCTCAGTTGGGGGCCAGAGCGACAACCCTCGCAACGCCTAGCTCGGGATCGTTCATTGTTCAGGCATCCCTGCCCATACGTCGCCCCCACTGAACACTGAATACTTCCCCCAATGAAACTCGCCCCCGGCACCACGCTCATCTCCCACGGCCAGCTCTTCGACGGCACTGGCTCCCCGCCCGTGCCCGACGCTGCGCTGGTCATCACGGACGGACGCATCACCTACGCTGGCCCCGCTGCCAGCGCGCCCGCCGTGCCGCCGGACGCGCGACGCATTGACGCGCGCGGGGGCACCATCCTGCCCGGCCTCGTCGAGGCGCATTTCCACGCGACCTATTTCAACATCGAGAAGCTCGAGGACCTCGACATCAAGTTCCCCGTCGAATACGTCTCCCTCCTCGCCGGAACCAACGCCAAGCTCGCCCTCGAATGCGGCTACACCGCCGCGCGCTCCGGCGGCTGCCTCTTCAACTGCGATGTGTGGCTCAAGAAAGCCATTGAGGAAGACCTCATCCCCGGCCCACGCCTCGTCGCGAGCGGACGCGAGATTTGCAGCGCGGGTGGGCTGATGGATTGGAATCCTGACTTCCGCAAGATTGGCATGGACGGCCTAGTCTTCTGCATTAACGGAGTCGAGGACGCGCGCAAAGCCGTGCGCTCGCTCGTGAAGGACGGCGTCGAGTGGGTGAAGACTTATCCCACCGGCGACGCCGCGTGGCCCGACCAGAACGACCACCACACGCTCTGCATGACCTTCGAGGAAATGCACGCCGTGGTGCAGACCGCGCACAACCACAAGCTCAAGGTCACCGGCCACTGCCGCGCGACCGAGGGCATCAAGAACGCCCTGCGCGCCGGCTACGACTCGGTGGAGCACGCGACGTTCATTGATGACGAGGGACTGGAATTGCTCCTGAAGCGCGACGTGCCGGTGGTGCCGGGGCTTTACTTCGAGCAGGCGAGCATCGTGCGCGGCAAGGAATTCGGCCTGTCGCAGCGCGTGATTGACGGTCATCAGGAAACGCTCGAAGGCGGCGCGGCGAGCTATCGCAAAATCCTCAAGGCCGGCGGACGCATCGGCATGGGCGGCGACTACGGCTTCGGCTGGAACCCGCACGGCGACTACGCCAAGGAGTTGTCCTTCTTCGTGAGCTACGTCGGCTTCAGCCCGCTCGAAACGCTCAAGTGCGCCACCAAGACCGGCGCGGAAATCATGGGCCGCGCGCACGACCTCGGAACCCTCGAACCGGGCAAGCTCGGCGACGTGCTGCTCGTGGACGGCGACGTGTTGAAGGACATCACGCTCCTCGAAGATCGCCGGAACATCCTCGCCGTGCTGCAAGGCGGCGTGGTGAAGGCGGGGCGATTGGTCGCGCCACCGGTGGGGTGAGCGAGCGGGACAAGGAAGTATTCAGTGTTCAGAGCGGCGCTGCGGACGCTGGCGCCTGCCGGGCTAACTTGCGTTGAGCACGCCCCTCGGGTTCTGCCTTTGAAGGAGTCAGTTCTCCCGCAGGAACCTGGCAATGTGCTCCGCCGCCGGTCGCGGATTGGTGAAGAGGGCGAGGTGCGGCCCCTCCACTTCGGCGAGTTGAAGCTGAGGAGCAAGGGCAACAACTTCGTCGCGGCTGCGTGGACCCACCACTTCATCCCGCGTGGCCGCCAGATACATCAGCCGGGCGCGGCACTCCCGGAGTTGGGCCCTCACGTCCACTCCCAGCGCAGCCCGCGAGCGGGCCGCCAGCACCCGGGCATCGACGCGGTTCCAAGTCACCGACTTCGCGTGCCGCAGCTCACTGGTCGCATATCCCGGGAGCAGCAGGCGGGTGCGGCGCAGCGCTCGCACGGTTGCCACTACTGGGCCGCGGAGCGCGAACCGGAACGGGACCAGCCCGGGATGCGGCGGCGTGACGAAGGTCCCGCACAGCACGACGGCGGAAACATCCTGCTGGCGTTGGCTGGCAAGCATCAGCGCGAGCGGCCCGCCGAAGGACCAACCCAACAGCGCGAAGCGTCCCAACGGCGCCACCTGCTCCCGCACCACTTCCAACAAGTGCCGGTAGTCGTTGTCCCCCGACGTGGGATACAGAACGACAACCGGCTTCACCCACGCCGGCAGATGGCGGAGCAGCGGCGCGAAGAATATCTCCGTGCCATCCAGCCCAGGCAGCAGCACCAAGGTCGTCGTGTCACTCATAACTCAGCGCGGTTATCCAGCGTTGGACCTGCCGTTCGCCGCATGGGCGGGGACGGTGTCGGAGGCTTTGCGGACTTCGCTGCGCCCCGCGTGTGCGCCTGTGGTGAGGGTGAAATGGCAGTTCATCGCCGTTGCTGGCCGACGGGAGTGAACGGGACACCGGCGGAATGTGCGAGCGGGGAATGATGAGTGGCGCGAGCGCGTGCCTCCACGCTCCCATTGTGAATTCACCCTCGCCACTCCCCGTCGCACGCTGCCATGCAAATCCTCCGCCTCCTGTCCGCCCTGGTTCTCCTTTCCACCTCGCTCCTTGCCGCCGCGCCCAAAGGCGAGCGCGTGCTCATCACCGCGCACAGCTTCCACATCTTCACTGCCCAACGCCTCGCTCCGCTTGCATTGGCGGCGGGCATTGAGGGACACAAACTCGTCGCCGCGCAGATGATTGGCGGCTCGAAGGTCATCCAGCATTGGAACCTTCCTGACGACAAACAGAAGGCCAAGCAGCTCCTCACCGCTGGCGAAGTGGACGTGATGACAATGTCGCCGCATGTGTATCTGCCCGACGAGGGCATTGACCGCTTCGTCGAGCTAGGCGCGAAGCACAACCCCAAGCTGCGCTTCCTCGTGCAGCACTCGTGGATGCCGTGGGACGGCTGGGAGGGCAACGACAAGGTCGCCAAGAACGAGGACCGCGACACCCGCTCGCTCGACCAAGTCCGCGCTGCAAACCTCAAGTGGCGCACCAACCTCGAAGCGCAAATCGCCGCGCTGAACAAAGGCCTGGGCCGCGACGCCGTCTTCATCAACCCCGTGGGCGACGCCGTGATGAAGCTCCGCGAACTCATCGCCGCTGGCAAAGCCCCCGGCCTCACGAAGCAGACCGACCTCTTCACCGACCAGATTGGCCACGGCAAGGAACCTATTCTCGCGCTCGCGACCTACTGCAACTTCGCCTGCATCTACAAGGTCTCGCCCGTCGGTCTGAAGGACACGAATGCCAACCTCGACAAACTCAGCCCTGAGCTGAAGCCGCTGCTCCAACAAATCGCATGGGACACGGTCAGCGCGTATCCGCTCTCCGGGGTGAAGGCTGTCAAGCCATGAGCGGCAAAGGGAATGGAGTGCGGTGGCAGAGCACCGTGGCGACACCGCTTTCGGCGGCTCGCGGCGTGGATGAAAACCCAGAGCGACCGGGGCGTAGTTGGATGGCTCCGCTGGTCTCGGAGCGGGGTGTTCACACCGCCCGTGTGCGATCGCGCGAGTGCGGCGAAGTAGCCTTGGGCATGGTGGCCGGCGACCGGCCCACCGCACCTCCGTCACCCCTCAACGTAGCCCCGCGAGTTGCCGCCGGGCGATATAGAGGTCCGCGCGTGCGAGGAGGAAGTAGGCCCAGCGCTGCTTGAGGCGGCTCCAGAAGGTTTGCGAGGCCTGCCACTCCGCGCGCCCGATGCGCTGGCAGTGCGCGAGGTTCTCCGCGAAGAGCTGCCGGCCACCCGCAGCTACCGCCTCGTTCTTCAGGCGCAGGCTCAACTCGTAGTTGATGTGCAGGCTGCGCGTGTCGAGGTTCGCGGAGCCGACATAGGTGAGGTCGTCAATCAGGATGAGCTTCGCGTGGAGAATCTGCGGCTGATACTCGTAAATTTCCACGCCCGCCGTGAGCAGCGTGCGGTAGAGGCGCCGGGTGGCGAGCTGCGCCAACGGCACGTCGGAATGGGAAGGGAGGATGAGCTGCACCTGCCCGCCCCGGCGCACAACGGCGTTCAGCGCGCGCCGCAGCTTCCAGGTGGGGAGGAAGTAGGCGGCCATGATCTGCACCCGCCGGGCACTGCGCAGATCGTGTCCCAGGGCGCGCTTGAGGGTGCTAAAGCCGCGCCCCGGCCCGCTCATCAAGAGGTCGCCGTCCGAGTGCACGAGGCGTGCGTGGGCACCGGTCTTCATCACGCGCATGAAGGCGCGCTGCCGCAGTTCGGCGCGCGTGAACATCTTGTCGAAGGAGGCCGCGAGCGGCCCGGCCAGCGCGCCGGTGACGTGCAGCCCCACGTCGCACCAGCCGCGCGCCACGCCATCGCCGGCGTATTCCGGCGCGAGGTTGAACCCGCCGACGATGGCGACTTGTTCATCGCAGACCAGCAGCTTGCGATGGTTGCGGAAGAAGAAGCCCCGGTGGGTCTGCTCGTTGAACCAGCGGAACTCCCCTCCCGCCCGGCGCAACGGTTCCCAGTAGCTGTCCGCCAGGTCCTGCGAGCCCCACGCGTCCAAAACCACATAGACCGGGACACCTCGCGCGCGCGCCGCCAACAGCGCGACCAGAAACTGGTTGCCCGGCTCGCCTGCGCTGAAGATGTAGGTCTCCAGCCGCACGGAGTGCCGCGCGGCCGCGATGGCCGTGAGCATGGCGGCAAAGGCTTCATCGCCATTGCGGAGCCAACGGAACTCGGTGCTGTGGGCGGTGGGAGCCATGCGTTTGCGGTGCGGAGGCTAGCAGGGCGAAGCGGGTCGTGGCGAGCGCGGGAACTGGGTTCGGCCTCCTGCGCGTAAGCCTGCTCCCAGCCCGCGCTCCAGGGGAACTAGATTACGCGCCCCACCCGCTCACTTCTTCACCTTCACCGCTTGGAATTGCAGCGCGGGCCAGCGCGCGGGCTGGCCGGGCGTGGCGTCCACGAGCACGGGGGAGAGGGAGTAGGTCGCGGTTGCCGGGGCTTCGCCGACGGTGCTGCGGTTCTCGATCACCACGTTGAAACGCCACGTCGCGCCGTTGCCGGGCTTGGGGGCGATGGACTTCGGCAAGGCGTCGAAGGGGATGGAAAGCTCGGCGGTCCAGCCGGGCACGCCGTTGGGGCCGGTGGCGGTCACGGCGGCGGTCCAGGCTGGATTCCATGCGGGGCCGGTGGTTTCGAGCTTGAGGGCGGCGAGGGCTTCGGTGCGCTTCGTCTCGTCGGGTTCGGTGGCGAGGTCGGTGCGGAGGGCGTCGGCGCGCGTGGCGTTGGGGGCGAGGGTGAACTCATACACGGCCAGCGCGTCGCGGCGCGGGTCGAGCAGCACGCGGAGGGTGTCGCCGCGCTGGAGCTTGCCGTCCGGGGCGGTGTCGCCGGACACGACTTTGGAGTCACGGCAGGACACTGCGAAGTGGAGGTGCTTGTCATCCCACAGCACACGCGCCTCGACCGGGTCGGCGTTGGTCAATCCGTTGCGCTGGTAGAAGACGGGCAGCCGGGGAGCGAGCGCCCACGAAGGCTCGTCCAGCTTGCCGTCCACGGTGATGGACTCGGCGGCTTGCAGGCACTTCTGCGCGGGCGCGTCCGCCATCTTAAAGGACACCGTGCTGCCGCGAAACACTTGCGACCCGCCCGCAGCATTGAGCGCGTTGCGCTGCTGGCTGGTGAAGAAAATCGTGTCGTCCGCGAAGAGCGGCGGGCGACGCACTTCACCACCGCCGGACAAATTCTCCTGCCAGCCGAGAAATCCCTCCGCCCAATCCACACCCCAGACCTTGCCGTCCTCCGTCCCGCCGTAGAGCACGCCGCCGACGAGAATCGGCGCGGCCACGACCGGCCCGCCCACCGCACACGCATGCTTCCAAACCAGCTTGCCCGTCGCCGCGTCGAGGGCGTGGACGCGGCCGCTGAAGTCGCCGAACGCCACGCGGCCTTCGCTCACGCACGCGCCGCCCGTAATCGCGCTACCAGTCGCGTAGCGCCACAGCACCTTGCCCGTGGCCGCCTCGACCGCGCAGAAAGTCCCGGCGCGCGTCCCGACGAAGACGCGCGCCCCGTCCGTCGTGGGCGTGGCGACGATGGGGCCGTCCAGCTCCGCCGCCCAGCGCTCCACGCCCAGCCGCGCGTCCACCGCGTAGAGGTGGCGGTCGCGCGAGCCGAAGTAGATGCGCCCGTCACCCGCGCACGCGCTGCCGTCAATCCAGCCGCGCGCGGGGAAGTTCCAGACCATGCGCCCACGCCGCGCGTCGAGCGCGTAGAGCCGGCGGTCCAGCCCGCCGAAATAAACCAACCCGCGATACAACAGCGGCGTGCCGAGGGATTCGCCGCCGGCGGGAAACGTCCAGCGCTCAATGCCATCGGTCGCGTTCACCGCGTGCAACACGCCGTCCTTGGTCCCGGCGAACAGCGTGTCATCCGCCAGCGTGATGCCGCTCGTGACGCTCCACGGCTGCGCCTGTAATTCGTAGGGCAGCCCATAAACCAGCCGCCCCTCGGACCACACCGCGCTGCTCGTGTGGCGTTGGTCGTGGACGTATTGCTCCGTCGCCGCCGCCGTCATCCGCAGCGGCGGACCGAACACTGCTTTGGGCATCGCCCCGGCGCGCGACGGCAACTTGCCCTCGGTCAGCCAGTTGTTCTCAAAGGCCGCGAGTTCCGCGCGCTCGGACTCGACGGCGAATTGTTTCAACAACTCTGCCTGTCCGGCAAAGCGCGTTTGCGCCGCCTCGCACAATGTCCGCGCCAGCGTGTAACGGCCCGTCTGAATCCACCCGCGCGCCGCCGCGAGGAAGCCGTCGGCGACGGTGCCTTGCTCCACCTCGACCTCGCCCGCCGTGAGCAGGCGCGCATCGCGATAGTGCGCCTCCGCGCCGCCGAGGAACGTCGCGGGCCGCCCGCTGTCCGCGCGCGTCAGCTTCAGCTCGGGGTTCGCGCGCGTGGTGTAAAACTCCAGCACATGCGGCCCGGCGGTGAGTTGCGCCGTGCCGATGGTGTCGTAGGCGTGGCCGGCGAAACCGGTCTTGTTGAACCAGCCGGAGATGACCGGCTGCGTTCGGTTGCCGTCGAGGAACAACGCGCCGATGTGCTGACTCGTGCGCGCGTCGCCAATGACGAACTCGTATTTGCCGGCGGTCGCCACTGCAATCTCCGCGCGGAAGAGATGGAAGAACTGGCCACCCAGCCCCGTCGTCACGTTCGCGCTGCGGAAGAGGTTCGACACCACGTAGCGGCGGCGCTTCGCGGGGTCGGGCTGCTTCTGCGCGTCGGCCTGCTCGGCGGTCTCGGCGGCGCGGCGCAGTTCGTCCCACTTGGCGAGGACGATGTCGCGGGAGACAAGGTCGTTGCGATTGAACGGCTGGATTTGGTCGAAACTCACGCAGGTGTAGCCGCCGGCGGGCGACCACTCCTTGCGTCCGAACGCCGAGATTCCGGGTGGCACGGGCGGCAGGTTCGTGCTGCTGTTTCCAAAGAAGACGAGATACGCGCCCGGCCCCGCCGCGCCATCGAAGACCACGCGGAACTGCGTCGTGTCCGCTGCGCACAAGAGCAGGCTGGCGGGCTGGCCGTCCGGCCCGACCACGCGCACATCGCGCCCGTCCGGATGCGCGAGGCCGTGGTGTGTGAAGCGCACCTCGTAGCTCGGCGATTTCTCCGCCGCCACCACGCGCACGCGGAAGAACTGGTTCGTGAGCCACGGGCCATCGGCGGCGAGCGCGGGGAGGGTGAGCAGCGTCGCCAACAACCACAGCACAACTCCGGCTCCGCCCCTCTGTGTCCATCGCGTCTCTGTGGTTAAACACTTCCGCTGCGGTCCCTGTGGCTCAGATGCGGGGAATTGGACCACAGAGACGCGATGAACACAGAGGGGGGCGGGGTGAGGGGAGGCGGCGGACTCGTGCCTGCCGACGGAGGTTGGAATCATTTGGGCTTCGTGTGGCATCACTTCTCCCCCTTCTCGGCTGCCGCTGTGGCGACTTTCTTCGGCGGTGCGCCATACAGTTCCACCTCGGTTATCGAGGAGTGGCCGCCGAGCACATACACGCGCAGCTTGTTCGTGAAAACCGGCTTGGCGAGTTGATAGACGTTGTAAGGATGGTCGCTGCTGCGGGCCTTCACCACGCCCAGCCAGAAGCCGCGCCGGAGCTGGCGGCGCTCGAAGTCTGACAGCCCCGCGCGCGTCTCGCGGCTCTCCACGAAGGCATCCACCGCGAGCGGCTCCACGTGCGCCTGCGCCGGGTCCTCGGCGATGACGATGTGCGAAATCACGCGCTTGGCCGGCAGCGTCAGCTCAATCCAGCATGGCAAACTCGGGAAAGTCTTCGTCGCGCTGAGGGAGCTGCCGTCGCCGAACCAGTTGCCCTTGAGCAACAGCGGCTCGGCTTCGAGCGCGCGACCGTTCACCAGCGCGAACGGGTCGGCCATCGCGGTGTCGTGCGGGTCGTCCTGCTCGGTGACGTTCTTGTAGATGCCCACGGTCACGGGCGGGTTCGCGCGCGTGGCCTCGGAAATCTCGCCGCGATACAGGCTCGGAATGCGAATCACGTTCTCCGACGGAAAGCGCAGCGGGCGCACCGTCACGGTGCTCGCGGCCTCGCCGTCGCCGCTCAAGCGCACCGTCACGTTCACGCCCTCGGGCCGGTCGCCGAGCCGCAGCAGCGCGTGCTCGACGCCCTCGGTCGCACCCGGCGCGGCGGACAACGCCACGCGGCGCACCGTCGCGGCCACCGCGTTCGTGCCGCCGCGCTCGACTTCGAGAATCTCCAACGCCAGCCGGCCCGCGCCTTTCACCGCGCGATGCCGCCACTCGACGAGATACGTGCCGAACGCCTCGCCGTTGCAATTCCCGCCCAGCGAATCGCGCGCCGTGACCTTGCCCGTCACGCCCGCGAGGTCGTCGCCAAGCGGGACGTTGTTGGTGAGCTTCCGCCACCACGGCGCGTCCTCGGCGCGCTGGAGGCCAGGGAGCGCTTCGAGTTGCGCCCAGCGTTGCTCGACGACTTCCGGCTCGGCGTAGCGGTTCAGCGACGCGGTCCAAACGGCCTTCCCATCCGCGCCGAGCAGCAGCGCCTGACCGCGCAACGTCCCGACCGCGAGGCGGCCATCGGGAAGAAACTCGAGCTGCGCCGCGCTGCCAACTTCTGCGCGCCAGAGCCGCTTGAGGCTGAAGTCGAACAGCTCGACGTGACCCGAGTAGTTCGCCACGGCGAGTCGCTGACGGGCTTCGTCCACGGCGAGCGAGAGAATCAGATTCTCCGTGCGCGCGCTCGCGAGGCCGGCCCACTGCGCGTCCGCGACGCAGACGGTGTCGCCCACGGTGAAGATCTGGCGGCGGTCGGCGAGGATGCGGCGCTGGGTCTTGGTCTGCGTGCCGGCGAGATAGGTCGGCACGGTGAAACGCTCGGCCAGCAGCGGTCGCAACGCACCATCGAGCAACACCGCCACCGGCTCCGGAGCGGCGCGCGAGGTGAGCATGGCGAGCATCGAACCGCCCGCGACGAACCCCAGCGACTGAAGCTTCGTCCCCGCCTCCGCGAGCCCGGCGAAGGCGACGATGGGCGAGAGCACGACGGCAACGCGGCGCTTCTCCTTGCCCGTGAGCGCGTCGCAGAAGATGAGGTCGTCGCCGGCTTCGCCCGCGAGGCCGGGGGCTTTGCCGGCGAGCCGATAGACCAGCGTGTCGCCGGCATCGAGCGCGGCGACGAAGGTGGCCTGGCGCGAGAAGAGGATTTCCTGCGCGGTCTCGTAGGCGTCCCACTCATCGAACTTCCAGCGCGGCTTCAGGTCGAGCGTGAGCACCTCGAAGCCGTTGCCCAGCGGCAGCACGCAGTAGCGGCCCTGCGCGTCGAGGTGCCGCAGGCCGCGCAAGCGCCAGCGCAGCGTGCCGTCGGCCTCGCGCAGGTAGGCCGCGCCGTCGGACTCCACGCCCACGCGCCCGCCGTCGAGGAACCTGAGGCCGGCGGTGTTGACGTGGCCGACCTTGTCCTCGACGAGCAACTTCCCGGCTGCATCGAAGACGAAGAGGTTCGTGGCGTAACCCATCGTGCCGAAGGCCACGCGCGTGCCGTCGGTGCTGGCGGCGATGCGCTGGACCGGAGCGCCGTCCATCGTGGCGAAGGCGGTGCCGGGGGTGAGTTTGCCGGGGAGGGTGTGGGTGGTGAGCGGCGGCAATGGAGCGCGGACGCCCACGTCCGCAGCAACAACGGTCGGTTGGGAAACGGCTGCGGACGTGGGCGTCCGCGCTCCAAGCTCCGCCAGCGCTGCGCGAATGCCTGCTTCATCCGGTCCCAGCAGGCACAGCACATCGCGGTTGTAGGCAAAGGGGCTGCGCACGACGGTCAGCACGCCGCGTCCGGGGCCGGGGTAGCTGGCGGTGAGCGGGCGCGTGAAGAGCTGGTTCTCCTGCAACTCCTCCAGCAGCACGCTCTCGCCCTCACCGCCGAGCAGCGCGAGATGATGCGCGACGTGTTGCGCCGGGTTCATGTCGCGCCAGTCAGCGTAGAGATGCACACGCTCCTCGTTGGTGAAGACGCCGGGCTGCGACGCGCGCCGAACCTCGGCCTTCACGCCGAGCGCCTGCAACGCCTTCGCCGCATCTTCGGCCAGCGCCCGGCGCGTTAGCGCCTGCGCATCATCCAGCACGATGACGACCGGCTGGCCGTCCTTGCGCCGCGCGGCGACGAACTGCCGGACCAGTTCCGCGCGCTGCACATCCACCGCCGGCAGCTCGCGCACCGCGCTGGCGAACCACTGCGACTGCGCGGTCACGACGGCCACCGGCGCTTCTACCTGGCGGCCGCTCACGAGTTCGGTGACTTGGATTTTCCATTGGCCCGGCGCGCTGCCGAGCGGCGCGGAGAGTTCGCCGCTGAAGGTCGGGAAGGCTGCGCCGTTAGATTCCCATACGAGTTTGCCGCTCGAGTCCAGCAGCGCGAGACGCAGCGGAATGCTCGCGTTGATGGCTTTCCCGTCGCTGTCGAGCGGCGTGACCTTCACCGGCCAAGGGCGGCCGGCGGGCACGGACGCGGGGGCTTCGAGCTGAAGTTTCGCAATCGCGCGCGGCAGGCTCACGAACACGCGGAACGGCGTGAACGAAAGGTCCGCGACAGCTTCTGCGCGCCCGTCCTTCGCGGGGCCGGCGGCGACGCGCTCCTGCGTGAACAGCTCGTAGGTGAAGCGCTCCGCCGGGAACTGCACCGGCTCCTTCAGCGGCACGAGCGTCTGCTCGACGGCTTCGAGGCCCGCGCTCCACTCGGGGTTGCCGCTGACGCGCGGCGTGCCCATCCAGCTTGGGTGAAGTGTGTTCCAGACGAAGGTGTAACGGCCCTCGCCCGCGTGCGTGGTCGAGACGAAGACGCGGTCGGTGCGGGGCCGCGCGAAGGGCTGCACGAGGGGCGCGAGATCTTGAGCCAGCGCGGCGGCCTTGCGGCGCAGCTCGCCGAAGAGCCACGCGTGGCCGACATCGTGCAAGGCGTTCAGCGACCACGTCGCGCTGCATTCGTGGACCTCGGTGAAGTCGTCGGTGATGGGCTTCGCGCCCTTGGGCAGCAGCGTCGAGCGCGCGCCCGCGAGCAGGTGGCCGCCAGCCGCGCTGAACTTCTCCAGCGCCTCGCGATGACGCGGCAGCAGGTAGTGGAGGTTCGGGAGAATGACGACTTTGAAACGGCTCAAGTCGCCGGCATCCACGCGCTCCTCGGACAGCACCTCGGCGTCTTGACCGAGCAAGGCGAGTTGCGCGAGCGCGGCGTAGGCGGCGAGGTGCGGCGAGACCATGCGCCCGCCGGGCAGGTCGAGCGGCAGCGCTTGATAAATGGTCTGGTGAAACGGATAGAAGACCGCGATGGCCGCGCGCGGCTCGAGTTGTGCGAACATCGGTCCGTAAGTCCGCAGCAACGCGGCGATGTCCTCACGCTCCTCCTGGATGCCCATCAGGTTCGGGCCACCCTGCGGCCCGGTGACTTCGCGCCACGCATCGCGGTAGCCGAAGCCCTTCACGCCCGCGGCGAGGTAGCCGGCGAGATGCTGCTTGGTGTTGTAGAAACCGGTCGGCCCTGCGGTGCTCAAGCCGAGCGTGCCCCAGCAGTTCTTGCCGGTCATTTGGAGGAAGCGCGTCCGCACGAACGGCTCGAAGATGAGCGTCTGCCCGTAATCGCCGCAGCCGCTCTGCACCGTGATGAGATTCGCTTCGCGCTGCGCGGTGCCGGGGTAGCCGCCCGCCCACGTCGCCTCGTATCCCGGCGGACCGAGCGCGGCGTAGCGCAGGCCGGCCAACAGCGGCTCCACGTCCACGCGCGCCTGCCGGTAGAAGTCCGCGAGCAGACTGTTTTCATCGTGCGCCCACGCCTCGAAGCGGCGGCCATTCTCGACGATGAGCGGCGGCGGCGTCTTGCCGGTGAACGAGAGGTTGAAGTTCGCGGCCGCGTGACCAGCGGGTGGCGGGCGGAACTTGTGCTTCGCCTCGAAGCTTTTCATCTGCTCGATGAGCCGCTGCGTGCGCCCGCTGTCGCCGATTTCCGCGTTGCCGATGGGCGCAGTGTCGGCCTTCACGAGCGACATGCCGGTGAAGTTGTCGAACTTGTCGGCGGTCTGCGCGACGAGCTGGAACTTGCGCATCTCGGCGTTGACCTCCTTCTCGACGCTGTGAACGAGCGAGTAGGGAATGAAGCTGCTGAGGACACTGTTCAGCTCGCCCATGCCCTGCGCCGCGAGCGCCTCGTGAACGGTCTCGAAGCGATTCTGGTAATAGAAAACCTCGTGCGCCGGGAGCGACGGCGTGCGGCGCAAAATCATCTCGACCTCGGCGACCTCGCTCGACGAATCGCGGCCCTGATAGTTAGGGAACGCGCCGCCGGGGCCGATGCCCCAGTCGGTGAGATTCAGGTTGCCCTGCCGCCCGAGAATGGCGGCGTTGCGCGCGATGGCGCGGCGGCCTTCGTTTGCCTCGGCGATGCTCTTTGGCGCGGTGAGGTAGGGAAAGCCCGCGTCAATCATGGACCACGCGCTCCAGCAGTTGTGGTCGAAGTGCGCGAACGGCTCCCGGAAACGTGGCGGCGCGATGCGCACGGACCAAGACGCGGCGCGCAGTTCGCCGAGCGTCGCGGTGAGTTGGTAATCACCGGCGGTCAACGCAGCGGTCGCGCGGGCATCGAGGCGGAAATGGAACGGGTGCTGGCCGGCGGCGACGGCGGGAACGTCGCGCTCGACGAGCGTGAACTCACTTTCACCGCGACGCAGCGTGACGCGGAGTTTCCCAGCGGGCACGGGCGCGGCGCTTTTCAACACGACGCTGAACGGCAGTTCGCCGCCCTGCAAAAACGCGTGCCGGCCCACGGGGCTGAACACCGAGAGCGTGGCGCGGGCGGCGGGATTGAGGATGCCTTGGATGAAGTCGGCCTGGAGCGCGGACTGCGGGGAGCACTGGCCCCGGCGTTCCACGACGATGCGGAGGCGATAGACGTTGCCGGGCACCTCGGGCGCGATGAGGTCGAACAACTCCGCTTCGCCCGTGGCGCGCACGGCGAGGGTCTGCCAGCCGGCGGGCGACGCGTCGGCGGGGAGTTCGCGCAGCCAGCCGTCCTCGCCGAGCACGGGCTCGCGCCAGAGGAAGGCGGCGACCTGCGGCGGCGTGAGCGTGGCGTTGTCGAGCGCGTCCTGAAACTGCACGCGCACGCGGAGCGGCTGGCCCGCGTCGAGGCTGTAGCCCGCGAGCGAGACGGCCAGCAGGCGCGGCTCGCGCGACTCGGGTGCGGTGGCATCCACCACGATGCGGCGGCGTGGGAACTTGCCGAGGTCGCCGTGGAATTTCACGGGCTGATGACTGTCGCGATGGCCCACGGTGATGTCCGCGCCGTCGCGCGCGCTGTAGGCGAAGAAGGTTCCAGTCGCCGAACCCTTCGCGGTCGAGGCGAGTTTCAAGTTGCCCGCCGGGCCGGCGATGATGACTTGCACGTTGGTCCCGCGCACCGTCACGGGCACGGCGGACTTGGGCAGCACGAGCGTGAAGCGATTCTCCACGAACACGCCGCCGTCGGTCGCGGGCTTGCCCGCTTCGTCGAGCACCGTGAGGCCGTCGGCGGTGAGATGGAAATTGCGGTCGGTGGGCGCGACGCGGTAGCCGGGGCCGTTGGTGTTCCCGAGCAGATAGAGCGTGAGGCGCTTGAAGGTCGTGGTGGCAGCGAGGATTTGTTCCTTGGGCAGCAGTTCCTCCGTGCCCCAGTAAAGACGCGGCGCAACGGGCAGTCGCCGCACTTCAGCAGGCATCGGGCGAATGGCGCTGCCGTCCACCGCCATGACGGTGACGGGATGCAGCAGCACATCGAGCGTGCGGCCATTCGCGCGGAGGCTCGGGTCTTGCGCGGCAACCTGCCCGCCGCTGACAGTGAACTTGTGTGCGCCGGGTTCGATGACGTGTTCGCCTTCCGCGAGGTCCAGCGTGAGCACGTCGGTGCGCCCGAGGAAACTGCCCTGGTAGCTGCGTTGGAACGGGTGCTTCCCATCAATGACGATGCCCCTCATGTAGTTCGCGTAGTGGTCGAACTGGGCTTGGGGTTTGATCTCGGCCTCCTTTGCCGGGGTGTAGCCCGGCGTGCCCGGACGCGCGGGCTTCGCGGTGTCCTCCTTCGCCTTCGCTGCCTCGACGGCGAGGTCGAGTTTGGTGATGGCCGTGGAGACAAGTTGGTCTGGCGCATCCGCGCGGAGCAGGCGGATGGTGATTTCGGCGGCATGGGTGCGGGCGGCTGGGAGGGCGATGGCGAGTAGGAGAAGGAGGGAGAGGCTCCAGGCTCCGTAGGAACTCACACCGATTGCCGATGGAAGTCGGCGGAATGCTAACCGGACGCAACGGCGCGCGCCTTCTCTCTTCCTCGGAGGAGGGGAGAAGGTGGCCGCAGGCCGGATGAGGGGTGGGGCCTGCAACGCCGACGCACGTAACCCCTCACCCCAACCCTCTCCCCTCATCCGATGAAGGGAGAGGGAGCCAGAGCACTTCGTGACCACGCTCTCGCTGGGCTGTCCCGGATATCCATTCTTGTGTTTCATCGCTTCACCTCTCCGCCGGACTTCTTTGCCAGCACGGCCTGCCAGCGCACACAGCTTGCACGGACCTCGCGGTTCGGGTCGTAGAACTGGCCTTCCAGCAGGGGCGTGTCGTATTCGTCGAGGATGCCTTGGCTCAGGTAGAGGCCGAGGGTCTCGGTGGCTTCGAGGCGGACGGCGTCGGATTCGTGGCTGAGGAATTTCGCAATGGCGTCGCGGGCGGCGTGGGTGCGGAGCTCGGGTTCGCGCAAGAGGCGGAGGAAGAGCGGCGCGGTCTGCCAAGCATCCAGGTGCCGCGCGAGCGGACGCGCGGCAGGACGGCCGATGGCGCGCAACGCGACTTCGGTGTTCACGGAGAGCTGGCGGACGCGCGACTCCTTCAAGAGCTGCGCGAGCGGTTCGGCGGCTGAACCATCGCGGTAACGGCCCAGCAGCTCGATGCTGTGGATGAAAAGCTCGGTGAGGTCCTTGTCCCGGCCGAGGCTTGCGCGCGGGAGCTTGAGCGTGTTGAGCAGCCACGGGACGCAACGGTCGTCGCCGAGGCGTCCGGCGATGACGGCGAGCGTGCCGTTGTTGATGAGGAGCGGGAGGCGGTTCTTGATGGCCTCGGGGTCGTAAGCCACCGGCACGATGCGACCGAGGCAAACCTTCGCCGCGCCCGCGCCCTGGCCTTCGATGGCGGCGATGATGGCGAGGCGATTGAAACTGGTCTCGCGTTCGAGGGCGTCAATGAGCGGCGGCAGCGCGTCGGCGACCTTGAATTCGCCGAGGGTCTTGACGGCGGCGAGGCGGACGGAGTTGGCCGGTTCGCGCCAGACGACAATGTCTTCGAGGCTGGCTTTCTCCTTCGCGCCGGGTTTCTCGACGGGTTTTTCGAGACGGTAATCGAGCAAGGGGAGGAGCAGCGGGAACAAGTCCTTCCGCCCGCTCTGGCGCAGCGCGTGAATGGCGGCGGAGCGCACGGCGGCATCGGCATCGGCCAGCGCGGTGCGCCACGCGGGCGCGGCGTCGGACTGCGGCCAGCGGGCCAGCGCGGTCACGGCGGAAGCGCGGACGAGCGGGTGCGTGTCAGTCACGAGCGCGGCGAGGGCGCGCGCGGTGTCGGCGGGCGCGCATTGGCCGAGCGCCCACGCGGCGGCGGCGCGGAGTTCGGCATCGGGAGATTTTAGCAGCGGCAGGAGCGCGGGCGTGGCGGACTTGAGGCGCATCTGGCCGAGGGCTTGCACCGCGAGTCCGGCGCGCGGGCCAGTGAGCGCGGCGGTGAGGTCGGGCAGTGCGGCTTCGCCGGCCTGGACGAGGGCGGTGAAGTTGGCGGGGAGGTCGAGCGCGGCGGTCTGCGCGGCGAAGGGGCCGGCGGGGAGCGGGTGCGGGATGAGGAGCGTGAGGGTGAAGAGGAGGGTTAGGATATTTGAGGCGTTGCGCGGCGAGCGTGGCCGTTCTCCCTCACCCCAGCCCTCTCCCGCTGGGAGAGGGAGAAACCTCGGCAGCGCCCGGCGAGAAGTGAGCGTGCGGGTGTGCGAGCGGCGGACGAGCTGGCTCCCTCTCCCAGCGGGAGAGGGCTGGGGTGAGGGAGAACGCGTCCAGCAACCGAGACCGTTCGCATCGGAACAACCCGCCGACTTCGCCGCCATGAATTCAGATGCGGAGTTCATTTCAGTTCCAGCCGCAATCCCGCCCAGTTGGCGATGTCATCCTTGGTCCCATCCCCGGTGTCGTCCACCCAGAGCATCAGCAGGATGGCGTCGGACACATCGAGGTCCACTTCCTTGGCGGGCGTGTAGTAGGTCATGTCCTGTGAATCCCAGAGCGTCTTCACGCCGTCGCCGACGCGGAAGCGCACGGAGCCGCGTCCGTTCGTGGCGGCGTCCACGCCCACGGTCGCGCGCAGCCGCTTGAACTGCTTGTTCGCGCACAGCACTAGGAGGCTCTGTCCCATGTTCGCGCCCGCGTGCGTGCCGATGCCCTTGGCGAACGGCTCGCTCGAACCGGTCTTCTGAAAAAACTTCAGGCTGCCGCCGAGGATGTTTTTGTCGCGGTTCACGCCCGCGCCGTAGCCGCTGGTGCCGACCAGCAGCGACAGGTCGGAGACGTAAATCGTCTTCGTCCGCAGCGGGCCCGCCCAGTAGTAGTAACTCGTCGCCTCGCCTTCGCCGGTCGAGACGAAGCGCAGTTCCGCCTTGGGTTTGCCGGCGAAGAACTGGTTCGGCACGACGAACTCGATGTCGCGCCAGCGGTAGCGGCGGTCGCGCTTGAAGGCGAGCCATGGGCCGACGAGCTGGCCGTTGCACCACACCTCCACCATCTGGTTCGGCCCGTTGTAATTGATGCGTTTGCGGAGCATCAGGTCGGCGGTGCCGAAGCTCGCGACATCCACGGTGAAGCGCTCCTCGCCCTTCGTGTGCCGCCCGCTGTCCTCGACGCGCCGGCCGTATTCCGTGTGGTAGTGGCTGTCGATTGGGCCGACGAGCTGGCTGCCCGGCGCGCTGTAGTTCGCGGCCTGCTCGTCCGCCGCGTCGCCGACGTCGAGGTGGAAGGTCCATGCGCTTTTCCACGCGGACTCGGTGGCGTCGTCGTAGCGCAACGGCGCGCGCTCAAGCTGCTTCACCAGCGTCGCCACCTCGACGCCGCTGAAGCGCGCGTAAAGCGGCGCGGGACGGAGCGTGAGTTCCGTGGCGGACGCGAGCGGATTGCCGAACGTGTCGAGCACCGCGTCGGGTTTCACGGGCAGCGGGAGGACGGAGCTGCCTTCGCGACGCCACGCGGCGAGCAGGAATTTTCCATCGGACTGGCGGAACAAGTAGGCGCGGGCGAGGCCGTCGCGGCGGTCGTTCAGGAACAGCTCGCGCACGAACTGCGTGCCGCCGAGCAGCGACTTCACGGTGCGCGCGGAGAGCGCGGCGGGCTTGATGCCGCGCCAGTCGCCGTCGGGATAAATGAGGTCGGCGGAGTCGCGCTTGGAGACGGTTTCCGTCATGTCGGGCTGGAGGAAAAGTTTCTCAATGCCCTGCGAGCGGCAGATGACGTAGGCGCGCGGGAGGTAGAAGGCTTGCGTGAATTCGCTCACGCGCTCCTGCCCTTCGCCGGTGGACCAGCCGAGATTCAGCACCCACAACTCCGGGTCGAGATGCTCCTGGCGGCGGATGCGCTGGGCGCGCGCGAGTTCGACATCCATGTAGCCGTCCTCGGGCGCGAGCGGCGAGGTGCTGGGCAGGATGCCGATACCGTGGAGGTAACGGCCCGCGCCCGCCTCGGCGAGGCCGGTGAGGAACGGGCCGAGATTCTCACGCGTCACGCCGCCGGAGATGAGGCGTGCGCGCGGGTTGGCTTCGAGGGCGGCGCGGTGCGCGACGGCGAGCATCTGTTCGGTGTATTCGCGCGGCGTGGCCTTGAACGCCTCGGAGTCGGGCCGGTCCCAGACGACCCACGTCGCGATGTCGTTGGTGAACTGCTCGACCGTGCGGTGGACGTATTGCTCCCAGTAAATCGGGCGCGACGGCATGACGTAGGTGCTGCCAATCCACACGCCGAGCTTGCGGTCGTAAGTGCCGCTCGGGTCGGACCACAGCGCGGTGAAGCCCAGCAGGCCAAACACTTCAATGCCCGCCGCGTGCCGCGTGGTGATGGCCGGCGTGATGAAGTCGAAGGTCCAGTGCCCCGGAAACGCCTCGACCGACGGGCTGCCGTCCACCGAGTGCCACGGCACGACGACGGTGTCGTTGGTGAAGCCGAGGTCCACGAGCAGGCGGTTGCGGTCGCGGAGGAGTTGGTGCAGCTCGACCTGCGGCAGCGGTCGCCCCGACGGCTCGTAAACGAGGAACGCGGCGGAGTCGGGAACCTTCAGCGCCTCGCCGGTCGCGGCCTTGATGGCGGCGGTCAATTTCCACGGGCCGATGGGAAGGTTGGTGAGCGGCGCGGGGAGGACGAATTCGCCGCCGGGTTCGAGCGTGGCGCTCGGCGAAGGCAGGGGAAATTTTCCGCCGTTGATGTCTTCGAGCGCGGCGGTGCCGGCGAGTTTCACCGGAGCGCCCCAGAGCCACGCGTTGACGAGGATGAGATTCAGCGTGTCGTTGCGATAGAGCAGGCCGACGGGTTTGTCGGTCGCGGCGCGGAGTTGGAGGCTGCCGTCGCGCTCGCCCTGGGTCCAGAGGTCGAGGTCATCGAGGAAGACCTCGCTGCCGGCCGCGGCGCTGATGTCGAGGCTCTGCAAGGTGAGCGGGTAATCCACAATGCCGTTGGGTTCGTTGGCGGATTTGCGCTTCGCCAGCGGGCGGCTGAAGCCGGGCATCGGAATCTCGACATAGCGCCAGTCGCCAGCGGGCACCTCGACGGGGCCGATGGTCCAGGTGTCGGGGTTGTTGCGCTGCTGCGCGTCCACGCCGGGGTCGCGGAGCCGTGCGGTCAGCTGCACGTCGTTGGTGGACTTGAGCCAGACGCCGAGCTTCACCGGGCGCGCGGCGAGGACAAGGTCGAGCGGGAGGGAGCGGTTGTTGGGCGTGGCCTTCTTGCCGGGAGGCGGCGCGGGCGCGGTGCTCGCGGGCCAACGCACGACCAGCCCGCGCTGGCCGCGATGTTTGGCTGCCGGCGAGTTTTCCAAGAGCGCGCCCGGTTCGGGATATTTCACCGACTCGAAGTCTTCGAGGCCGAGCCGCCAGTTCGCCTGCCCGGCGGCGACGGAGAACTCGCCCTGGTTCGTGCCGCCGACTTCCGCCCACGTGCCAGCAAACAGGAACGGGCCAAAGTGCTGCTCCGTCGGCGTGACGGTGAGGGTGTGGGAGGCGTTGGTGCCCGCCTTGACCGAGACAGTGGCGGCTACCTTCCGAAGCTCCGTGCCGAAATAGTCCGTGATGGCCCCGGTGAACTTCGCGCTGCGGTCTGCGCCGTTGGCCGTGACGGTGAGCTGGAACTCCAATGGCCCGCCGCAGCGCGGGAACAGCACGGCCTCCTCCTCGCGGCTCGCAGCGCGCACGGCCTGCGTGACGGGGTTCACGTCGAAGCCGGAGTATTTCGACTTCACCCGCGGATAGGCGGCGGAAGGTGCGGCGAGGATGGTGAGAGGGGCGGGTGGATTGGTCTCGGCGGCGGGCGACGGGAGGGCGAGGAGGAGCAAGGCGAGTGCGAAGCCGAAAACCCAGCAAGCCGAGATTGGCAAAGGGATGGTGGCAAAGGAATGGGGGCAGGATGAATTATCAGTTCGATTCGCCTGGCTGCATTCGTTTGACACTACGGGCCGCTGTGAAGCGCCGACTTTGAACCTTGAACTTTGAACCTTGAACTTCACGTCAGTGCGTCAGGTTGTAGAAGATGATGTTCACGCCCATGCGGTAGGCGGCTTCGCGGCCGCCGGGGTTCATCGAATCAATGCTGTGCATCCCCGCGCCGAGCGGGTTCGAGGGCGTGGGCGGGCTGGAGATTTCCCACATGCAGCCGAGGTCCGGCGGCGTGTAGAGCACGGAGAGGTGGCCGCCGACTTCGATGAACTCGAACGCGTTCTGCTTGAGCACGCGGGGGAGGCCGACCTCGTTCAGCGACGCCCACGAGAACTTCTGCTTGAGCAACGTGCCGAAGACCGGGTGCGCGGGTTCGAGCGGCACGAGTTCCTTGTCGGGATAAACCTTCTTCAGCTCGCTGTGAAACGCGGGGCCGAACGGGAAGCCGTAGAGGCAGTCGTCCGCGTGCAGGAAACCGCCGTGGTCGAGGTAGCGGCGGAGGCCGGCGGTCTCGGCCTCGGAGAGCGTGAAGGCGTTGTGCGCGGTCATGAAGACGTGCGGCCAGTCGAAGAGTTCGGGGTCGTCGAAGGTGAGCGGCTTGCGCGGCTGGAGCGACTGCGCGTCCATGCCGGTGCGGCGGCGGAACTGGTCCACCATCGCGGGGAGCGACGTGGGGTCGGTGTCCCAGTCGGCGTTGAACTTCATCTCGCGGATGACGAAGCGGCGGCGGTTGCGGACAAAATCCTGCGGCACCTCGGCATCAGCCTCGATCTGCTCGGGATTGGCGAGCACGGCGGAAAGCTCGTCGGCGGACAGGCCGATGACGCCGGTGTCCACGGGGGCATCGGAGGCTTTGCCGGAGAGGGTGGCAATCCAGTCGGTGCCGGCGCGGGGCTTGGGTTCGGCGGCGCCAAGGTGCGCGGCGACAAGCGAGACAAGTAGGGCTACGAGGAAGCGAATTGGCCCGGTCAGGATTGGCATCAGCATCGCATTCATGGCTTGCTTCCTCACTTGGCCTTTCCGAGGTTGAGGCTGTCAAAGTAATCCTGCACCAAGCGCCGGTCCGCGCCGCGCAGGCGGTCGGTGAGTTGCGGGGCGTTCAGCAATTTCTCGGCGACTTTGGCGGACGGCTCGCGGTCGGGCGACTGGCGGACGGGGACTTCGCGGTCGCTCAAGGTGGCGACCTTCAGCGCGTCATACCACTGCGTGGACCAGTCGTCCTTGTAAACGACCTCGGTGAACAAATCTTCCTGCGACACGACCGCGAGCTTATAGGCCGGCGTGCGCGCGGTGTGCGGGCCGCGCTGCGGTTCGAGGTCGTAGGTGTCCTCGACCTCGGCCCAAAAGACGATGCGCTGGCCGACCGTCGCGCCCAGCTCCGCCAGCCGCAGCAGGCTCAACTGCGGCACCTCGGCGCGCGGCACATCGAAGCGGCGCGTGCGGCTGTCCTTCAGCTTCTCGGCGCTGGTTTCGAGGTCTTCGAGGCGATAATGCAACGTGATTTTGCCCACGCCCCAGTCGTCCTGCGCGCGCACGGTCAGCGCGATGCCGGCCAAGTTCTTCTCCAGAATGTGCGGCTCCTGCGCGCTCGATTTGTGCGGCAGGCCGACGAAGGAAATCGTTGGGGCTTGGTCCTTCTGCACGACCAGCTCGAAGGCGTGGCCGGCGTCGGCGTTGGTGTAGCCGAATTCGTCGGTGAGCGTGAGGCGGTAGCTCTCGGGGATGGCGGGGCGTTCGTCGGTGCGCCACTGGTCGAGGTCGAGGCGCACGACGGCGCGGGCGTGGCGGCCGCCGGTGCTGAACGGCTCCGGCTCCTTCGCGAACGAACGCGTCATCACGGCGGTCTTGAGCGCCTTGTTCGCCTCTATGGTCAGCACGACCGAGCTGCCAAAGAGCGCCTTGAGATTGCCATCGCTGCGCGGCTGGACGATGGGCGCGCGGCGGGCGTAGGCGGGCAGCTCGTATTCCACGGTGAGGTTCACGATGCGCGGCCGCTCGGTAACGTTGACCGTGACGCGCCGGCTCTGGATGCGGCCGGACGCGAAGTAACACTCGAAGGTTTTCGCCGCGTTCGTGGCGCTGTGGGCCGCGCGCCCCTCGGCGTCCACGCGCAACGGCGCGGCGTGCCACTCGGCATCGCCCTCGGCACGGGTGAAGACCTGCATCTCCTCGCTGCGAAACCCGCGCTGGCTCGCGCGCAAGGTGACGCTGCTGCCGACGAGATACGCGGGCAGGTCCAGCGGCGCGACGACGATTTCCGCGCCCGTCGCCTTCTGCGCGACGTTGCGAACCTCGCTCCAGGCGCGGGCGAAGTTGCCGAGCGCGCGGCTCATGCCGGTGCTGTCGAAAATGAAAACCGCGAGCCAGAGCAACAGCGTGACGCCGCCGGCGAGGAGTTGTCGGCGCGCGGGCCGGCGGTCAATCACCGCGCAGAAATCCTCCTGCGCCGTGACGCGCTGCGTGTGCAAGACGAGCGCGCCGACCATCGCCGGGTCGAAGCGCGGGCGCTCGGCTGCGAGGTCGGGATAAACTTCGAGCGCGCTGACGAGCCGGGAACCCAGCTCAGGCCGGCGTGCCTCGATGAGCAGGGCGGCGCGCGTCGGGGTGTAGTGCTCACGCAGCGGGCGGATGATTCGCCGCCAGCCCCACCACGCGAACGCCACGGCAAGCAGCGGTAACACGGGTGCGCGCAACCAGAACGGCAAGCCCACGGCGCGCTCCAGCCCCGCCGTCGCGAGCAGGGGCAGGGCCAACACCCACACGAGCCAGCCCGCGCCCTCCGCCAGCGCGCACCGCCGATGCAGCGCTGCGACCGCCAGCACGCGGGAGCGCAGCGTCTCGAAGGTGGATTGGAGGTTCGGGTCGGTCACTTGATTTTCACCGCCGGAGTTGGACCACAGAGACACGATGAACACAGAGAAGAACCTTCAGAACAAATCCCCTGTTTTTCTCTGTGTTCATCGTGTCTCTGTGGTCCAAAAGTCTTTCGCTCACGCCAGGCCCCTCCGTTTACGCAGCAGCCATTCGGCGCAGAGGGTGGCGAGGAGCAGCAGCAACACGCCGGGTGCCTGCCAGACATTCACCACGACGCGTTGCACGGCGACGCTTGAGGGCGCGGCGGGCAGCTTCAGTTCCGCGTGTTTCGCGAGCGGCAGGCTCGTGCCACCGCTGGCGGCGGCGAGGTCGGCGAGGGCGGTTGCGTCAGGCAAAACTTGGCGGAACTCGGCTCGGGACGGGCTGACGGTGCAGGTGAGTTGTTGCTCGCGGTGCTGGTCGCCGGGGCCGGTGATGGTGGCCTTGATGACGTGGTCGCCGGGTTGCGACGGCGTGTAGCGGAGCGCGTAACGGCCCGGTGCGGCGGGGTCGGAGGAGGCGCGAGCGAGGAGGCGTTCGCCGGCGGGGGCTTCCACGGTGAACTCGACGGCGGCGTCGGTCACGGAGTTGCCGTCGGTGTCGCGGAGGTTCACGGAGAAGGCGGCGGGCTTGCCAACTTCGAGCAACGGGTCGTCGAGCATGAGCGGGGCGCTGGGCTGGCTGAGACGCGGGTCGTTGGCGAGCCAGCGGATGAGCAGGCCCCAGAAGCGTTGGTGGTAATCCGTGTCCGCCTTGCGCGCGAGCCGCCAATGCCAGGTGCCGTCCAGCGCGGTCGAGTAGATGCGGCCCGCGCCGTAGGGCCACGCGGCGGCGACGGGGCGCGGGCCGGCGGGCGTGCGGAGCGTGGGATGCAGGAGGAGCGGCGTCGCGCCAGGCTTGAGCGCGCGCCAAGCGTTGCCGCCCTCGACCCACGGGAGCGTGGTCCAGGCCTGCTCGTTCTTCACGGGGTCGCCTTCGAGTTGCAGCACGGGATGCACGAGGCCCTGGCTCGTGGGCTGGACGTTGAAGCGGTTGACGAGCTGCATGGTCTTCTCGCGGACGACTTCGACCGGGAGCATCTGCGCGAGCAACGTGCCTTCGTAATTGCCAGCAGCGTAAACCTTCATCCCGCCGAGGGTCGCGAGGCCGCCGCCGCGCTGGCGCACGAAGGCTTCGACCAGCTCGAAGCGTCGCGCCTGCTCGAAGACTTTGCGTTCGAGGTCGCCGAGGATGAGGACATCGAAGTGGTTCAGCTCGGCGGGCGTGGCGGGGAAGCCGTCGCGAGGCGCGCGGAGCACGGGCTTGGCGTCGGTGCGGTTAGTCGGGCCTTGGTAGAACCACTCGTCGCCGGGCAGGCGCACGAGACCGTGGAACTCGACCGCCGGGTCAGCGAGCAAAGCCTGCCGCGCGTAGCGATACTCCCAGCTCGGCTCACCCTCGACGAAGAGCACGCGAATCTTCTCGGGCCGCACGTCGAGGTGGAACGCGGCTTCGTTGTTCAGCGTGGTGAGTTCGCCGGCGACGGGCTGGACGCGGACAATGAAGCGCTGAAGGCCGGGTTCGGTGGCGGGGAATTCGAGACGCGCGACGAGCGATTCGCCGCCGGGCGCGAGAGTGATTTTGGTCGTGGCGATTTCTTTTTCCGCACCGGCGCGGAGGCTGGCGAGGCGCAGCGTGGCTTCGCCGGAAAGGCCGGGCGAACGCAGCTCGGCGGAGATGAGCACGCGGTCCTTGGCGTAAACGAAGGGCGGGACGGAGAGGTTTTCGAGAATGACATCGCGGGCATTCGTCTGGCCGACGACGAGCGCGCTGACGGGTGCGGGGAGTTCCGCAGCAGCGCGGGCGAGGCGTTCGCCGCTCAACTGGACGCCGTCGGAGACGAGGAGAATGTGGGCGAGTGGCTGCGACGCGGGCTGGGCTGCGGCGTGGATGAGGGAGCGGGCGAGGTCTTGCGGCGCGGCGGATGACGGGGCCGGGCCGGTGTGCTGCACGCGGACGTGGAACTGGCTTTCGAGGCGGCGGAGCAGGCCGGCTTGCGCGAGCGTTTGCTCGACGGTGGCGAGGCGGTTCGTGGGGCCGTCGGGCAGGTTCATGCTCGGGGAGTTGTCCACGAGCAGGAGGAGTTCGGGGCGTTGGGTGCGGAAGACATCCACGGAGCAGACCGCGCCGCTGACGAGCGTGAGGAGCAGGAGGAGCGAGAGGAAGCGCAACGCGCCGAGGGCGAGCCGCGAGCGCAACATGAGGCCTTCGGTGGTGCGGTAGTAGCAGACCGCGACGAGCACGAGCGCGACCGCGAGGCCGGCGAGCAGGAGGGTTTTTCCGCCGGGCTCGAAGGTCCACGTCGCCACGCCGAGACGCTCGGCCAACAGGCTCCAAGAGCCGTCGAAGAGCAGGGCGAGGTGGGTGAGGAGGGCGGTCATTTTCCACGCTCCGAGGATTCGCTGGCGGAGCGCCAAGCGAGCAATGATTCGACGACGAGGAAGAGGAGCGCGGCGAAGAGGAGCCAGCGCCAGAGTTCGGTGCCGGTGTGGAGTTGGGCGGGGACCGTGGGGGTGAAGGTGATTTCGGCTTTGGGCAGGAGGCGGGTGAGGTCGGCGGCGGTGAGGGGGGCGAGGGCGCTTTCGGCAGGGCTGTGGTTCAGGGAGACGGGTGTGACGGCGGCGCCGAGGGCGGGTTCGCGCAGGAGGCCGGGGCCGGCTCCGGGCACGGTGGTGAGCAGGTAATGGCCGGCGTCGGGGGCGGCGGGGAGTTGCACGGAACGGGCGTTGGCGAACCAGAAGAGCGGGTCGTAGGCGGGGCCGGACTTCTCGGCGCGCTGGCGGAAGACGGCGGGGGTTGCGCCGGTGAATTCCACCGGGATGGGCGCGGAGGCACCGGAGCCGGCGAGGCGCTCGGGGGCGAGCGTGGGGGGCGTGGACGGTGCGCCGAGGGATTTCACGAGGCCGCGCACGAGGATGACGAAGGCGGGGCGGATGGGCCAGTCGCTGTCGCCCGCGTGCGCACCGGCGGCGGCGAAGATGACGCGGCCTTTTCCCGAAGCGGCTTCGACGAGTGCGGGCGAGCCGTCGGCGAAACGTGCGAGCGGGCGGGCGGTGGCGGCGGGTTCGAGCGTGAGGCGCGTGCTGGCGCTGAGGGCGAAGAGGCCGGAGCCGACGCGGTCGCGGACTTCGAGTAATTCGGGCGTGGTGTCGTCGAGGGACTGCACGTAGCTGAAGCTGCCGGTCTTGCGAGCGGTCACGCGGGCGGGGAGGAATTTCCAGCCGTTGTATTCCTCGGGCGTGGTCTTCGCGCCGGGGAAGACGAGGAGGCCGCCGCCGTCGTCGACGAACTTGGCGAGCTTGTCGCGCAGCTCGGCGTCGAGTGTGGGCACGCCGGCGAGGATGATGACGGCGTATTGGAAAAGCTGGCGGTCCTTGAGTTCGGCAAGGTCGCACTCGCGCACGTCGGTGTCGGTCTCGGCGACGGCGGCGGCGCGGGGGGCGAGGGCGTTGACGAGGAAGAAGGTCTCGCGGTCGGACGCGGCGGCGGCGGGCGTGCCGTTGACGCAGAGGACGGTGAGGGGCGGGCGCACGGCGACTTGGAAATGCCAGGTGTCGTCGTGGGGGAAGGGGTCGGTGGCGCTGGTGAGGCGCGCGGTGCAGAGGAGGTTGCGGTCGCGGCCGGTGATGGTGATGGGGAAGTCCACGCGCAGCGCGCTGTTCGCCGGAATGGGCGGGAGCTTCACCTCGACGGCGCGGCTGCGCGGGCCGGCGGTGACGGAGAGGGTGGCGTTGTCGGAGGGTTGCACGCTGTGGTTCCGGATGGTGGCGAAGCCGTTGATGGTCTGGCCGAAGCCGGCTTCGCGGCGCTCGGCGGCGCAGTCTTGGATGGCGAGGTTTGCGCCGGGGGCGCGGGCTGGCTCGAAGGGGATGGTGATGAGGGAGAGGCCGTGAAGGTCGGGCGCGTTGGGTGAAACGAGGGCCGCCCCCTCACCCCGGCCCTCTCCCCCTCCGAGGGGGCGAGGGAGAGATGCTGCAGCCCACTCGGATTTTTGCAGGTCGGAGAGGAGGAGGAGTTTGCGGTCGCCGTCGTGGGATTGGTGGAGGAGTTGGGCGGCGCGGGCGAGGGCGTCGGGAGCGTGGCCGGCGAGGGGGGAGAGTTTGGCTTGGGCCAAGGCGGCTTTCACCCGCGCCAGGTCGTAGTCGAGACGCGGGGCGGTGTCGGGGCCGAAGGTGACGAGGCCGACGTGGGCGTCGGCGGGGACGCGGGCGAGCGCGGCGCGGAGGGTGGTGTGATTCGTGGTGAGGCCGGGAACGGAGAGCGCGGCTCCTTGCGCGCCGCCGACCCAGAGGCCGAGCGGCTGGCCGGCGCGTTGGGCGAGGGAGCGGTCGAGAGCGGCGCGGTCGGGGAAGAGGGTGGGCGCGGCGAGCGGGGCGGTGAGGAGGAGTTCGGCGCGGTCGTTGGGGCCGAGTTGGGCGAGGGCGGATTGGGCGGCGGCTTGGGCGTGGTGGAAGAGGGATTTGCCGTCGCGCAGGCGGGCCATGCTCGGGGAGTTGTCGAGGACGATGACGAGCGAGAGGCGCTTCTCGCCGAAGCTGTTTTTCCAAAACGGACGGGCGAGGCCGAACGCGAGGGCGATGAGCGCGAGCACGCGGAGCGCGAGGAGGAGGCGGTCGATGAGGCGGTTCTGGAGGACGTTGTGTTTGATGGTGCGGTTGAAGAACCGCAGGGTGGTGAAGCGGCGCTCGGGGTAGTGCTGGCGGTGGATGAGATGGATCACCACCGGCGCGGCGACCGCAAGCAGACCGAAGAGAAATGCGCCGCTGAGGAAGCTCATACGGGTTGCCGGTGAAGGCCGGGGGGATGAAGCGGGCGACGGGAGGACGAACCGCAGAGGTTTTCCCGCAGATTCAGGGCGACCGCAGATGGGGAATCCAATCTGTGGTCGCCTTGAATCTGCGGGAGTTTCATGGAGGGAACCCACGGCCCGCCAACGGCCGCGATTTCAGTCCCGGAACCAGAGCGCCCTGTAGCGCAGACTTCCAAGTCTGCTGTGTCGCGGGTTTCCAAACCCGGTGGCCGCTGGGCGAACGGCGCGTGCCCGGACTTCCCACGCCCCGCCGATTTGGAAATCGGCGACACAGCAGGTTTGGAAACCTGCGCTACGACACGGTTCAGGGAGAGGGAGAAGAAGCGCGTCTCGGCCTCACGGCGATTCCACCGGCCGGTGCTGGGGGATGACTTCACCGTGCCCTCCTCATGCGGAACTTGAGGTAGCTGGAGAGGACTTTTTCCAGCGGCTCGGAGGTGCGGACGAGATGGTAATCAATGTTCGTGCGGAGGCAGCCCTGGCTCAGTTCGTCGCAGAAGGCGCCGATGCGGCGGCGGTATTCGGGACGGAAGGCGGCGGGGTCCACGGCGAGGCGCGCGCCGGATTCGAGGTCGCGGAAGTTGGCGAGTTCCTGGTAGGGCAGGTCGAGTTCGCCGTCGTCGAGGACGTGGAAGACAATCACGTCGTGTTTCTTGTGCTGGAAGTGGCGGAGGGCGTTGAGGACTTCGGCGGGGTCGTCGAGCAGGTCGCTGATGAGGATGACCATGCCGCGCGATTTCATCGTGTCGGCGAGATGATGGCAGGCGGCGGGGACATTCGTCGCGGGGCCGGGTTTGATGCCGCCGAGGATGTGCAGCAGGCTGCGGAGATGCGCGCGGCTGCCGCGGGGCGGGAGGTAGTTCTGGATCTTGTCGTCGAAGGTGACGAGGCCGGCCATGTCGTTTTGGTGGATGACGAGATAGGCGAGGCTCGCGGCGAGGTAGGAGGCGTAGGTGAGTTTCGTGAGGCGGCCGTCGCCGAAGTCCATGCTGCGCGAGGTGTCGAGGACGATGGTGGCCTTGAGCTGGCTCTCCATCTCGAAGCGCTTGACGTAATACTTGTCCTTCCGCGCCCAGACGCGCCAATCGACGGTGCGGAGGTCGTCGCCGGGGACGTAGTCGCGATGGTCCACAAATTCGACGCTGTAACCGAAGTCGGGGCTTTTGTGGTAGCCGACGAAGACGCCGCGCACGAGCCGCTTCGCGACCAACTCGTGGTTGGGCAGGCTGGCGAGAATCGCGGGGTCGAGGAAGTGGGAGCCGGCGGTCACGGGGAAGATGAACCGCGTTTACTCCTTCGGCTCGGGGACGGATTTCACGAGTTCCTGAATCACCTTCACGGTGTCGATGCCTTCGGCCTCGGCGGCGAAGTTGGGGATGAGGCGGTGGCGCAGGACGCTCGTGGCACAGGCGCGGATGTCGTCGGTGGAGACGTGAAAATTGCCGCGCAGGATGGCGCGAGCCTTGCCGCCGAGCAGGAGGTTTTGCACCGCGCGCGGGCCGGCACCCCATTGCAGCCATTTCTTGGCGATGTCCGAACTGTCGGGCTGGCCGGGGCGGGTGGCGCGGACGAGCTTCGCGGCGTAGGCGGCGACGTGATTGGCGACGGGGACTTTTCGGACGATGGCCTGGTAGCGGAGGATGTGCTCGGCTTTCATCACGGTCTGGAGGTCGGGCTTGGCGTCCACGGTGGTGGCGAGGCCGATTTGGGTTTCCTCGGCCTCGGTCGGGTAGCCGATGTAGATGTTGAACATGAAGCGGTCCTGCTGCGCCTCGGGGAGCGGATAGGTGCCTTCCTGCTCGATCGGATTTTGCGTCGCGAGCACGAGAAAAGGCGCGTCGAGTTTGTAGGTCTTGTTGCCGACGGTGACCTCGCGTTCCTGCATGGCCTGAAGCAATGAGGCTTGGGTCTTGGGCGGCGTGCGGTTGATTTCGTCGGCGAGGATGATGTTGGCGAAAATCGGGCCGGGGAGGAAGGCGACCTCGCGTTTGCCGGTCGTGAGATTTTCCTCGATGACATCCGTGCCGGTGATGTCCGAGGGCATCAGGTCGGGCGTGAACTGGATGCGTTTGTATTTGAGGTCGAGGATGCTCGCGATGGTCGAGACGAGCAGCGTTTTCGCGAGGCCGGGCACGCCGACGATGAGCGCGTGGCCGCGGCTGAAGAGGCACGTCAGCACGTCATCAATCACGTCCTGCTGGCCGATGATGACCTTGCGGACCTCGCGGAGAATGTCCTCGCGGGCCTGACGGAGCTGCTCGACGCCTTGCAGCGTGTCGGTGGGAGAGTCGTTGGTTGGCATTTGATGGAGAGGGGCAGACTGGCGGGAAGGGAAGGAACTTCAACTTGGATTCCGCAGGTGAAACAGGAGCTGAATTTCAACCACGGATGGACACGGGGGAACACGGATATGGAGGCGTTGGGGATGACTTTGCCGGCCACGACAGTTTCCACCCGTTGAGTGAAGCACCCCGACGAGCACAGCTTGCAAGTAAGCTGCTCGGTCGTTACGTCCTTTGCGTGAGTTAACTCCGGCGACGAGGGCGTCGCGGGCCACGGGCTATTTCGCCGCGAGTGCCTTGGCAACGGCTTCGGCGATGAGTTTCGCCCCGGCGGCGTTGGGGTGAATCTTGTCGGGGAACAGCTCGGGCTTGGCGCTGAGGGCTGTGTAGAGGTCGATGGTCGGCAGCTTCATCTCTTTGGCGAGCTGCTGAAGGATGGGGATGACTTCGCCCTTCACGACGGGTTCGTTGATACCCCACTTGGTTTCATAGACGGGCACGGGCAGGCAGACGAAGACCTTGGGCTTCGTGGGCAGCCCTTGGAAGTGCGCCACCAGCGCGCGGGCGTCGGCGGCGAACCCGGCTTTGTGCTTCCAGTTCTGCGGCTTCGAGTCGTTCGTGCCGAGCTTGATGACGACGACGTCCGGCTGGTAGGCGTTCGCGCGGTCGAACTCCTGAGTCTTCCAATACGGCAAGTCGCCATTCTTGAGCAGGGTCGCGCCGTTGAGGCCGAAATTCTTCACTTCATATTTCTCGCCGAGCAATTCGCCGAGGACCTTGGGGTAGTTGTTCTTTTCCCGGTGCTCCACGCCGGCGCCGTAGGTGATGCTGTCGCCGACGCAGGCGACGCGGAGGGGTTTGGCTTCCGCCGCGTGCAGCGCGGGGGTGAGCAAGGCGGTGGCGAACAAGCTGAGGAGGGAGCGCAGACGATTTTTCATGAGCGGGATAAAACGGGGTGAAGCGCCGGTGGGCAAGGGGAAATCAGGGACACCGGTTGAGTCAGAAAGTTGGGGGGCAGAAAGTTGAAGGCTGCATGTTTTTGCCTCCAGCTTTCTGACCAAAGCGGAGGGCTTACGGAGGGGGGCGCAGCAGCTTGGCGGTCTCTTCCTGTTTGCGCTTCTCGGACAGCGAGGCCGGGGTTTCGCCGTTCACGTCCTTGAGCGTCGGGTTGGCTTTGCGTTCGAGGAGGAGCTTCACGACGTCGTTGTTGCCGCGCAGCGCGGCGAAGTGCAGGGGGGTGGAGCGCTGAAAGTCCCGGCAGTTCACGTCCAAGCCGCGTTCCAGACAGAGCTTCACCAGCTCGACGGAACCTGCGCCAGCGGCGGCGTGGAGCACGGTTTGACCGAGGTTGTTCGCGGCCTTCGGGTCGGCTCCGGCGCGGAGGAGCTGGGCGACGGCGTTGGTCGAGCCGCGTCCGACCGCGTGCAATAGTGGCGTCATCTGTTGGCGGTTGCGGACGTTCGGGTCGGCCTTGGCGGCGAGCAGGGCGGCAACGACTTCGTCGTGGCCGGCTTGGGCGGCGATCTGCAGGGCGGTGTTGTCGGCGAAGTCCCGGCGGTTCACGTCCGCGCCGTGCTGGAGCAGGAGCGAAACGATCTTCGCGCCCCCAGCAAAGCTCGCGTAGTGCAGCGGGGGGCGGAGCATGTCGTCGGGCGCGTTGGCCCAATCCGGGTGCTGTTTTAGCTGCGTTTCCAACTCGACCAGCAGGTTCTTGCGCGCGGCGCTGCGGAGCGGAGCGGAGCGGGTGATGGGAGTTTCCTTCCCGCCGTGTTGCTTGAGCAGGGTGACGAGGTTGGTATGCTCGCGCTCGACGGCGACGGAGTAGGGCGTGCCGCCAAATTGATTCGTCACGTTCGGATCCGCGCCCCAGTTCAGCAGGACCAGCACGGAGTTCAAATCGGCCTTGTCCGCGCCCACGGCCAAGGTCAACGGCGTCTGGCCGTAGGCGTCGGGGGCGTTCACCAAGTGGCGGGCTTGGGCGAGCCGTTCGTTCAAGGCCACCGAGTCGCGCTTCGTCGCTAGGTAGCGAAGCTGCGCGCCGCGCGAACGGTCGTCTTCGCGCGCCCCGGCGCTGATGAGGGTGGCGGCGGTCTTGGACATGTTGAACTCCCGCGCGATGGAGAGCGGAGTTTCCTGGCGCGAGTTCGGCGCAGGATTCGGGTCTGCGCCTAGCTGTAGGAGCAGCGGCACCATCTGCTTGTAGCCTTTGAGCGAGGCGATGTAGAGCGGGGTGTCACCCTTCTCGGTGCGGGCGTTGACGAGGTCTGGGTTTTCCAGAATCAGCTGCCGGACGCGGTCAAGGTCGTGGGCCAGGACGGCGTCGTGGATGGACAAAGTCAGCGGCAACGGCAACGGCAACGGCAACGGCTGCGGCAGTGGCTGCGGCGCGGGTGCTGCGGGGCGGTAGAACGTTGCGAGCGTCCCGCCCAGCACGGCCAACAGGATAGCTGCCCAGTTGAGGCGGACCTTCAAGGTCCAGCCTCCGAAACTTTGTGCCTTTGTCTGATCATAAGCGCGGGAATCGGACGCCACGTTGCTACGCCGGGCCAGTCAGTAAAAACCCGCAGCCCGCCGACCTACTTCTTCGCCGTGACGGGCGGCTTCGGGAGCGTGGACAGCGGGAAGTTGTCCGTGCGGAATGGGTGCGCGGGCAGGCCGTCCTTGTTCCACAGGTTCACCACGGGGAAGTTCGCCCAGCCGAAACGGACGGCGGTGGGTTGCTTTACGGCGGAGTTGGTCAGCTCGACCTTGTCCGTGCCGACAATCTTTGCGTTGGCCCAGACGAACTTGCCGTCCGCGCCGCAGACGGCAAAGCCCTTCAGCTCGCCGCCGCGCGATTCGAGACCCTTGCCCACGTCGGAGAAAGTCACGGTCGCCTTGCCGCCGCTGAAGCGCGCGCTCTTGTAGGTTGGGCCGGTGGCGACAATGTTTTCGCCATAGGTCAACTTGCGCGCCACCAGCGCCAGCCGCGCGCCGACGGGTTCCTTCTCCTGCGGGTGGATGTCGGTCTCGTTGCCCACGTCGGTGATGACCACGGTGCTGGCGTTGCCCACGTTCTTGCTGGCGATGATTTGCGCTTCGCGCAGCTCGGCCCAAGTGCTGTCCACCGGCTCCGGCAGAATCTTCGTGAAGGGCGCGAGCTGGACGGTGAGGAAGGTGAAGTTCCCTTGGCCCCAGTCCTGCCGCCAGTTCTGAATCATGTCCGCGAAGAGCGTGCGATACTGCCACGCGCGGCCCGCGTTGGACTCGCCCTGATACCAGATGGCACCCTTGATGGCGAATGGCAGGAGCGGGTGAATCATCGAGTTGTAGAGTTCGGTCGGCCGCCACGGAGCGCCCGGGGCTCGGGCGGTGAAGGGCTTGCCAGCGGCCTTGGCAGCGGCGGAGTCGAGGTCGAACTTCGCCTTCGCCTTCTCAGCGTTGGCCACGGCGGTCGGGTAGGCGTCCAAGATGTCCTTCTTGTAACTCGGGTTGCTGCTCAACACGCGCTCGCTCATCCAGACCTCGGCGGGCGAGCCACCCCAGCTCGTGTGAATGATGCCCACCGGCACGCCGCGCGCCTTCTGCAAGTCGCGCCCGAAGAAGTAAGCCACCGCCGAGAAGTCCGGCGTAGTCTCCGGGCTGGCGACGGTCCAGACGGGCTTGGCGGTGTTGGCGGGGGCGAGGAGGTCGGCGACGGGCGTGGGCGACTTCACGCGCGGCACGTAGAAGAGGCGGAGGTTCGGGTTCGAGGCGGCAGCAGCGGCGGCCTGTCCGTTCACGCTCTGGCGCAAGGCCCATTGCATGTTCGACTGACCGCTGGCAATCCACACCTCGCCGACCACGACGTTCTTCAGCTCGGTGCGGTTGTTGCCCATCACGAGCAGCGTCGCCGGCGAGGCGGTCGCGGGCATCGCGGCGAGCTTCACCTGCCACTTGCCGTTCTTGGCGCGGGTCTGGACGACTTGGTCGCGGTATTGCACGACGACCAGTTCACCCTCATCCGCCCAGCCCCAGACGGGCACGCTCTGGCCCTGTTGGAGCACCATGTGGTCGGAGAAAATGGTCGGCAACTTGACGTCGGCGCGGAGGCTGGCCGCCGTGGCGAGCAGCGTCAGGGCGGCGGCAAGGGCCGTAAACGGAGTGACAGCGAGGGCATTGAACAGTCGTTTTTGCATCGCGGAAATACACGCGATGGCTGCGGAGGCGTCAACCGGAAAGGCGGGCGGAAAGGCCGGCGGCGGGCGTGGGGGCGCGCTCCGTGGGCAGCCGGGGATCAGCAACACTTTCGAGCGCGTCCTTGCACCGTGCGCTGCCAGCCGTATCGTCCCGGCGTGAAACGCAGCCACGCCAGCCTGTTCTTGAGTCTCGCCCTCGTCCTGGTGGTCGGCTGCGCTCCGCAGAGTTCACCCCCTATCGCCATGCCCACGCCCAGCCAGCCAGCCGCCTCCGACCCGAACGCCGTCACCAAGACCGACGCCGAGTGGCGCAAGCTGCTCACGCCCGAGCAATACCATGTGCTGCGCGAGGCCGGCACGGAGCGGGCTCACGGCAAGGCTTACGAGGAGTTCAAGGCGCAGGGTGCGGGCACTTATGTCTGCGGCGGGTGCGGCGCGGAGCTGTTTTCCTCCGCCCACAAGTTCGACTCGCACTGCGGCTGGCCGTCCTTCTACGACCCGGTCAACGCGAAGAACGTCCGCACGCGCGAGGACCGCAGCTTCGGCGGCGTGCGCGTGGAAGTGCTGTGCGCGAAGTGCAACGGCCACCTCGGCCACGTCTTCAAGGGCGAGGGCTTCAACACGCCGACCGACCAGCGCTACTGCATCAACGGCGTGGCGCTGAAGTTCGTGCCGAAGCCGGCGGCGACGAAGGCACCGTGAGGTGGAGGTGCGCGGAGGAGCAGAAGGGGAGTGTCCGTCGCGCCCTCCTGATCCTAACCCTGCTCCCCTTTTCTCCACGCCGTGGTTGCGCTCCGTCCGCCTCTTCCTAAACTCCCCGCCCTTGTGGCTCCGACCCTTGCCGACATCCACGCCGCCGTCGCGCGCCTCGCCGGCACCGCGCACCGCACGCCGGTGCTAACCAGCACCAGCCTCGACGCGCAGGCGGGCGCGACGCTCTTCTTCAAGTGCGAGAACTTCCAGAACGGCGGCGCTTACAAATTCCGGGGCGCGCTCAACGCCGTGCGCCAGCTCACCGACGAGCAAGCCCGCCACGGCGTCGTCACCCACTCCTCGGGTAATCACGCCACCTGCCTTGCGCTTGCGGCGCAGCAACGCGGCATCCCCGCCTACATCGTCGTCCCGCGCAACGCCCCGCTCATCAAGCAGCGCGCCATCACCGCTTACGGCGGCCAGCTCACGCTCTGCGAGCCGACGCTCGCCGCGCGCCAGGCCGAGGCCGACCGCATCCAGCGCGCGACCGGCGCGGTGTTCATCCATCCCTACGACGACCCCGCCGTCATCGCAGGGCAGGGCACGGTGGGCGTGGAATTTCTGGAGCAAGTCCCACAGCTCGACGCCCTCGTCGCGCCTGTGAGCGGCGGTGGACTCCTGAGCGGCCTCTGCCTCGTTGCGAACGCGCTGGCGCCGCAGGTGGAAGTCTGGGGAGCTGAACCCGCGCTGGCGGACGACGCCTTCCGTTCCTTGCGCGACGGCCAGCTACTCGCCAATGCCAACACCGCGACCATTGCCGACGGCCTGCGCGCTTCGTTGAGCGAACGCACCTTCGGCATCATCCGCCAGCACGGACGCGGCGTCGTCACCGTCACGGAGGAGCAAATCATTGCCGCGATGCGCCTCGTCTGGGAGCGGATGAAACTGGTGGTGGAACCCTCCGGCGTCGTCCCCCTCGCCGCCGTGCTCGCCACCCCGGAGAAGTTCCGTGGCCGTCGCGTCGGCGTGGTTCTCACCGGCGGGAATGTGGACCTGGACAAACTGCCGTGGCAGTAAGCCACGGTGCGCTCGGCGGTCTAGGATTGTCGAACGCGCCCAGCGAGCCCGTTACAACCCACGTTCCTTCGCAGCCCAGCCTTGGCGCATCAGGGTGAGCAAATGTGCGAGGGCTTGCTCGTAGGGTTGGTCCCGCTGCGTCGCGAGCTGGCGGGCGCGTTTGTCCAGTTGCGCCGCCATCTCACCGGCCTTCTCCGGTGGGCAACCGACGGCCACCAGCGCCTGCGCGAGTTGGACCAGTTCGGCGTTCAAGGCGTTACGCCTTCACCGAGTCGCGGGGAACGATCTGCACGCTCTCCACGCTCATGCGGCGCGTCGGGCGGCTCTTCTCACCACCGCCAGCGTTCTTGGTTTCCACGCTGCCGATGGCTTCGAGGACTGCGTCGCCAGCGATGACTTTGCCGAAGGCGGTGTATTGGCGGTCGAGGAACTTCGCGTCGGCGAGGCAGACGAAGAACTGGCAGCCGGCGCTGTCCGGGTCTGAGGAACGCGCGGCGGAGAGCACGCCGCGAACGTGCGGGCGGTCGTTGAACTCGGCCTTGATCTTGTAGCCCGGCCCGCCGGTGCCCCAACGGGCCTCGTTCGCGGCGTCCTTGGTGAGCGGGTCGCCGCCCTGGATCATGAAGCCCTTCACGACGCGGTGAAACGCGGTGCCGTCGTAAAAGCCTTGGCGGGCGAGTTTCTTGAAGTTCTCGACGTGGCCGGGGGCAACGTCGGACCAGAACTCGACGACCATCTGGCCGTGGCAGGTGTTGATGAGGGCGACTTCCGTCGTTTCGGGTGTAAATTTCGAGCCGCTACTTGGGTTACCACGGCTTGGAGCGACAGGTGCCGACGCCGTGTTAGCTGTTTCCCAGAACTCTGTGAGAACCTCGTAAGCTGCGTTGATTTTCTTGGTTTCCTCTTCAGCCAATTTCAGCCGCCGGTCTTTGTCTCGATTCTTGTCCGGGTGCCAAAAGCTTAGCAAGTCATGATACGCCTGTTTCCCCTCCTTACTCGATGCTGTTTCGGAGATTTTCAGCAGCGCGAAAGCTTGACGGACTTTGTCGTTCATAATGTTGGGTTCCGATCGAAACTGAATCTGCGGCAAGTTTACTTGATGGAGTCGGCGGCGACGATCTTGATGCTCTCGACGAGGACGGGACGCTGCGGCTTGCTCCCCTGCGCGCCGCCGACGGGGACGGCTTCGAGCTTGTCGAGCACGTCGAGGCCTTTGAGGACCTTGCCGAAGACGGTGTATTGGTTGTCGAGGTTGGCCGCGCGCTTGAAGCAGATGAAGAACTGGCTGCCGGCGGAATCAGGGTTGGCGCTGCGGGCCATGGAGAGGATGCCCTTGTCGTGCGGGCGGGCGTTGAACTCGGCCTTGATCTTGTAGCCAGGGTCGCCGGTGCCCCAGAAGGCTTCTTTGCTGGCGTCCTTCGTGAGCGGGTCGCCGAGCTGGATCATGAAGCCGGGGATGAGCCGGTGCGACTGCGTGCCGTCGTAGAACTTGTCGTTCGCGAGCTTCTTGAAGTTCTCGACGGTCTTAGGCGCAACGTCGGGGAAGAACTCCACGACGATGTCGCCGAAGTCTTTGAACTTGAGCACGGCGACTTCCTTCGCGGCGGGCTTGGCGTCTTTCTTGTCCTGCGCGGGCGAGGTGACGACGCCCAAACTGAGGAGCAAAGCGGTGGCGGAGAGCAATAGAGTTTGTTTCATAGCGGCGGAGGAAATGCCACGCAGGCGGCGGAAAGTCACGCGGGAATTGGTGTTCACCTCCGACGCAACCATCCCAGCAGCCCGTCCCAAAACCGGTCGAGATAATGGCCGGCAAGGAAGCCGATGCCGAGGGCGCAGACGAGCACTGTCAGCAGAAAGACTGCAACGGAATCGCCGACAAAGTGTCGTCCGAAGACGCGGAAGCCAGCCAATCCGCCGAGCACGAAGCCGCAGACGAAGTGCAGCCAGAAATCCTCGCGCGTTTTCGGTGGACCACCCTGGATGTAATCGCTCATGTCACCACCACGAAGTGACCACCCGCACCGCGAACTCCCAGAAATCCTCGCCAAACCAGCCGGCCAGCAGACCGCAGATGAGGGCTCCCCAGCCGACCGTCATCCACAGGGAGTTTCCACCAGCAGCCTCGGTGAACATCGCCCAGAACAGCCAGCCCAGTCCGGCACCCAGTAGCACGCCCCAAGTGAAGTGCCTCCAGAAGTGGCGTTCGTCCCCGGATATCGGAGCATTCATGCGGCGGACATTGCTCCCCCCACTGTCGCGGTGCAATCGCCCGCCGCCGTGCGGAGGGTCAGTTGGGTGCCCGGTGTGTTGTGCTCCTTGCGCACGTAGCCGAGGGCGTGGCCGGGGATGAAGCTGGTGAGGTGGCCGACTTCTTTGTCGCCGACGTAGAGTTTGTCGCCACGCGCGGGGAGTGGGGTGAGGTCGGCGGGGAGGTGGAGGGAGCGCAGGGTTTTAGCGACTTGGCCGTAGGTGCGGATGCGGGCGATGACTTCCTGGCCGATGTAGCAGCCTTTGCTGTAGCTGATGGCGCGGGCTTCGAGGCCGGCTTCGGGGGGGAGGTTGGTTTCATCCATGTCCTGGCCGAAGCGGGGGAGGCCGGCGGCGATGCGGGCTGCCTCCAGCGCGTGCCAGCCGCAGGCGCGGCCACCGAGGGACTTCGCGACGGCGAGGAGTTTGTCGAAGACGGCACCGAGGGCGGCGGTGGGGATGAAGAGGTCGAAGCCGCCGACACGGCGCATCAGGTAGAGCTGGCCGAGCGTGGGGTCGGCGTGGGTGGTGAAGGTGAGGGGTTTTTCCGGGAGTTGCCACGGTAGGCCGAGCGCTGCGATGGCTTCGGCGGCGCGGAGACCTTGGACGCTGAGGAGGCCGTAGTGCGGGGCGGCGTCGAGGAGCTGAACGTCGTCGGTGACGATGTATTTCTCGAAGCGCTCCGTGACGGCGGCAGTGTAGCCAGGCTCGAAGTCGAGGAGGAGTTCGTCGGTGAGGCGGTAGATGTTGAGGTCGCTGTGCATCTTGCCCTTGGCGTTGACGAGGGCGGCGTAACAGCCTTCGCCCACGCGGAGGCGCTGGACGTCGTTGGTGACTTGGCCGTGGAGGAACTTGACGCGGTCCGCGCCGGTGAGGCAGAGGCGGCTGCGGTGGCTGAGCTCGAGGAGGCCGACACTGTCGCGCAGGGCGGTGAGTTCGGCGGACGTATCGCCAAAGTCAGCGACGACTTCCGCGCCGTGGACGGTGAGAAAGGTCGCGCCGAGGGCGGCGTGGAGTTCGTGGAGGGGCAGAGTCGTCACGGGGGGGAAGGATAGCGGGGCGGAATCAGGGGCAATGGCGGGGGGACCAACGGTTCGCCGACGGACGTGATTCCAGCCCCAGAACCTGGCAGGACCGCGCTGCTGCGGGGGGGCTCGGCTGCTGGTGAGGGACCGGAGGCCGACCAGCAGGCGGCCCTTACCAGGTTCAGGGAGAACCGCGCACTTACCGCTCGGAAGCCACCTCGAAGCTCAGGCCCAGGCCCTTCGGCGCGGGTTCCTGAATCGCCGCGCGGAACTGTTCGACGGTCCAGCCTTGCGGGCCTTTCTTGCCCGCCGTGGCAGCGAGCGGCTCGAAGCGAAGGAGGAATTCGCCCTTGGCCTTGTTCTTCACCTCGACGCTCACGTCCTTCTTATGCTGGGCAAAGACGGCGTCCACCTTGGCAGCGTTGTCGCCCTTGGCGTAGTTGGGGATGGTGAACTTGAGCGTGGCGACGTAGGGGTCGCCGTGGACCGGCGCGGCGGCGAAGATGGCCTGGGCGACTTGGTGATGGCTGATGGTCTGAGGGTCAAAGGTGATCAGCGCGAAGCCGGTGTTCTCGCTGAGGTCGTCAATCTTGGTGACGGTCGGCAGCTTGCGCAGCGACTCATCGATCGAGCTGGCGCAACTGCTGCACTTCACCTCGGTGATGTAGAAGGTAGCAGTGATGGGTGCGCCTTTGGCGGCGGGCTTGGCCGTGTCCGCCGCGCGGGCAGGCACAAGGAGGGAGGCGAAGAGCACGGGGAGCAGAAGTTTTTTCATTGGCCGCAGACTGGGCGCAAGGGCAGGGGACGTCAAGGAGCTGGTGCTGGGTTGCGCTTCCGCCCCGCGATGGCTAGCCTCCACGCACACTAAATCACGCCCATGACCACTCGCCTCACCGTCCGCAAGACCTACAAGCTCTACATCGGCGGCAAGTTCGTCCGCAGCGAGAGCGGGCGCTGCCTCGAAGCCAAAGGCCCCGACGGCGCGCACCTCGACAACTACTGCTGGGCTTCACGCAAAGACTTCCGCGACGCCGTCGTCGCCGCGCGCGCCGCACAGCCGGGCTGGGAGAAAGCCTCCGCTTACAACCGCGGCCAAGTCCTCTACCGCGCCGCCGAGATGCTCGAGAGCCGCCGCGAAGCCCTCGCCGCCGAGGTCTCCCGCTCCCACGGCGTCACGCTGGAACAGGCGCGCACCGGCGTCGGCCGCGTGTGCGACCGCCTCGTGCATCACGCCGGCTGGACGGACAAGTATCAGCAAGTCTTCGGCAGCGTGAACCCGGTCGCCTCGCCGCACTTCAACTTCACCACGCCGGAGCCGATGGGCGTCGTCGTCGTGCTCGCGCCGGACCTGCCGGTGCTGCTGCCGATGGTGTCCCTGCTGCTGCCGGTGATTCTCAGCGGCAACACCGCCATCGTCATCCCCTCCGAGCGCGCGCCGTTGCCCGCGTTGTCCTTCGCGGAAATCCTCGCCACCAGCGACCTCCCCGGCGGCGTGGTGAACATCCTCGCCGGCAAGCGCGCCGAACTCGCGCCGCACATCGCCTCGCACATGGACGTGAACGCCATCGTGGACGGCGCGGGCGTGCCGGAAATCTCCGCGCAACTCCAGGCCGGCGTCGCCACGAACCTCAAGCGCTACTTCAACCACGCGCTCCCCGAGGCCGACTGGTTCACCGAGCGCGGCGAAGACCCGTATTGGATTCTGGACACCGTTGAAATGAAGACGGCGTGGCATCCGATTGGCCTGTAGTCGCAATCTTCAGGTTGCGAATCGCGTGACGTGCAGGCTGAAGCCAGCGGCTACGGGAGCAGCGGCAGCAGCAGGCGGTTGGTGGCGATGCCTTGGAGGCGGACCAAATCAGCCAAGCCGGTGTTGGATACTTGCTGAACGCTGCCGTCGGCGAGAGCCGCGTTACCGCAAAATTTGTGCATCCGCTGGTCCCACTCTGGCGGCGGGCGGTTGGTGACAGAAAGGAGCAGCTTCTCTCTAAGGTTCAATGAGTTGGTCACGAGGTTGCGGTCAATCAGCAGAATAGTTTTCGGTTGAGTCGCATCGGCATCCAACCCAGTCCCAAAACTGACGGCGGCATTGCCAGCGGAGGCCAGGCCCGAGGCGCCTGAACCGAAGTCCGATTTGATGTTTGATAGGCGCTCCCGGTCAGTTGGGCAAATCAGTATCCGTGCGCTGCCCAGTTCGTTCGACATGGTCTGAAAGTGAGCCCAGACTTGGGTCGCGTTACCAAAAGCAAGCGAGTTGGTGACGGCGAACGGGAGCTTCTCGTCGTTGTCGTTCGCGAACACGCGAAAGCCCAGGCCCATGCTGCGCTGGATGTTGTGGCACTTCATTCGTTCGGCTTTCGTTCGAGAGTTTCGGCTAGCCGAGAGCCAAGGCAGCAGCATCGACATGAGGAGCAGAAGTAGCACGACGACAAACATCGTCTCAACGAAGGTCAGGGCGCGTTCGCTCTCGGATGTGAAGTTCAACTTCATTCTCTTTGCGTGGTTGAAGCGTTCCTCAACTGGGGGCCTATGTCAGCCATTTCCCCCAAACGCCGTAGCCGCAAACTTCGGGTTGCGAATTCTTCGACGCGCAGGCTGAAGTCTGCGACTTCGGTCAACGGCGGGCGTTGAACGCGGGCTGCGAATACTTCTCCGTTGCCAGCGCTTTGGCTCTGACATGGAGTTCAGCGGCGAGCGCGAGTTCGCGGTGGCTTTCCGGCGACATCGCCTTTTCCCAACTACTGCGCTCCAAACCCACCGGCGGCGGCTGCACGGAGCCTTGGATGAGCAGGCCCAGCTTGTTCCGCCGCTGCGCTGCGCCGGCGATTTTGCGGCCCTGCCAGAGCACGTCGAACTTCTCCCAGCCCACGAAGCATTGCCCCGGCGCGGACTTGCGGCAGCAGTCGGCCAGCTCCGTCGCCACGCCGAGGCGGGCGAAGGCGGCGCGAATCCACTCGTGCATCCGGCGGTAGCTGTCCACCGCGTTGAGCGCATACCACACGTGGCCGGGCGGAATCACGACGCTGTAAGTCCAGTCCGCGTCGTGCGGCACGAGGCCGCCACCGGTCGGACGGCGGATGAGCGGGCGCAGTTGCGTGGTGCGCTCTATCTCCGCGAAGTGCTGGAAGTAGCCGAAGGTGGCGGCTGGCTCGGTCCAGCCGTAGAAGCGCAGCACGGGCCGTCCGAGGCTGGCGACGGCTTCGAGCAACGCCTCGTCCATCGCCATGTTGAAAGCGGGGGCGCACAGGCCGGAGTTGAGGAGGAGCCACGATTCACCATTAGCGTATGGCGACGCTGCGTGTGCAAGCGGCCCTTCGCCCTCACCCCGGCCCTCTCCCTCCAGGAGAGGGGGAATTGTATCCAGCGGTGGGTTGGAACGGACGCGCTCGGACTCACGAGGCGTGGACGAGGCTGTTCCCTCTCCCAGCGGGAGAGGGTCAGGGTGAGGGAGAACGGGTGCCACGACCTGAAGCGATGGTGAACAACGCGACTTCTACTTGCCCGCCTTCGGCAGCGCATCCAGCAGCACCGGCCCCGCCTGGGGCTGCTCGGCCTTGTAATCCAAACCCAGCAGCGCTGCCGCCGTCGGTGCGATTTGATTCTGCGTCACCGGTGACACGTTCGTTCGCTCGCCCAGCACGGGCGTGTCCGGGCCGAGCGCGCCCATCCAGATGAAGCGCGAGTCGGCGATGTTCGCGCCGTGGTTCTTCCATGACACGTTGCTGGTGCCGCGACCGTGGTCCGTGATGAGCAGGAGCGAGGTGTGGCCGCGCATTTCCGGGTCGGCCTGAGCGGCTTCCCACAGTTCGCGCACAAAGCGGTCGAAGTGCTGGATGCTTTGGAGGTAGTAGTCGTAGCGGCCTTCGTGCGCCCACTCGTCCGGCTCGCCGTAGCAGACATACATGAGGCGCGGCTTCTTGGTCTTGAGATGCTCCAGCGCGGCGGCGTGAATGAAGGTGTCGTAAGTCATCAACGGTCCCCACGTCGGCGTGTGATCGGCCACGAGCTTCTCCAGCAGTGCGAGGTGCGGCGAAAGCTTCGGGTCGGTCTTCTCGAAGCCCGTCCAGATGGGCAAGTGGCTGCGTTCGCGATTGAGGATGTAGGGAATCACCTCCCAGTTGCCGAAGGCCGCGACGCGTCCCGCGAAGGCGGGTTTGCCGTTGAGCCACTCGGGCATCGTGACATTCGGATTAGGCTTCTTGGCGTTGCTGTCAATGCGCGCGTCTGAGAATCCGCAGAGAATCTCGCTGTAGCCGGGGTAGGAGAAGTTCTTGCCGTTGGTGACGTGCGCCACGCTGCCCTTGTGCTGATTGCCATAGAGCTGGCCTTGTTTGGCGAGCGTGCCCCAGAAGAACGGCATGAGTGCCTCGCGCCTGGCCTCGGGCGCGTCGCGCCAGAAGGCTTTGCGGAGGTCGTTGGTCTTGGTGACGCCGCCGTGCTCCTTGCTGATAAGCTGCTCCTCCGCGCCGGTGAAAACCTCCTGCCAGCGCACGCCGTCGGCCATGACGAGCAAGACGTGGCGGGTCTGAAGCGCGGGGGCGGCGTGGGCCGAGACCGTGAGGATACACAGGAGGAAGAGGTTTCTGGCAACCGATGGAACACAGACGGAACAAAGATGGGAAAGCGGTGAGAGCGAAGCGCTTGGTCTGCTCGGATGCTTCGTGCTGGTGTGGGTAGTGGAAGGCGTTTGCATTCTGAATCTGTGTTTCATCTCTGTTCCATCTGTGGCTAAAAAACCTCCGTGGCCTCAGTCGAACTTCCCATTCGTCCCCGGCCACTCCTCCTTCGGCCACGCGGGCAGCTTCGCTACGCTCGCGAGCGCCGCGTCCGTCACCGGGAGGCCCCAGGCCTGGAAGAACGGGCCGAGGTTGCGGTTCACCGTCTTGCTGAAGCGCACCATCCACTGGTCAATGCGTTCGTTCGTCTTCGGCCGCTCGCCAGCGGGCAGCGCGCGATACTCGGCGAACACTTTCTTGTAGGCGTCCCAGCCGAACGCGTGCTGGAGCTGCACATACATCGAGAGCGCGAGGAACGGGTCGCTCTGCCACTTGGCGAAGTCCGGTTTCCCACCCGCCGTGTATTTACGGAAGTGCTCGGCGACTACCGGCAAGCCGACGCGTCCGTTCGCTGGCTTCGTGCCGCCGACGCGGTCAATCACATACATCGTGAAGAGATTGCAGGTCACTTCGCCCGTGCCCTCGAACGTCCAGTCGCCGACCTGGTGGTTGTGGCCCAGCTCGTGACCGATGCCCCAGTCGCCCTTCCTCATGTGCGCCTCCGTCACCAGCCGACGCGGCATGTCCAGCCACGTCATGATGGGGTAGCCGCTGTGCATGTAGCCGGCGGAAATCTGCTCGTCGCACACGATGCGTTCGGAGCGCGGACGGTCCTTGGGAATCGCCGCGAGTTCGGCGACGAGGTCAAGCGTCTCGTCCCACACCTTCATCAACGCCACGGGGTCTTCGAGGTCGTGCAGCACGCTGGACGGGAGCGTGAGCACAATCTTCTTCGTCTCCAGTTCGCCCCACGGCGCGGGCGCGGCGCGCAGTTCCTTCCACTCGGCCAACGTGGTTTTCCCGTGGATGTAGTGCGGCGCGCGCACGGCTCCGGTGAACTCCACCTTCACGTCCGCGCCTTCGCTGGCCTTGGGCGTCTCGACGAACAGCAAGCCGCCGAACGCGCTGGCCACTTGCGTCTCCGCCGCCTTTACCGCGTAGCTGCGCGAGACATCGGGGAAGCGCTTCCAACTGTCCAGATGCCACAGCCGGTCGGAGTGCGCGCCGATGCGAATCTTCCAGCCGGCATTGGCGGAACTCGCCGGCACACGCACGGTCACGACCTCGCCGGGCGCGGCGTAAAGGCCGGTGGAATGCCAGCCGGGAATCTTCGGGTTCACGTTCACCGTCGCCGTCTCGCGCTTCGCCTCGGCAGGCACGGACCCGGGGAAACTCGCGGCGCTCGGGTGTGCCTTCAACTGCGCGGGCGGCAGCGTCTCCAGCTCGCGGCCATCGAGCGACACCAGCACGCGTGCGGCGAGCTGGTCGGACTTCACCGGCGACTTCGCCGTGGGCGCGGTGTTCACGCCGGGCTGGGACCGGAGCGCCTTGAGCTTCGGAAGAAAGGACTTGTCGTCCGTCGGCAAACTCTGTGCGGCGAGTGTGAGCGCGGCGCTGGCCTGGGCGAGGTCGTCCTTCGCGAGCTTGGTGCCGGCGCGCGCGGCGTCGAGCGCCTTGCCCGCGTGGGCGAGTGGCGAGACTGGCTCGACCGCGAAACCTTTGGCGGTGGTTTTGCCCGCCATGTTGCCGCCGAAGACGAGGCCGAGCGGGGCGAGGAGTTGGTTGCCAAGGAACTCATTCGCGAGGCTGCGACCGCCGCTGATTTGCACCCAACCCCAGCCGGTGGACGCAGTGATGAAGCCGCCGCCGTCCGCGATGAACTTCGCGATGTGCGGCAGGTCCGCGGCCGTGAGCGAATGGGCGGAATAAACGAGCACCTGGCCGGGCTGGAGTTGCGCCAGCGGCGTGGCCTCGACGGTGAAGCCGCGCTTCGTCAACGCGTCGGCGAGGGACTTGGACTTGGGGACGACGAGCGTGGGCTTCGCTGCGCCGGCGGCCCATGCGATGGCGTTGTCCATGAACTTGCCGGTGTCGAGCTGCGTGAGGATGTCGGCATCGAGATAGCTCGTGTGGCCGAAGGCGACGACGCGGCCCTTGCCCGCGCGGGCAGCGGCGACGACGGCGGTCTGCGCGGTCTTGCCTTCTTTGCCCGCGATGACGGCGAAGGCCGAGGGACCGAAGACAACGACATTTCCTGGCGCGCCGGGAGCGGCGATTTCCCTCACATCGTTGGTGAGCGCGGCGACATCGGAATCCGCAGCGAAGAGCGACAGGGCCGCAAAGCTGATGGCTGTTGCGAGGAAGGCGCGGTTGAACTGGGCAAGCTTCATAGTCATTGGTAGCGGTCGGGTGACAGCAGCGACAGGTCGAACTGGGGCTGCTCGCCAGAAAGGATTTGTGCCAGTAGCTTGCCAGTGATGGGGCCGAGGCTCAGGCCCATCATCGCGTGGCCGGTGGCGATGGAGAGGTTGGCGAACTTCGCGGTGCGCCCGATGTAGGGCAGTCCATCCGGGGAACACGGACGCAGCCCGCGCCACGGCTGGATGCCGTCGAAGTCGGACGCCTTGAACGCGGGGAGATACTTCAGCGCGGACTTGATGATGCCGCGCACCCGCACGGGGTTGATGTCCTCGTTGAGGCCGGCGATTTCCATCGTGCCGCCGATGCGGAGCGCGCTGCCCATCGGCGTCACGGCGAGGCGGGCTTCGGTGAAGATGGAGCAAAGCTGCGGAAGCTGCGGCGGCTTGGGAAGCGTGAGGCTGTAGCCTTTGCCGGCCTGGAGCGGGATGCCCAAGCCCAGTTCGCGTGCGAGCAGCGGCGACCACGAGCCGCCCGCGATGACGACCTCGTCCGCAACGAAATCGCCGCGCGCCGTGCGCACGCTGGTGAGCCGCACAGCTTGCTGCGCGAAGCCGGTCACGTCGGTGTTCCACTTGAAGCGCACGCCAGCGGTCTCGCACTGCGACTGAAGCGCGGCCATGAAACGACCCGGCGTGAGGTGCGCGTCCTTCGGAAAGAAGACTGCCCCGGCCACGTCCAGCGTGATGTTCGGGTCGAGGGCGGCGGCTTGCTGCGCGTCGAGGACTTGGGCGGGCACGCCGAGTTGGTTGGCGCGCTCGGCGAACTTGGTTTCCTCGTCCAGCCCGTGCTGCGTTTTGCAGAGCATCAGCAGGCCGCGCGTGCTGAGGCCGAAGTCCCCGAAGGCCATTTCCTCGAAGCACGCGCGGCTGGCGAAGCTCAGGTCGCGCAGCAGCGGGCTGACGCGGTTCACGCGGTCGGCGGTGGAGGCTTGCCAGAACTTGAAGGCCCAATCGAACAGGTCAAAGTCTAGCCGGGGCTTGATGTAGAAGGGCGACTCCGGGTTCCACATCCACTTGAGCCCCAGCGCGACCATGCCGGGTGCGGCCAGTGGCACGAAGTGGCTCGGCACAATCATGCCCGCGTTGCCGAACGAGCACCCGTCGCGCGTTTCCGGCTCGCGCTCCAGCACCGTAACGCGGTGCCCGCGCTGCGCGCAGTAATAGGCCGTGCAAAGCCCAACGACGCCGGAGCCGATGATGAGGATGTGCTTTTCTTTAGCCACAGATGGTCACAGATGAAACACAGTTGGGAGACTAGCCGGGCGCGTGCAAAATCTGGGTTTCATCCGTGCGAATCTACGGCTCAACGAATGCCCCAGCAGAACGGGTCATTGTCGTTCAGCAGCAGCGTGGCTTCGCTGTTCACGGAGGCGGTGCCGGTGATGACGGGGGCGACTTCGCCTTTCGCGCGGTCGAGCCAGCGGAAGCGGCCGGTGAACTTCGTGCCGAGGATGCTTTTCTGAATCCAGTCTGCTCCCTCCGCGAGTTTCCCGTCGGCGGCGAGGCAGGCGAGCTTGGCGCTCGTGCCGGTGCCGCAGGGGGAGCGGTCGTAGGCCTTGCCGGGGCAGAGGACGAAGTTGCGCGAGCCGCCGCCGGACTGCGGCGGGCCGAATAGCTCGACGTGGTCCACCTCGGGGAAGCCCTGTGAGTTGAGTGCCTGACGGATGCGCCACGACACATCGGTGAGTTGGTCGACGTTTTTCAAGTCGAGTGCCAAGCCGTGGTTCTCAACGAGGAAGAACCAGTTGCCGCCCCACGCAACATCACCAGAAATCTTGCCCAGGCCGGGGACTTGCACGCTCGCACCCTTCACCTTGCGCCAGCTCGGCACGTTCGCCACGGAGACGGAGCCGTCCGGGTGCAACGTCGCCGTCACGACGCCCACGCAAGTCTCGATGCGATGCTCGCCGGGGCCGATGCGCCCGAGGTGCGCGAGCGTGACGACGAGGCCGATGGTGCCGTGCCCGCACATCGCGAGCACGCCGACGTTGTTGAAGAAGAGAACGCCGGTCACGCAGGACTTGTCCGCGGGTGGGCAGAGCAGAGCGCCAACAAGCACGTCGGAGCCGCGCGGTTCGTTGACCACAGCGGAGCGGAAGCGGTCGTGCTGGTCGCGAAAGACTTTGAGTTGGTCCGCGACACCGCCGCCGCCGAGGTCCGGCCCGCCGCTGATGACAATGCGCGTGGGCTCGCCGCCGGTGTGGGAGTCAATGACTTGGATGCGCTTCATTTGCGCTTGGGGAGCTTGGGCGTTTTGGCAATCGCGTCTCGGATGATGCGGAGCACTTGTTTCCGTTCGTCACCCGCGACGGGCAGGCGCGGGGCGCGGACCCACTCGGAGCCGAGGCCAGTCTCCTGTTCGCAGAGCTTGATGTATTGCACGAAGTGCGGGTGCGTATCGAGCTTCAGGAGCGGCTGGAACCAGCGGTAGAGCGCGCGCGCCTCATCCCACTTGCCCGCGCGCGTGAGTTCCCAGAGGCGCTGGTTCTCAACTGGGAACGCGATGCCCGTGCCCGCCACCCAGCCGTCGATGCCGAGGATGGCCGCTTCCAGCAACAGGTCATCCACGCCGGTGAAGAGCGCGTAGCGGTCGCCGACCGTGTTGCGCAGCTCGGTGATGCGCCGCGGGTCGCCGGAGCTTTCCTTGATGGCGACGAACTTCGGCTCGTCTGCCAGCTCGGCGAAGAGCGCGGGGGTAATGTCGTTCGCGTAGCTGAGGGGATTGTTATAAATCATGATGGGCAAGCCGCCGTCCTTCGCCACGGCTCGGAGGTAGGTCATGCTTTCTCGCGGGTCACCCTTGTAACTCATCGGCGGCATGAGCATCACGCCGACCGCCCCGAGCTGCTCCACATCCCGCACGTAGCGGATGGCCGCGCGCGTGGACGACTCCGCCACGCCGCTCACCACCGGCACGCGCCCGCGCGTGGTCTCCACGGCACAGCGCACCACGGCGCGCTTCTCGTCGGGGTCGAGCGTCTGGTTCTCGCCGAGCGAGCCGCAGACGATGAGGCCGCTGACGCCGCTCTCGATGAGCACCTCGAAGTGCCGCGCCGTGGCGGGCAGGTCGAGGGATTGGTCCTTCTTGAGTTGCGTCGTGCAGGCGGGGAATACGCCGGTCCAGTGAAGTTTCATTGCCGCGATACTGAAAGGCTTGGCCGGGGCAGGTAAATCGGAATCTGCAACCCGGCGCGCTCCACACCGCCTCGCTCCCGTTCAGCAACCGTCGGCTTGGAGCAACACGGCGCGCAGCCCTTCGTCCGCAGTCGCCGCGTGAACGCAGCGCTCGAACTCAGCGCGCGGCAAACGGCGGCTGAAGAAGCGCGTGTGGCAGGTGAGATGTTCCGCTTCGGCGGCCCGGCAGCCGCGTAATTCCTCCAGCCCGCGAATCATCGCCTGAATGCCAGCGGACTTGTCGCCTTGCAGGAAGAGCAGTTGCCCGCGCATCGCCACCGCGAGGCCGTGGGCACGGTGGTCGGCGAGTTCCTCAACCAGCGGCAGCAACTCGTCGTAGTGAGCGAAGGCCCGGGCGACCTGGCCCTCGAAGCGGGCGAGCTGCGCCATCTGGAAAAGCACACGCGCGCGGTCGTGCGGGTGCTCGGCGCGGGTGAGCAGCGGCAGGGCGCGCGCGTAAGCCGCGAGCGCGTCGGGGGCGTCATCGGCGGTTTGGCGTTCGCTGGCAAGAGCCAGCAGCTCGGCGAGCGTCGCGTTGGCGGGGAGGTCGCTCATGGCGTCGTCGCGTCCGCCTTCTGACCTCGGCGGCTACACGGCGGCGGCAATCGCCTCGCCCATCTCGCGAGTGCCGACCTGTTTCGCGGCAGTCTCGGCAGGCGAGTAGATGTCGCCGGTGCGCAGGCCCTGGGAGATGGCTTTGCCGACAGCGGCTTCGATGGTGTTGGCCGCGTCGTTCAAGCCGAAGCTGTAGCGCAGCATCAGCGCCGTGGAGAGGATTTGCGCGATGGGATTCGCCAAGTTCTTGCCCGCGATGTCCGGGGCCGTGCCGCCCGCTGGCTCGAAGAAACCAAAGGTTTGCTCGCCGCTGGTCACGCCGAGGCTTGCGCTGGGCAGCATCCCGAGCGAACCCGCCAGTGCCGCCGCTTCGTCGCTGAGGATGTCGCCGAACATATTCTCGCAGAGCATCACGTCGAACTGCGTCGGCTTGAGCATCAGTTGCATCGCGCCGTTGTCCACGAACATATGTTCCAAGGCCACATCGGGATACTGCCGGGCGACCTTCGTCACCACCTCGCGCCAGAGAACGCCGTTCTCCAGCACGTTCGCCTTGTCGATGCTCGTGACCTTCTTGCGCCGGAGCGACGCGGCCTTGAAGGCGACGTGCGCGATGCGCTCAATCTCCGGCGTGGTGTAAACCATCGTGTCAATCGCCCGCTGGGCGCGCTTCATGATGACCGTCGCGCCCGCGTCCGCTTGCGGCTCCTCGATGAAGTAATCCTCCGTCTTCTTCGGCTGGCCGAAATACATCCCGCCCGTCAGCTCGCGCACGACCAAGATGTCAATGCCCTCCCCCTGCCGCTCCGGGCGCAGCGGGCACGCGTGCGCCAGCGCCTTGGGGAGCTGGACGGGCCGCAGGTTCGCGAACAGGCCGAACTCCTTGCGGATGCGCAGCAGCGCGGCGCGTTCGGGCCGTTCCTCCTTCGGGATGGTCGGGTCGCGGTCGGGCAGGCCCACGGAGCCGAAGAGGATGGCGTCGCTCTGCTTGCACAGCGCGAGGGTGGCGTCGGGTAGCGCCTTGCCGGCGGCGTCAATGCCTGCCCAGCCCACCGGGGCCTCGGTGATGGCAAAACTCAGGGAGAATTTCCGCTCCACCACACGCAACAGCTTGATGGCCTCGCGCATGACTTCCGGGCCGATGCCATCGCCCGCGAGCGCCGCAATCTTAAACGTCTTCGACATAGGGCGCGGAGAATACCGGCGAGGGAAAGGGAGTGAAGGAGAAAGTCGGACGAGGCGGCGGCGGCGGAGATGGAGCCGCACTTCGCCGGGACTCCATTCGGTCTGAACCTTGTCGCGCGGGGCTACCCGCAGCGCAAATTGAATTACCGGTGCGTGCCCGCCAGTCTCAACTCCGCTCATCACATGACCGCGCCCGCATTCCCCCCCGCTCCGCATCACTGCTCCCGCCGGGAGTTTCTCGCCACCAGCGTCGCCTTCTGCGGGACGAGCATCGCCGCCGGAGCGCCGGAAGCCTCCACCCCCAACCCGCCGCCGGACCCGATCATCGATATCCACCAACACACCCATTACCACGGGCGCAGCGACGGGCAGATGCTCGCGCACCAACGCGCGATGGGGGTGACCACCACTATCCTCCTGCCCGCCGGTCGGGTCGTGGAGCGCGCTTCTACGCACAGCGGCAAGTCCAACGGCCTGGCCGCCCGCTGCACCGGCAACGAAGCCGTTCAGGCGTTCGCCCAAACCCATCCCGGCGAATTTCTCTTCGGGGCAAACGAAGTCACCGACCTCCCCGAGGCGAAGGGCGAGATCGAGAAGTATCTCAAGCTCGGCGCGAAGCTCATCGCCGAGCAAAAGTTCGGCGTGCAGTGCGATTCACCCGAGAGCGAGCGCCTCTACGCGCTGGCCGCTGACTATGGCGTTCCCATCCTCCTGCACTTGCAGGAAGGCACCTACAACTCCGGCTTCAAGCGCTTGCCCGCAATGTTCAGGAAGTTCCCCAAGACCAGCTTCATCATGCACGCGCAGACCACCTGGGCGAACATTGACGCGAACTACGACTGGAAATCCCTCTACCCCACCGGCCCCGTCGCCAAGGGCGGCCTCACCAGCCAGTATCTTGCCGATCACGCCAATTGCTTCGCCGACATGAGTGCTGGCTCCGGGCTGAACTCCCTCCTGCGCGACGAGGAGCACACGCGGTGGTTCTTGGAGAAGCATCAGGACAAAATCCTCTACGGCAGCGACTGCGCGGACACGCTCGGTCGCGGCCCCGGCTGCCAGGGCGCGGGCACCATCGCCGCCCTCCGCAAATACGCGGCGAACAAAACCGTGGAGCGCAAAATCCTCTTCGGCAACGCGCAGCGGTTGTTCCGCCTGTAACCAGCCAATGCGCCAACGGCGTGGGCACCGTCTCGGTCACTTCTTCAGCACCTCACCCACGAACTCAAACAACGCCTTGGTAGCCGGGTCGTCCGGCAGGCCGAGGTTTTCGTTGATGCGTGGGTGGTTCGTTTCCTTCGCGCCGAAGGTCTTGGCGGGGACGCCGGCTTCCTTCAGCACGGATTCGAGCCGCCGGGCTTGCATCGTGTTGTCCGGGTGGTCCGCGACGTGGAGGATGAGGAAGGGCGGGATGCCCTTGCCCTTCGCGACGTGCGTGACGGCGGAGTAGTCGCGGTGCAGCTCCGGGGTGTTGCCGAATTTCACGCGGTGCCCTTGCTTGGGCATCGGGAAGCCATGCACGCGCAGCCGCGTCTCGGCGGTCTCAATCATCGCGGGCACGTCGTAGGTGTCGCCATCCACGGGGACGCAGCCCTTGAGCACGGAGAACGGGACGCCCTCGGCCTTGAGGTAACGGTCGTCGGTGCAGATGAGTGCGGCCAGTTGCGCGCCGGCGGAGTGGCCCATGACGAGGATGCGCTTCGGGTCGCCGCCAAACTCGGCGACGTGCTCATGCGTCCAGCGCACGGCCTTGGCGATGTCGCGGAAGATGGTGACTATGTCCACCTCGGGCAGGAGGCGGTAACCAGTGGAGACGAAGACGAAGCCCTTGTCCACGAACGCCTGCGGCTTGAGTTGAATGGCGGTGCGGTCGCCGACTTGCCAGCCGCCGCCGTGAATCCAGAAGACCACGGGCAAGCCCTTCGCCCCGGCGGGCGCATACACATCCACCATTTGCCGTGGGTTGACGGGCGTGGCGTAGGGGAAGTTGGCAGCGATAGGTTTGAGGGTGGGTGTTTCGGCGGCGTGGGTGGAGGCGCAAAGCAAGCCGAGTGAGGCGAGGAGGGGGGGGAGGTGTTTCATGGTGTGAGACGCTTGAGGTCTTGGGGCGCGAGTCAGTTTACTTAGCCGCCGCCTTGAGTTTCGCGATGAGGTAATCCTGCGTTGTGAGGTGTTTCACGTCGGGGGCACCGGGGTAAACCAGTTCGCAGGGGACGCCAGCTTTCTTGCAGTGCTCCTGAAGCTTCACGCCGAAGTTCGCCGTGTGCGTCGGGTCTTTCTGCTCCTGGCCCAGTGCGGGCGGCGAGCCGTAACTGAGGTAGATGGGCGCGTCGTCGGCGGTGACGAGGGCGTAAGGGGAATACTCGGCAATCCACGGCAGGATGGTGTCGCGCTTCGCGAGGAACTCCGCGAACTGCGAGAGCTTCTTCTCGGTATCGCCCTTGAAGCCGAAGGCGTGGCCGCCGTATTTGCTGTTAGGCGTCCAATCCTTCATCTGCTGCGGGTCGAGTGTGGTCTGCGCGCCGATGACGGCGGCGCACCAGAGCCGCGTGGATTCGCGCGCGATGGGGTCGGCGCTCTTCGGGTCGGCTAGGTCGGGGTGGAACGCGAGCCATAGACTGGAGCACGCGCCCGCCGAGCCGCCGGTCGCGCCGATGCGTTGCTTGTCGAGGTTCCACTCCGTCGCCTTGCTGCGGACGAACTGCAACGCCCGCGCCGCGTCGTGCAGCGGTCCCTTCACCGGCGGCACCACGCCGTCTGCGGTGGCCTGCGCGATGTAGCGGTAGTTGATGGCGACGACGGAAATCCCTGCTGCGAGATACTTCTCGATGCCCCCGGTGCGGTTCTTGTCCCCGGCCTGCCAGCCGCCGCCGTGGATGTAGAAGAGCAGGGGCGTGGGCGCTGCCGAATCGGCCTTCCAGAAGTCCAACACCTGCCGCTCGTGTTTGCCGTAGGGGACGTTCGCGGCGGTGGGCTTGGGCTGCACGGCGGGTGCCGTCTTCTTGGCGTCGGCCTTGGCTTTTCCCGGGGCGGCGGGCTGCTTCGTCGGCGGGTCAGCGGCGAAGGCCGCGCCGGTGGCGAGGAATGCAACGGTGGCGGCGAGAGTTAGATTGGATTTCATGCCGTGAAGCCTACCAAGTGGCGGGAATAAGAACACGCCGAAGTTAGCCATCAGCGGCTGACGCGTAGGGTTGAGGGCTGCGACGCACGCCTTACCGGTCCACCAACAGCATGTCCGCGACGTTCAGTGGCAGGGTCACGAATGTAGCGCCGTCGCGGGTCTCGGGCTTGAGCACGCCGCGCTCGACGCTGCGGATGGACTTCGCGCCGGTCATGCCGGTGAGTTTCACTTCGAGCTTCGCGATGGGTTTGCCGGTGTAGTTCATCAGCGGGACGCCGAGGCGGGCGGGCGCGCCGGCGAGCGCGGGGGTGTCAATCGCGGAGCTTTCCACCAGCATCTCGCTGCACACGACGGGGCGCGCGAAGCCAGCGGGGAGGAAGTCGTCCACGAGCGCGGCTCGCAGGGCGGGGTTCATCGTAGTGGGCAGGAAGTGGCTGAAGCCCGCGTCGGTCGCGGCGCGGTCGGCGGGGCGCAGGGGAAGGCCGCTCTTCAAGTAGGCTTGGCCGGGCAGGAAGCCGAAGAGCAGCGCCCGGCCTTTGCCGTGGGTCTTTTCGAGCACAGCGGGTTTGCCATCGGCGAAGGTGCCGAGAACCTTCGCGTCCGAGGGCACGAGCGCTTGTTTCCACACGATGACCGGCACGTCGCTGACGGTGCGGTCGCCGCGGGTCCACTTCACCTGGTCCATCGGCACGTAGGGCGGGAGGTCCTGCTTGGTGAGGAAGGGCGTGTTTTCCTTGAGCAGATACTTGGGCACGAGGTCGGGGTCGGTGGCGAGCGACTGCGACTTCACGCCGTAGAGCGTGTTCGCGCCGGGGTTGGATTGATTGAACTCATTCATGAAGCCGCCGCCGCCGAGCGCGACGAGCGTGCCGCCGGCTTGCACCCACTTCGTCAACGCCGCCGTGGCCTTCGAGTGCATCCACTGCTGGAGGATGTAGATGACTTGGCAATCCTTCGCGCGACCCTCGATGACGTCATCCTCGCTGAGGAAATCCACCGGCACCTGCGCGTGGCGGAGCGCATAGTAGACGGCCTTGCGCTCGTTGTTGTGCATGGCGAAGGAGGAGTTGTTCGCGCCGGTCAGCACGTCGTCCACGCTGGAGAGAATGAGGCCGACCTTCGCAGGGCGAACTTGTCCATCCATCACGTAATCCTCGAACGCGCCCGCCGCGTGCGTGCAGGCGTGGACCTCGCGCCACATGGGCAGGTCGCGGGTGTCCACGTAGTTCTCGGTGCCACCGACGGCGGAGGGCGAGGCGCAGAAGTAGTTCACCATCCGTGAGCCGTGCGCGACGGCGGTGAAGAACGAGAGGCGGAAATCGCGCGGTGTGTTGCCCGGCGAATGCGGCATCACATACATGTGGATGGGGAGGTTGTCATACTTCGCGCCGGCGCGCAGGCCGGACGTGAGGTAGCCCATCACCTGCACGCTGAACTCGGGGATTTGCCAGACGTAATCCTCCGCCCACGGCATGCTCATCGCGCGCAGCTTGAAGGGCCGGATGTAATCCATCTCGTTGATGAAGTAGTTCGCGTGCGGCGAGTAGTTCGCGCCCGTGAGCACGCCCTTGCTCTTGTAGTAAGCGGTGCCAGCGGCGAAGTGCTGGCCGCCTTTCTCCTTCATGCAGATGGTCGAGTAGTAGTAGAGCGGGTGCTTCTTCATCGCGGCGATGGCCTCAGGCGAGTCCTTCGGCTTGGGCGAAATAATCTTCACCTCACCGGAGTATTGAACCCCGCGCGCCTTGAGCCACGCAGCGAACTCCTCGTCGGTCACGGGCAGGGACGGCAGGTGAATCTCATCGCCGTAGCTGACGATGAGCAGGTCGTTGAAGCCATCCTTGCGCGCGGTCTCGTGCTTCTGAATCGCCGGCAGGCTCGGGTCGCCCCAGTGCGCGACGAGCCCGCGCTTCTTGCCTTCCTGGTCCACGGCGGTGTTGTCGCCCAGCGCCTTGGCAAGCTGCTTGGCTTCAGGGAAGGCATTCAGCGCGCCGCTGAAGCCGAGGAGGTTGTAGGCGAGGAAACGCTTCGGCACGGAGCCGACCTTCGGGAACTTCGCGACCTCCGCGTTGAGCCAGTCGAGCGACTCCTTCTGCGTGCGAATCTCGGGCAGCCAGAAGCGCTCCTTCAGCGCCTTGGCCATCGCCGCGTTGGGCGCGACGTTGCCGGGCATCTCGAACGTGACGGGCGAGTAGTAATCCGGCTTGCCCTTCACCGTGATGGTCTTGATGGACTTGAGCCCGCCCTTGCCGTCGGGCACGGCGAACTCGAGCTGGAGATGCAGCTCGGTGATTTTCGCGTCCTTGTATTGCGCGCGCGGAACCCACTGCACGTTGTTGAGCGAATCGAGCACTTGGCCCACCGGCACCCAGCCAGAGGTGTCGCCGGGTTGGAGATACTGGTCGTCGGGAATCACCATCGGTGCCGGGCCTTTGCGCTTTCCCTTCGGGTCGGGCGCGGCCTCGAACTTGGCGGGGTCGAGCAGTGGCGCGAGGGCCTTGGCCTTCACCGCGAGCACGCGCGGGCCGGTGAGTTCGTAGGTGGTGGACGAGACGAGATAACCGCTCTTGAGCACGCGCGTCGTGGGCCAGTCGCGGACGTGAATGTAGTAGGGCGAATGCTGGCCAGGCTCGAACGGCGCGATGACCGGCACGCACGGGCCGAGGCCGTCGCGCGGGTTCGTGACGCGCACGAAGAGGTCGCCGTCCTGCGCGAGCCAGCCGTCGAACTCGAGGTAACGCGTCTTCTTCTGCGCCTCGATGCCGGCGGTGTCGTCGGTCAGGCAAATCACGTCCACGTTGCGCCGCGCGGCCATCGCGCGCTTCGCGGTGCCGTCCATCTGCGTCCCGGCGATGAGCCGGAGCGTGGCGGTGCCCTTCGCGAGCTTCGCCGCGCCTGACTGTTGCCAGACTATGTTGTCCGTGCCGCCCCACCAGTAACGCTCCATCGGCACGCGCTGATGACCGTTGAGCGCCCAAATCTTCGCATCCGCCAACCGCCCGAAGTCGCCGCGATAAACCGTCTTGCCGCCTTGCGTCACCTCGATGGTGAACTCGACCGAGAAGTTGTGCGGCTGCTCGTAGCGCGCGAGCACCTGAAACTCCCCCCCGCGCGGCACCTCGATGACTTGCGTCGCGATAGCCGACTGCCCGGCCTCCAACTGCTCCGGCGCGCCGAGACAGCCGAGTCGTGACAGGAACGAGACGGCGAACGTGGACGCGTAGTAATTCTCGCGATACGGCACGACCTGCCACGGCCCCTTCTCGACCTTGAAGTCCTCCGCCTCAGCGATCAGGCGGATGGGTTTGGGCGCGTCCTGTGCGGGCACGAAGGTCGCCGTGGCGAGGACAGTGGCGGTGAGCAGAGCGGTGAATCTCATGTGAAGCGGGTGGCGTGTTGGTTGACTGGTGCAGGGAGCAGACGACGCACGGTGGCTGGCATTCTACAAAGTCCGGCAGTCCTGTAAGCGCCGCAGCGAGGAGGCGAATGCTGCTGCACTCGGACGAATTCGCCTCCATACCTTCGCGGCGGCGACACACAGGCGTTGAAGCCCGGTTCGTCGCGGGCGTCCCTTGTTGGCGCATTTCCTAATCCGGATGAAAACCCTGCTGCTCCCACTCCTCCTCGCCCTCGCGTTACCCTTCGCCGCTGCCTCCGCGCTGCTCGCCCAGACGGCGGGCACGTCGGGCAAGGATGACTTGCTCCTCGCCGATGCCAGCGGGGCGAAGGTGACGGTGGTCGTCGCGCCCACTGCGGGGAAGTGGGAGAAGCAGGCGGCGGCGGACCTCGTGAAATATATCGAGCGGATGACCGGCGCGAAGCCGGCGCTCGCCGAGACCGCCGAGGCCGTCGCGGCGGCGCTGAAGGCCACGACGCCCACGCTCATCATCGGCGAGGAGGCGCTGAAGGCGGATGCGTCGCTGAAGGCCGCGCTGGCGAAGGCGGCGAAGGCCAACCCCACCTTGCGCGCCGACGCCTTTGTCGTGCGGCGCAAGGGCAGTCGCGTCCTGCTCGCGGGCAATAACGACGACGCCCATTACTACGCCGCCGCGCACCTGCTGCACTTGTGGGGCTGCCGCTGGTATCTGCCCACGGACTTCGGCGAGTGCATCCCGGAGCACGCGGCGTTGAAGGTGGGCAAGCTGGACTTCGCCTACGGCTCGCCCTTCGAGGTCCGCCACTACTGGCTCTCGTGGAACGCGAACGCGACGGGGCAGCTCGACTTCCAGCGCCGCAACTTCGGCAACAGCATCAACGTCCCCAACGGCCACGCCCTCGCGCATTACACGAAGGACCTCATCCCCAAGGGCAAGACGATGTTCAACGTCCCCATCGCGGACGACTCCACGGCGGAACACGTCGCGAAGCAGGTATCGGCGAAGTTCGCGAAGGGCGAGCAGTTCTCGCTCGGGCTGGAGGACGGCTTGTATGAATCCGACTCGCCCAAGGACAAGGAGTTGAAGTCCGGTTACGTGGACAAGTATTTCCTCACGCCTTCGATGACGGATGCGTTCATGACGTTTTACAACAACGTCGCGCGGCGCTTGCAGGCGGAGCATCCGACGAGCACGGCGAAGATTGGTTTCCTCGCCTACGCGAACATCACGCTCCCGCCGCAGCGCAACATTATCGCCGAGAAGCCGCTCGTGGCTTACCTCGCGCCCATTGACATCGACCCCATTCACGGCATGGACGACCCGAAGTCGCCGCCGCGCCAGGAGTATCGCGAGATGCTCTATCGCTGGGCACAGGTGATGCAGGGGCGCGTGGTCATCTACGATTACGACCAGGGCATGCTCGTGTGGCGCGACTTGCCAAACCCCGCCATCGCGTCCATCCGGCAGGACGTCCAGCACTATCGCAAGGCCGGCATTCTCGGCGTCGCCACCGAGAGCCGCGGCGCGATGGCCACGACCTTCCTGAACCTGCATGTGCGTTTGCAGCTTTGCTGGAACCCCGACGCGGATGTGGACAAGCTGCTCGCGGAGTTTTACCCGAAGTTCTACGGACCTGCGGCGGTGCCGATGGCGGCTTACTGGACAGCAATTAACCGGGCTTGGGAAAACAGCATCGTGACCGAGCACGAGCACTTCGTCGCGCCCGCCATCTACACGCCGGCGTTGGTGAAGGAGTTGTCGCAGCACCTGCTTGCGGCGGAGGGCATCATGAAGGATGTCTCGCGCAAGCTCGGCGCGCTGCCGCGCGACTGGAAGCAGTTCGAGGAGCGGATGAAGTTTACGCGCCTGAGCTTCGACCTCATCCAGAACTACATGGCGATGGTCACGGCAGCCGCGACGGAAACGGATTTCAAAACTGCGGTGGTCGCTGGCGAACGCGCGCTGGCCGTGCGCTTGGAGTTGGCGAACCTGAACCCGACGTTCACGACGCGGGTGATGGGTGTCGCGGCGGAGACGGAGAAGGGCGGCCCGGCGTGGTTCCCCGGCGAGGTGAAGCAATACCGCGACCTGCTCGCGCTCACCGACGGCACGAAGGGCAAGCTCCTCGCCAAGACGCCGCTGGAGTGGGCCTTCCGCCGCGACCCGAATGACACCGGGCTATCGAGCGGCTGGGCGTATCGCGAGCCGGACTTGAGCTGGTGGAAGAGCCAGCCAATCAAGACTGGCACGACGGTCCACCAGAACAACCCGGGTCATTGGGAGCTGCTCGGCACAGATCTTTACGCGCAGGCGCAAGGCGTCATCTCGCCAGACTTCCACAGCTACACCGGCCACATGTGGTATCGCACCGAGCTGGACCTCAAGGCGGGCGACACCCAGGGCAAGGTGCGGCTGATGTTCCCCGGCCTCTTCAACGAGTGCTGGCTCTACGTGAATGGCTCGCTCGTCGCGCATCGCCAGCAACGAACGATGTGGTGGTATAACGACTACAAGTTCGAGTGGGACGTGGACGTGGCCGGGCAGCTCAAGCCGGGGAAGAACAGCATCACACTGCGGCTCCACAACCCGCACCACTTCGGTGGGATGTTTCGGCGGCCGTTCCTGTATCGGGCGGTGGGGCCGTAGGAAGAAGCCGCTGTTAGGGCGCGAAGGTTAGGGAGGTGAAAGTCGGGCCCGGCCGGTTGCGAGGCTGGGACGGAGCTGGTCCGAAACCCTGGCCTTGCACCCGGGTTTCGAAGTCGAGGGCGAGTCATGCTGCGGCATCGGGCGAAGTTCAGGGAGCTGACCCGCATTTTTCCTGTCGAGCTGCTTGCGGCGTAGCGTGCGTTCCCGGGGATTTCCCTTTCGGAACTCGGGGTCCGGTGCCCCAAGCCAGCGCCGAGCGGTCCGGAAGTGGTCAAAATTAGCCAAATTGGGGTGCTGCTAGATAAGTCGTTGGATTTTAGAGGCTTCAGAAGCTGTTTACGGTGCAAAAGGGGGTGACTTGAAGTTAAGGAGCCCCCTTTTGCATGCAAAAGGCAGCGGTTTAAGTTCAAGGAGCCTCCTTTTGCAAGCAAAGGGCAGTGGTTTAAGCTCAAGGTGCCTCCCTTTGCATGCAAAGGGAGCGTCCTTAGCTTTGAGGAAACCCTCTTTGCATGCAAAAGGCAGCGGTTTAAGGTCCAAGAGCCTCCCTTTGCATGCAATGGGCTCGGCTTGGAAGTCAAGGAGACCTCTTTTGCAAGCAAAAGGGTGCTGGTTTAAGCCCGAACTCCGAAATGGAAAGCGCCGGGGAGGCGCGTCATGCCACAGGAAGCATGGCGTTCACGCCGCAGGAAGCTCGGCCGGAAAAGTTCGCTGGGAAGGCGTCCGAAACTCCGCTGTTGCTGCGGCCTGAATGCCTTGCTCCACGCGGATGGGCGCCACCCAATTTCGGGATTCGGGTTGAATCACCCAGCGAGGTGCGCCGCTCGCCCCGACTGCGGTCGGATTGCTCGGTGGCATCGCGGCCACGGTGGTTAATCGGGGGAGGGCGACTGCTGCGTTGGCTCAGTGCATCCCGCTCGCCTTGAGGAGCGCTTCATGCACCAGCTCGTCCTCCTCCGGCGTGACCGCGAGGGGCTGGCCGGTCCGGACGCAGGCGGCCAGTTCGGCGAACTCCGGCACGTAGCGCTGGTAGGGCGGGAAGTTGATGACTTGGCTGCCCTTCTTGTAGGGGCCGGCTTCCTTGGCGAGGTCCACGGTCAAGACGGGTTGCTCCAGCGGGCGCACGATGGCGAGGCCGTTGGTCCCCTGGATCTCAAAGGTGCGGTGCGCGCCCGCGATGGGCTGCATCGTGGCGCTGCTGATGATGCCGATGGCACCCTTGAAGTCGAAGACGGCCACGCAGTTGTCGGCGAGCGCGTCGGCGTCCTTCGCATCGTGGCGGAGCACGGGCGTGATCTTGGCGTGCTTGCCGAGCAGGCGCACGAGGGGGTCGATGAGGTGGCAACCCAGCTCGAACATGGTGCCCCCGGCAATTTCGCCGAAGGAGCGGCGGCCTTCGGCGTTCAGGCTGGTGTTGATGGTGCCGCGCACGAGGTAAACGTCGCCTAGCCAGCCTTGGCGCGCGGCTTCGAGGGCAGCGTTGAGGCCGGGGTTGAAACGCCACATGTAGCCCATTTGGAGCAGGACCTTTTTCTCGCGAGCCAGGGCGAGCAGTTCGCGGAACTCAGCGAGGCCCACGGTGGGTGGCTTCTCGATGTGGACGTGTTTGCCCGCGAGCAACGCTGCCTTGGCCAGCGTGTAACGGTCTTTGGCATCGCACTCAATGGCGACGACCTCACTGGTGGCGAGCACTTGCGCCTGCGAAAGCACCTTCGCTCCGAGTTTCTCGGCGGCGGCGCGGGCCTTGGCGTCCGGCTCGAAGACGCCGACGCATTCCCAGTCGGGCGATTCCAGCGCGAGCTTCACCTTCGGCATGCCATGCGAGTGGCTGCAACCGAGGAAGCCAAGGCGAATGCGGCGCGGGGCTTCTGTGGCAGGGGCGGACAGGGCAAGGGTGGAGAAGGCGGTGGCTTGGAGGAAAGCGCGGCGGTTCATGGCGCGGAGCGTCGTGGAATCCAGGTGGGCGCACAAGTCCCGGCGCGCGGCTGGGACCGCCGCGTGCCTCAGCGCGAAGCGCGCGCGATGTTGATGGAGTCGCGCAGGCGTTTGTTGTCCGCGCGGATGCGGGCGGTGAGCGTCTTGCAGACGGCGACGAGGAAGGGCGTGGCCAGTTCCGGGGCATCCGCGACCAAGCGCTGGAAGTTCGTGGCGGAGACTTTGAGCAGGACGGAAGGGTTGTTCGCGACGACGTCCGCCGAGCGCGGGCCGTGGTCGAAGAGCGAGATGTCGCCGAAGAATTCGCCCGCGAGCAACGTGACCAGAACGGTTTCCTTGCCGCCAATCATCTGGCGCACGCGCAGTTCGCCTTCCAGAATAAGATACATCGCGTCGCCCACTTCACCCTGGGTGACGACGGTGTGGAACTGCCGGGCGTTGACGACCTCCATGAACTGCGCGAAGCGGCCCAACTGCTGGTCGTTCATCTCGCAAAGGATTTTCACCCGCCGCAGCGCGCCGGGCTTGATGCCGGCGATGAGCGGGGCAGGGGCGGCGGCGGATCCGCCGGGCTGGACGGCGGTGAAGACCGCCCGCAGCTCCTTCATCTGGCCGGCGGGGCTCCACTTGTTCTCGTGGGTGGCGAAGACCCAGGTGTCGACCAGCACGCGCTCGTCCTTCACCCAGTCCACCAGCGTCAACAAGTCCACCGGGCCATAGACGACATCGTCCACGGCCCAAATCTTGAAGCCTACTTCCTGAGGTGCGGGGTCCACGCGCGGTTTCTAAATTTGAATCTCTACGCTGTAAAGGAAATCGGCGGGTGTGACGCAGAACTTGAGCGCCTTCTTCGCGCCACTTCCCGTCACATCTGCTCCGTCGTCTCGATGCCCAGCACTTCCAAGCCCTGTTTCAGCACGCGGCCCGTTAGTTCGCAGAGCACCAAGCGCGTGGCGCGTTCGGTGCCCTCGGCCTTGAGCACCGGGCAGTTCTCGTAGAAGCGCGCGAAATGTCCGGCCAGCTCGTAGAGGTAATTGCACAGGAAGTTGGGCCGGTATTCCTCTGCCACCGCCTCCAGCACGAGCCCGAAGTTCATCAAGTGCTTGGCCAACGCGATTTCATCCGCCGCGTTCAAGCTGACCGCTGACGGCTGACTGCTGGCCGCTGACTGCTCCTCGCCCTTGCGCCGGATGCTTCGCAGCCGCGTGTAGGCGTATTGCAGGTAAGGCGCGGTGTTCCCTTGCAGCGCCAGCATCTTCTCCCAACTGAACTGGTAGTCGCTCGCCCGGTTCGGCAGCAGGTCCGCGTATTTCACTGCGCCCAGGCCGACCACGCGCGCGATTTCCCGCCGCTCGGCTTCGGCCAAGTCCGGGTTCTTCTCCGTCACGACCGCGAGCGCACGTTCCTCCGCCTCATCGAGCAAGTCACCGAGCTTCACCGTGTCGCCGCTGCGGGTTTTGAATGGCTTGCCGTCCTCGCCGAGAATCTTCCCGAAGCCGACGTGAACCAGCTTCACCTTCGCCGCCGCCTCGGGCTGCCAGCGAGCGAACGTCAGGAACAGCTTGCGGAAGTGCGGGGCCTGCCGGTCATCCACCACATAGATAATCTCGTCCGGCGACCAGGTCTTGAGCCGGTAATCCACCGTCGCGAGATCCGTGGTCATGTAGTTGAAGCCGCCATCGCTCTTGCGCACGAGCGCGGGGTCGGCCACCCACTCGCCGTCGCGGTTCACGAGGAAGGGGTCTTGTTTCGGCGGCAGGGAACCATCGCTGAAGACGCCCACCGCGCCCTCGCTCTCGCGGGCGATGCCGCGCGCGAGCAGGTCGTCCACCACGGGTCCGAGCTGGGGATTGTAAAAACTCTCGCCCAGCGCGTGGTCGAACTTCACGCCGAGCCGCCCGTAAATCGCATCGAACTGCGTCTGCGACACGCGGATCATCTCTTGCCAGACGGCGATGTTCTCCGCGTCGCCAGCCTGGAGTCTGACCAACTCCTGCTTCGCCTCCTCCAGCCGCGCGGGCGTCGCGTCGCACTCCGCGTTGATGACCTTGTAGAGCCGTTCCAGCTCGGCGATGGCGTCGCGACTCAGTCCGTCGCGGTCGAGGATTTGCTTCCAGCCGAGGAGCAACTTGCCGAACTGCGTGCCCCAGTCGCCGATGTGGTTGTCCGTGATGACGCGGTGCCCGAGCAGGCGGAAGACGCGCTGGAGCGCATCACCGATGCCCGTGGAGCGGATGTGCCCGACGTGCATGGGCTTGGCGACGTTCGGCGAGCTGAAGTCAATGACCACCGTTCGCGGCACCGGCGCCTTCGCGAAGAACAGATGTTCCCCCCGCACCGCCGACTCCAGCACGGCGGCGAATGCAGCGGGGCGCACGCGGAAGTTCAGGAAGCCCGGCCCCGCGATGTCCACGGCGTCGCAGAGGTCGGCGACGTCGAGTTGTGCCTTCACCTGCTCGGCGAGCTGACGGGGGTTGAGCTTGCGCTGCTTGGCGAGCGGGAGGAGGGCGTTGGATTGGTAATCCCCATGGCGCGCATCCGGGCACGGGCGCACGAGGATGTCGGTCGTGTCCGCGTCCGGTAGCACGGCGCGGACGGCGGCTTGGAGACTGGCTTGGAGACTGGCTTGGAGTTTGAGGTGCAACATGGTTTCCAGAAAGGCGCGCAGGCTAGACAGCGACGCGGGAGGGGTCGAGTGGAAAGGCCGGCCACCCTTCCTCAAATCCTTCCCCTTGCTCCGCTTGCAGCCCTTTGTCACAGTTGCGCTACGTTTAGCCCTGACCCGATGTTCGGCCTCCACCGAAACTCCAGCCCGTGGCGCGCGGCCGTCTTTGGACTGCTGCTCGTGTGGGGCGTGCTTGCGCCTGCGGTGGCTGGTGCGGCGGACGCTTATCAGAAGGCCCCGGCACCCATCGGCGAGTTGCTCTCCACGCCCGCCGCGCCCTCGGTGCATTTCAATCCCCAGCGCGATGCGATGATTGTGTATCGCGCCGAGCGCCACCCGCCCATTGCGGACCTAGCGGAGCCTGTCCTCCGCCTCGCCGGCCTCCGCATCAACCCGCTCAACAACGGCCCGCACCGCGCCGCGCGTTGCGTCGAACTCACGCTGCACCCCCTCCCCGAAGGCAAGGAGCGCCCCATCACCATCCCCACCGGGGCCCGCATCACGCCGCCCGCGTGGTCGCCGGACGGGAAACAATTCGCGTTCCTACGCTACGGCTCGAAGGAAGTGGAGTTATGGGTGGGCGACGCCAAGCGCGGCAGCCCCCGTCGCCTGCGCGGCGGTATCAACGCCGCTTTAGGCGAGCCGTTCCATTGGATGCCCGACAGCCAGACGCTCCTTTGCCAAACCATTCCAGCCAACCGCCCCAAACCGCCCGTCGAAGCCCGCGTGCCCGCCGGACCGGTCGCACAGGAAACCACCGGCAAGGTCGCCCCCGCCCGCACTTTCCAAGACCTGCTCGATTCGCCCTATCACGAGGAACTCTTCGACTACCACGCCACGTCCCAACTCGCCCTCGTCAACGCCAAGAACGGCGACACCAAGCCCATCGGACCGCCTGCCATCTACTCCTCCATTGACCACTCGCCCAACGGCCAGCTCCTCCTCGTGGCCCGCATCCAGCGGCCGTATTCCTATCAGTTGCCCGCCGCCATGTTCCCGCGCGCGGTGGAGGTCATCGGCCTGGATGGCAAGGTCGTGTTCCCGCTCGCCCACCTGCCGCTAGCCGAGGAAATCCCCATCGGCGGCGTGCGTCCGGGCCCGCGCGGTTACCAGTGGCGTCCGACCCATCCCGCGACCCTCGTGTGGGTCGAGGCGCTGGATGGCGGCGACTCCCGGAAGAAGGTCCCGCACCGCGACCGCATCCGGATGCTCGACGCGCCGTTCACGGAGCCGCCGGTCGAGTTGGAGCAGACCGAGCATCGCTTCCAAGCCCTCACCTGGACCGAGCGTCCCGACGTGGCGCTCGTGCGCGAGCACCAAGCCAGCCGCCGCTGGAACCGCACCTGGCTCATCAACCCCAACGCCCCCGCGGAGCCGTCCCGCCTGCTCTGGGATGTCTCCGCCCAGGACCGCTACGGCGACCCTGGCACGCCGATGTTGCGCCCGCTCACCAACGGCTTCCGGGTCGCGCGCGTGCACGAAGGCAGCCTCTACCTCATCGGCGCCGGCGCGACGCCCGATGGCGAACGCCCGTTCCTCGATACCTTCAACCTCGTCTCGCTCCGCACCGAGCGCCTCTACCAGACCGACGAAGGCGGGCACGAGTCCGTCGTCGCCTTGCTGAAGCCCGACGCCTCCCAGTTCATCACCCGCCGCGAATCTCCCACCCGCCCGGCGAACTACTTCATCCGCACCCTCGCCGACGGCGCGCGCAAGCCCCTCACCGATTTCCCCGACCTCATGCCGCAGCTCCGGGGCATCCGCAAACAACTCGTCACCTACCAGCGGGCCGACGGCGTGCCGCTCTCCTTCACGCTCTACCTGCCCGCCGACTACCAGCCCGGCCAGCGCCTCCCGACCATCCTCTGGGCTTACCCGCGCGAGTTCAGCGACACCGACACCGCCGGCCAAGTCACCACCAGCGCGAACCGTTACACCACCTTCACCGGCGCGAGCCATCTCTTCCTCGTCACGCAAGGCTACGCCGTCCTGGACAACGCCACGATGCCCGTCATCGGCGACAGCAAGAAAGCCAACGACACCTTCCTCGAACAAGTCATCACCAGCGCCAAAGCCGCCGTGGACAAAGCCGTCGAGATGGGCATCGCCGACCCCCACCGCCTGGGCGTGGGCGGCCACAGCTACGGTGCGTTCATGGTGGCGAACCTCATGGCGCACACCGACATCTTCCGCGCCGGCGTCGCCCGCAGCGGGGCTTACAACCGCACGCTCACGCCCTTCGGCTTCCAAAACGAACGCCGCACCCTCTGGGAAGCGCCGGAGATTTACTCGCGCATGTCCCCCTTCATGTTCGCCCACCGCATCAACGAGCCGCTCCTGCTCATTCACGGCGAGGCCGACAACAACCCCGGCACCTTCCCCATGCAGAGCGAGCGCCTCTATCAGGCGGTGAAGGGCAATGGCGGCACCGCCCGCCTGGTCCTCCTCCCGCACGAGAGCCACGGCTACGAAGCCCGCGAGAGCGTCGAGCACGTCCTCTGGGAAACCCTCCAGTGGTTTGACAAGCACGTGAAGCGCGCCGCCGAACCGCCGGCCTCGACCTTCACTCCCACCGACCTCCCGCCGCCCTGAGCCGGAACGCTGCCGTTGGCTTGAACCACCCAGGCACGAAGGGCGTAAGGCCAGACACGCGGACGCAATCCCGTTGGGGGTAGGCCGGTCACGTCACGGTTCCGAGGGTAGCTTGCGGCAACGCTGCGGCGTATGGTTAGAAAGTGCAGCGCAAGAAGCTGGCGCGCCTGCACAACCTGGCCACCGCCCTGAACTACCACCTCGTTCCCAACCAAGGACTTGCGTGCCTAGTTTCTCAGGAGGCGTCAAATCCCTCCGCCGATACTACTTTGCCTTGCTGTCCAACGACGAACAAGTGCGACCCCAGCGCGGCAGCCAGTAATTGCCCTTGTCCAGCGAGAGCGCCACACTCGCAGTTCTGCCCACTATTTGACTTCGATCAACCGTGCCGAAATAACGCGAATCAAAGCTGTTGTCGCGATTATCACCCATCATGAAATAATGGTCGGCAGGAACATGCACTGGGCCGAACGTGCGCATCGCTGGGATTCCCTTGATGGCCATAACCGCGTGCGGGTGGGCGGGAAGCTGTTCGGTGGCGAACACGGCCTGGGCGCGCTCAGGGTCGGCCAGTTGCTTGGCTACTGCGGGCTCCAAAGGCGCATATTCCACGGGCACGCCGTTGATGACTAACTGTTCATTCCGCAACTCAATCGTGTCGCCGGGCAGGCCAATCACACGCTTGACCATTCGTGTGCCATCCTTGGGCGAAAAGAACACCGCAACCTCTCCGCGTTGGGGGTTGCTCCATTGCGCGATGTGCCACGTGGTGAACGGCACTTTGAGATCGTAGGCGAGCTTGTTCACCCACACGCGGTCCCCCACGAGAATCGTTGGCTGCATTGAACCAGTAGGCACATCATTCCAATCCGCCAAGGAGGAGCGGATCGAAAACAGAATCACCGCGAACACTAGAAGGGGGCGAATTTCCTGCTGCCACCACCGGGAGGCGAGCGCGCGATACTTTTTACAATGCATGACGCTTCGACCGCTCACGCTTTTGGTCGTTCATTCTTTCACACCGTGACCGCACTCCGACACCTAACGACCCAAGCTCAGCGACCCGGCGCAGGTGACGCGCGCGGTGCAGGCGGGCGAGGAGATACTGGAGAAGTGCGTGGCGCTGGGCGACAGCGTGACGGGCGAGAGCACGGCATCGGCGTGGAGAAGGCGGACATGATGGCGCGGCAGTTTACGCCCGACGACCCGGAGGCGATGAAGATGCTGCGTCGCGTCTTCGACCCCGCGCAGCGCTGCAACCCGCACAAGATGTTCCCCGGCGCGAAACGCTGCGCGGACTTCGCGCCAAGGAAGCAGATTGCGGTGTGAAGGGACGAAGGAACGAACTGCGCAAGCGGCTCGGAGTGGCCACATGGGTCACGGACGCGACCTGACCAGACCCGCACCAACGATTGGCCGCGCAATTTCTTTTCTGTAAATTGATTGAGCATCAAACTGAGGGTGGGGTTTGGTTTGCCATGTTGAGGTAGATTTTTCCGGTTTCCCAGTCGTCGCTGGTCTCGGCCAGGAGGGCGGAGATC
>JBDKJY010000027.1:0-94188 GCA_039796295.1 Verrucomicrobiota bacterium
GCGGTTGTAGTGGCGGAGTGATGCGTGCGGGGTTGTGTTTTCATACAGGCGACGATGTGCCCCTTGGGCCCACGCCGCGCAACCCTTCATGGCATCTAACCCGGCCATCGCGTCCAGGTTGCAATCGACGCGTCTCGCGGGCCGGGTCGCTGAGCTTGGGTCGTTAGGCCGCGAACCGTCACTCACCAATATGTCAGAGCCGCTTCCTAAAACACCCCTCGAAGAGGACGTCTGCATAAACATTTTCAACGTGTCCGCGGCGATGTCAGGCGTGTGTCTGACCGTCATCGGGTTGGTCGGCATCACAAAAGTCGGCACCCTGGCAGATGAGTTTCTCGCGGTAGATGCCCTTCTATTTCTCATTGCTTGCTTGTCCTCTTTTTGGGCATTGCGAACCCGTAAGACTCGCAGGATGTATCAAGTGGAGCGCTTTGCAGATTTCGTATTCATTCTTGCCATGGTGCTGATGATTGTCTGCGGTGGCTTCCTCTCTATGGCCATTTCGAGCCAGTAGCAACGCGGCCGAGGCCAACCATGCGCTAACCCGGCCAACGCCCCCGTGGGCCGGGTCGCTGAGCTTGGGTCGTTAGGCCGCTCCCCGCGCTGCCCGGCCCGGCCAGCTCACGGCTGTGAGAAGTAGTCCGGCCCCTGATAGCGCCCTTCCGCCAGCTTCGCGATTTGCATGAGCACGTCGTTGACGAGCGTGCTGGCCCCGAAGCGGAAGAGGTCGGGCGTGAGCCAGTCGTCGCCGAGGGTTTCCTTCACCATCACGAGGTAGGCCAGCGCCTGCTTGCTGGTGCGGATGCCCCCGGCGGGCTTCATGCCGATGCGCACGCCGGTGGCAAAGAAGTGGTCGCGGATGGCCTCCAGCATGACGAGCGTGACGGGCATGGTGGCGGCGGGCGCGACCTTGCCGGTGCTGGTCTTGATGAAGTCCGCGCCCGCCTCCATCGCAATCTGGCTCGCGAGCCGGACGTTGTCGTAGGTGACGAGTTCGCCGGTCTCGAAGATGACTTTCAGGTGCGCGGGGCCGCAGGCTTCCTTGGTCGCGGCGATTTCGTCGTGGACCTTGGCGTGGTCGCCAGTGAGGAAGGCGCAGCGGTCAATGACCATGTCAATTTCGTCGGCCCCATCCGCCACGGCGCGGCGCACCTCGGCAAGTTTTGTGGGCAAGGGATACTGGCCGCTGGGAAATCCCGTGGCGACGGCGGCGACTTTCACGGACGAGTCCGCGCCGAGGAACTGGCGCGCGTGCCGGACCATGTTCGGATACACGCAGACGGCGGCGCAGGGCGGGACGGCGAAGCGTGGTTCGGCGGGGGTGAGGGCTTTGCGGCAGAGGAAGGCGACTTTGCCGGGCGTGTCTTTGCCCTCCAGCGTGGTGAGGTCCATCATGCTCACGGCGAGCTTGAGGCCGGCGAGCTTGGCGCTGGCCTTGATGCTGCGCTTGGCGAAGCTGCCGGCGCGTTCTTCGGCCATGATTTGGTCCACGGTGGGAACTGCGGGAGTGCGGAAAGGCGCGGCAGCCAAGGCTTTCATGGCGGGAGCGTAGCGAGGTCGAGGAAGCGGCTCCAAGCTCGAATTCCCGGCGGCTCCCGAGCTGGCGAGCGCTGGGACTTGGAACTTGCTGCGGGACACCGTCCCGCGCTCCGGCCGCATTCGGCTCCCTCGGCGGTGGACAAGGCGGAGCGGTTGCCAGAGACTGCGCGCGCAAAACCTCAATCGCCCGCCGCCGGGTCGCGTCCAAGCACGCGTTCGTTGGCCTGATTGAACTGCTGATTTCATGAACATGACACGATTGCTGATACGCTTGGGCCTCACCGGCTTGCTTTGCGCCGGGAGTAGCCTTGCTTCCGCCGCCGCCCCGAAGCCCACCACGCTTAACCCGCCGGACTTCCAGCGCGACATCCGGCCCATCCTTTCCGACAAGTGCTTCGCCTGCCACGGGCCGGACGCTGCGGAGCGCAAGGGTGGCAAGAAGGGCGTGGGCCTACGCTTGGACACGGCGGAGGGTTTTAACGCGGACCTCGGCGAAGGGCGGCGCGCCATTGTCCCCGGCCAGCCGGAGAAGAGCTTGCTCCTCCAGCGCGTCATCACGAGTGACGCGGATGACCTCATGCCGCCGAAGAAGTTCGGCAAGCCCCTGTCCGCGCGCGAAGTCGAGCTGCTCACCGCGTGGGTGAAGGCGGGCGGGCGGGTCACGGGGCACTGGGCTTACGAAAAGCCCACGCGCCCAAGCCCGGCAGTAATTAGTAAGGAAGCAATTAGTGAGCTGCTCGCCCGCTCGGGTTCCAAGGCACCCGTCACTCAATCACTCATCACTAATTACTCTTCCCCGATAGACACGTTCATCCTCCACCGCCTCGCGAAGGACGGCCTCCTCCCCCAGCCCGAGGCCGACCGCTACGCCCTCGCCCGTCGCGTCGCCCTGGACCTGACTGGCTTGCCGCCGAGCGTGGCCGAGGTGGACGCATTCATCGCGGACAAGGAGCCGAAGGCTTACGAGCACTTTGTGGACGCTCAGTTGGCCAAGCCCAGCTACGGCGAACATTGGGCGCGGCTCTGGCTCGACCTCGCGCGCTATGCGGACAGCGCTGGTTACGCGGACGACCCGTCGCGCACCATCTGGGCCTTCCGCGACTACGTCATCAACGCCTTCAACCGCAACCTGCCCTTCGACCAGTTCACCATCGAGCAGCTCGCCGCCGACTTGCTGGAGAACGCGACCGAGGAGCAGCTCAAGGGCACGGCGTTCCATCGCAACACGATGACCAACTCCGAGGGCGGCACCAACGACGAGGAGTTCCGCACCGCCGCCATCGTGGACCGCGTGAACACGACCTTCGCCGTCTGGATGGGCACCTCGATGGCCTGCGCCCAATGTCACACGCACAAGTATGACCCCATCGCGCAGAAGGAGTATTACCAAGTCTATGCGTTCCTCAACAACACCGAGGACGCGGACAAGCGCGATGAGTCGCCGCTGCTTTCGTTCTTCAACGACACGCAGCGCAAGCAGCGCACTGACTGGGAGGCGGAACTCGCGGCGGTGGAGGCGAAGTTCAAGTCGCCGTCCGCCGCCGTCCTCGCGAGCGCGGACAAGTGGGCGCAGGCCTTCCCCGCGAAGCTCGACTGGACTTCGCCCAAGCCCAGCGCGGCGAAAGCCACTTCCGGCGCGGCGCTCGTGGCGCAAGACGACGGCGCGGTGTTCGTCGCGAAGAACGACGCGGCGAAGGACAACTTCACCGTGGAGCTGACCCTGCCGGACGCGCAGAAGCTGACGGCGCTGCGGCTGGAAGCGTTGCCCAGCGACAAGCTGCCCGGCAAAGGTCCCGGCCAGGCGGGCGGGAACTTCATCGTCACCCGCGTGCGCGCAAGCTTGTTGCCGTCGGCGGAGAGCAAGGGGCCGGTCGCGCGCTTCGTGCGTATCGAGCTGCCGACGAAAGGGCAGTTCCTGCAGCTCGCCGAAGTGCAGGTTTTCAGCGGTGGCGAGAACGTCGCGCTCAAAGGCGAGGCCAAGCAGAGCAGCGTTTACATGGGGGCCGCCGCGTCGCGGGCCATCGATGGCAAGACCGACGGCGAATACGACAAAGGCTCCGTGGCGCACACCGAATCGGAGGCGAACCCGTGGTGGGAAGTGGACTTGAAGGAGGCCCGTGCGCTGGAGCGCATCGTGGTGTGGAACCGTGCCGAGGCGAGCGAGCGGCTCAAGGGCTTCCGCGTCGTGGCGCTCGATGCGCAGCGAAACGTCGTGTGGGACAAGGCCGGCAACGACGCGCCGACCAAGGACTTGGCCTTCGCGATGAACGGCGCGCGCGAGGTGAAGTTCACCGCCGCCATCGCCGACTTCACGCAGGCGAACTACGACGCCGAGAACGTCATCAACGACACGGCGTCCGCCAAGGACCGCACGCGCGGCTGGGCCGTGGGCGGCGCGACCGGCAAGCCGCACTCGCTCACGCTCATCGCGGAGAAGCCGATGGAAATCCCCGCCGGCTCGCGGCTCTCCGTGACGCTCGAACACCAGTCCGCCACCGCGAAGGCCACGCTCGGCCACTTCCGCCTCAGCGTCACCGCCGACACGAAAGCCGCCGAGTTCGCGCGCACCCCTGCCCCGGTCGTCTCCACGCTGGCCTCCAGCCGCTCACTGAACACTGAACACTGGACACTGAACACGCTTCCGCCCGGAGACCGCGCCAAGGTCACGGACTACTACGCCCGCACCCTCGCGCCGGAGCTGAAGGCCGAGCGCACGCAACTCGCCACGCTCACGAAGTCGCTCGCGGACCTGAAACCCAGCACCGTCCCCGTGCTCCGCGAACTCGCGGCGGACAAGCGACGCACGACGAAGATACAACTGCGCGGCAACTGGCAGGCGCTCGGCGACGAAGTCACCGAGGCCGTCCCCGCCGCGTGGCATCCGCTGCCGAAGGACGCACCGCGCAACCGCCTCACACTCGCCAAGTGGCTCGTGGACGAGAACAACCCGCTCACCGCGCGCGTCGTGGCGAACCGCTACTGGGAAGCCCTCTTCGGCACGGGCTTGGTGCGGACGAGCGAGGAGTTCGGCGCGCAGGGCGAACTGCCGTCGCACCCGGAGTTGCTCGACTGGCTGGCGACGGAGCTGGTCGCGATGAAGTGGGACACGAAGAAGTTTCTCCGCCTGCTGGTGACGACGCAGGCTTACCGGCAGTCCGCGAAGGTCACGCCCGAGGCGTTGGAGAAGGACCCGGAGAACCGCCTGCTCTCGCGCGGCCCGCGCCTGCGCCTGACCGCCGAAATGGTGCGCGACCAATCGCTCGCGGTGAGTGGCCTGCTGAGTGCGAAGATGTTCGGCCCCAGCGTCCGCCCGACGCGCCCCAGCGCCGGGCTGAATGCGGCCTTCGGCAGCGCGCTGGACTGGACCACGAGCGCGGGCGAGGACCGCTACCGGCGCGGGCTCTACACGGAGTGGCGGCGCACCAGCCCGTATCCCTCGATGGCCACCTTCGACGCGCCGAGCCGCGAGATTTGCTCCGTCCGCCGCAATCGCACGAACACGCCGCTGCAAGCGCTCGTGACGATGAACGACCCCGTTTATGTGGAAGCCGCGCAAGCCCTCGCGCGCCGCATGGCGAAGGACGGCGGCGCAACCGACGCCGACAAAGCCCGCCACGGCTTCCGCCTCGTCCTCGCTCGCCCGCCCTCGGACAACGAAGTCGCCAAGCTCGTAAAACTCCACGCCGACACCGCCGCCGAGTTCGCGAAGGACAAGGCCAAAGCCACCGCCCTCGCCACCGACCCGCTCGGCCCGCTGCCAGAAGGCGCGGACGCGGTGGGCTTGGCCGCCTGGACGACCGTGGCGAACGTGCTGCTGAACCTGGACGAGACACTGATGAAGCGGTAAGCCGAAGCGCGGTTCGGCATCGGTGGCGAAATGCAGGCTCGCTGAAATCCCGCTTTGACACCACCGGAGTCGGTCGGCAGGGTTTCGGTCCGCTTGCGCCGGGCGGCCTTCGTTTCCAGATTTCCCAGGCAGAACAACGTCCGCGCTCGCTCCAGTTATTATGGCTGAACTCACAGGTAATTTGCTCGTTGCCCAGTCTGGCGGCCCCACCGCCGTCATCAACGCCAGCGTCGCAGGCGTCATCCAAGAGGCGGGGCGGCACGAGTGCATCGAGGAGATTTACGGTGGGCTTAACGGCATCTTCGGCATCCTCAACGAGACGCTCATTGACCTGAACGAGGAGAAGGCCAAGTCCATTGCCGGCTTGAAACACACGCCCGCTGCGGCGCTGGGCACCTGCCGTTACAAGGTGGATTTCAAGAAGCAGCCCGCGAAGGCCGCGCAGGACATGGACCGGCTCTTCGCCGTTTTCCAGGCGCACAACATCCGGTTCTTCTTCTACGCGGGCGGCAACGACTCGCAGGACACGACGAACAAGATTCACGAGGAAGCCGTGAAGCGCGGCTGGGAGATGCGCTGCATCGGCATCCCCAAGACGATTGATAACGATCTACCGCACACGGACCACTGCAATGGCTACGGCTCGGTCATCAAATACAACGCCACAACCGTGATGGAGGTCGCGTGCGACGTGAGCAGCATGGCCACGGACGACGGGTCCTGCTGCATCATCGAGGTGATGGGCCGCGCCGCTGGGTGGATCGCCGCCGGCACGGTGCTCGCCAAGCGCCAGGCCACGGACGCGCCGCACATCATCCTGCTCCCCGAGGTGCCCTTCGATCAGGAGAAGTTCCTCGCGCGGGTGAAGGAGACGGCGGCCAGCTTGAAGCACTGCATCGTCGTCGTGGGCGAGGGCTTGAAGAACGCGGCGGGCGAGGAGATCGGCGTGGACAAGTCGCGCGTGGATGCCTTCGGTCACGCGGTGCTGGGCGGCGCGGCGGACCGACTCGCGGAAATCGTGCAGGGGAAGCTGAACCTCAAGACCCGAACGGTGAAGCTCGGCTACGCGCAACGCGCCGCCGCGCACTTCGCCAGCGAGACGGACGTGCTGGAGGCCGTGGCCTGTGGCGAAACGGCCGTGCGCGCGGCGGTCGGCGGCAAGAGCGGTTACATGGTGAAAATTGTCCGGTTGTCGAGCCAGCCCTACCGTTGGGCGACGGACCTTCAGCCCTTGGATGACATCGCCAACGTCGAGCATTTCCTCCCGCGCGACTGGATCACCGAGGACGGTTTCCTGCCGAACGAGAAGTTCATCGAGTATGCGCGCCCCTTGATTGAAGGACACCTGCACCTGCCGATGGAAGGTGGCCTGCCCAAGTTTGCCGTCCTTGATAAAGTGCCGGTGGTGAAGCTGCTCCCCCCGCGCGCCTGACTCCCATTCCGCGTGCCATTCGGTGGAGGAGGGCGCGCAGCTCCCATTCTTGCCGGGCAAAGGTGAATATTGAGTTCATAGCCGACGAGCCTCCGCACGTTCTCACCCTCACCCCGGCCCTACGCATGAACCTGTAGCGGCGCTCTGTGAGCGCCGCTACATCCGCCACCGGTTCAAGGACCGAAATCGCGGGACTTGGCGGGCGGTTGGTTCTCTCTCTCCGAGAGAAAGTGAGCCCCTTCACGATGGCTCGTGAACCCCAGCGTTTCCTTTCGCCGAGACGCGGCTTGCGTGGGCCCCTCCCAGCGGAAGCGGGCTGGGGACGGCTGCGAATGCGAGCCGGGGTGCAAGAAAGTGAAATACGCCCATTCACGGCGCGGTCAAGCACTCCGCCACCGCCTCGCGCAGCGTCTCCAGCAGGAAGGGTTTCGCCAGGGTCTTCACCGCGCCGACTTTCTGCGCGATTTTCAGGTAAGGCTCCGGCGCGTTCCGCCCGCCGCCGGACATCGCGAGGATTTTTACACCGGGATAGCGGCGGCGCAGCGCCACGATCAACTCTACACCCTCCATGTCCGGCATGATGAGATCGGTGAGGACCAACCGCACGGTTTGCGGATCGTAAAGCCGGAGCGCCTCCCGCCCGTTGCCGGCGCGGAGCACCTCGTAACCGAAGGACGCGAGCGCCTTGCACAGCATGTCCGCCAAGGCGCGGTCGTCATCCACCAGCAGGATTTTTGTCATGAGTTGGTTTGGGATGGGCATAGGACGCGGCGCACAGCCTCGCCGATTGCACGCAGATCATAGGGCTTGAGGACCAGCTCGCGGAATCCAAAACTGCGTGCGACTGCCTCGCTCACGTCGGCGCTGTAGCCGGTGGTGAGGATAATTCGTTGCTCGGGCCGGATGCTCAGTAACTGCGCACCCAAGGTGCCCGCCGGCACGGTGGCACGCAGAAGCTTGATGGCCTCGCGCACGACCAACCCCAACTGGAGCGACTGCCGTTGCAGTTCCTGCCGGCGCCTGAAGGTAAAAAATCTGCTTCACCAAGTCTGCCGCGCGCCGGCTGGCCGTGAAGATGACCTGAAGATGCCCCGCCAGCTCCGGGTCATCCGAGGATATCGTTCAGGCCAGCTCCACGGTGCCCAGAATGGCCCCGAGGATGCTGTTGAAGTCATGCGCGATGCCGCCGGCGCGCTGGCCGATGGCCTCCATTTTCTGCTACTGGCGGAGCGGTTCCGGTTCATCGCTGTTTCCAGTGGCCGGCAAGTCATAGCCTGAGGGGCAACCATGATACCTGAACAAGCCTTTGAACGATTGTTGGGCCTAGGCGACTGCTGGGAAGTGGCAGCGCCTGAACAGGAGACCGAGCCGGTCGAGCGTTTGTTCTTGGTCCTGCGAGAGCCCGCCAAGCTCTGGCCCAAACTGAAGTGTCCGGTGCCCACCTGCGCCCACCACGAAGTGGTCTGCCCTGACCATACCGATGCCGCGTCTTGCGTCACCTCGACGCCTTTCGGCAAGCGCACCGAACTGCTCTGTGCGCCGCCCCGCACCCGCTGCGGAGCCTATCGCCACGTCTGGCGCTTGCCCGAGCCCTGGGAGGGCGAGGGGAACCATTTCATCCGCGACTTCGAGGCCTTCGCGCTGCCCCTCATGCGCGAGCTGCCGATGAAAAAGGCGGGCGACATTCTGGGCGAGGCCCCCCGGCTCTGGCGCCTGCGCTTCAAGGCCTACGCCGCGCTCGACCGCTCCGAGCTGGTGCATCTGGGCGGCGATGAGCTGAACTGCCGCAAGGGCCATAACTATCTGACGGTGTTCGCGGACCTGGTGGCTCGGCGCGTCGTCTTCGCCACCGAAGGCAAGAACCCCACCACGTTCCAACGCTTCGCTGAGGAAAGCGTCAAACACAACGACCATCCCAAGGCCATCACTGCCGTGGCGATGGACCTGAGCAAGGCCTACCAGAAGGGCGCACGGTAAGAACTAGGCAACGCCCACATCGTGTTCGACCCGTTCCATGTGACGGCGCTGGTGAGCGGGGCGGTGGACGAGGTCCGGCGGCGCGAGGCGGCCAGTTCGCCCGAACTACGGGCGACGCTCAAGCAGACGATGCATGCGTGGAGCAAGAACCCAGAGAACCTCTCTGAGGGGCAAGCGAAACAACTGGGAGAACTCGACTTGAAGCACTTGGCCACCGGGCAGGCTTATCTGGTTCGGCTGGAGCTGCGCGACATCTACCAGCACACGCTCAAGCCCGTGCGGGCCCGCTACTCTCTGGAGAGTTGGCTGGGCTGGGTGCGCGGCAAATGCGAGCGCTTCGGCGAGGGTCTGACCCCGCCAGCGAAAGTCGCGGACACGATCTAGAAACATCTGGAAGGCATCCTGGCGCACTGGACCAGCGGTTGGTTGAGCCCCGGGTTTCTGGAGGGATTGAACAGCGTCTTCAGCGCGGTCAAACGCAAAGCCCGAGGCTATCGCAGCCGCGAGTATATGACCGCCATGCTCTACTTCGTCGCCGACAAACTCAACATACCTTCGCTATGCAGCCACTGAAAGTAGCGAGGAACCCGAAAACTTCGTGCCGTTGACATTTTCCCGGCCGTGGAGAGCTGGTGAGTGAACGCAGGTTTGGGCGGGCCGCCCAAACCAGCACGCGGGCCACGGGCGCTCCCCATTCCACTTCGGCGTTCGGGTTGAGACCTCAAAGGGACAAAGGACACGAAGGCCACGAGGGAAGCTGGGGTTTGGCGAAGGCGGGGAAGACGCACCAAACGGTGCGGCTGACTTGGTTGAGCCCCCGCTTCTGGACTGTGCTTTGCGTCCTTGGTGTCTTTGTGGTTCGAGTCAACGCATGGATTCGGCTCCGAACGTCGGGAAAGCAACTGACCTGCAAACGTAGGACGCGGTGTCCTCACCGCGCCGCTGCGGACACGTGTCGTTTGGCCGGGGCGCGGGCACCCACGTCCGAGGCCGGGGGGGACCGATGATTATTTCCGCTTCGCCCGTTTGGGCAGCCAGCGCGCCCCCCCGGTTTGGCTTTTGCCTTTTACCTTTTGCCTTCTCACCCGGTTCGTTTGGTCGAGCGACGTGACCGGGCAGCCGATGGGCGGCGGTGTGCTTCCCAGCGGAAGAGGGGGGGCACGCACGCCGCGTCTCTGCCATCGGGCGCGTGAGGATGCACGAGCCGCGGCGGAGTGGACTCCCTCTCGGAGGGAGAGGCGGGGTGAGGGGGGAAGTCGTGCGGCGTCTTGGCGGCAGCGAGTTCACCAGTCCCCCTACGCCCGGCAAGCATCTGAGTTGCGCCCGACGCCACTCCCGGATGTTTTCGCAGATTGACGCTTCGCGGGTCGCTCCTAAGATGCCCCCACTTTTCGCCACGCACATGAGCCAAAAACTTGTTTCGACCGCTGTCTTCCCGCCGCCCGCCGCCGCTTCTGCCGACGCGCACGTCAAGTCCCTCGACGCCTACCACGCCCTCGCCACCGCCGCGCAGACGGACCCAGACACGTTTTGGGCTGAGCAGGCGAACCGGCTATCGTGGTTCCAAAAATGGAACCAAGTCTCCGCCGTCAGCTACCACGAGCCCGTCAGCATCCAGTGGTATCTCGGCGGCAAGCTCAACGCCTCCTACAACTGCGTGGACCGCCACGTCGAGGCCGGGCACGGCCATGTGACGGCGCTCATCTGGGAAGGCAGCGACCCCGGCGAATCGCGCCGCATCTCCTACTGCGAACTGCACGAACAGGTGCAACGCGCTGCCAACGCACTCAAGGCCCTCGGCGTCCGCAAGGGCGACCGCGTGTGCCTCTACCTCCAGATGATTCCCGAGCTGACCGTCGCCGTGCTTGCCTGCGCGCGCATTGGCGCGGTGCATTCGGTCGTGTTCGGGGCGTTCTCGGCGGACGCGCTGGTCACGCGCATCAACGACTCCCGGTGCAAGGTCATCATCACACAGGACACCGGCGTGCGCGGCACGAAGCACGACATCCCGATGAAGGCCAACGCTGACAAGGCTGCGCCCAAGACGCCGTCGGTGGAGAAGATGCTAGTTGTCCGCCGCACCGGTGCGCCGGTCGAAATGCAGGCGGGCCGCGACGCTTGGTGGCACGATGCCTTGGCCGCCGCTGCGCCCATTTGCGCGCCCGAGGTGATGGATGCGGAAGACCCGCTCTTCATCCTCTACACGAGCGGTTCCACCGGGAAGCCCAAGGGCGTCCTCCACACCACCGGCGGTTACCTCACCTACGCCGCCTACACGCACCACTACGTCTTCGATTACCACCCCGGCGACGTCTTCTGGTGCACGGCGGACGTGGGCTGGATCACCGGTCACTCGTATCTCATCTACGGCCCGCTGGCGAACCGCGCGACCGTCGTGATGTTCGAAGGCGTGCCGAACTACCCGGACTACGGGCGCTTCTGGCAGGTCATCGCCAAGCACAAGGTAAACATCTTCTACACCGCGCCCACGGCATTGCGCGCGTTGATGAAGGAAGGCGACACCTGGCCCAACGCGCATGACCTCAGCTCCCTGCGCCTGCTCGGCACCGTGGGCGAACCCATCAAGGAGCCGGAGTGGAACTGGTATTTCAAAGTCGTCGGCAAGACGCGCTGCCCCATCGTGGACACCTGGTGGCAAACCGAGACCGGCGGCATTCTCATCTCGCCGCTGCCCGGAGCGACGCCCACCAAGCCCGGCTCCGCCACGCTCCCGTTGCCCGGCGTGCAACCCGCCATCGTGGACGAAAAGGGCAACGAGCTCCTCGGCAACGACGTGCGCGGCAGCCTCTGTCTCAAGGCGAGCTGGCCCGGCCAGATGCGCACGGTCTATGGCGACCACCAGCGCTTCACCGACACTTACTTCAAGCAGTTCCCCGGCAAGTATTTTACCGGCGACGGCTCCTGGCGCGACGCCGACGGCTACTATTGGATCACCGGCCGCATGGACGACATCCTCATCGTGTCCGGCCACAACATCGGCACGGCGGAGGTCGAGGGCGCGATTGGCGCACACCCCTCGGTGGCCGAGGCGGCGGTGGTCGGCTTCCCGCATGACATCAAAGGCCAGGCCATTTACGCCTTCGTCACGCTGCGCACCGGCCAGATGCCCAGCGACGCGGTGAAGAAGGAAATCAACCTCAAGGTCCGCGACATCCTCGGCCCACACGCGACGCCGGAGAAAATCCAGTTCACCGAGGGCCTGCCCAAGACGCGCTCCGGCAAAATCATGCGCCGCATCCTGCGCAAGATTGCCGAGAACGAGTTGGACAACCTCGGCGACACCTCGACGCTGGCGGACCCGTCGGTGGTGGAGTCGCTGGTGAAGGGGCGGGTATAACGGAATTATTTGCCAGCCCAATGCCGCCACGCCTACGCTCCGCTCCTATGTTTTCGCACGTTGTCATTTTCTGGACCGACCCCGCCAACCCGCAGGCCGCTGATCAGCTCATTGCTGGCGGACAAAAGTATCTCGCGCCCATCCCCGGCGTGCTGCAATTCCACATGGGCAAGATGGTCGGCAGCCCTCGCGCCGTGGTGGACCAGACCTATCAGGTCGCGCTGAACCTCGTCTTCCCGGACAAGCAGGCGCAGGACGATTACCAAGTGCATCCCGAGCACCTGAAGTTCGTGGACCAGTGCAAGCAGCTCTGGAAGAAGGTCACCGTTTACGACTTCGCCTGAGCGAAGCGCCGGTCGCCGAACCGGCATGAAATCCGCGGCGTCCTACCGGGCCGTCGCCGCCAGCCAACGCCCCAGCCAGGCCGCCAGCGCGTCGCTGTCCGCCAGCGTGTGAACGCTGCCCGGCGTGCAGCAGGCGAACCCGCTCCCGTAAGCCGCGCCGTTGAGCACGCACGCATCCGTGCGGCCCTCGGTCAACTGCGCCCGCGCCTTCGTGAAGGCCTCGGCCCGCGTCCCAGCCAGCTCGTATTTCCACCCAACGATGCGCGCCTGCGGAAACCAGTTGCGCAGTTGGGGCAAGACCTTCGTGGCGGGCGCGAGCACGAGGTTCAGCCGCCCGGTGCGCGAGGAAAACTTCGGCGACGCCAGTTCCGCCCCTTGTTCATCCAGCACGCGCTCGACCTGGAAGTCGCACAGCGCGGCGACGTGGAGCACCGCGTCCCAGCCCCCTTCGCCCGCCAACGATGCGAGCTTCGCGGCGAGGTCTTCGTTGGTGGAAAAGGCGAGCACCCGCCGGGCGTGAAGCGCATCGGCGCACGTCGCCTGTTCACCCTTCAAGCAAGCCACCTCCCAGCCGCGCGCCGTGAAGGCATTGCTCAACGCGATGCCCAGCCGCCCGGTCGAGAAATTCGTGATGCGCCGCGCCTGATCAATCGGCTCGTAACTGGGCCCGCACGTCACCACGACTTTCATTGGCCGAGACACTTAGCCGAAAGCCCGGCGCACGTCGAAGCGGGAATTGCGACGGCGAACGCAATGGGCACCCTCCAATGCCCGCGTGCGGCCGCCTGCCGCCCCCTTTCCGTGTTTCCTGTTTACAGCACGAAGTCGGAGTTTAGTATCTGTCCCATCATATGAAAAAGATTGAGGCCATCATCAAACCCTTCAAGCTGGACGACGTAAAAGAAGCGTTGACCAGCATGGGGATCGAAGGCATGACGGTCGTCGAGGTGAAGGGGTTCGGGCGACAGAAGGGGCACACGGAGATTTACCGCGGCAGCGAATACACGGTGGATTTCCTGCCGAAGCTTAAACTCGAAATCGTGGTGACCGACGCGAACGCGCAGGCCGCGGTCAAGGCCATCGTCGCGGCCGCTAAAACGGGCAAGATCGGCGACGGGAAGGTGTTCGTCAGCCCCGTCGAGAGCGTGGTGCGCATCCGCACCGAGGAAACTGGCGACCAGGCGGTTTGAGGCGGCCGCCTCTCCGCCGGGGTGGACGAGGCGGAGGGGGCTTTGAAGCGGGCGAAGGAGGTGAAAACCCCGGTTTTGTTGGTGAAACCTTGGGTGTGAATAACCTGCGAACAAGAGGGGATATATTCTCCTTCCCAGCACCGGATGAGTGGCCTACAAGCTGTCCCAGCTAATGCGCTTCCAACCATCACTACCGCGAGGGACGATTTCCCTCGGAAACCGGAAGCTTGTTTTTATAAGTATTTACAATTCAACCTGTTAAGCTAATCCAAGCCCGTCAGACACACGCCATGAAACCTTTTGTTCAAGCCGCCGGTTCCGCCCAAAAGGCGTGCGATATTTCGCGCCTTTATAGGTGTTACCCGGCCGTAACAGAGCGGCGTGAATAAGGTGGACAGAAGCGAGCTTTTCCGAAATCCCCCACGAATGCAGCCCAACGCCGAAAAAATCTGGTCCGCCGCCCAGGAAAACCTCCGCGCACTCCTCAATCCCGAGATTTACAATCTCTGGTTCGCCCCCGTGCGCGCGGTCGGGATGGACGCGGCCACCTTCACCCTCGAAGTCGCGGACGACTTCTGCGAGGTGTGGCTCAAGGACAACTATCTCGGGCTGCTGCGAGACGTGTTGGCCACCTCGACTGGGAAGCAGTTGGAGGTGCGCTTTCGCGTCGCCGCCCACGCAGCCACACCGACCGGTCCCCCGGTCAAACACAAGGCCACGACCCCCGTCGTCGCTGCGCGTCCGAAACAGCCCGTCGCGCCCGAAGCCGAGCCTGCCTTCAACCCGCGCAACACCTTCGACACCTTCGTCGTCGGCAACAACCAGTTCGCCCACTCCGCCGCCTTGGCCGTCGCCCAAGCTCCCGGCAAGTCCTACAACCCGCTCTTCCTCTACGGCGGCGTCGGCCTCGGCAAGACGCACTTGCTCCACGCCATCGGCCACCATGTGGCCGCGCACAAGAAGGGCGCACGCATCGCCTACGTCACCACGGAGAAGTTCACCAACGAGTTCATCGCCGGCCTCCAGGAAAACTCCCTCGCCCGCTTCCGCAAGAAGTATCGCCAGACTGACCTGCTGCTGATTGACGACGTGCAGTTTCTCTCCGGCAAGGAGCGCATCCAGGAGGAGTTCTTCCATACGTTCAACGCGCTGCACGAGGGCCACAAGCAGATCGTCCTGACGTGCGACCGTCCGGCCAGCGAGATTCAAGGGCTGGAGCAGCGACTCGTCTCGCGCTTCGAGTGGGGGCTGATGACCGATCTGCAGCCGCCCGATGTCGAGACGCGCCTGGCCATCCTGCAAAAGCGCTCCAAGAGCATGGGCTGCACACTCGCGGAAGACGTCCTCAACTTCCTCGCCAACCGCATCCGCACCAACATCCGCCGCCTCGAAGGGGCGCTCGTTCGGGTGGCCTCCTACGTTTCGCTCACGCACAAGCCGATGACCATTGAGGTCGCCGAGAACCTCCTGCGCGACGTCCTCCACGAGGAAAATCGCTTCACCCTCACCATTGATGTCATCCAGAAACGCGTCGCCGAACACTTCGACCTCCGGTTCGCCGACATGACCAGCAAACGCCGCCCCGAGAACATCGCCTTCCCGCGTCAGATCGCCATGTTCCTCTCGCGGCAAATGACCGAGCACTCGCTCAACACCATCGGCGAAGCCTTTGGCGGACGCGACCACGGCACCGTCCTCCACGCCTACCGCGTCGTAAAAGACCGCATGGAAGTGGACTCTGGCGTGCGCCAGACCGTGCTGTTGCTGGAGAAAAAGCTGCAACGCTGACCCATCTTCGGAAACGGAGTGATATCCGCACCGAAGACCGAACGGCTCCGGCCACACTGCGCTAGGAGCGGTGTTCGGTCCCCCCCGAACCGGAGAATAATGCTTTGCGCCCGCGCCGGTTCAGGTTACGAACCCGCCGTCACCGCGACCTGATTGCAGCAGACTGGAGAAACCAACCGAGCGCGCCCGGCCATGATCGACACCAAAATCGCCTGTCAATGCGGCAACCAGTTCAAGTTCAGCATGGACCTGGTCAACGGTCGCGCGCCCGACGGCCTCGCCTGCCCCACTTGCGGTGCCCCCGCCACCGCCGCGTGCAACGCGCTCGTGGACTTCCTTTCGGGTCGGGAACCCGCCCCGCCTTCCGCCGACACACGGCCCCTCAAACAAGTCCGCGTCGTCTGCCCCTGTGGCGCGCGCTACAAGTTCGACCTCGAACTCGCCGAGCAGACGATGCCCTCGCCCGTGGTCTGCCCCAACTGCCAGGTTGACCTCACGCCGCTGGCCAACGAAGAAATTCGCGGCTACATCGCCAAGCACGCGGGCGACCTCGCCGCACCAGCCACCGCTCCAGTCGCCGCGCCCACCCCGGCAGCCGCGCCCACGCCGGAGCCGGTGGCCGCGATGCCCATCGCCGAACCGGTGCTGCCCGCCACCCCCACCGCGCCCGCGCCTGAGCCAACTCCACCGGTGCCCGCCAGCGCGCCCGTGCCAGCACCGGAAAGCCCTTCACCCGCCGCGCCCGCACCTTCCGTCACGCCGGTCAGCGATCCCTTTGGCCCAGCGACCGGCAAGTCAACTGGGCCAAACTTAAAGCCCTTGGAAGTGCCGAAACCAAACCGCCCGCCACCCGGGAGCAGACCCGCCGCGCCCGCCAAACCGGCCAGCCCGCCGCCCACCAAGCCTGCCGCCCACGCCGCGCCTGCTGCGTCCGCAAAATCAATAGCCAAACACAGCCACGCGCACCCTGCCGTCAGCACCGGTGCCCCCACCTTGGGCCGCGGCGCAGGCGGCGCGGTTGCTGGAGCGCTCCTCGGTGCTGCCATTTGGTTCGCCCTGCTCCAAGTTCCCGCCAGCCTCGACAGCGCGGGCAAAGCCACCGCGCTCCCCACCAGTTGGATGGCCATTGTGGTCGGGGTGCTGGCCGGCTTTGGCGCACGGTGGCTCGGCCGGGGGGCCGGCTCGGCACTCGGCGGGCTGACCTGCGGAGCCGCCACCATTGTCATCTGTCTGATGGCATGGACGACCATGATGAGACATGTGGACCGGCAGGTTGGGCCACAGTTGAAGACTCGATACTTGAATGAACTCGCCAACGCGCAAGCCGTCGCCAAGGCCACCGACGCTGAACTCAAAGTTATCGTCGCGCAACGCACCCAGAACTTCGGCATGGGGGGCTCCCCTTCTGCGGTGACCGACGCGCAACTCAAGGCGTTCCGCGACACGGAACTACCCAAGCTGCGTGACTTCGCCGCCGGCAAACCCAGCCGCGCCGAATGGGAGTCCCAGGCCCGGTCTAGTGCCCGCGCCGGAATTGAGATCGTGGACCTCTGGGAGGAAAGCATCGGCATCTTCGGCCTGCTGTTTTTTATCGCCGGCATCCTCGCGGCCGCGAAAATTCCCGTGAAATAATCCTCCGCGCCGCGTCCGGCATGAAGCTCGCCCCGCAGCTCGACCACGAATACACACGGATGCAGGAACGGGAGATCCATAATGAGCGCAGGAAGGCAGGCAAGGCTGAATGCCGGCCCCGCAACTCTTCCTCCTGCCCTCCTGCTCTCCTTATAAAAGCCTTTCGCCGCATTTCTTCCGTTGTTCCCTCACTGGCACCGTGGCCTCTAGGATGAACTTCCTGCCGCTCATCGAAGCCAAGCGCGACGGACACCCGCTCACGTCCGCTCAGCTCCAGGAGGCGGTCACCGCCTACGTCACTGGTGCCATCCCCGACTACCAGATGGCGGCCTTCCTCATGGCCGTGTTCTTCCGCGGCCTCGACGCCGGCGAAACCCGCGCCCTCACACTTGCCATGCGCGACTCCGGTGAGGTGCTGCGTTTCCCCAAGAGCGACCCGCGCCCCGTCGTGGACAAGCACTCCACCGGCGGCGTCGGCGACAAAGTCTCTCTCCCGCTCGCGCCCCTGCTGGCGTGCCTCGGCTTCCGCGTGCCGATGATTTCCGGGCGCGGCCTCGGCATCACCGGCGGCACGTTGGACAAACTGGAATCCATCCCCGGCCTCACCACCCAACTCGGCCCCGAGCGCCTCATTGAGCAGACCCAGCGCATCGGCGTCGCCATGGGTGGCCAGACGGCGAACATGATTCCCGCCGACAAGCTGCTCTACGCCCTGCGCGACGTGACCGCCACCGTCCCCAGCATCCCGCTCATCACCGCCAGCATCCTCTCCAAGAAACTCGCCGAAGGCCTCGACGCGCTCATCATGGACGTGAAGTTCGGCTCCGCCGCCTTCATGCCCTCGCGCGACCGTGCCCGCGACCTCGCGTGGGCCATCGTCAGCCTCGCCATCGAGTGCGGCGTGATGACCCGCGCGTTGCTCGTGGACATGAGCACTCCGCACGGCCGCGCCGCCGGCAACTGGCTCGAAGTAAAGGAAGCCGTGCAATGCCTCGCCGGCCAAGGCCCCGCCGACCTGCAAACCCTCGTCATCGAATGCGCCGCCTCGCTCCTCGTGCAGACGGACAAATCGCCCGGCCTCGTCGAAGCCCGCCGCACCGCCCTGGCCTGCCTCGCCTCCGGTGCCCCGCGTGCCAAGTGGGATGAACTCCTCGCCGCCCAAGGCGCAGACCTCGCCGCCTACCGCGCCAAACTCCAACTCGACCACACCGCCCCCGTGGTCGTGGAATGCCGCTCCACGGAAGCCGGCTTCATCGCCCACTGCGACGCCCGCATCATCGGCGAAATCGTCCGCGACCTCGGCGGTGGGCGGATGACGAAGGCCTCCGTCATCCAGACGGACGTGGGCATTGATGCGTTAGCCAAGCCCGGTGAAGAAGTCCGCAGCGGCGCAGTGCTAGGCCGCATCCACGCCTGCACGCCGGCACACGCCGAGACCGCCCGCGCGCGCCTCTACACCGCCTTTGCATTCTCTCCTCACCCGCCGACGGAACTACCGCTCATCGTCGAGACACTTTGAGCGGCAGCCACGCCCGCTCACTTCTTCTTGAAGAACGGATTGTTCAGTAGGTTGTTCAGCGGGTTGGCGGGCTTGGTGGCCGGAGCGTTGGTGCTCGTCCCAGTCGGAGCGGCGGGCTGACCACCGCCAAAGAGATTGTTCAAGGTCCCGCCCGCGCCTTTCAGCGTCTCCCCAGTCTTGCCGCCGATGAGACCGCCCAGCGCGCCAACATTCCCGAGGACCGCGCTGCCGATGAGCTTCGCCTTGTCCACCTTCACGTCGGGCGTGCCAATCGTCCCGCGCACGTCCACGAAATGCGGGAGTCGTCCGTAGGTCGAGCCTGTGGGGAACTGCGCGCCGGTGAACTTCTTCGCGAAGCTCTCAGGCAACCAAACCTCGATGGGAATGTTCATCGTCGAGTTGGTCGTAATGGCGGCGAGCTGAATGGCACCCTGCGCATCCACAATGACGACGGGGCTGTGCGCCGCGAAGCGGGACAGGTTCACCACGCCGTTGCCGATGGTGGAATCCAGCACGATGTAGTCAATCGGCGGGCGCATGATGTCCGGGATGCCCACCACCGGGCCGATGTAGGCCAGCACGCCAGAGGTGAGTGCCTTCAAGAGCTTGGCCGTCGCCGTCTTCGGTTCGCTGCCCATCTGGCTCAACTGAATCACGCCATTGGTCACGCTGAAGTTCACGTTGCCGGCGAGGTTCTTCTGCAAGCTCTCGCCGGTAATGCCCACGCCGCGAATGGCAAGCTTCGCCAGCACCTCGCCCTTGATGGCACCTTGCGGAATCGTCGGGGCGAAGGTCGTGATGAGCGGCTCCAACTGGATGCGGTCGGTGTTCAGCGCGAGGTCGTAGGTGTAGCCGGGCACGCCAAGGTTCGCGTCCACGGTGGCGCTCAGGCCCGCGCCGTTCATCACCAGCGAGAGCGGCTTCACGATCACACGGTTGTTATCCACCTTGGCGGCAACGACGAAGTTCGCGATGGCGATGTCGCGCAGGAAGAACTTCCCGATGTTCACGTCCAGCGAGGTCTGGCGGAGCGGCAGTTTCATGGCGGGCGGCTCGACGAGTGAGGCGGGCTGCGGCGCGGGCGCGGGCTTCGCGGCCTCGGCCTTCTTCTGCGCGTTGTCGAACAGGTCGTAGAACGGCGTCACGTCCAGCGACTCGGCGGCGACCTTGAGGTTCGCCTGAAACGCATTCGTGTTCGAGAGGTCGGCGCGGCCCGTAACCACGAGCTGGTTCTTGCCGCGCGGCGTGGGCGAGAGCGCGAGCATGAGCTGCTTCACGTCCACGACCTGCTTGCTCATGCCGCCGTCGAGCACGACCTGGAGGAACAGCGGCGTCTCGGGCAAGCCGCCTTTCGGGTCGCGCACGACGAGCTTGTCCACGGTGAGGTCGGCCTTCACCGCGCCGTCGCCGGACGGGGTGAACTGCCCGCTGGCATTGGCGTTGATGGAGACGGTCTGGAGCTGCTTGTAGCCCAGCGCGCCGGCGAGGAAAGGCTTGAGCGCGTTCTGGTTCAGGTCCGCGAGCTTGAGCGTGAACTGCCCGCCTTTCTTCGTGTCGAAGTTGCCCGTCACGTCGAAGTTGCCGCCGCTGGCCGCGCCCTGCGCGATGTTGCCGGTGAGCTTGCGCACCGCGATGACCACCTGATTCGTCGCGGGCTGCGCGAAGGAGCCGTCCACCGCCACGCGCACGTCCATCGGCACGGTGGGCAGCGTGTTCTTCGGGTCGGTCATCAGGAAGCGCGCAACGGACAAGTCAGCGGTCAACGCGCTCTCGCCTTTCGCGGCAAACTTCGCGTTCGCATTCGCGTTGATGGTGACGGAGACAAGTTTCTTGTCGCCGAGCGCACTGGCGAGCACGGGGCCGAGCAGGGCCTCGTTGAAGTCCACGAGCTTCACGGTCGCGGCTCCGGCGAGCGCCTTGGAGTCGAAGTTACCCGCGATGTCGAAGCTGCCGCCGGGCTTGCCGTTAGCATTCACGCCGCCCGCCAAGCGGTTGAGTGTAATGAGCATTTGGTTGGTGGCGGGCTGGCGCAGCACCGCGTCGGTCACGATACGCAGGTCGAGCGGGACGTTCGGAACGGTGCCCTTCGGGTCGGAGATGTGGAGGCGCGCGACCTGCACGTCGGCCTTCACGAGCGACTCGGCGGCGGGGTTGTAATTCGCGTCGAGCGTGAGGCTGATGTTGCCAGAGAGCAGCTTCATGTCGCCGAGCGAGGGCGCGAGGACGGGGCGAAGCAGTTGCTCGTTGAGGTTCGCCACCTTCACCGAGGCGGTGCCGGCGGACTTCTTCAAGTCGTAGTTCGCCGCGACTTCCACCGTGCCCGCCGGCTGACCCGCGAGCGACAGCGCAACGGCAAGCTTGCGGACAACAGCCTGCGCGCCGTTCACGAAGTCCGCATCCACGTCCACGGCGGTCGTGAGGCGGTCGAAAGCATACTTCTCGAAGCCGCCAGTGAAATCCGCCAGCTCCAGCTTGCCGTTCAAGGTCTGGGTCGTGTTCGTCTGCTTGTTCGCGATGGCCACCTGCTGCGCGACGCGGCCCGCGAAGCTGACCTGCCCGCCCGCGACCTTCACGCCGGGCGGCAACGGCGCGAGCATCGCGGCCCGCGTGAGCGAGGCGGCGAGGGAGACGCCGAGGTTCACGTTCATGGTGCCCAAGTCCGCGACGCCAGCGGCGGCGATGTTCGCGAGCGGCTGCCCCTGCTGCGTGGCCTTCGCGTCGAGGAGTTCCAGCTTCACCTGCTTGAAGTCGGCGATGGTGGCCTTGAGCGAGACGTTCGCGCCGAGCTGGTTGAAGCGGTTCGTGCCCGCGATGGCGTTGAGGCCGGCGACGCTCGCCGTGAGGTTCACCCCAAGCTGCTTGCCCATGTTCTGCGCGGCGACCTGGAGCGCCACGTCCACGCGCCCGTCCGGCGCGACCTTGCCGAGGAAGGGCCGCCAGTCGGCGAGGTTCAGGCCGGTCACGTTCAGCGCGAACTCGGAGTCGCCGACATTGTTCGCGGCGTTCGTGCTCCACGAGACGGCGAGTGGCTTGGAGAGCGTGGCGGAGAGGAGCGGCTGCTGCTGGCGCGTGCCGGTGAAGTTGAACGTGCCGACGGTCGCGGCCTGCGCGGTGAGGTCCACGGCGACTTGATAGCCGAGCTTCAAGTCCAGCGGCGGCGTGGTCTGGCCCTGCTGCGTGACGCCGAAGTTGTTCGCGGCGAACTGCCCGGCGGCGGCGATGGATTTGCCGGCCTTGGCCAAGGTGATTTCGTTCGCGAGGGAAATGCTCGTGTTGCCGAAGTCGAGGCCCAGCTTCGCGCCGACGATGTTCAGCACGTTCTTGTCGAGGCCGGCGACGTCGAGGCGGACCTTGCCCTCCATCTTCTGCGCGTCGAACGGCCCGCTGGCCGTGACAGTCGCGAGCTGCTGCTGGCCGCGCGCAACCCGCAGCGCGAACTGTTTGATTTCGGTCATCGTCAGGTCGAGGTCTAGCGCGGTAGCGAGGCCGTTGGCGTCCGCGAAGCCGCCGCGCGCCTGGGCGAGGTCAAGGCGGAGATTGCCCTTGAGACCCTGCGGCAGAAGCTCGGGCTTGAGCGTGAAGTCGAAGGAGGAAGCCAGCTTGGCCGCGAGCGCGTCCACCGTGTTCGTGCCACCAGCGGTCTGCTCGAACTTCAGGTCGGTGCCGAGGGTGAGCTTGCCGGTCTGGCCGTTCTGGATGTTCGAGGCGGAGACGTTCACGCCAGTGAGTTCGGCCAGCAGCTTCGCGCCGGACTTCTCGGACTTGGCGAAGCGGATGGTGGAGTCCTTCACGCTGATGGACTTGATGTTGAGCTTGGGCGGCGCGGCGGGCGCAGTGGCGGCGGGTTTGGCGGGCGCGGGTCCCTTGGACGCAGTGGCCGTGAGGATGGGCGTGAAATTGAACGTGCCGTCGGGATTCTGCACGACGTTGATGACCGCGCCGCTGACGGCGGCCTCTTCGATGGTGATGGTGCCGCCGAGAATGGCCATGAGGTCGTAGCGGGCGCGGATTTCCTTCGCGGTGAAGATGGGTTCGCCGCCGGGCACCTGGAGCTTCACGCCGACCAACGTGACGCCGGAGAACGGGCTGATGCTCGTGTCCTCGACGGTGAGATCTGCGCCAATGGCCTTGGCGACGCGCGGCAGCACGACGCCCTTCTGAAACATCGCGCTGGTCACGACGAAGTAGGCGAGGACGAGCAGGACAAAGAGCGCGGCAGCAGCGAGGCCGAGCTTCTTGAGCAGACCGGACTTCTTCGGCGCGATGGGGGCGGAGTTGTTGTCAGACATAAAGTTGGGAGCAGCAGGTTCAGCCGCGCGACGAACATACGGGGCTGCTGCGTGGGGGAAAGTTCAAAGATGGCAGCGCAGCCGCGGACTCCCTACTTTCCGCCCATGCGCATCTCCATCGTCCTGCCCGCCTTCAATGAGGAGAAACTCATCGGCGCAACCTTGCAGGCGGTTCATGCAGCGCGCGCGGCATTCACGGCGCTCGGCTGGGAGAGCGAGGTCGTCGTCTGTGACAACAATTCGACCGACCGCACCGGGGAACTCGCGCGGGCCGCTGGCGCGAAGGTGGTCTTCGAGCCGGTGAACCAAATCGCCCGCGCCCGCAACTCCGGCGCGGCGGCAGCGACCGGCGACTGGCTCGTCTTCGTGGACGCGGACTCGCACGTGAACCGCGACCTCCTCGCCGACGTGGCCGAGGTCATCCGCGACGGCCGCCACCTCGCGGGCGGCTGCACCCTCCGGCTCGACCACGCGCCGTGGTGGACGGGCTTTTTCCTCCACGGCTGGACGCTCATCAGCCGCTGCGCGCACTGGGCGGCGGGTTCGTTCATCTTTGTCGAAGCGGAGGCGTTCCGCGCCGTCGGCGGCTTCGACCAGGCGCTCTATGCCACGGAGGAAATTGACTTGAGTCAGCGGCTGAACCGCCTCGCCCGCCAACGCAAGCTCAAGCCCATGCGCATCCTCACCCGCCACCCGTTGCTCACTTCCGGTCGCAAGGCACACCTCTACACTCCGTGGGAGCACGTCCGTTTCATGCTGAAGACCGCCTTCAGCCTGGGCCGCTCACTCAACCGCCGCGATGCCTGCCCGATTTGGTATGATGGGCGGCGGTGAGCCGGCAGTTGTTTTTGCCGCGAAAGGGCACAGAGAGCACAAAGCAAAGCATCTCGAAGGGAAATGGGGGTGGCCGAAATTTCTCTGGGCCCAGTGATTATCAGCTCTGCTCCTCTGCGCCCTTTGCGTCCTTTCGCGGCTATCCAACTCCGGTCTGGCAGTTGAACGGTCAACCGAGCGACTTCCATTGTGCCCGCAGTTCATCCGGTGAATGACCACGCTGCCGCAGGGTGCGGAGGCTCAGAGCGTCGTGGCGTTTCGCGAGCCGCACGCCTTGGGCATCCGTCATCAGCGGGCAGTGGAAGAAGGCCGGGGCAACGTGGCCGAGCGCTTCGTAGAGCAGGAGTTGACGCACCGTGCTGGCGAGCAAGTCCGCGCCACGCACGACTTCCGTGATGCCCATCGCCGCGTCGTCCACGACCACGGCGAGTTGGTAGGCGGGCAAATCATCGTTCCGCCAAACCACGAAGTCGCCGAAGTCCACGCCCGCCACGAAGGTCTGCGGGCCGAGCTGGCCGTCGAGGAAGTGGACGGGCCGCCCGTCCGGCACGCGGAAGCGCCAAGAGGGTTCCGGGTTCTGGGTTCTGGGTTCTGGGTTGGGGTGCGTTCGGACGCCGGACTCGGAACTCGGAACTCGGAACTCGGAACGGTTCCGGCACGTTCCAGGATAGACCGGCTCGTCCTCGCCTTGGTGCGGGGCTTGGAGGGCGCGCAGGACGTCTTGGCGGGAGCAGGTGCAGGGGTAGAGGTGGCCGGCGGCGCGGAGTTGGGCAAAGGCGGCGCGGTAGTAGGGCATCCGCTCGCTTTGCGTGTAGGGCGCATGCGGTCCGCCGAGGTCGGGGCCTTCCTGCCAGTCGAAGCCGAACCAGCGGAGGTCTTCGAGCATCGCGGTGACGAACTCGGGCTTGCAGCGCTGGCGGTCGAGGTCTTCGTTGCGGAGGACCAGCACCCCGCCCTGCCCTGCCGCACGCTGCTGGGCCGTCCAAAAGGTGCGGGCGTGGCCGAGGTGCAGGTGGCCGGTCGGCGAGGGTGCGAGCCGGCCACGGTAGGGACGGGGCGGGTTCATGCGACTTCCTGGGGGTGTTGAGCCAGCACCTCAGCCATGCCGGGGAGGCGGAAGGAGAGGAGCCGTTGCACCTTCGCGCAGTCCATCGAGGTGTCACGCGGGCGAGGTGCGCCACGGTAGTTCAGGATGGTATCGGGCAGCAGCTTCCCCGGCAGCGCGGGCCAGCGCAGGAGAAGGAGTTGGGCGATGTCCCAACGCGAGAGTTTGTCCGCGCCACACAGATGGAAGAGGCCGGACGCGCGCTGCGCCAGAAGTTCCCAAGTGGCGCGGGCGGTGACAAGCGCGGCGGTCGGACAGCGGAACTCGTCGGTGAAAAGGGAGAAGTTCTTCCCAGCGGCAAGGTCGTTGCGGAGCGCCTCGTTAAAGGCGCGCTTGCCGGACGGCGACTGGCCGAAGTTCAGCGAGAGACGGAGCACGGTGTGGCGCGGGTTCGCCAGCACGACTTGTTCGGCGGCGACTTTGGTCTCGGCATAGACGCTCAACGGATTCGGCGCGTCGGTCTCGGCGTAGTTGCCGCGCTGACCGTCGAAGACGAGGTCGGTGGAGTAGAAGCAGAGGGGAATGTCCGCAGCAAGTTCCGCGAGGCAGCGCGTGGCCTCGACGTTGACGCGGCGGGCCGTCTCCGGGTCGCGCTGGCAACTGGGCGTGTCGGCGACGGCGGCACAGTGGATGACGGCGTCTGGTCGCTCGGCTTGGAAACGCTGGCGCACGGCGGCGAAGTCGCAGAGGTCGAGGTCCGCGTGACGCAGCGCGGTCGGCTGCCAGTCCGGCGCGAACTGTGACGCGGCCTTCAGGAGGTAGTCGCCCAGCAGGCCACCGGCTCCGGTAATCCAAACGCGGGGAGTGGTCATGGTAAAAAGCCCGTCGCTCGCAGTAGCGGCCGGTAGGCGACCGCCGCCCCCGTCGGTGCCCAGCGCTCCCAAACGGCGCTCACTGAGCGCCGCTACAGAGCCGCGCGCCACGCTCAGTCCGAGAACCGCTTGGTCAAATCCCCGTAGGCGTCAATGCGCCGGTCGCGCAGGAAGGGCCAGTGCGTGCGGGTGACGTCCACCTTCGCGAGGTCCACGGGGACAAGGAGGTTTTCTTCGCGGTCCACGCTGGCCTTGGCGAGGATTTGGCCGCTGGTGCCGGCGACGAAGCTCTGGCCCCAGAACTCCAGGCCGTCGCCACCGATGGGTTGTTCGAGGCCGATGCGGTTGATGGCGGCGACGTAGCAGCCGTTGGCGACGGCGTGGCTGCGCTGGATGGTTTCCCACGCGCCGTGTTGGTTCACGCCGTATTCCGCCTTCTCGCTGGGATGCCAGCCGATGGCGGTGGGGTAGAAGAGGATTTCCGCGCCCTGCATGGCGGTGAGGCGGGCGGCCTCGGGATACCACTGGTCCCAGCAAATCAGGACGCCAATCTTCGCGTAGCGCGTCTGCCACGCCTTGAAGCCGAGGTCGCCGGGGGTGAAGTAAAATTTCTCGTGGAAGAGCGGGTCCTCCGGGATGTGCATCTTCCGGTATATGCCCAGCATGGAACCGTCGGCGTCAATGATGGCAGCGGTGTTGTGGTAGAGGCCGGAGGCGCGCTTCTCGAAGAGCGAGGCGACAATGACCACCTGGTGCTTCCGCGCCAGCTTGCAGAAGGCGTCGGTGCTCGGCCCGGGGATGGACTCGGCGAGCTGGAAGTTCGCGTGGTTCTCGCTCTGGCAGAAATACTGGGAGCGGAAGAGCTCCTGCGTGCTGATGATTTGCGCGCCAGCCTTCGCGCACCGCTCCACCTGGGCCAGGGTCTTGCGGAGGTTCTCGGCGGGGTTCGAGGAGCAACTGGTTTGAACCAGACCGAGCGTGACCGTCGAATCGGAACGCGAACGCTTCATTCCCAACTAGATTTTTGCAGTCCGCACCGTGCGGTCAATGCGGACGGTGTGGCCCTTGGTGTTCTGGATCTGCTTGTAGTCCACCTGCACGAAAAGCTGGCGGATGAAACGCCCCATCGTCTCGTTCGTAGGCCCGTAGCCCGCGTGGTAGATGTAGTGCTCGAGGTCGTGCAGCAGCTCGTCGGCGGTGGGGTAGCGCTTGCTCAGGTCCCGCTCCAGGCACTTGTGGATGACCTTGTTCAGCGGCTCGTCAATGCGCGGGTCCAGCGTCCGGAAGTCCGGGATGGTCATGCTCTGCACCCGCTCGCGCGACTCGCTCAGGCTCGCGCCCTTGAAGATGTTGTGCCCGAGGAGCAACTGCGCCAGCACAATACCGACCGAGAAGATGTCCGAACGCTTGTCCGTGATCTTGAAGTCCGCCTGCTCGGGACTCATGTAGTCCACCTTGCCCGCGACGACCTCGCCCTCCTGATCCTGCAACAGCCCGCGCGCCTTCGCGATGCCGAAGTCGGTTATCTTCACGTCGCCCTCGAAGGCGATCATCACGTTCTTCAGGTTGATGTCGCGGTGGACGATGCCCAGCGGCTTGCCGTCCTTATCGCACTTCGTATGCGCGTAGCCGAGCCCGCGCGCGATGCGGCTGGCGATGAAGACCGCGAGTTCCTTGGGCAACGGTCGATTCTGCTCGTTGCACTTCTGGATGAACTGCTCGACGTTCGCGCCGCGAATCATCTCCATCGCGATGAAGAACATCCCGTCCGTCTCGCCCAGATGGTAGGTCTGGACGATGTTGGTGTGGATGAGGTCGGCGACCAGCTTGGCCTCGCCGATGAAGTTCTCGATGAAGAGCTTCTGGTTCGCGTAGCTCTGACGAATCACCTTGATGGCCACCCGCTTGATAAACCCGCTCGCGCCGTGCTGCTCCGCCTCGTAAACCACGCCCATGCCGCCCTCAAAAATCTTGTTAACGATTTTGTAGCGAACCGGACATTGGATGCTGAACAGCCCTAACACGCAGAGAAGACACCGAAAATTAGGCCGCCAGTCAAGCTTGGAGCGCTGCTTGGGGGGCGGTTTCAGGCTACCGAAAACCCTCAGCCCCAACGGCCCGAGTGCGCCCCCCTCACTCCAACGACACCTTGCTGCCCAGCTTCAGCAGGTCCATCCCGATCTTGTCCACAGCGAACTTCCCCGCCAGCGCGTCGCCGGAGTTCGCCAGAACGACCACGCCGATTTGCTGCGCGCGGTTGAAGGCGAGGAAGCTCACGTAGCCGCCCGTGCCGCCGTTGTGCCAGAAGATTTCCAGCCGGCCTTGCAACGTGATTTCCCGCTGCCAGCCGAGCGGCAGGTTCCCTGCCTCGCCGGTGGGTTGAGGCTGGCGGACGAAGGTCAGCGCCCGGCCGACCGGGGTCTCAGCACTCGTGAGATTCGCCTCAATGAAAGTCAGCATGTCCCCGGCGGTGGAGCGGAACGCCCCGGCGGGCGCGAAGGCGTCGAAGTCCCAGCCGGACACCTCCCCGCCCTTGGGCGAATGACCGGGCGTGAGCCGCGCACGCTGCTCGTCCGTCAGGCGGATCGCCGTGTTCGTCATGCCCAGCGGGTCCAGGAGCATGGCGCGCACCAAGGCCTCGTAAGGCTGCTCGGCCTTGAGCGTCAGCACATGGCCGAGGACCGCGAAGCCGACGTTCGAGTAATCCACCATCCGGCCCGGCGGGTTGTTCGGCTTCACGCCGGCCAAGAATTGATACAGCTCCTCAGCACGATACTTCGCGTAGGGATTGGCGAGGCTGGCTGCGGAGAGGTCGAGATTGTCCGGCAGCCGCGGCAAGCCAGCGGTGTGCGTGGCGAGATGCAGCAGCGTCACCGGCCCCAGCCCATCCGCGAGCGCGACCTTCTCCGGCAGCAACGCGCTCAAGGTGTTGGTCAGCTTCACCTTGCCGTCGAGTTCGAGCCGCGCCAACGCCAGCGCGGTGAAGACCTTCGTGACGGAGCCGATTTCAAACAGCGTTTGCGCATCCGGCGGCACAGCGTTCGTCGCGCCCACGTGCCCGAAGCCCAGCACCGCCCGCCGCCCGCGCTGCGTCACGCCAATGACCATGGCCGCCTCCGCACGGTCCACCACGTAGCCCTCGCCCATCCTCGTCGCGCGCTGCCTCAAGTCGCGCGTGTCGGTGAGGTGGTCATACTTGCGCTTCTCGTAGACGACGTAGGTGATGATTCCGCCGAAGAGCAGCGCCAGCAGCAGGAGGACGCCGCCGCCCACTTTAAGGGCAAGCCAGAAGAACTGTCGCGCTGGGTCCGGTGTCATGCGCGGCGATGCAACCCCGGCTGCGTCGTGCCCTCAAGGTAAATTCCCCAGGCAACGGAGCCCGGGGCGCAGCTCGACACTTGCACCTTGATTCCCGTCCTCCTTGTTTGGCGACAGCCAAACAGGGACACCGTCTCGGCGGGAACGACTGACAATAGCAGGCTCACCAGCGCTGCGCGGGGCAGCACGTTCCGCCGGGACACCCGGCTCCGAACTCGAACCGTTGCTTGAGCGCGACCGCCTGCAAGTGGTCGGGCTCGTATCAATACAAGTATGAGTCAGAACCTGTCCGCCGTCACCTATCTCGGCCTCGACGTTGCCAAGGCTACCTTGCAACCCGATTTCGCCGGTCAATCCCACGCCTTGACCAATGACGCCACCGGCCACGCGCAAACTCCGCAAGCTGCTCCGGGCGCACCCCGCCGCGCAGCTCGTCTGTGAAGCCACCGGCGGCTACGAACAACCTGCGGTCCGCGCCTGCCACGCCGCCAGCGTGCCGGTGAGCGTCGTCGAAGCCGGGCGCGTGCGTCACTACGCCCGCGCCCACGGTCGCCGCGCCAAGACCGACCCCATCGACGCCGCCGTGCTCAGCGCCTACGTCCGCGCCTTCCAGCCCGCGCCTACCGGCGGCCCCCACTGCCCAGCAAAGCGCCCTCGCCGAATGGTCCGCGCGGCGCGGCCAACTCCTGCAAAGCCGCCTGGCTGAAAGCAACCGGGCGGAGCACTACCTCGCCAAGGACATCGTGCGCCACGCGCGGCAGCACCTCCAGCTCCTGGCCAAACAGATCGCCGCCTGCGACGCTGCCCACCAAATTTCCGTCTTGGAAGACCGTCAATCAGGTCTTTCGCAAGTGGACGCTGGCCCACATTTGGGAGGCGCTCAACGTCCGCCTGCGGGCCTGCGTCCGCGACACCCACGGCAAACGATGCCGGCCCACGGCGGCCATCTTGGACAGTCAAAGCGTCAAGTCCGATGCCCACGGCGGGACCGTGGGTTACGATGCGGCCCAACGGATCAAGGGCCGCAAGCGCCATTTGCTCGTGGACACGTTGGGCTTGGTGTTGGGCGTCAAAGTCACGCCCGCCAGCACCCCGGAACGCGCCGAAGCCAAGGCGCTGCTGATCGGTATGTTGGGCTACTTTACTTGGTGCGGCTGCTGTGGGTGGATGGCGGCTATAGCGGCCCGGCGTTTGCGCACTGGGTCAAGGGCCTGCGCCGCAAGCTGGTGGTCGAGATTGTCAAACGTTCGGCCGATGTGAAGAGATTCCGGGTGCTGCCCCGCCGCTGGGTGGTGGAGCGCACGTTTGACTGGCTGTTGCGCCAGCGTCGGCTGGTCCACGACTACGAAACCAGCGAGACCAGTGCGGAGGCGTGGGTCTATAGCGCGATGATACGAATCCAACTCCGCCGACTGGCTTGATTCCTCAAAGCTCATGATTTTTCAGACAGGCTCTAACACCGTTGCTGCCCCCCGAAGGAGGACGGAGCGCGGGACTGCGACCCGCAGCGCGTGTCCGCTCCCAATTACACAGGCCAGCGCAGACGCTGCAGGCCGGGGCAAGATGCTGCGGGACACAGTCCCGCGCTCCGGGGGCAGTGCCGAGATGCACCCATTGGTAGTGGAGCGGCAGACCGCCCTGATGGGAGCTGAACTCGAGTCACTTTGCGATGGGAGCCATCAACTTCCGATTCATTAGGAGCGCGGAGCGGTTGTTCTCGAGTGCCTGCTTCCCGAACTCGTGGAATTTTACCAGTTCCTCCGCAGTGAGGAATACATTGGCCCGCTCGGCCACGCGGGCGCAGGTGTTTTCCAGCAGCTTGAGGCTTCGCCCTCCCATTTCTTCGGAGGCGATGTTCCTGAAGTTCAGCATGGGCACTGTTTGGTAGTCGGTAGGGAGGCCAGCGGTCGCCAGCGCCACCTGCAATTCATCCTGCACCGCTTTGGAAAGTTGGTTTCGCTTCTCCGTCTTCGACTCGTTGTCGCCGGTCAGGCTGCCTCGAACTGCACGCCGGTCAGGCGGCTGAGGAGGTGCTTAGTGCAGTCTGCGTATTGGGTAAGTCCGTCGGGGCCGAGGAGCGCGGACACCTGGGCCTGCATGGCGGCCTCCTGCGCGGAGAACAGCCGGTCGATCTCGGCGCTGCTGCGGTTGTCGTGGAGCGATTGCGTGATCATATCGATGCTGTCCATGACATGGTCGGCCAGCAGGTCGTTGAACTGGCCGGTCAGCTCGGGTTTCAACTGGAGGCGTTTGCCGAGTTCGGCGTAGAGGTAGGCCATGCCCACCTTCTGTTGCTCCCGCATCACCTTCCGGGTCTCGGGGTCGGCGGTGATTTTGCTCAAGGCGCTCTTGCTCCCCATGGCATCTTTTTCCTGGCGCAAGACGCCCACCTGGCCGCGCAGCTTGAAGACTTCCGTCGGCTGCTTGCTCACGGTGGCCAGCTCCGTGGACACGGCGGACAGCCGGTTCGTGGCGCGGTCGCGCTCGTGTTGCAATTGTTGCACTTGCGTGGTGAGCGGCACCAGTTGCTGGTGGAGGCGCTGATTCTCTTCCCGCAATGCCGTTAGCTGACGGGCTTCGTAGAGCGCGACGCCCACGGCGGCGGCGAGGGCGGTGGTAACGGCGAGTTTTTGCAGGGTGGTCATGGCGATGGCTTTGATGTTGGTGGATGCAACGGCGGCTCCGGCCAGCGTGCTGGCCGCAGAAATGGTGAGGGCCAGCCCCGGCGGCGCAGCTTGGACGGCATTGGCCGCGAGGGTGACGGTCAGCCCGCTCGCGCCCACGGTGACGCCGCGCTGGGCAAAGAAGTCGCGCAGTTTTTCCACCGCCCGGCTCACGCGCTTCTGCGCGGTGTCGTCCGATGCGCCGAGAGCTGCGCCGACTTCACGCAAGGATTTGTTCTCGAAATAGCGGAGCAGGACGGCGGTGCGGTCGGTGTCAGCGAGCGTGGCCATCGCGTCGTCCAGCAGCGGTTCGACTTGCGCCCAATCGGAAGGGGTCGAGTTCATGGCGTTCATCTCCACGGCGACTTGTTCACGAAGCTGGCGGCGCGCCTCTCGCCGGATGACGTCGATGGCTGTGCGCCGCGTGACCTGATAGAGCCACGCCGCCGGGACGGTGCCGGACTTGAGGCGGGTGGCGTCACGCGCGAGGTCGGTGAAGACGGATTGCGCCACCTCCTCCGCGAGCTGCGGGGAACGGACCTGACGGAGCGCGGCGGAATGGACGAGGTCCAAGTGACGCCGGACCAGCTCCGCGAAGGCTTCCTCAACGCCGTCCCGGGCGAAGTGCCGCAGCAAATCCATGTCGTTCGCGTCGTCGTGCATTCTTTCCCACTCTATCGCCGCTGACGGTCGAAATCCGACAGGATTGTTTGAGCCGGAGCCATGCAGTTGGCATTGGAACACCCCCTACAACGCGGAGCCGCAGAGGACGCAAGGTTGCGCAGAGGATAGCCGAGCGAAAGGCATCCAAAGGTGAACACTGTCGGGCGGGTCCAACCCTGCTTCCCTCCGCGTGCTTCGCTGCGTAAAAGAGAGCGCACCTTCAACTGCATCGTCCGGTTAACCTAGGTTCCGCAGTTGAACCCAAAGGGAAGCTTCTCAAGGCGAAGGCGGCAGCTCAGATGAAGTAGCTTGGGAGGGCGCGTCTGTCCTCAGCGCGCTGCTGAACTTCTCGGACGCCCAACCGCCGCGCTGGGACAGACGCGCGCTACCCGCTGTGGACCGAACCCAAACCGAATCCAAATCAAACTTGCATTGCCCCGGCTCGTTTCTAACTTCGCCGGGTTCCGAATCCGAACCGACCCAAAACTGACACGATGACCGCCACGCCTGCCGCTTTCGCCCACCCTGACAACTTTGTCCGCCGCCACATCGGCCCCCGCGCTAACGAGACCGCCGAGATGCTCAAGTCGCTCGGCCACGACTCGCTCGACGCGATGATCGACGCGCTCGTGCCCGCCGACATCCGGCTCGCGGCTCCGCTCAACATCCCCCCTGCCCTGTCTGAGTTCGATGCGCTGCGTCAGCTCAAGGCCATCGCCAGCAAGAACCAGGTTTTCAAATCCTATCTCGGCTTGGGCTACCACGACTGCATCACGCCGCCGGTCATCCAGCGCAACATTCTCGAAAACCCCGGCTGGTATACCCAATACACGCCTTACCAAGCCGAGATTTCCCAAGGCCGCCTCGAATCGTTGCTGAACTTCCAGACGATGGTCTGCGACCTCACCGGCCTCGACATCGCCAATGCCTCGATGCTCGACGAGGCCACCGCCGCCGCCGAGGCGATGACGCTCTGCCATCGCGCGATGCCGCCGAACGACGAACGCGCGAAGTTCTTCGTCTCCGACGCCTGCCACCCGCAGACCGTCGCGCTCGTGAAGACGCGCGCCGAGGCGCTGAAGCTTGAAATCGTCGTAGGCAACCACGAGATGTTCGCGTTCGACAACTCCGTCTTCGGCGCGCTGGTGCAATACCCGACCACGACTGGTTCGGTGCTGGACTACACGGACTTCGCGGCGAAGGCCCACGCGGCGGGCGCGCTCGTGGTGGTCGCGGCGGACATCCTTGCGCTCACGGTGCTGCGCGCGCCGGGCGAGTTTGGCGCGGATGTGTGCGTGGGCAGCGCGCAGCGCTTCGGCGTGCCGCTGGGTTACGGTGGGCCGCACGCGGCGTTCTTCGCCACACGCGACGCCTTCAAGCGCAACATGCCGGGCCGGCTCGTCGGCGTCTCGAAGGACGCGCGCGGCAAGGTCGGCCTGCGGCTCTCGCTCGGCACGCGCGAGCAGCACATCCGCCGCGAGAAGGCCACGTCGAACATCTGCACTGCGCAGGCGTTGCTCGCGAACATCGCGGCGATGTATGCGGTGTATCACGGGCCGCAGGGCTTGGCGGCCATCGCGCTGCGCGTCCACCGGCACGCGCGCGTGCTGGCGGCAGGCGTCGCGAAGCTCGGGCACGCGGTGCTCACCACTAGCTACTTCGACACCCTCGCCATCCAGCTCAAGGGCTACACCAGCAAGGAAATCGTCACCATCGCCGAGAAGCACGGCGTCAACTTGCGCGTGCTGGACAAGGCCACCCTCGGCGTCGCGCTCGACGAGACGACGGACTTGGCGGACGTGGAATTGCTCGTCCGCATCTTCAACGCGGGGTTTGAGCTGCCGTTCAAGCTTGAGGAGTTTTATGCGCAGGCTGAAGCCTGCGACTACGGGGCGTTTGCGCGGACCTCGAAGTTCCTTACCGCGCCGGTCTTCAACCGCCACCACTCCGAGACCGAGATGCTGCGCTACTTGCGCAAGCTGGAGTCGCGCGACCTCTCGCTCTGCCAGGCGATGATTCCGCTCGGCTCCTGCACGATGAAGCTCAACGCCACGAGCGAGATGCTGCCCGTGACGTGGCCGGAGTTCGGCAAAATCCATCCCTTCGCGCCGCTGAAGCAAACCCTCGGCTACCAGGAACTGTTCAAGCAGCTTGAGCAGTGGCTCGGCGAAATCACCGGCTTCGCGGGCATTTCCCTCCAACCCAACTCCGGTTCGCAGGGCGAATACGCGGGCTTGCTGGTCATCGCGAAGTATCTCGCGACGAACGGCCAGTCGCACCGCGACATCTGCCTCATTCCGAACTCAGCTCACGGCACGAACCCCGCCAGCGCCGTGATGGCTGGCATGAAGGTCGTCGCCGTCGCGTGCGATGCGCAGGGGAACATTGATGTCGCCGACCTCCGCGCGAAGACCGCCGCCAACGCCGCGAACCTCGCGTGCCTGATGGTCACTTACCCCAGCACGCACGGCGTCTTCGAGGGCACCATCCGCGAGATTTGCCAAATCATCCACGATGCCGGCGGGCAGGTTTACATGGACGGCGCGAACATGAACGCGCAGGTCGGCCTCACCTCGCCCGGCTTCATTGGCGCGGACGTGTGTCACCTGAACCTGCACAAAACTTTCTGCATCCCGCACGGTGGCGGCGGGCCCGGCATGGGACCGATCGGCGTGGCGGAGCATCTCGTGGACTTCCTGCCGGACCATCCCGTCGTCCCGCTCGGCGGCGAAGACCCCATCGGCCCGGTGAGCGCCGCGCCGTGGGGCAGCGCGAGCATTCTCCCCATCTCCTGGGTTTACATCGCGTGCATGGGCGGCGCGGGCGTCACCGAGGCGACGAAGTATGCCATTCTCAACGCGAACTACATCAGTCGCCGACTGGAGAAGTATTTTCCCACGCTCTACAAAGGCACCGGCGGACTCGTCGCGCACGAGTGCATCCTCGACCTGCGCGGCTTCAAGGCCACGACCGCCGAGGACGTGGCGAAGCGACTCATGGACTTCAGCTTCCACGCGCCGACCTTGAGCTGGCCGGTCACCGGCACGCTGATGGTCGAGCCGACCGAGAGCGAGCCGAAGTGCGAGCTGGACCGCTTCTGCGACGCGATGATTGCCATCCACGCCGAGATGACCGCCGTGGAAACCGGCAAGGCCGACAAGTCGAACAACCCGCTCAAAGGCGCGCCCCACACCGCCGACCAGATCGCCGGTGACTGGCAACGCCCCTACACGCGCGAGCAAGCCGCTTTCCCCGTGAAGAGCCTGGCGGACTACAAGTTCTGGCCGCCCGTCGCCCGCGTGGACAACGTCTTCGGCGACCGGAATCTCGTGTGCTCGTGCGCCGGGATGGAAGCTTACCAGTAGGTGTGCGGCAAAGAGGACTTAACCAGGCGGTCATTCTTCCTGTTAAAGGTCTATGGCGCGCCTCACCAAGCCAGAGTGTGTGTAAAAACTCCTCGCTTGATCGTTTCTCGGTCGTCTTGCTCAAGGTAAGGAGATCCAAATTCTTCTTCGAGGGCGTCACGTTCCTCTTGCACGCTTCCATGGTCATAAGCGAGTAGCTGCTTTTTGAAGTTGGAGAGAAGCGTTCTTGCTTGCTTGCGAGTTCTCACGTGGGCAGCTCGCAGTTCGCTAACAAGAGACGCATAATCCTCCCGTGATCGTGTTGAACGACACCACCGCCTCACCGCGCAAGTGGCGGACGTGAACGCGAACCCCGTGGGCGCGACGTATGTGGGCGGCAGCTTCAACCTCATCCTGCCCGCTGGCCTCAAGGCCGCCGGGATGGAGCGCGCGGCGGACAGTTCGCCTGGCGCAACGGGCCGGTGGCCCCTTCCACCCAGCTTCCAACTGCATCGTTCCGGCTAAACCCGAATTCCGAAGTTGAGCCGCGAAAAGGCGCAAATAGCACAAAGGAGCCGAGCCATGGATGCGTGGAAGCGGGACAATTTCAACCCGGTCCGTTCTCCTGCCAGCAGCTTGGCTGTGCGCCCTTTGTGCCCTTTCGTGGCTATTCCATTTCGGAGTGCCGGCTAAAATTAACTCGCGCCGCATCGTTGCCCGCCAATACTTCTCCGGCACTCAAGCACCTTATGCACCGCTCGTTCCTGCCACTCCTCTGCTTGGTATGCGTTGTTGGCTTGCTCGCCACTGCGCCCGTTGCCACCGCCCAAACGCCCGACTCTGACCTCATGCAAACGCGCCAGAAGTTTCAGACGCAGTTCACCAAGAAAGCCGAACTCGGCTACCTGCTCTACCTGCCGCCGGGTTACGATGCGAAGGCGGCGAAGCAGTGGCCGGTTATCCTCTTCCTCCACGGCTCGGGCGAGCGCGGGACGAACCTCGCCCAGGTCGCCTTCCACGGGCCGCCGAAGCTGGTGCGGAAAAATCCGCCGGTGCCGAAGACCGAGACCGCAGAGGCCCGGACGAGTCGCGAGGCGGCTACAAAGTTGGTGGCCGAGAACTTCATCGTCATCTCGCCGCAGTGTCCCAGCGACCAGTCCTGGGACAGTGAGGCGGTTCTCGGGTTGTTCGACAGCGTCCTCGCCAGCCACAAGGCGGACGTGCGCCGGGTTTATCTCACGGGCCTGAGCATGGGCGGTTACGGCTCCTGGGCGTTGCTCGCGAAGGCTCCGGAGCGGTTCGCGGCCGTCGCGCCCATCTGCGGCGGCGGTAACACCATTGACCTCCTCCTCGCGGCGCGCAGCACGGCGGCGGCGTTGAAATCGCTGCCGGTCTGGGCGTTTCACGGAGCGAAGGACCCGGTGGTGCTACTCGCGGAGTCGGAGCGGCTGGTGGCGTTGCTGAAGAAGATCGGCGGGAAGGAAGTGGAGCTGACGGTGTATCCCGAGGCGGGGCATGACTCGTGGACGGCGACTTATAACAACCCCAAGATCTACGAGTGGTTTCTCGCGCACGAGCGGAAGCCGTAGTCGGAACCTGTGGCGGCGGTTTGTGACTGTCGGGTCGGCCTCGCAGACGGCGGTCGCTGACCGCCGCTATAGCTACGTCGGCAGCGGGGCACCGACGTTGAGGCCGTGTTTCAGGCAGTAAGCGCCGTTGCTCACGTATTTCTCCGCCCAGTATTTCAGGCCCGCTCGTTCCTCCGGCGTGAGCGCGCGCACCACCTTCGCGGGGGAGCCGAGCACGAGCGAACCGGGCGGCACCTTTGTCCCGCCGGTCACGAGGGCGTTCGCGCCGACGATGCTTTGTGCGCCGATCTCCGCGCCGTCGAGGATGGTCGCACCCATGCCGATGAGGCATTCGTCGCTGATGGTGCAGGCGTGGACGATGGCGGAGTGGCCGACTGTGACCCAATCGCCGATGAGGCAGGGGAAGTCGTCGGCGAGATGCACGACGGCGTTGTCCTGGATGTTGGAGTTGGCACCGACGACGATGCGGTTGATGTCGCCGCGCAGCACGGCACCGAACCAAACGCTGGAGTTCTCACCGAGCGTCACGTGGCCGAGGACGACGGCGGTCTTGGCGAGATAGACGCCGTTGCCCAGCACGGGCCGGTTGCGGAGGTAGGTGTCGAAGCGTGCTTCCAAAGTCATGCGGAGATGGAACGGTGGGCGGGCAAGTTGTGCAAAGCGCAAAATTGGGCTTTCGGTTCGCGGTGGTTGAGGCTTAATTGCTCCGTCAACCGGAGCCCGCGTTATGGAACCAGTCACGAGTCATGGTCACGCCGCTGCGGCCCGCCGCAAGCTGCCGAAGTCATTCAAGGAGTTGACTCCCACGAAGGCGTTCAACCCGCGCACCTTCTTCCGCGAGATGGTTTGGAAGGCGTTGATCACCCGGCGCACCGGCGAGCACCAACCACCGCACTTCCCGAAGCTCGAACGCGGCCAGCTCGCGCTGACGTGGATTGGCCACGCGTCGTTCCTCGTCCAGTTCAACGACCTCAACTGCCTCATTGATCCGAACTTCGCCAACTGGCTCTTCTTCCTGAAACGGCTGAAGCGCTCCGGCTTGAAGATTGATGACCTGCCGCCGATTGACCTCGTGCTCCTCACGCACGCGCATTTTGACCATTTTCACAAGCCGTCCATCCGCAAGCTGCCACATCCCAAGATCGGCGTGATGCCGTGGGGCATGGCTCCGCTGGCGAAGGGGTTGGGCTTCAGCCGCATCATCGAGCTGCAATGGTGGGAGAGTTTCAGCCACGGCGACTGGAAGGTGACGCTCACGCCGTGCAAGCACTGGGGCGCGCGCACGTTGCACGACCATCATCGCGGCTACGGCGGCTTCGTGCTGGAGCACCAGGGCCGCACGGTCTATCACGCGGGCGACAGCGCCTATTTCGATGGCTTCAAGGAAATCGGCGAGCGCCTCGCGCCGGAGATCGCGCTGCTGCCCATCGGCGCTTACTACCCGGAGAGCTTCCGCAAGGTCCACATGGGGCCGGACGAGGCGGTGAAGGTCTTCCGTGAGGTGAAGGCGAAATGGTTCATCCCGATGCACTACGGCACCTTCAAACTGTCCTTCGAAGAGATGGACGAACCGCCGCGCTGGCTGCGCGACATCGCGCGCCGCGAGAAGTTCATGCAGCACTTGCGCATCATGGCGGAGGGTGTGCCGGAGGTTTTTTAGGGGAAGTATTCAGTGAGCAGTGTTCAGTCCCCGGCAGCCGTTGCTTGCCCTACTGAATGCTGAACACGGAATACTCCGCCCACTTGCCCGCGCCGACTTCTCTGCTACTCTCCCGCCAACTAAAAACTCTCGCCATCATGTCACGCTTCAAACTCCTCCTTGCTCTGTCCGCCACCGCGTTGTTTCTAACCGGCTCGCTGCTCGCGCAGGACGAGTTGCGCTTCCGCAATGGTGCGGTGCTGCGTGGCAAGGCTGTTGAGATGGATGCCAGCATCGTCGTCTTCCGCACGAGCGAGGGATTGAAGTCCTTCAACCGCTCCGACCTGCGCGCCATCTATCTCAACGTGGAAGTCGCCGGGGAGGCGGGGCGTCCGCCCGGCATCACGCTCGGCGAGGGCTGGCGCTCGACGCGCTGGGTCACGTTCAACAAGATCACGACCTTCACCGAAGAGGTATCGCAGCGCAAGGACGTGAACGTCATGAGTCTGAGCGCGGACGGCTCGCGCATCGGCATCCTGACGCAGCAGGGAGCGTTCACCCTTGATGCGCAGGGTGGTGGCCTCGTGCAGTTGAGCACGCGCGACACTCACGGGCATCTGGATTTCAGCGCGGACGGCAAAGTGGTCGCGTGGGCGGGACGCGAAGGACTGTGGCTGGCGAACAGCGATGGCTCCGGCAAGCGCAAGCTGCCCGGCGGATTCGCGGAGGGCGAGTCGGCGGTGATCGGTCTGCGTCTCACCGCTCGTGGGGACCGCGTGTTCATCCTCTCGCCGGGCCGGGGCGTTTACGTGCTGAACACTGACGGCTCCGACATCAAGCGCCTGCTTGCCTACGAGGAGTTGGCCAAGGCGAGCGGCCAGCCGGTCGCCAACTTCCACGGCAACCATTTGCACGCCGGTGTCAGCATCGCTAGCGACGGCAGCCGCATCGTCTTCGGCACCCATGACAACGCATTCGCCATGAATGGCGATGGCTCCGGGCTTCGCAAAGTCAGTAACTACGACTTCGGCTCTGGCTCATTGGGCTGGCCGGTCTCGGAACCTCAGGCGGTTGTCAGCGGCGACGGCTCGACCATCGCGTGGTTCGCGAGCTACGGGAAACCGGAGCACACCCACCGGCTGAACTTCGCGACGTGGGACGGCAAGCCACTCGGCACGTATCATCACGTCCTCGGGCTTCAAACCCTGTCCCTTACGCACAATGGTTCGCACGCCGTGCGCGGCGATCAGCTTGTCCGCTACGCGCGTGATGGCAGCGATTGCTATGATCCGCTGGACCTCGGCGGACACCTGCTCCCGATCTGGTCCTATCACGGACTCAGCGCGGACGGTCGCCGCGCCGTTGGCGTTTCCAAGCCGCACCCACTCGTCTCCGGCCAGATCATCCGCGCGGACTTTAATACGGCTTCGCTGGCTACCACCCCTGCATTCGGCACGGTAGAAATCTCGCCCAAGTTCATGCTGCTCGACGGCTCGACCAAGCTGCGCGTCACCATCAAGCCGCCGCAAGCCGAACAGATCGAGAGTCTGCGCGTCCGCCTCCTGCGCGCCGGATCAGACCCAAAATTGGAGAAAGTCCGCTGGACCTACTACGGCGCCATCCCGTTGAACGACGAGGGCCGTGAAAGCGACGAGAAGGCCGGGGACGGGGTCTTCAGCACGGACGCGATCCAGTTCTTCACGCAGGAGCTGAAGGGCGTCCCCGCCGGCCCGCTGGTGGTCCGTCTCATCGCCAAGAGCAAGACTGGTCACATCTACGAAGTGGACGTGGAGGGGCTTGAAGCTCGTGCGCCGTGAGTTCCAGACGAAAGTTCAGTATTCAGTAACCAGCGTTCAGTCCGGCTCGGAGCGGCTGCCTTTGATGACTGATTACTGAACCCTGAACATCGAATACTCTCCCTTGCGAAGCTCGCCGCGCATCCGCACCATCCGCCGCTCGAATGCTGACACTTTCTGAAATTTCCAAGTCCTTCGGTGGCCGCACGCTCTTCAGTGACGTGTCCCTCCAAGTGAACCGCGGCGACCGCATCGGCCTCGTCGGCCCCAACGGCGCGGGCAAGTCCACGCTCTTCTCCCTCATCCTCCAGGAGGACACGCCGGACGATGGGCAGGTCAACTTCGAGCGCGGCATCACGCTGGGCTTCCTCCCGCAGGAGAGCGCGCCCGCTGGCGATGAAACCGTTGTCGAGCTGGCCACCGCCATCACGCCGGACTTCATCGAGGTGAGCCGCAAGCTCAAGGCCTGGGAAACGACGCACCCCGACGACATTGACCCGCACGACAACGTCCACGACCGCTTCAACGAGCTGGACGGCTATCAGGTCGAGTCCCGCGCGAAGAAGATTCTCAAGGGCTTGAGCTTCCGCGACTCGGACTTCGACCGCCCCGCGCGCGAGATGTCCGGCGGCTGGGTCATGCGCGCACACCTCGCGCGGTTGCTCACGCAGGAGCCAGACTTACTGATGCTGGACGAGCCGACGAACCACCTCGACCTCGAGGCCTTGCTCTGGTTTCAGGAGTATCTCAAGGGCTACCCCGGCGCAGTGCTGATGATTTCTCACGACCGCGAGTTCCTCAACCAACTCGTCGGCAGCATCCTCGACATCCGCCACGGCAAGCTCACCCGCTACCGTGGCAACTACGAGGGCTACCTCGCCTTGCGCGCCGCCAAAGACGCCCAACAGCTCGCTGCCTACAAAAACCAGCAGAAGGAAATCGCCCACCTCCAGGAGTTCGCCGACCGCTTCCGCGCCAAGGCCAGCAAGGCCGCGCAGGCGCAATCCAAGCTCAAGCAAATCGAGCGCATGGAGAAAATCGAAGCCCCCGTCGCCGACGACGCGACCGTCGGCTTCAGCTTCCCGCAGCCGCAGCGCAGCGGGCTGAAGGTTGTCTCGCTCAAGGGCGTGGACTTCAGCTACGGCGCGGCCCCGGTCTATCGCGGGCTGGACTTCCAAGCGGAGCGCGACGAGCGCACCGTGCTCGTCGGCCCGAATGGCGCGGGTAAATCCACCTTGCTCAAGCTGCTGGCGGGCGTCCTGAAACCGCAGGCCGGCGAGTGCGTGCTCGGCCACAACGTCCAGTCCGGTTACTTCTCGCAGTATCGCACCGAGACCCTCGACATGTCCCGCACCGTGCTGGACGAGGCGTCCGACACGCCCCAGCGCGTCACCGAGCAATACATCCGCACCGTCCTCGGCAGCTTCCTCTTTCGGGGCGACGACGTGTTCAAGAAGGTCAACGTTCTGAGCGGCGGTGAGAAGAGCCGGCTCGCGCTGGTGAAACTGTTGCTCAACCCGCCGAATCTGTTGCTCATGGACGAGCCGACCACGCACCTCGACATGCCCAGCATTGATGCGCTGGTCAAAGCGCTAAAGGAATATACCGGCACCCTCGTTTTCATCAGCCACGACGTGTATTTCATCCGCGCGCTGGCGAACAAAGTTCTCCACGTCAACGCCGGTGTCCTCACGCCCTACGCGGGCGACTACCAGTATTACCTCGACCGCACCAAATCCACCTCCGCCCGCGTCGCCCTCACCGCCGGCCTCACCGACTCCCGACCCGCCGGGCCCCAGCCCACCCGCACCGCACCTGCCCCCAGCCCGGACCGCAAAGACCAGAAGCGCAACGACGCCGCCGAACGCCAAGCCCGCTCCGGCGAGCGTAAGGCCGTGCAGCAGCAAGTCCACCGGCTGGAGAAAGACATTGCCGACTGCGAAGCCCGCCAAGCCCAACTGACCCTCGACATGGAGAAGCCCGAGACCTACGAGAAGGCTGGCGCAGCCATGCACCTCAACCGCGAGCTGATGGGCGTGCAGCAGCAGTTGGAAACCCTCACTGCCGATTGGGAAGCCGCCGCTAAGCAACTCGCCGAGCTGGACGCGGCGGGCTGAACGACGGAAGCGGTGGGCATTCCCAAGCCCGAACGCCGAACTGGATCCACCACTACGGACGCGTCAATTAGTGACGAGCGTCCCGACCTGCTCGCCCATGACTACGCGCTTGATGTTGTGGGGCTTGAAGAGGTCGAAGACGATGATGGGCATCTGGTTATCCATACAGAGCGCGAAGGCGGCGGAGTCCATGACCTTAAGCTGCTGCGAGAGGGCGTCGTGGTAGCTGATTTGGGTGTAACGCTTGGCGGCGGGGTTCTTCTTCGGGTCACTGTCGTAGATGCCGTCCACCTTGGTGGCTTTGAGGATGACTTCGGCGTTCATCTCGTTGGCGCGGAGCGCAGCGGCGGTGTCGGTGGAGAAGTAGGGGTTGCCCGTGCCGCCCGCGAAGATGACGACGCGCTTGTGCTCTAGGTGGCGAACGGCGCGGCGACGAATGAACGGTTCCGCGACTTGAATCATCGTGATGGCGCTCTGGACGCGGGTAGGGACGTTTTGCTTTTCCAGTGCGTCTTGGAGGGCGAGGGCGTTGATGACGGTGGCGAGCATGCCCATGTAGTCGCCGGTGGCGCGCTCAATACCGCGCTCGCTGCCGGAGAGGCCGCGGAAGATGTTGCCGCCGCCGACCACGATGACCAACTCGACGCCGAGGGCGTGGATCTCGGCAATCTGCTGCGCCATGTCGAGGACGACTTCGGGGGAGATGCCGGAGCCGGCTTCCCCGCCGAGGGCTTCGCCGCTGAGTTTGAGGAGGACGCGCTTGAACTTGGGCTTGGTGGGGGTGCGCTTGGGCATGAGTTGGTAGTGGTGGTGGGGTGAAAGCTAACGCGCCGCAGGGCAGGGAAAAGGGGAGTTGGGCGCGGACAACATCGTGATGTCTTTGTAACGGGCGGGGGGAAGGTAAGGCAAAAGTAAAAAGTAAAAAGGCAAAAGGGCTGCGGTAGGGGAGGCTGCTGCTCGTGCTCGTAATCCTGCGTCTAAGCCTGCGCCGCACCGGGCGCGGACGCTGGAGCAGGATTAGGACAAAGATGGAACGTGGCCTGGCGGGCGCGGAATTCGCCCGCCTCACACTTGAGTAAAGGGCGCAGGAATTGAAGGCAAGGGAAGCCCCCCCCGACAAGGCTCATCCCTCCGTCCCAACTCCTTTGCTAGCCATGCCCTTGCCACCGCTTGGTGAATCCGCCTTGGGCAGGTTGTGGTCCGGGGAAATACAGATTTGTCAGGGGCGGGGTTTGTGGCACGTTCGGGGCAGCAAACCCAAACACCTTCGCGCCATGAAAATGTTCCCGCCCGGCCTCTGCACTCCGCCCGTCGCCGCCGACTTGTTCCGCACGCGCCGCGAGTTCCTCGCGCAGTCGGGGCTGGGTTTCGGCGGGTTGAGCCTGGCCGCGCTCACGGCGATGGGCGTGCTGCCCGCGTTGCCGGGGCGGGCGGCGGAGATTAACTCCAGCTCGCCGCTCGCGCCGAAGAAGCCGCACTTCTCCGCCAAGGCCAAGCGGGTGCTGCACATCTTCGCACAAGGCGCGCCGTCGCACCTCGACACCTGGGACCCGAAGCCGGAGCTGACGAAGTTCGATGGCAAGTCGTTGCCCGGCGGCGGGACGGGCTTTGCGACGCCGTTCAAGTTTCCGAAGCAGGGCAAGTCGGGCATCGAGGTCAGCGAGGTTTGGCCGTTGCTCAGTCAGCACATTGATAAGCTGGCGGTCATCCGCTCGGCCTACACGGACATCCCGGCGCACGACCAGGCGACCATCTTCATGAACACGGGGTCGTTGCGGTTCACGCGGCCCAGTGTCGGCGCGTGGACGCTCTACGGACTGGGCAGCGAGAACCAGAGTCTGCCCGGCTTCGTGGCGCTCTCGCCGGGGAACGTGGACGCGCAGAACTTGCGGTCGGCGTTTCTGCCCGGCGCGTTTCAGGGCACGGCGGTGAACTCCACGCGGAACCGCCCGGAGGAACTCATTGAGAACATCCGCAACAAGTTCGTCTCGCTGCCGGAGCAGCGGCGGCAGCTCGACTTGCTGCATCAGCTCAACGAGGTCCACGCGCAGAAGATGCGGAAGGACGGGCAGCTCGAGGCGCGGTTGCAGGCGTATGAACTCGCATTCCAGATGCAGATGGAAGCGGTGGAGGCGTTCGACCTGACGAAGGAACCGCAGGCCATGCACGACCTCTACGGCACGAACACGGCGCAAGGGCGGCAGATGCTCATCGCGCGGCGGCTGTTGCAGAAGGGCGTGCGCTTCGTGCAAGTGTGGCATGGCGGCTGGGATCATCACAACAACATGGTCAACGCGATGCGGCAGACGGCCGGGGCCATCGACAAGCCAGCGGCGGCGCTGCTCACGGACCTCGCGCAACGCGGGATGCTCGACGAGACGCTGGTGATCTGGGGCGGCGAGTTTGGCCGCACACCCGCCGCCGACGGCAACGCGATGGGCAACCCAGGCCGCAACCACAACGCAAAGGCGATGGCGGTGTGGCTCGCGGGCGGCGGCGTGAAGGGCGGGGTGGCGCACGGCCAGACGGACGAACTGGGCAAGGCCGCGGTCGAGGACAAGGTCCACATCCACGACTTGCACGCGACGATCCTGCACCTGCTGGGCTTCGACCATGAGAAGCTGACCTACCGGCACAACGGGCGGGATTTCCGGCTGACGGATGTGTATGGGAACGTGGTGCGCAAGGTGGTGGCGTGAGGGGGCCGAAGGCAGTTCCGAACGCGCTGGTGGGAACAACCCTATAGTCTGCGCCTCACGCAAAGGCCGCGAAGAGCGCAAAGGAAAGACGGTTGATAGCAGGGCTCCTGTCTTCACCGCTGGTGTGGAGTCTCCCGCCAAAAGTTTGCCACTCGTGCCCTTCGGCGTTGCGACCTTCGCGTTCTTTGCGTGAGGCAACTTGGGGGGGGCGGTTCAAAACCGTCTCGGCAGCGGTTGGCCATCCTCCATGTCGGGCACACCGTCGCCATCGAGGTCGTTGCCGGGCTTGAGGTAGTTGGCGGTATCGGGCAGCCACTCGCGTTGCGTGCGCAGGACGGCCCAGAGGTGAATCGCCAGTTCGGCGCGTGTGAGGGGCAAGTCCTTTTGTCGCGCCAGCCCCGCGTTGGCCGGCAGCTTCAGCGCGGTGAGCCAGCGGTGGAGCGTGCCCCAGTTCACGGGCGCGTCGGGGGTGAACGTCGGGGGCTGTGGGTCGAAGTCGCCGACAGCAATCATCCATTCCAGCATCGCGCGGTCCGGGTCATTCACCGGCACATCGCGGAAGCGCGGCTGTTCGGCCAGTGCTGGAAACTCCTTCACCTCCGCCAGCGAGCGCTGGAGCCGTCCGAGCGTCCGCCCCAGCTCGCGACGCGTGACTTGCTTCCACGGCTGGAAGTCGAGGCTGTCCGCGTCGGCCTGCCAGATGCCGCGCACGGCCAAGGCGTTCGCTGCCTCGAAGTGAAGTTCATCCGGGGACAGGTCGTGGAACGGCCAAAGCAGCACGCCCGGCCCGCCGTTGCCGCGCACGAGCCGCAGTTGCAGCTCGCGGATACGCGGCCAGTCGCGGGCGAGGTCGCGCGGTTGGAGCGAGTCGCGCAAACACAGCCAGGCCGCCGTCCCGACCGCTTGCCCGACGTGCATCATGTGCCCGTGCAGCCGCACCGCACTGCTCACCACGCTGGAGTAGCCGACGTTCTTCGAGCAGCCGAAGAGGCCGTCGCGCTCCACCGGCACGAGGCTGCGGAAGGGGAACATCGCGCGGTCGGTGTCCGTGTGCCAGTTGCGCGCGGGTGTGTGGACGAACTGCCAAGGGCCGTCGGGGTCGTCCGTGAGGAACTTCCGGCGCGTGGGATGGAAATCGATGTTGAACTGAAAGCCGAAGATGGCGTCGGGGACCATGACCTTGGCCCAGCGCGGGTTGCGGTCGGCGGCGCGAATGTCCTGCTCGCGCAGCATGTAGAGGGCTTCAAGCCGTAAGCCTTCGCGCACATAAGGCTTGGGCGGGAGGCGGTCCGGCGTGCCGAACTCGTCGGTGAGTTCCATGTGCCGGAAGCTCTGCGGGAAGTCGCCCACGCGGTCGTGGACCTTCGTCTGCAGGTGATACACCAGCCCGAGCGCGTGTTGCTTCGCGTCCGCGAAGACAAGGCGGCGCTGGGTGGGCGTCATGTCCACGAGGTTCTTGCGCGACGCCCCTGGCTCGGTGGCTTCGAGCGCGTCGGCCAGGCGTTTCGGGTAGTTGAAGATGGGGTAGTCCTGCACGGGCCAGTTCAGCAGCGTCTTCTCGGAGCCAACGGGCAGGCCGTTGTGCCAACGGTCCACGAGCCGGCGATGCGTGTAAACGCTCCAGCCCGTCGGCGAGTAAATCCCGTCTGTCATCGCGCTGTCCACGAAGGGCGGGGTCTTGTCCAGCGCGGCGAAACTGCGCGCGTCGTAGCCGATGGGCTGCGGCAGCGTCGCAACGCGTCCGGCCTCGCGCAGGACCACGCACCAGGAGAGCGGGTTCATCTCGTTACGCTCGTCGCCCAGCGGTCCGACCGGTGCACTCGACTCGCCGAAGCGTGTTTTCAAGTCCGGCCCGGCGGAATACTTCGCCCCGCTCAGGCGGATGACATCGCCCCAGTCGGAGGAGTCCACGGTGAGTTTGGCGCGGACGCTGAGGAGCGCGGCGTTCACGCGGCTGGCGGCACCTTTTTCCGACGGTCGTTCCAGCGGAGTGAACGCCGCGCTCCTAGAAAAAGTCACCCCCGTCACTCGCTGTCCCTCCACACTCACCTTCACCGGTTCCCAGCCACGGAGGATTTGAATCTGCTTCGTCCCCTGCTCCGCGTAGGGCACGAGCAACTCCTCGAAGAGGCGCGCCGCCGCCGCTGGCTCGATGGTGTCCGTGCCGCAGAAGGCGTTGCCCGGCGCAGCGACGCCGAATTTCTGCGAGTTGTGCGCCCGGATGCGCTGCATGACTTCGAGGAACAGGCCGGAGCGCGGGAAGTTCACCCGCTTGCCGCGCACCGTCGTCCACTCGTCCACACACCCGACGCCCTCCGCGCTGAACTGCCCACCGAGCCAGTCAATGTCGTTCACCATCACGATGCGCTGGACGCCCAACCGCGCGGCCTGCACCGCTGCGGCGCACCCGGCCTCATTGCCCCCGACGATGAGCAAGTCCGCTTCGATGAAACGCTCCACGGCGGCCCCCCGGGCCTGTAGCAAGGCAACCCCGCACAAAAAGATAGCTACCACGCGATTCATCCCCTCATGAAAGCGTGCGCCCCGCCGATGCACAAGCCCACCGCCGTCTGGCTTCGCGTCGAGGCGGGAAGCCCGCCGAAGGCAGCTTCGGCGGAGTTCCCGCTCGCCCCGAACCAGACCGCAGGGTGGCACAACATTTCTCACTCGCTCAATTGACAATGGTATCCCCGCTGCTACGGTTCCATAGAACGGTCGCAGAGGGCAATTTGTGGACGCAACAGCAATACTAAACTAACCCGCCCTCTGTCAGGTCCACGCCGTGCAAACAGAAAGCCAGTAAACAAAATGAAAACACAACAGTCCCGCAAAGGTGCATTCACCCTCGTCGAAATCATGATCGTGGTCGCCATCATCGGTCTCCTCGCTGCCATCGCCATCCCGAACTTCGTGAAGGCGCGCGCCTCGGCCCAGAAGAACGCCTGCATCGCCAACCTCAAGCAGATTGACGGCGCCATTCAACAGTGGGCTCTGGAGAATAAGAAGGTCGCCGCCGACACCTACGCCATGACCGACGCCACCCTGCTCGCCTACATGAAGGGTTCCTTGATGCCGACCTGCCCTGCGAGTGGGTCTGCCTACATTGCGGGTGCCAACGTCTCCGCTTCTCCGACGTGCACGAACTCTGGTGTCGGACACACGCTCTGAGTCTGGAGTTTCGCTTCATCAAGGGCTTGGAGCACTTCGCTCCAAGCCCTTTTTACTAGCCGGGATATTAACCACTCGACACCCATGCGAGCACCCCAGTCGCGCGGAGCCTTTACGTTGGTGGAAATCATGATCGTGGTCGCCATCATCGGCCTGTTGGCCGCCGTGGCCATCCCGAACTTTCTCAAAGCCCGCACCACGGCACAGAAAAACGCCTGCATCGCCAATCTGCGGTTGGTGGACAGCACGGTTCAGCAGTGGGCGCTGGAGCAGAAGATGTTGTCCACGGACACCTATCTGATGTCGAACACCAACCTACTCAGCTACTTCAAGGGTTCGGTCCCGCCCTCCTGTCCAGCGGGAGGCGGAGGCTACGTTGAAAGTCCCACGGTTGCCGGGCCACCCACGTGCACTTTGAGCGCCGCCGGGCATACCCTCTGATGCAGCTTGTCATCGGGCGGACTGGCGGTGCCATTCGCCCGTTTAGCAAGTTCGAGTGGAGCAGGTGAGATGGACAGCTCGTTACTTCCGGAGGTCTCATTGGACACCACGCTTTCAATCGAAGGACTGCGCGTCGAATACCGCAGTCGCGACCTGGGCGAGACAACCAAGGTAGCGGTCAAGGGGCTGAACCTTCGCGTCGGCCAGGGCGAGGTTTTTGGCTTCCTTGGTCCCAACGGTGCGGGCAAGACCTCCACCATGAACGTCCTGCTTGGCTTCGTGCCGCCCACGAGCGGGACCGCGCGCATCTTCGGCGTGGATGTGCATGAGCCGATCGCCCGTCAGCGCATCGGCTACCTGCCGGAGCAGACCTATTACTACAAGTTTCTCAACGCCGAGGAACTGCTCCGACTTTACGCCAGCATCTTCCAGATTCCCAAGGCGGAGACCGAGCGGCGGATCGACGCCGTGTTGAAGCTCGTCGAGTTGGACCATGCGCGGAAACGCCAGATTAAGACCTACTCCAAAGGCATGCAGCAGCGCGTCGGTCTCGCCCAAGCGCTCCTCAACAACCCCGACCTCCTCATCCTCGACGAGCCGACCAGCGGCCTCGATCCCATCGGTCGGATGAAGGTCCGCGAAATCATCCAGCGCTTGAAGGGCGAGGGCAAAACCGTCTTCTTCTCCTCCCACGAACTGGGCGAGGTTGAGGCCATCTGCGACCGCGTCGCCATTCTGCACCAGGGCGAACTCAAGACCGAGGGTCGCGTCAGCGACCTGCTCCGCGAGCACGGGTTGAATCTGGAGCAACTCTTCCTAAAGCTCATCGGCTACCCCCCGCAGGCATGAACACCGTCTGGGCGCTCGCGAAAGTCGTCGTGCTGGAAATGGTCCGGCGGAAGGACTTCTACGTGCTCTTCATCCTCACCGTGCTGCTCACTGGCACGGCGGGCAGCGTCAACTTCTTCAACGACCCTGGCGTCGTTCGCTACCTCAAGGAGCTTTGCCTGCTGCTCATCTGGGCGTCCGGCCTCGTCATCGCCATCACCTGCACCGCGCGGCAAATCCCCGCCGAGCGCGAGAGCCGCACCATCTTCCCGCTGCTCGCCAAGCCCGTGACGCGCTGGCAATTCCTGGCGGGCAAGTTTTTCGGCTGCTGGCTGGCCACCGGCCTGGCGCTGGTTCTTTTTTACGCATTCTTCTGCGTTGCGAGCGGCACCCGCGAGCATCACTGGCCGGTGCTGAACTACCTGCAAGCCGCCTGGCTCCACTGGCTCATGCTCGGCATCGTCGTCGCGTTCACCCTGCTCGGCTCCATCGTCTTCGCCGCCCCCTCGTCGAACGGCACCATCTGCTTCGTCTGCTCCGCTGGCATTCTCCTGCTGGGCCGGCACCTGAACAAAGTCGCCCTCAGCCTCGCCGAGCCGTTGCAATCCCTCCTCTACGCCTTCTACTACCTCCTGCCGCATCTCGAGTTCTTCGACGTGCGCGAGCTCATCATCCACAACTGGGCGCTCGTCCCGTGGGGCGTCGTCGCACTCGCCACCCTCTACGCTGCTGCCTACACCGCCTTCTTCCTCGGTGCCGCCTGGCTGGTCTTCCGCCGCCGTCCGCTCAACTGACATGAACCCCGGCCTGTTCCTCGCCCTCGCCTTCGCCACCGCGTTGGCCGCCGGCGGGCCACTGCTCCGCTGGGAACAAACCCGCGGGCAGCAAACCGGCTCCGTGCTCACCCTGCTGCTGGGCGAAAGCCGCCGCGCCTTCGCGGACCAAGTCTTTCTCAAAGCCGATGGCTACTACCATCAAGGCGTCTATCCCTCCGTATTCGACCTCGCCCAACCCGCCGGCAAGACCCACCTCGCGAAGGAAACCGAAGGCCACGACCACCACGACCATTCCCAGGCACCGCTCGTCCATCGTGATTGGCTCGAAGCCTTTGGCAGCCACTTCCACCCGACTGAGCACCGCCACCTTGATGCCTTCCGCGATGCCCGCGAGATTCTCCCCTGGCTCCGGCTCTCCGCTGAACTGGACCCGCATCGCGTGGACACCTACACCGTCGCCGCCTACTGGCTGCGCGAGCGGATGAACCGGGTCCACGACGCCGAGGCCTTCCTCCGCGACGGCCTGCGCGCCAACCCCGGCAGCCACGAAATCCTCTTCGAACTCGGCCGCCTCTACGCCGAGAACAACCGCGATGTCCCCCGCGCGCGCGCCGTGCTGGAGCTGGCGATGGCCAAATGGATTCGCCAAGAGGCGGACAAGCCTGCCCCCGACCTCATCAGCTACCGGCGGATTCTCGGCGAACTCGCCGTCTTGGAGGAGCGAACCGGCAACCTGCCGCAAGCCCTCGCCCACTACAGCCGGCTCAAGCTGTTTTCCCCGCAACCCGAAGTCGTGCAGAAGCGGATAGACGAGCTGCACGCGAAGCTACGCAAACCCTGACCGCGCGCCTTGGCCTCCACGCTTTACGATTTCCTCCCGCGCGACGGGACTTCCGGCAACGACGCCTTGCTCGGGCGCTTCCTCGACTACGTCACCGCGTCCGGGCTGGAGCTGTATCCCACACAGGAGTCGGCCATCCTCGAACTCTTCGAAGAGAAGAACGTCATCCTCAACACTCCCACCGGCTCCGGCAAATCTCTCGTCGCCGCCGCGCTGCACTTCAAGGCGCTGGCCCAGAGCAAGCGCTCCATCTACACCTGTCCTATCAAGGCGTTGGTGAACGAAAAGTTCCTCGCCCTCTGCCGCGAGTTCGGCCCGGACAACGTCGGCCTTAGCACCGGCGACGCCACGGTCAACCATGACGCACCCATCCTCTGTTGCACCGCCGAAATCCTCGCGAACCTCGCGCTCCGCGAGGGCGCGGACGCCAGTGTGCGCGATGTGGTGATGGACGAGTTTCACTACTACTCCGACCGCGAGCGCGGCGGCGCGTGGCAGATTCCGCTGCTCACCTTGCCGCAGACGCGCTTCCTCCTCATGTCCGCCACGCTCGGCGACACTGCGTTCTTCGAGGCCGAACTCACGCGGCTTAACAAACGCCCGACCGTCACCGTCGCGTCCACGCAGCGACCGGTTCCGCTCGAACACGCCTACTCCGAACTGCCGCTCGCCAAGACGCTCGAAACCCTCCTCGCTGACGGCAAGGGGCCGGTCTATGTCGTTCACTTCACCCAGCTCGAAGCCGCCGAGAGCGCGCAGGACTTCACGAGCATCAACGTCGCGACGCGCGAGGAGAAGGCGGCGGTGGCGCAGGCGCTGGAGGGTTTCAAGTTCACCAGCCCCTACGGTCCCGAGATTAAGAAGTGGCTGCGGCACGGCATCGGGCTGCACCACGCGGGCTTGCTGCCGAAGTATCGCGTGCTCGTCGAGCAACTCGCGCAGCGCGGCCTGCTGAAAGTCATCTGCGGCACAGACACGCTGGGCGTCGGCATCAACGTCCCCATCCGCACCGTGCTGTTCACCAAGCTCTGCAAGTTCGATGGGCAGAAGACCGGCATCCTGAGCGCGCGGGACTTCCACCAAATCGGCGGGCGCGCGGGCCGCAAGGGCTTCGATGACCGTGGTTGGGTCGTGGCGCAAGCGCCCGAGCACGCCATCGAGAATCTGAAGCTCGCGGAGAAGTCCGCCCGCGACGGCAAGAAGGTCGTGAAGCGCCAGCCGCCCGAACACAACTTCGTGAACTGGGACAAGCAGACCTTCGCCCGCCTCATGGCCGCGCCGCCGGAACGCCTGTCCTCGCGCTTCCAAGTCTCGCACGCGATGCTGCTGAACGTCCTCAGCCGCCCCGGCGACGGCTGCACCGCGATGCAGCGCCTGCTGCGCGATTCCCACGAGTCGCCCAAGCAAAAGCAAGCGCACCGCAAGCGCGCCTGGCAGCTCTTCCGCTCTTTGGTGGAACACAAAATCATCGAGTTCACCGAACGCTCCCGAACGGAGAACTCAGAACCCAGGACCCAGAACCCAGAACCCCTTTCCAGCCACCTCCGCGTCAACGTCGCCCTCCAAGACGACTTCTCGATGGACCAAGCCCTCTCCCTCTACGTGCTGGAGACACTGCCGCTCATGGACCCGGCGGCCCCCGACCACGCCCTCGTCGTGCTCACGCTCGCGGAGTCCATCGTCGAGGACCCCGACTTCATCCTGCGCCGGCAACTCAGCCGCGTGAAGGACCAGAAGATGGCCGAGATGAAGGCCGAAGGCATCGCCTACGACCAGCGCATGGACGAACTGGAGAAGCTCGAATACCCCAAGCCCAACCGCGAGTTCATCTATTCGACCTTCAACGCCTTCGCCGCTCGCCACCCGTGGGTCGGGCAGGAAAACATCCGGCCCAAGTCCATTGTCCGCGAGATGTTCGAGTCGTTCCGTTCCTTCTCCGACTACATCCGCGACTACGAGCTGCAACGCGCCGAGGGCGTGCTGTTGCGCCACTTGAACAGCGTCTTCAAAGTCCTCTCCCACACCGTCCCCGACGCCGCGAAGAACGACACGTTGCGCGAAATGGAACTCTACCTCAGCACGATGTTGCGCCAGGTGGACGCCAGCCTCCTCGACGAATGGGAGCGGATGCGCAACCCCGCCTTCCAGCGCACCGAGGCAAAGGAAGTCCGCCCACCCGGTGCCGACGAAGCCGCGCGCGACATCACCCGCGATGCGAAAGCCTTCACCGCCGCCATCCGCACGGTCGTCTTCAGCTTCCTGCGCGCCTGGGTGAACGCCGATGCGGACGCAGCCCTGAGCCAGCTCGTTGCCCCCGAGGACGCCGAAGGCACGGCGTGGACCGCCGAACGCCTGCGCGCCGCGATGGAGAGTTTCCGCGTCGGCCACCGACACCTCTGCCTCGACCCCGAAGCCCGCAACGCCCGCCACACCTACGTCAAGCCCGCCGAGGACCAGCGCAACTGGCGCGTGCAGCAGATGCTCGTGGACCCCGAAGGACACAACGACTGGGTCGCGGAGTTCAGCGTGGACCTAGCCGCGTCGCGCGCGAGTGGGAAGCCGGAGCTGCGGCTGGTGCGCATCGGGAGCTTGGTTTGAGCTGACCGGAACGCGCCCGAAGCCCGCGAGTTCAAAGTGGTTTGCCCGCGCTCTCTGTAGCGGCAGTTTGCAACCGCCCAACCCGCGTGCACCACCCGCAGCCTAAGCGTCTGCCCGCGTGTTCGGCAGCCATTGGGCGCAGAGGGCCGCCGCCTCGGTGATGCCCTTCACACCGAGCTTGCGGACGAGGTTCTCCCGGTGGGTCTTAACCGTGGTTGTCCCAATGCCGAGCTGGGCCGCCTGCGCCTTCATCCGTTGGCTACTGACGCCCCCCGTCAGCACCTAGGCGCGCGAGCAGCGTGCTGGGCAGATTGCGCTTGAGTAGACAGGTATCCACGGCCTCCAGCCCAAGGTCGGCGGGCCACGCCTCCCTTGGGTGAACGGAACGAGCCGGCAGCAACCCTACTTGGGCTGTGCCGGCGACTTACAGTCGCCGCCCTCTTCCCCCGCCGCGACGCGCCGAAGGCCTGCTGACGCCGGAACTATCCCTTGCCCCGCAGCGAGCCTTTCGTTAAGAAACCCGGCGCAAAGTGGCCTCCGTCTTCCTGAGTTACCGCCAAGGTGACGCCCCGCATACCCAGCGGGTGCGCGAACTTGCCCTCAAGCTCCGTGCGGCGGGTTTGACCGTCACGCATGACGGCCTTCACAACGAAGAGCAGTGGCACATGGGAGGCCCGCCCGAAGGCTGGCTCAACTGGTCCTACGCGCAAATCGATGCCAACGACAAGGTGCTCCTCATCGGCTCCGCCTCCTACTATCAGGTTTATGAAGACAAGGCGCCGCCGGGTGTCGGCGTTGGCGCAGCTATCGAAGCGCGCCGCATCTTTCAGAAGCTTGCCAAGGCCAAAGGCCAGAACCCTCGCTTTCGGCTCGTCGTGCTCGCGCTCGGCGATGACACCGGCATTCCGGACCACCTGGATGACTATCATCGCTTCAAACCCAACGACCTCCCCACCGACTTCGCCGCCCTTGTCACCTGGCTTAAGGCTCCGGTAGCGGGCGCGGCTCCCACGCCGGCCCTGCCGACACCGACAGCCCCGACGTCGGCCACCACTTCCGCCAGCTTCCCTGCGGCCCCGGTCACGGTGGACCGCCAGGACTTCGTGGACTGCCGCCGGGCCTTCGAGGCTTTCGAGCAGATGCTGGTGGCGGGCGCACCCAAGCGCATCCTCCTCCTCGAAGGCCACGGCAACCACGGCAAGAGCAAGCTGCTCAACCTCCTGTTCCACCACACCCGCTCGCTCCTGGGCAGCACCAGCGTTGCCCGCGTGGAACTCAAAGAGCCGACCCCATCCCCGGACATGTTGCTCCGTGACATTGCCCGCAGTCTCCACCTCCCACTACCGGTGGGCGGCAACTCCAGTGACCAGACCCACGCACTCCTCGATGCCTGCCGTGACCGTCCCGTGGTGGTCTTCATTGATGTTTACGACGATCACATCGTGGCGAACCCCGAATACTCTTACTGGGTGAACCTGTTCCTTTCTCACACGCTGGATGATTCCAATCTCCGGTGCGTGGTTGCGGGCCGCCGTGCGCCCGCTCGGGACGCTCAGCCTTGGGAAGTCTATGCCGTTCACACTCCTTGCGACGCCATGCAGGACAAGGACGCCGTGCTCGAATACGCCCGGAAGCATGGCTACTCAGGCCCTCCCGAAGGCATCGAAACCCTGCGCACCGTATTTCTCCGGCGGCGACAGAAAGGCTCGGACCAGATGAACTGCAAAGTTCTGTTCGAGGAAATCAGAGACCTTTGCCCCGTCGGCACGACCCTTTCATGACCCTCGCTGAACGCATCGCTGAGATTGAGGCCGCCGCCCAGACGCCGGGCGGCCTCACCTTGCGCTCGGTCGCGCGGATGACTGAGGGCCAGCCCGACCTGGCCCGCGCGCTGGACGCCGCGGCCGTGCCGCACTGGTGGGATGCCGCGCGGCTCGCCCAAGTGCTGGACACGGACCTCGCCCCGCAGGCGGAGGACTGGGCCAAACGGCTGCGCGAACTCTCGGTCGTCGAGCCGTTCCTCTCCCGGCCCGGCGCGTCCAACGTCCACGAAGTCACCCGGCAGGCGCTCCGGGCACGGCTGCATGAGGAGGGCAAGCTACCCGAGTTGTCCGCCCGCGTGCTGCGCGCGCTCGGACCCGTGGCCGCCGACGCCCCGCCAGCGGAACTCATCGAGCGCCTCCACCACCAGTTGCTCGCCGAGCCGGAGGCGGGCGCGGAGGCATTGGAGCGGCAATGGCGCGCCTGGGATACCCATGGCCGCTGGGCTGCGCTCAACGACCTGGCCGCTGCGCTGGAGGAAATCCTGCCCCACCTCGCCCCGCCCGCCCGGGCCCGCGCCCTCTTACGCCGCGCGGACATCCGCAAGATCAGCCGCCCCGCTTCCGAGCTTGCCTCTCAAGCGGAGGAGTGTTTCCGGCTCTTTTCTCAACTTGGCAATGAACGCGGAATGGCCCAGGCCCTCACCGGTCAGGCCGATGCGCTCGCCGTCCAAGGCCGCCCGGATGAGGCCCGGCAAGCCCACCAACATGCCCTCACGATCCGCCGCCGCCTCGCCGCGCTGGACCCGGCCAATGTCCAGGCGCAACGCGCCATCTCCGTGTCCCTCCACCGGCTCGCCGAGCTGGACGCCGCCGCCGGGCGCACCGAGGTCGCCCGCGCCGGCTTCGCCGAAGGGCTGGCCATCTTCCGCCGCCTCGCCGCGCTGGACCCGGCCAATGTGCTGGCCCAGCGCGATGTCTCCCTGTCCCTCGCCCGGCTCGCCGATCTGGACGACGCCGCCGGGCGCACCGAGGCCGCCCGCGCCGGCTTCGCCGAAGGGCTGGGCATCGCCCGCCGCCTCGCCGCGCTGGACCCGGCCAATGTCCAGACCCAGCGCGATGTCTCCGTGTCCCTCGAACGGCTCGCCGATCTGGACGCCGCCGCCGGGCGCACCGGGGACGCCCGCGCCGGCTTCGCCGAAGTGCTGGCCATCCGCCGCCGGCTCGCCGCGCTGGACCCGGCCAATGTCCAGGCCCAGCGCGATGTCTCCGTGTCCCTCGCCCGGCTCGCCGTTCTGGACGCCGCCGCCGGGCGCACCGAGGACGCCCGCGCCGGCTTCGCCGAATGGCTGGCCATCGCCCGTCGCCTTGCCGTGCTGGACCCGGCCAATGTCCAGGCCCAGCGCGATGTTTCCCTGTCCCTCGAACGGCTCGCCAATCTGGACGCCGCCGCCGGGCGGACCGAGGCCACCCGCGCTGGTTACGCCGAAGCGCTGGCCATCCGCCGCCGCCTCGCCGCGTTGGACCCGGCCAATGTGCAGGCGCAGGATGACTTGGCCATTTCCTTTGTGCAGCTGGCCATGCTCCCCGATACCGAGCCGACCGAAGCCCTCCGCCTCCTGACCGAAGCCAAGACCATTTGGAAACGGCTGGCTGCACTCGCCCCCCAGGCCATTCGGTATGCCAACTTCTTGGGCATGGTTACGCAGGAACTGGCCGCCCGCTCTCCCGGTCCCACCAGTCCGCTGGACGGAGCGTAGTCCGGCTCGGAGTCCCGCCTTCAGGCGGCAAGGTGTCCCCGTCTCCAGCCCGCTCCGCACCCGCGCCCGTTGCCCCACCCACCCCACCGGCTGAAGCCGGGACTCCCAGCGGAGATAGGGCGCGTCTGTCCTCAGCGCCCCATTTAGCCCGAACTCCGAAGTCGAGGAGCGACCGACCGGAGGAGCGCGGCCTTCAGGCCGCAGAAACATCCGAGTTTCAACTGACTTCCGAGTGCACTCTTCCTGCCCTGCCGTCTGCGGCGTGAACGCCGCGCTCCTCGCGTCGCGAGTGTCGATCGCGAGTTTTCGACTTCGGAGTTCAGGTTTAGGCCGCGCGGCGGGGGGCAGACGGCTTCCCCCCGGCCTAGACCACCCGCCGCGGCCCGGACGACCGGCAGGTCGTCCCTACCGGCGGGCGAGGGCGTTCACCCGGCCTACGTTGCTGCGTTTCTCGCTCTCCGGCAGTCACTTGCAAAACTTTTGTAACGTCCAAACTCTCCGGCTGCACGGGCCGACTCTCCGGCTGGCGGACGCAACTCTCCGGCTGCACGAGCCGACTCTCCGGCTGGCTGCCCCGACACCGCGCCGGTTTGGGCCAACTCTCCGGCTGCACGAGCCAACTCTCCGGCTGGACGCCTCCACTCCCCGGCTGCCGGAGTGGACTCCCCGGCTGCGAGTCTCAACTCCACGCCGGTTGGCCCCGACTCCCCGGCTGCATGGCTGAACTTTCCGGCTGATTAGAGCTGCGCCTTCATCTTCCCTCTTGCACGCGGCGATGAGCCGGGCATCCTCGCCGCATCCCGAGGGCGCTGCCCAGGTCCGCGTGTGGTCGCGGACCGGTGTCCAAGGAGGTGTAAAACAACCAAACGAAAGAGACTCAGCCATGAAAGAGTATTGGGAAATCACTCATGACCGCGCGGTGCCCACCCAGGCGGTGTGGGGTTTGCAGCCGGCGTTTGAACTCAACAACCTTACCCGCGCCCAGCACGGCACGCTCACCGAGAGCCTGCCGACGCTCGCGCAGTTCCGCGACACGGCGGAGAACAACCTGACGGACGCCCTCTCGGCGAAAGGCAACCACTTCACCAAGCTGCTCAATCTCGCCATCCGCCAGCCGGGCCTCGCGGACGGGCTGCTGGAGGACGGCGACCCGCTCAAGGACCAGCTCGACAAAATCTTCGCAGTGGACGCCGACGTGTCCGAGGCGCACACGCTGCGCCGCTGCCGCCTCATCCTGCCCTTCTGGACTGACCTGAACACGGCCCGCGCCGCCATGACGCCACCCAAGTTGGCCTTGACGCTCGACTATCTCGGCGTGGCCGTGACGGTGGCGGATTTCTCGACGACGATGAACCTCGCCATTGTCGCGCAACAGGCGGAGTCGGACCGGCAGCGCGACGTGACCACGGCGAAGGGCGCTCTGCGCGCCGCCGACCGCAAACTGGATCGGGCGAACAAGCGTTGGTATCAGGCCTGGCTCAAGGCGTATCCCGAGGGCACCCCGGAGGGCGACGCCGCGCTGTCCGACATCCCGACTGAACAAGGCACCGCGCAGGCACAGAAGATTGAAATCCTCACGCTCACCCCACTGGCGGACCACACGGTGCGCGTGAACTTGGACCCGGACGGCGGCGCGCACGCGTCCACGAAGGAGTTGCAGACGATGCTGCCGGGCGAGACGGAGTTCGGTCACACGATCCCCATCACGGGGAACGAGATGATTCTCGGTCCCTATCCCGCCGGCACCGCGCTCACCGCGCGCACCCGCGTGGCGAACTCGAACCCCGGCACGGTCACGAGCACGCCGAAGTCGGTGGTCACGATTTAGCCGACGTGAGCTGCCCGGACGGCGCGGGAGGTTGCCGGAACGGCGCGGAAGGTTGCCTCGGCGGGGGAGGCACGTCCCCGAGCCGTGGGGGGAGGTGCCTGGGCCACAGGGGAATTTGCCGCTGCGGCTCGGGCAGGTCGCCGGGAAGCTCGGGAGTGTGCCCGCCGGACGGAGGCAAGTGACTGCGGCGGGCCGTCAAGCTGCGGCGGGAAGCAGGCCGGTGGCGGGGGTGGGTAGGCTGCTCGCTGGCGGATTTTGCCGGCCAGGTGCGGTAGCGCGGCACCGGGGCGCAGCTCGACCCAACCGTGAGATCACCGTTGAACTGTCAGTCATTCGGCACCTAGCTCACCTGCGTCACTCAACCTCCATCCCCAAACCAAAACACCATGCCCACATCCGAAAAGAGCAAGCTCCTGAAACAAAACGCGCTTTGCTGGCTCAGCGCCCTCCTCTTGCCGGTGATTCTCCATGTCGGCCTCGGCGACACCAAGTTCCCCTGGCCGCTGATTCTGCCCTTCCTGCTCATCGGCCCCATGCTCGCCTCCAATAATTTGATTTCGAAGGCGAGCGGCGAGACCACGGATGATTCAAATCGGACGAAGCCGTGAAAGCGCCGGGAGCCTTCGCCACCCGCTCCCGTCCAACACCCCACACATGAAAACACGACTCGCCCGCTGGTTCCTCGCTGCACTCCTGGTCGCCACCGCTGCCAACGCCTTCGCCCTCGCCGGGGATTTGAAAGAACCCGGCGTCGCCTTGCCCCAAGATTATCCCAAGGCCGCGCAGGACCAAGTCATGGCCGCGCTGAAGCAGCCCGACTGCAAGTTCCTCAAAGGCCACTTCATCAACTGGCACACCAGCCTGCTCTACGCCGGCGAGACGAAGGCGCTGAACCTCTTCCTCGATGCGCTCGCAAAGTGTCCCGGCGTCACGCTCCACGTCAGCTTCACCACCGATCCGGTGCCCCGCGACGACGGGCAGTGCGACTGGTTCGTCTCGCATGACGCGCATGCGAACAGTTTCCACGTCCGCGTGAACCTCAAGTCCGAACGCCTCAAACTGCCGGACCTCCAACTGCCGGCGGTCAAAGGCCCGGCGCTCAAGGCAATCGCCGCGCTGACCACGAACGAACTCGTGGGCGAGTGGCGCGGCCCCTGCATCGGGTTCCAACTTGCGGCTGACGGCACCGGCGCGTGGCTGGAGAAGGACCCTTCCGGGCCGCTGCAAAAACCGGAAGCGTTTAGGTGGGACTTCGCCGGCTCGACCTTGCGGCTGCGGGAGGCGAACGGCGAACAGAAGCTGGAGGTGAACCGAGCGGAGGAGGATTCGCTCGCACTCAAATTTGCCAACGGCCGTTCGGTGGGCGTTTGGAAGGAGGCCGCGAAGAAATCCTCTTCCACCCCGCAGCCCGCCCGGAACCCCGGCAAGTAGGCCGACGCTTACCGCGGTGAAACAGCTTCTGCTCCTCGCACTCCTGCTCCTCGCCGCCTGTCGCACGCCGGACTACACCCGCGACCAGCCAGACCTCTGTCCCGTGCATCGCGTGGCGATGGCCAAGCGGGTCGTGCCCATCGCCTACGGGATGATTCCCATGAGCCAAGCGGCGGGGGAGCAGGGTGAATGGCGGCGGCGGATGGATAACTACCCGCATCCCGGCGACTGCCTGCCCGCCACGAGCATCAACCTCCACGGCGAGCGTCGTGCCCGAGTGTTCGTATGCACGGAGTGCGGGGCGGCGCAGAAGCGAGGCGCGGCGGCAAGGTGAACGCTTACGGCCGCACGGTGCGCGCGTGGCAGCAGCGCCCCTGAGCCGGTGCGAGGCTGTTAAACCCTGGCCCCCGCCGCACTCCAAAGCACGCCGCTCGACTTTGCCCGAGCGGCTTCCTAACTTCCCCGCGTCCAACACACCGCCATGAAAACCAACGCCTTCAGCCGTCTTGTCGTCCTCTGTGCCCTCTGTGTCTCGGTGGTGAACCTCCCCGCCGCCGACAAGCCCCGCGTCTTCCGCGCCGGGGCCGCCACCAGCAACATCACCCCCAAGCTCGGCACCTCCATCAACGGCAACATGTCCGATGGCAAGGCCACGCACGTCCACGACGAGCTCCACTCCCGCGCAATCGTCCTCGACGACGGCTCCACCAAGCTCGCCATTGTCATCAACGACTCGTGCATGATCCCGCGCGAGGTCTTCGACGAGGCCAAGCGGCTGGCCAGCGAGGCCACCGGCATCCCCGCCAGCCACATGCTGATGTCCGCCACACACACGCATTCGGCGGCCACCTCCGCGTCCGTCTTCCAGAGCGAGGCGGACATGGAATACCGCGCCTTCCTTGCGGTGCGCATCGCCGACGCCGTCCGCCGTGCCCACAACAACCTCGCGCCCGCGCGCCTTGGCTGGGGTAAGGCCAGCGTGCCCGACCAGGTCCACAACCGCCGCTGGCATATGCAGCCCGGCACCGTCTTGAAAAATCCTTTCGGCGGCGAAGACCTCGTGAAGATGAACCCCGGCATGAAGAACCCCGCTCTCCTCAAACCCGCCGGCCCCACCGACCCCGACGTCGTCTTCCTCACGCTCCAGCGCACCAACGGCCAGCACCTAGCCCTCCTCGCGAACTACTCCCTCCACTACGTCGGCGGCAATCCCGGTGTCTCCGCCGATTACTTCGGCGCGTTCGCCGACCGCCTTCAGGAACTCCTCCACGCCGACCGCCAAAGCCCGCCCTTCGTCGGCCTCATGGCCAACGGCACCAGCGGCGACATCAACAACATCCCGTGGCGCGACGGCGACACGAACAAATACGCCCCCGGCCAGAAACTCCGCATCGTCGCCGACCGCGTCGCCACCGAAGTCATCAAGGCCCTGCCCGCCGTGAAGCTGCACGATTGGGTGCCCCTCGCCGCCGCGCAGAAGGAGGTTTCCCTTGGCGTCCGCAAGCCCGACGCCGCCGCACTGGCGCGCGCGAAAGACATCTTGGCCAAAGCCCCGAACCAGTTCCCGCGCCTCAAGGGCCTCGAAGAAATCTACGCCCGCGAAACCGTGCAGATGGCCGACTTCCCCGACCGCGTGGAACTCATCCTCCAAGCCCTGCGCCTGGGCGACCTCGCCCTCACCGCGATCCCCTGCGAAGTCTTCGTGGAAATTGGCTTGGAACTGAAGGCGAAGAATCCGTTCCCCGCCAGCTTCACCATCTCGCTCGCCAACGGCTACAACGCCTACCTCCCCACGCCCGCCCAGCACGCCCTCGGCGGCTACGAAACCTGGCGCGCGAAATCCAGTTACCTGGAAACCAACGCTTCCTCGCAAATCACCGCAGTGCTCTTCGACCTGCTCGGGCAATTGAAGAAGTAGCGCACCGAAGCTGAGTAGCCGCCGAGGTGACGAGGCGGACAAAGCCGGAGCGCGGCTGTCTGCAGCAAGCCACGAACGAAGCCGCCGGAGCGAAGTGCTCCACGCTGGCTTCCACTGTGCACCGCTGCGGCTCAGACAGCCGCGCTCCGCTTGCTACGCCAGCAGCTTCTGAATCAGCTCCCCGTGCACGTCCGTGAGCCGGTAGTCGCGGCCTTGGAAACGGAAGGTGAGCTTCAGGTGGTCGAGGCCGAGCAAGTGCAGAATCGTCGCGTGGAGATCGTGGACGTGGCAGCGGTCCTGCGCGGGGCCGAAGCCGAGTTCGTCCGTCTCGCCGATGGTTTGCCCGCCCTTCACACCGCCGCCAGCGAACCACATCGAGAACGCATCAATGTGGTGATTGCGCCCGGTCTTGTCGCGGTTCTCGCCCATCGGCGTGCGACCAAACTCGCCGCCCCAGATGACGAGCGTGTCTTCCAGCAGGCCGCGCGCCTTCAAGTCCTTCACCAGCGCGGCACAGCCTTGGTCCACGTCTTTCACCACCTTCGGGAAGTCATCTTCCAACGTCTCGCCGGGGCCGCCGTGGCTGTCCCAGTTCGTGTGATAGAGCTGCACAAAGCGCGTGCCGCGCTCGATGAGCCGCCGCGCCAGCAGGCAGTTCCGCGCGAAGGACGGCTTGGCCGGATCCACGCCGTAGAGGTCGAGCGTGGCCTTGCTCTCGCCGGAAATATCAATCAACTCCGGCGCGCTGGACTGCATCCGATACGCCATTTCGTAGGCGGAGATGCGCGTGTTGATTTCGTCATCGCCGGTCGCGACGAGGCGCTGGAGGTTCAGATCGCGCACTGCATCGAGCGTGCGGCGCTGGCGCTCGGCAGTGATCCCGGCGGGGCTGGTGAGATTGAGAATCGGCTCGCCCTGCCCGCGCAACGGCACGCCCTGAAAAGTCGTTGGGAGAAAGCCGCTGCCCCAGTTCACCGCCCCGCCACGCGGCCCGCGCGGCCCACTCTGCAACACCACGAAGCCCGGCAAGTCGTTCGCCTCGCTGCCGATGCCGTAGGTCGCCCACGCGCCGAGACTGGGCCGGCCGAATTGTCCCGAGCCGCTGTTCATGAAGAGCTTGGCGGGCGCGTGGTTAAAGAGGTTCGTCGCGCAGGTCGTGACCACCGCGATGTCGTCCGCGATGCCGCTGGTGTAGGGCAACATATCGCTGACCCAAGTGCCGGCCTGCCCGCGTCGCTCGAAGTGCTTGCGCGTGCCAAGGCATTTCACGCCGTGGCTGCTGCCCATGAACGCGAAGCGCTTGCCCTCAATGTAGCTCTGCGGAATCGGCTGGCCGTTCAGCGCGACGAGCTTGGGCTTGTAGTCGAACAACTCCAGCTGACTCGGCCCGCCGGCCATGAACAGGTAGATGACCCGCTTCGCTATGGGCGCGGCGTGCCCGCCCTTCGGCGCGAAGGGGTTCACGAGTGCCGGCGTGTTGGCCTGCGCCTTGTCCGCCATCAGCGACGCGAGCGCGACGGAACCAAGGCCCATGCCGCAGCGGTTGAAGAACTGGCGGCGGGTGGTTGTGAGTAATGGGTCGTTCACAGGCAACTGGTTCATGTCATTCCCTCGTAATCGTCTCGTCCAAGTTCAACAACACCCGCGCCACCGTCAGCCACACGGCGAACTGCTTCGGCTCCACTCCTGCCGGAACTTTCACGCCCTTCGCCTCTGCGTCCGTCACGTTGGCGAACTCCTCCTTGAGCAACTCGACAAGTCGGTTCGCCTCGGCTGCGGAGGGCTTGCGCGCGAGGCAGAGACGGAAAGCGTGTTCGAGTCGCGCCGTGTCGTTGGCAGGAACCTCCTTCAGCACGCGCGTGGCGAGACCTTCGGCGAACTCGACGAACGCGGTATCGTTCAGCAGCGCGAGGGCTTGCAGCGGCGTGTTGCTGCGCATCCGGCGTGTGCAGGTGCTGTAGCCGTCGGGCGAGTCGAAGACGTTCATCGAGGGCGGTGGCGTCGCGCGGTAGTAGAAGGTGTAGAGGCCGCGACGGTAGCGGTCGGGGCCGGTGCTCGTGGGCCACGGCTGCTTGCGCTGCCCGAGCGCCATCGCGTTCTCAGGGATGGGCGGATAGACACTCGGGCCGCCGAGTGTGGGCGTGAGCAAACCACTCGCGCTGAGGCACACGTCGCGGACAATTTCGGCGTCGAGGCGCAGGCGATTCTGCCGGGCGAGGAACTTGTTGTTCCCGTCCACGCGCTGGAGTTCGGGGCGCACGGCGGAGGATTGACGGTAAATCGCGCTCGTCACGATGAGGCGGTGCAGCGACTTGAGGGAATAGGGAATAGGTGATGCGGAATGGGGGGAAGGCGTCGGCTTTTGGAACTCCACCGCCAACCAGTCGAGCAACTCCGGGTGGCTGGGCAGCGCGCCTTGCGTGCCGAAGTCGTTCTCTGTGTCCACGAGACCCTTGCCGAAATACTGCTGCCAGACGCGGTTCACGAGGACGCGCGCCGTCAGCGGGTTCGCCTCGTCCACCAGCCAGCGCGCAAGGTCCAGCCGGTTCGGCTCGCGGTCAGGGGCGGGCTTGAACGGATGCAGCGCCCCGGGGAAATGCGCCTTCACGTCGCCGCCGTCACGGGTGAAGTCGCCCTTGATTTGGAGGTAAGTGCGACGCGGCTTGGCGGCCTCGCGCATCACCATCGTGGTGTCCACCTTCGGCTTCTCGGCGCGGAACTTCTTGATGGCGGCCTGATGCGTCTTGTTCTCCGGTGCGTTCTCCAAAAACGTCGTGACCATCACCAGCTTCTGCGCGTCGGTGCGCTGCACCGGCGGAACGTCGTAAATTTCGCGCCAAAGCTGCGACATCCCCTGCCGTTGTTCAGGCGTCATGCTGCCCTCCCATTTCAACTCGCGGTCCACGATGCCTGCGTCCTTCTTCCAAACGTCGGCGATGTAGCCCGCCACCCTCGCCTCAATGTCCGCCACGCGCTTCGAGTCGTCCGGCGAAGTGAGCGGGATGTCCGGCTCGTCCTGATTGTTCAGCATCGCGTAGAGGCCGAAGTATTCCTTCTGCGAGATGGGGTCGAACTTGTGGTCGTGGCAGTTCGCGCACGCGATGGTCAGGCCCAGCCACGCGTAGCCCGTCGTCGCCACGCGGTCCACCACGGACTCGATGCGGAACTGCTCCTTGTCGATGCCGCCCTCTTGGTTGATTTGCGTGTTGCGATGGAAGCCGGTGGCAACTTTCTGCTCCATCGTCGCGTTGGGCAACATGTCGCCCGCGAGCTGCTCGATGGTGAACTGGTCGAACGGCAAATCCCGGTTCAGCGCGGCGATGACCCAGTCGCGGTAGCGCCAGATGCTGCGGGGCGCATCAATGCTGTAGCCGTTCGAGTCCGCGTAACGCGCCACGTCCAGCCACCAACGGCCCCAGCGTTCACCATAGTGCGGCGACGCCAGCAACCGCTCGACCACCTTCTCGTAAGCGTCCGGCGACTGGTCGTTCACGAACGCATCCACGTCAGCGGGCTTCGGCGGCAAGCCGAGCAAGTCCAGCGAGAGGCGGCGAATGAGCGTCACACGGTCGGCCTCGGGGGAGGGCGTGAGCCGCTCCTTCGCGAGCCGGGCGAGGATGAAGGCGTCTATCGGGTGAGAGTGATTAGTAATTAGTGATTGAGTGTATAGTGGGGCGGACTTCGCGGCCTTGCCGTCCTTCGGACTAATCACCTCCTTACTAATTACTTTCGGCACCTCCGGCCGCTTCGGCGCGACAAACGACCAATGCACCTTGCTCCCCGGCACCTCGCCCGCCGGGGCCTTCGCGCCCTCGTCAATCCACCGGCGCACCAGCGCGATGTGCGCGTCGGCCAGCGGCGGCTTCTTGTAAGGCATCCGCGTGATGTCCTTGTGCGTGCCGGAGATGACTTGCACGAGCAGACTGTCGGAAGACTTGCCGGGCGCGATGGCCGGTCCGCTCTGCCCGCCCTTGATGGCAAACGCCGCCGTGTCCAGCCGAAGGCCGTGCTTGGGCTGCGTCGCTCCGTGGCACTGGTAGCAATGCTGCGCGAGCAACGGCTGGATTTCCTTCACGTAATCCACCGGCGCGGCGGCGAGGGCGGCGGCGGACCAGGCGATTGTCCCGATGACGGCGATAAACTTCATGCGATGCAGTGGCGCGAAACTACACGACTGCGACCGGCGTGACAGAGGGAAATTCGCCCCGCGCCGACGACTTGCACAGCAGCACAAGCCATTGAATCGAACGACCTTTCAACGCAACGGCGCAAAGACGCAAAGACGCAAAGACGCAGAGCCGAAAGCATAGGGCGGAGTGCCGAAGTGAGCAGCCCCATCTGGGGGAAAGTATGCCTGTAAAAGGGGGCCGCTTCGCCTTGCGCCTCTGCGTCTTTGCGCCCTTGCGTTCAATTTCAACGGCCGGACTTGGCTTCCACCTCATTCGTCATCCGCCAGCACCACCACATCGGGAAGAAGCCCACGACGCCGAACGCGCAGTCAATCAGCCGCCAGCCCAGCGGAATCCCGCGCACCGCGCCGAACCCCAGCGCCCACGGCACCACCGCCACGCACGCGATCATCCCGAACTGAAACAGCCACTTGTTCCGCACCGGGTCGCGCCACGCGCCGATGAACGCGACCGCGATGACCACGTGTCCGAACGCCAGCCAGTCCGTGCCGTAGGCGAGGAAGGGAAACTTCGCGTTCGTCTCGCGCAGCGCCTCGGCGACGCGATGAATCCAGCCCGCGAAGCCCTCGGTCCCCTGCCCTGCCAGCCGCTCCAGCACCGCCAGCTCCGTCTCCAGCGGAATCGCCGTCAACCCGCTGACCACGAGGCCGAAGATAAAGCACGCCGTCCATGCGCGGAGGCGGCGAAGCAGTTGCGATTCAGTCAGTGGCATGAATCCGAACCCCGAAGTTGAGGCTGAAAGCCTTACCCATGATAGTCCGGGGCAACGCCCCGGGTGCCGATGGCTATAGGATCGTCGCCGTGAAGGGGCAAAACATTTTGTATCGCCTTCCGAGCTCCGCGCTTCACGACCGCGTAACCTAAGGCGTTAAGGCTCGCCGCCTCAACCGACACCATGAAAAAACGCATCTGGAAAATTGCCGGCATCAACTTCGACCACTTCCACATGGGGGACTTGCTCCGCTACGCCCATGAACATCCGAACGCGGAAGTCGTGGGCGTGAGCGATGAGCAGCCGGCTCGGATGGAGGAAGTCGTGCGGAAGGGACTCGTGGCGCGGGAGCGGGCGTTCACCGACTACCGGGCGTGCCTGGAGCAAACCAAGCCGGACGTGGTCATCCTTTGTCCGGCCGCCTCGAAGCACGGTGAGTGGGTGAAGAAGGTCGCGCCTTACGGGCCGCACATCATGGCGGAGAAGCCCTTCGCCGGGACGCTGAAGGAAGCGGATGCGATGGTCGCGGCGATGCCGAAGGACCGGACGTTGATGATTAACTGGCCGCTGCAATGGGTGCGGTCGCATCGCAAGGCGTTCGAGTTGGTGGAGCGCGGGACCATCGGCGAGGTGACGAATGTCTGGCACTTCGGCGGCAATCGCGGGCCGCTCTTCCACGGCGCGGACAAGGATGCGAAGACGCCGGCGCAAGTCGCGAAGGAGAAGCCGGGCTCGTGGTTTTACAAGCGGGCGCACGGCGGCGGGTCCTTGCTGGATTATCTTGGCTACGGCACGACGCTGGGCACTTGGTATCAGGGCGGCAAGCGGCCACTGGAGGTCACGGCCACGGTGGATGAGCCGGCGGGGCTGGAAGTGGACGAGCACAGCATCGTGGTGGCGCGCTACGCGCACGGGCTGTCGAAATTCGAGACGCGCTGGGGGACGTTCACGGACCCGTGGACGATGCAGCCGCAGCCGCGGTGCGGGTTCGTCATCGCGGGCACGGAGGGGACCATCAGCAATTACGACTACGATGACTATGTGACCGTGCAGACGCGCAAGCGTCCCCTGCCCCACCCCATCGCCGCGCCCGCAACGAAAGCTCCGCACCAGAATCCCGTGCAGTATCTGCTGCACTGCCTCGACGCGGGCACACCACTCGAAGGCCCGGTGAGTTTACGCATCAGCCGCATCGGGCAGGAGATCGTGGACGCGGCGATGCGCAGCGCGAAGTTGAAGCGGGCGGTGAAGCTGCCGGCCTGAAGTCGGAAACCACCTCACGCAGAGGCCGCGAAGGCTGTAATCTCCACGGCTACTTCTTCTTCGTCGGCGCGGACGGCGGCGGCGGCGAAAAGGTGTCGGTGCGGAACGGGGCTGCGGGTAGGCCGTCCTTGTTGAAGAGGTTCACGACGGGGAAATCCGCCCAACCGTAGCGCACGGCGATGGGCTTGGGCACAGCGGCGGCGCTCACGAGGATGGAGTTGTCCGGTTGAATTTGTGCGTCGGCCCAGGCGAATTTCTTGTCTTCGCCACAGACCGCGAAGCCGGTGAGTTTTCCACCGCGTGCTTCGAGACCAGCTCCGACATGGTCGAAGTGCAGCTTCACCTTATCGCCTAACACGGTCTGCTCGCGGAAGACGGGGCCGCTGAACACCACCTTTTCGCCGTAGGCCAAGGCGCGTGCGGCCAAGGCGAGGCGCGCACCTACGGGCGCTTTGTTCGCCGGCGTCAGGTCGTCCGGAGCGCCGACATCGGTGGTGATGACGAGCGCGTAGTTGGGCACGGCCTTCGCGGTGAGCGACTGCGCTTCGCGGAGGCGTGCCCAGTCGGAGTCTTCCGGCGCAGCGGTGATTTGCTCCAGCGTGCGGTTGCGGCTTTTGTCGAAGGGCGCGAGCTGAACGGCGAGGAACGGGAAGTCCCCTTGGCCCCACGCCTGCCGCCAACCTTTGATGAGTTCGGGAAAGAGCACGCGATACTGGCCGGTGCGGTCGGCGTTGCCCTCGCCTTGGTAAGTGATGACGCCGCGGATGCCATAGGGCACAAGCGGCGCGACCATGCCATTGAACAACTCACCACCGAACCAGGTGGGCATCACCGGCGGCTTCGGCGGCGGGGAGGCGGGGCGCTTGCCTTGCTTCTTCATCTCTTCGACCTCGGTGTTGAACCGCTGCACGGCGGCGGCGTAGTCGCCGCGCAGGCGTTCGAGTCGCTCGACGAAGTCGCGGCGCAACTCCGGGTGCTCGGTCAACGTGTTGCGCGTCGCCCACGCCTCGGTGGGCGTGCCGCCTTGGGCCGTGGCCACCAAACCGATGGGGACGCCGAGGGCCTTGTGCAAGTCGCGTCCGAAGTAATAACCCACGGCGGAGAAGGCGCCCGGCGTGCGACACTCCTGCCACGAGACGCGGAGGTCGGCGAGCGGCTCGTTCGCCTTCGCACGCGGGACGGTGAAGGTGCGGATGAGCGGGTGGTTGGCGACGGCCAGTTCCTTCTCCGCGTCGGCGGACTTGTTGAGCGAGAACTCCATGTTCGCCGTGCCGGTGCAAACCCACACGTCGCCGACGAGGACGTTCTTGCGCTCGACGCGGTTCTTGCCTTGCACCACGAGCGACGCGGGCGTGGCGCTGGCCTTGAACGGGCCGAGCTTCACTTGCCAGCGGCTCAGGGGATTGGGCAACTGCCGGAACGCGGCGACGCTGGCCTTCTGCCCTTGGAACTCGACCGTCACCATCTCGCCCTCGTCGGCCCAGCCCCAGAAGGTCAGCGGCAGGTCGCGTTGGAGGACCATGTGGTCGGAGAAGAGGCCGGGGAGCTTCACGTCGGCACGGACGGCGGAAGTCGTGACGAGGACAGCGAGGAATAGCGAAGCGCACAAGCCAGTGCGGTGCAGAGCGGCGGGATGCATGGCGGCGATTCAACGCCGTCGCGCGAAAAGGTCAACGGGGAAAACGATGCGTCAACCCGCACCCAAGCCGCGATTGGCCCGCCAGAGCAGCCACGCGCTGATGCCCTGAAAGAGGAAGTTGGGCACCCACACGATGAGGTGCGGATACATCTGCGGACGCGTCTCCCACGATTGGCCGAGGATGATGAAGCTGTAATAGACGGCCGTGAGCAACAGCGCCGCTGCGATGCCAAAGCTCGTCTCGCGCCGGTGCCCGCGCAGGCCCAACGGAATGCCGATGAGGGTGAAGCTGATGCAGGCGAAGGAGAACGAGACCTGCCGATGGAGGTTCACGAGCACGGGTGTGACATCCAGCCCCTGCTGTTGCCGCTCGCGCAGCTCGGCGCGAAGCTGGCGCCCCGTCATCTCACTGAGCTTTGGCTTCGCGTCCGTTGGTTGCGCGCCGGACAGATCGAGGCGCACGGGCGGAGCCTCGTCGAAGAACACCGGGGTTAAATCACCTACGACATTGGTGGCCGTCCCGCCTTCGCCAGCCATCGCGCGCGTGAAAATCTCCGCCTCGAAGAGTTGGAAGAGGATTTCCCGCTGGCCGGGATTGGCTGTGACCCGGGCGCGGCGGGCATGGATGCGCTGCACCAACTGACCGTCGCGCATCTCGTAAAGCAGCACGTTCTCAAACTCCGCGTCACCGCGCCGCTTCCCGATGTAGATGGTCCAGCCGGGAAAGTCCGTGATGTAACGCTGCTCGACGAGGAGCGCCGTGGGCCGGGCCATGCCGAAGTTGTAAGTCATCTCCTTGAACGCAACGCGGCAGCGCGGCGCGAGCTCCAACGTGGCAAACGCCGAGACGCCGCTGGCCAGCACGCCAATCCACAACACCGGTGTGACCAGCGCGAGCAAGCTCACGCCGCCCGCCCGCACCGCCGTCAGCTCCTGGTCCGCGCTCAAGCGTCCGAAGACTAGGAGCGTCGCTGTGAGCAAGCCCATCGGCAGCGCGAAGACCAACCCGAACGGCAGCAGTAAGGCCACCGCGTGGAGCACGCTGGTGAACGGCACCTGCGGACTGAGGAGCAGCGGCAGGATTTCCTTGAGGACGTTGACGATGAGGAACAGCCCCGTGAACACCGCCACGGTCATGGCGAGCGTGGCGAGCAACTGGCGCGCGACGTAGCGGTGCAACGTCTTCATCAGGCGCGCGGGCAGGAACCGGAGTGTTCCGGGAGCAACATCGCGGCGAGCGTAGCCAGCCAGGCAGACGATGTCACGCCGAGTGCCAAAGCCGTGGAAGTCCTCCAGCTTGCGCCACCGCTCACCTCAGCAATGCACTCTAATTGTTCGTCTTCAGCAGCCCCGTCACCGCCGCCAGCGAGAGCGGCACCACGATCCAGCCGGAGAGACGGAGGACGAAGTTCGCCATCGCCGCCGGGCGGACTTGGATGGGCTTGTTCACGAACGGGAGCCGGTAGGTCAAGGGGCTGGTAGCCGCGATCCATTCCTCCTCCAGCGGGAACTCGACCGGCAGGAAATAGCAGATGCTCAACGCCACGGCGTCGAAGGTGGTAAGCGGGCTGGCTTGGACTGACTTGTCCCGATGCCGCACCGCGCCGGGAAGCTGGAAGACGAGCGCGCCCAGCCACACGAGGATGGCGGAGAACCCCAGCAGCCGGTAAGGGCGGACGCCGTAGTTGCCCAGCACGCCATAGAGCGAGCGGAAGAACCACTCGCCGTATTTGTGCTCCGCCCAGGTTTGGCGGCGCTCGCGGTGCTGGTTCTGGAGATAGACCGCGTCCGCCTCGTCGTCACGGCCCACCTGCCGCAGCGAGCGCTCGAGCCGCGTGAGCACCGGACGGTCCGCCCGGGTGAAGGCCTGGAGCAGCGCGTCCACGTTGCCGCTGAACTCCTCATAGTTGCTGCTCCGCAACTCAATCGGGCCGTCGGTCCAGCGGGACTGGCTGGTCAGCCGCAGCGTCCGGAACGTGGAGTCGGTGAGATCCAGCAAGCCATCGAAACGTGCATTGCTGAAATCCGCGCCTTGCGGAAAGGCCGCGCGGGTCATACTCGCCCCCTTGCGGAAGCGCACCTCCTCAAAGGCCATCGGCACGTCCCACTTCGTCGAGTCAAAGGCCGCGTGGTCATGGAAGGTCACGCCGGCCATTTGCACCCGCTCCCCCGCCTGGAGGTTGCGGAAGTCCGCCCGCGCACGAAAGTCCGCCGCGTGGACCGCCCCGGTGCCGCCGTGTCGCTCGCTCAGGAGCAGCCCGCGGGTCAGGTTCGCCCCCCGGAACAACGCCTCGCCGTCGAAGCGCGCCGCTGCGAGATCGAGCTGCCCGCCAATCCGCGTCGCGATGAAGTCGGCCTTCTTCTTGAAGTGCGTCGGGGCATTGGTGCCAATCGGCCCGAACATGGCGTGGCGCTCTACCGCCATCGCGTTGAACAATGCTTCGCCGCCGAACACGACGCTGGCGAACTGCACCGGCCCGACCGCTTCGGCAGCGACGAAGTCGAGCGGCCCGGCAAACCGCGCGCCGGTGAAGTTGAGCGTCTTGCCGGCCTTGATGGAGTTGAACTGCACGGTCATCTCCGGGTGCAGAAACGCCACCTCGGTGAAGCTCGCCGCCGAGGTGAACTGCGCCCGGACGAAGTTCGCATCGCCCGAGAACTGCGCCCCGTCAAAGGTCGACTCCGCGCCGAAGACCGCCGCCGAGAAGGAGACGGGCCGGTTTGTAGCGGTGAACTTCACGCGCTCGAAAAACGCGTCCAGCTCGAACTTCACGCCGGTGAAGATGGTCACGTCGGCGAAGGTCGCCCCCGGCACGTCACCCGCGACCAGCGCCCCGAAGGAGACCGTGTGGCCGAAGCGCGCGTAGGTGAAGAGCGCTTCGGCGGCGAAGACTGCGCCATTGAAGGCCGTCTCGCCATTGAAGCGCGCGTTGCGGAAGTCAGCCGCGCCGAGGAACTGCCCGCCCGCGAAGTTCGCCCGCCCGCCGATACTGCTGTCCTGAAAGCTGGCGGCCGGGCCTTCCTCCGTGCCTTGGAAGTGAACCTTTTCGAACTCCGCCTGCGCCTCAAACTTCGCCTGCGAGAACAGCGCGCCGCCACTGAACTTCGCCTGACCGAACTTCGCGGAGTCCTTAAACACACAGCCATCGAAGCTCACCGGCGCGCCGCGGAGGAACAGCACCTGCGTGAAGTCCGCCTCGCTGCCGAACTGCGCGCTGGCGAAGTCCGCCAGCCCGACGAACCGCGCCGCAGGCAAGGCCCCCGCACCTTCGCCCTCCGATCCGAAGCCCACCGGGCCGAGCAGGTTCGCGCTGGCAAACGTGCTCATCCCGCGAAACTCCGCGCCGCGAAAGGTGACAGCGCGTTCGCAGCGAACCTCCTTGAACACCGCCTGGCTGTTCGTGCCGCTCCCGAAACGCACGCGGTTGAAATCAACCACGCCGGCGAAGCGCGCTGCCTCGAACGTGACGTTCCCGCTGAACGACGCGGCCGGTTGTCCCGGTGCGGGACCGAACCCCGTCGTCTTGTGAAACGTGGCGCGGTTGAACTTGGCCTCCTTGCCGAGAAACGCCGCGCCCTGCACGAGAAAAACATCCTCCGCCGTGGCATCCGTGAAGAGGGCAAGCCCGGAGAACGCCGTCCCTCGCAGCAGCGCCGCGCGCCGCGCCAGCACCCCGGTGAAGTTCGCGTCCGTCGCGAACTGGCTGTCCGTGAAGTCGCAGCCCTGCTCAAAGACAGCGAAGGTGAAATCGGCGGCACCCTTCACCATGCACTGATGCAACCGGAAGCGGTTGGTCACGGCGGCATGGCGCAGGTCCAGCGGCTCGGTGATGACGGCGCGGCTCACGTTGACCGCCACGCCCTTGCGCGCGGCGTCGGCGAGCCAACCAGCGGGCAGCGTGCGCTCCGCCTCGGGTTGGCTGGCGGTGAAGGCGATGAGTTCGCCCGCGAGCAGTCTCTTCCGCAGGTCGGTCGGAGTTTCAGCGGCGGGAGAGCCCCAGCCCAGAAGTAAGACCGCTAGCCAGAGGAGCCGAACGCAAACCGGCAAGGCCGGGCGGCGGCGGGAGAGAATGTTGCACGCGGGATTCATCAGCAGGACGCGGCAATTATGCACAGGCCGCCGCAGTGCGCGAGGGGGAATCCCTTGGAAGGCGCGGCGGCTCATCCGTTGCCCGCCCGCTTCTCCTAGAATCCACCACGCTTGCTTTCCGTCCGAACCTCCGCTGAAATTGCACCACACATGAAACTGACCACGTCACTCTTCGCCCTCGCCGCCCTGAGCACGGCTACTTCCTTCGCCGCCACCAAGCCGGACTTCGCCAAGGACATCGGCCCCGTCCTCGCCAAGAACTGCATCGAATGCCATGGGCCCGAGAAGCAAAAGGGCAAGTTGCGCCTCGACTCCAAGGAGGCGGCGTTCAAGGGCGGCGACAGCGGCCTCACCGGCATAGTTCCCGGCAAGTCCGCCGACAGTCGCATCTACAAGGTCATCACCCTCGCCAAGGGCCACGACGACATCATGCCGCCCAAGGGCGAACCCCTCTCCAAGGCCACCACCGACCTCATCAAAGCGTGGATTGACGCCGGCGCGGAATGGCCCGCTGGCGTGAAGCTCACGGCGGCTCCCGCTGCGGGCGGCGGCAAAAAGGAAGCCGACCTTGGCCCCGGCGCGAAGCCAACTGCGGCCGAGACCAAGGCCGTCGCCGAACTCGCGAAGGCCGGCATCACCGCGCGCGAAATCGCGCAGGGCAGCAACTGGCGTTACATCAACCTCCGTGTCGTCGGGAAGAAGTTCGACGCGAAGGTCTGGGACCAAATCAAGGACGTGAGCAACCTGCTTGAGCTCAACGCCGCTGGCGTGGAACTCACCGATGCTGACCTTGCCAAGCTCGGCAAGCTCACCAACCTCCGCCGCCTCAACCTCGCCAACGCCACGGTAAAGGATTCCAGCCTCGCCGGGCTGAAGACTCTCGCGAACCTCGAATACCTCAACCTCGTCGGCACCGAAGTCACCGACGCCGGGCTCAAGCAACTCGCCGGGCTGAAGAAGCTTCAGAACGTTTATCTCTTCGAGTCGAAAGTCACCGACGCGGGAGTGGCCGAGCTGAAGAAAGCCCTGCCCACCGCCCGCATCGACAATGGCGCGGACCTGAAAGCCTTCGCCGCCGCCACCGCCGCTGCCGCCGCTGCCAAGGCCGAGGCCGACAAGAAAGCGGAGGAAGCGAAGAAGGCCGCCGAGGCCGCGAAGAAGGACGAGAAGAAACCCGACGCGCCCAAGGCCGACGAGAAAAAGGAAGACGCGAAGAAGAAGGCCAAGAAAGCGGACGACAAGAAGAAGTAAGCACTGACCGACTGCTCAGGCGCTCCGACGGGCCGACCTCACGAGGTCGGCCCGTTGCTTTTGGAGCGCGGACGCCCACGTCGGTGCTCCATTTCTACAGCGGCGGCCTATCTCCCAACGCCCACTTTCACAGACGCAACGGCAATTCTAGGTATCCAGACACCCGTTTCCTCTATCCCAACGGACATTTCCTGTATCGCGAAGGGCAGTTCCTGTATCGCGAAGGGCATTTCCTGTGTCGCGAAGGGCATTTCCTGCATCTCGAAGGTCATTTCCTCTATCGCGACGGGAATTTCCACCCTTCCGATGGCTATTTTCGCTCATCGAATGGCCATTTCGACTCTCGAAACGCTCGTTGCCAGTCTTCAAACGGTCGTTTCCATCTCAAAACAGCCTGAGCCGCGTAGATGCTGAGGTTGTCAGGCGGACCGCCCTGGCTGGGAATGGATACAACTCCTCCCCTCGACAAGCTAGCTCAGTGCCTCGATGGCCGCCTTCGTCTGCGCGAGCTTGACCTGCCAGTCAGCGAGGCGCTGCCTGTGTTCCTCCAGCACGGCGGGCGGAACCTTCTGCGCGAAGCTCGGATTGCCCAGCTTCTGCTCGACCTTCTCAATCTCGGCCTGGACCTTCGTCACGTCCTTCGTCAGGCGGGCGCGCTCGGCGTCCACGTCAATGAGTCCGTCCAGCGGCAGGTAGAGTTCGCCGAGCTTGGTGAGCGCGGTGGGCGTGCCTTTCTTCGGCGCGTAGTGGGGGTCGAGGTCGAGCGACTCGGCGCTGAGGAGCAGGCGCAACACCTCGGCCTCGCCGGGCGCGAGGTTGCCGGCGGGCTTGAGGGTGAACTTGCCTTTCTTACCTGCGCCGATGTTGAACTGCGTCTTGAGATTGCGGCCTTGGGTGACGAGTTCGGACTTCGCGTTCGCCAGCGTCTCCACGGTGTCGTCGAGGCCCCAGGCTTCCTTCTCGTCGTCGGAGAGCGGCTTGGGCCACCGGGCGAACATGATGGTCTTGCCACCCTGCTCTTCCGGCATGTCCGCCGAGTAACCCATCCCGTGCCACAGCTCCTCGGTGATGAACGGCAGCAGCGGGTGGAACATCCGCAGCAAGTGCGAGAGGACGAAGTCAATGACGGCGACCTTGTTGGCCTTGAACGCAGTGTCTTGGCCGAAGAACGCGGCCTTGCTCGCCTCCACATACCAGTCGCAATACTCGCTCCAGAAGAAGCGGTAGAGCGTCTGCACGGCGGTGGCGAAGTTGTAGCTCGCCAGCGCGTCGGTGACTTCGCGGATGGCGAGGTCGAGGCGCAGAAGAATCCAGCGGTCGTCGCTGGAGAGGAGCTTCGCGTCCATCTCGCCCTGCACCTCGCCGCCCTGCATCTGGCGGAAGCGGCAGGCGTTCCAGAGCTTGTTGCAGAAGTTGCGGCCCAGCTCCACGTCCTTCTCGTCGAAGAGCACGTCCTGACCGAGCGGCGCGCTGCGCATGGTGCCGAAGCGGAGGGCGTCCGCGCCGTATTGGCTTATGAGCACGAGCGGGTCGGGGGAGTTGCCGAGGGTCTTCGACATCTTGCGGCCCTGCTTGTCGCGGATGATGCCGGTGAAATAGACGTTCTTGAACGGCAGGTCGCCCATGAACTCGTAGCCCGCCATAATCATGCGCGCGACCCAGAAGAAGATGATGTCCGGCCCGGTGACGAGGTCGGTGGTGGGGTAGAAGGCGCGGAGGGTCTGCGCGTTGGCGTCGCTGGCCTTATCGCCCGTCCAGCCCATCGTGGCGAACGGCCAGAGCCAAGAGCTGAACCAAGTGTCGAGGACGTCGGGGTCTTGGATCCAGTTCGCCGGATCGGGAGGCGGCTCAATCGAAACCCACCGCAGGCTTACGCCTTCTTCGATTGAAGTTACGGATTGGTAAGCGTCGTTCTCCGATTCGATGAGGTTTTGAATTTGGTCTTCCGTGAATGCACCGGGCTTGGGATACCAAACCGGAACTCTGTGGCCCCACCAGAGCTGGCGGCTGATGCACCAGTCCTGAATGTTCGACAGCCAGTGGTCGTAAACCTTCGCCCAGCGGTCGGGGTGAAACTTCATCTGGCCTTCAGCCACGCATTTGGTGCTCACCTCAACGCTCGGATACTTGAGGAACCATTGTTCGCTAAGACGCGGCTCGATAGGCACGTCCGCACGTTGGCTAAAGCCAACATTGTTCTCATATGGTTTTTCCTCGATGAGCAATCCCTGTTCGCCGAGCCTCTCCACCGCGACCTTGCGCGCCTTGAAGCGTTCTAGCCCTTTCAAATCCGCGCCGGCCAGATCGTTCATCGTGCCATCCGCGTTCATGATTTCTATCGGCTCCATGAACGAAAGCTCGTCAGTAAACGGAGTTCTCTCAATCCTTGATCCAGCCCATTTGGTGATCCTCTGGCATATCTCAAAGTCCGCCTTGTCGTGCGCGGGCGTCACCTTGAGCACGCCGGTGCCGAACTCGAAGTCCACATGGGCGTCGCCGATGATGGGGATGAGCTTCTGCTCGCGCGGCAACTCGATGGGCAGCGGTCGCACGATGTGCTGGCCGATGAGGTGCGCGTAACGCGGGTCCTTCGGGTTCACGGCCACGGCGGTGTCGCCGGGGATGGTCTCGGGCCGCGTTGTGGCGATGGTCAGCCACGTGCCCGGCGCTTCGGCCACCTCGACCTTGAAGTGATACATGAAGCCCTTCTGCGGCTTCATCTCCACCTCCTCGTCGGACAGCGCGGTCTGCGAGGCGGGGCACCAGTTCACCATGCGTTTGCCGCGGTAGATGAGGCCCTTCTTGTAAAGCTCCACGAAGACCTTCTGCACGCAGCGCGAATACTCCGGGTCCATCGTGAACCGCTCGCGCGTCCAGTCGCAGGAGCAGCCGAGTTTCTTGAGCTGGTTGATGATGATGCCGCCGTGCTTGTCCTTCCACGTCCAGACGCGCTTGAGGAACTCCTCGCGCCCGAGGTCGTGCTTGGTTTTCTTCTCGTCGCGCTTCAACGCCTTTTCCACCTGCACCTGCGTGGCGATGCCCGCGTGGTCGGTGCCGGGAAGCCAGAGGACTTCCTTGCCGTCCATGCGCGCCTTGCGGCTGAGGATGTCTTGGATGGTGTTGTTGAGCACATGCCCCATGTGGAGCATGCCCGTGACGTTCGGCGGCGGGATGACGATGGAGTAGGCCGGCCGCTTGTCGGTGACGCGCGTGGGGTCGGCCGTGAAGCAACCCTGCTTCACCCAGAAGTCATACCATTTGTCCTCCACGGACTGCGGCTCGTAGGCTTTCGGAATCTCGGTCATTTTGAGGCGCGGAACCTACCCAAGCATCGGCCCGACTGCAACGATGCCTTCGCCCTATTGCCGGTGCCCACCGGGACAACACTCAGCGTGACCACTGGCGAGGTCTGGGCTGAGGTAGGGAATCCCTAAGCCCATGCCCCGGAGGAGTAACAAGACCGCCGCCACCGCCATCGTGGCGGGCACAAGCCGCTCGACCTTGCCACGCAGCAGCCACTGAAGCCGTGGCCCGGCCAGACCGAGCGCGAGCATCATTGGCACGGTGCCAAGGCCAAAGGCAGCCATGAAGGCAACCCCGAGGAGCCATTCCCCACAGGCCGCCGCTCCCAGCGCAGCCACATAGACCAGCCCGCATGGCAACAAGCCGTTGAGAAAACCAAACCCGAAGTTCGCGGCGAGGGAACGCTCTTTTAACAGCCGCCCCAACCACGTCCGCAGCCAGCCGACGACGCGCAGGAGGGGCAATCGGGGAGCGAAGCGCGACGAAGCGATTAGCCCGAGTAGAATGAGGAGGCCACCCACCAGCGACACCCAGCGTTGCAAGCCCGCGAGCGCGAAGCCTTTCCCGAGCAGACCGAAAACAGCGCCCAGCAGCATGTAGGTGACGATGCGCCCGACGTTGTAGAGCAAGCGTCCGGCGAGGAAGGTGGCGCGGTTGTTGCCGGTCGCGGGCAGAGCCAGCGCGAGCGGACCGCACATGCCGGCGCAGTGGGCACTGCCCACGAGGCCCAGCAGGAATGCGGTCCAGAGTTCCATGCTCGTTCAGGAATGCGGCGCGATGGTGACGGCCTGGTCAACGAAGTATTCCGCGCCGACCACACTCCATTGCACCCGGATTTTCCAAAGGCCGGGGCGGAGCAGCCGGGCGTCTAGGATTTGCTCACCGGAACCGTTTAAGGACAGCTTGGCTTCGCGGTCGAGCTTGGCATCGGAGGGACGGTAGAAGCTGACTTTGCCGTGGGCGTGTTGGGCGTGACTGGATGGCAACGTGATGGTGAGGCGTTGCAGCGCAGCGTCGTAGGCAATCTTGACCTCGGACTGAATCGGCTGGGTGCGCACTTGCCGGTCAATTTGCTGCTGGTGGCGAATCTCCTGGTCGTAGTAGTCGGCACGGACGAGGTCCATGTCGTTCCGGACGGCGACGACCACCCAAGCGGCCATCGCGGAGCCGAAGAGGGCAAACCATCCTATGATGGCGTAGGGCCAAGGGCTCCGTGCCGGGGTGGGTTCAGCGGCGGTTGTGTTCGCGCTCATGATGTTCGTTTTGTTCGTGGTGTTCCGCTCCGCGTGGTCCGACAAATGCCGTGTCCACGGTTTCCAGGAGTTTTCCCTGCACGGTGTAAACGCCGAGCTTCAGCTTGGTGTTGACGCCATCGAGTTGCTTTGGCTCCAGCTCGATGAGCACGGAAGTTTGCGCGAGCTGGGCGGCTGGCACTGTGAAGTTGGTGCCGCCCATAACCCGCACCTTGCCCGGGTGATTGACGAGCCGCAGCTCGACCGAAATGTCATGCATGGTCTTGTTCACCACTTTGAGGATGTAAAGATTCTCCACCCGCCCCTCGGTGGTGGTTTGAAAGAGCGTGCCGGGGGCGCGGAGCAAAGTGGTCTCCACGTCACATCGGGTGAACACGAGATAGAGAAAGAACGAAATCAGGCCGGTCAGCACCACGGAGTAGAGCGCCATGCGCGAGGTGAACCGCTGCTTGGTTCCGTGTGCGATGTTGTTCAGCGACGCGAACCGGATGAGGCCGCGCGGCTGGCCGACCTTGTCCATGATGGTGTCACAGGCATCAATGCACGCGGTGCAGTTCACGCACTCCATCTGCACGCCGTTGCGGATGTCGATGCCCGTGGGGCACACCGCCACGCAGGCACGGCAGTTCACGCAGTCGCCTTTGCCCTCGGTCTTGCGTTGGACAAAAGTCTCGTCGCGGCGCAGCGGGGCACGGGTTTCGCCGCGTGCGTTGTCATAGGCGACCAGGAGCGTGTTCTCGTCCAGCAGCGCGGATTGGAAGCGGCCGTAAGGGCAGATGAACGTGCAGGCCTGCTCCCGAAAGCGCGCGAAGATGGCGTAGAAGAGCAGCGAGAAGAGCGTCATGAAGGTCAGCCCAACCAGGTGGTTGCGCGGGTCGTCGAACTGAATGTGCAGGAGCTGCTCGCTCCCGATGATGTAGGCCAGGAGCGTGTTCCCGATGATGAACGAGGCCCCGAAGAACACGGTGTGCTTGAGAGCCTTCTTCGCGAACTTCTTGGCCGTCCATGGCGCAGCATCCAAAGCACGCTGCTCGGCGGCGTCGCCCTCAATGAGGTATTCCAGTTTGCGGAAGACCATCTCCATCATGACCGTCTGCGGGCAGGTCCAGCCGCACCAGAGCCGTCCGAAAGCGGTGGTGAAAATCATGATACCGACGAAGAACACCAGCATCGCAACGGCGAAGATGAGCGTGTCCTGCGGCCAGAAGATTTGCCCGAGGATGGAGAAGCGCCGCTCGACGATGTTGATGAGCAGGAGCGGGTTGCCGTTAATGCGAATCCACGGCCCGGCGAACATGACGGCGATGAGGAGCCAGCTCAGGTGCGTGCGGTGCTCATACCAGAAACCCGAGGGCTTCTTGGGGTAGAGCCAGCGCCGGTGGCCGTCCTTGTCCGCTGTGGACAGGTGGTCACGGTAGTCTTCCCAGTTGATGTCTTGGGCGACGCCGTGGTCGTCGTGGGCAGAGGGTTTGGGTTTGTCTTCCACGGCGGCTGGCATGGATGGAGTTGTGAACCGAGCAGAGGTTACTCGAACGGACTCGGCCCCGTCTGCTTCGGAGCCTGGTCCTCGCGCGGCTTCGGGTTCGGCGGCTTGGTGCCGCGGAACTGGTAGATGTAGCTGGCAACGGCGTGGACTTCGCCGGGCTTGAGGATGCCGCGCCAAGTCAACATGCCTTTGTCGGGCACGCCGTTGATGATGATTTTCACGTTGTCCACGTAGTTGGAGCCGTGAATCCAGTAGTCGTCGCAGAGGTTTGGGCCGACGAGTCCGCCGCCGTCCGGGCGATGGCACGGGGCGCAATAGGTCGTGAACACTTGCTGCCCCTGACTGAGAATCACCTTGTCCGACGCGGGCACGAGCGTGGCAATGGTAGCCTCAAACTTCGCGAGCGCGGCGGACTTCAGCGCCTCGCCGGCCTTCCACTCGGCGTCGAACTCGGCCGCCTGCAACGGTCCGGCCTTCAAGACGTGGTAATACACGAGATAGCCCGCCGCGTAGGCGATACAGCCGTAGAACAACCACACCCACCAGCGGGGGAGCAGGTTGTCGAGTTCGCGAATGCCGTCGGCGTCATGCTCGAGCAGCTTGGGTTCATGCGGGTGGTCATTCATGGGAGACTCCTTTCTGCACAGGTTCGCCGTCCTCCAGCGGCAGCGAGTTGATATGGTCGGCCACGGATTGCTTCATCCGCAGCGACAGAAAGAGCGCGCCGGTGAACACGGCGAAGAACAGGCAGATGGAAATCACGCCGTAGAGGCCAATGCCGCCGATGTCGGAGAGAACGTTCTTAATCATAAGTAGGTTCGGTGGGGGTTAATTTGCCGCCGTCTTCACCGGCGGGGCGTTGGTCGTCTTGATGTCGGTGCCGAGACGTTGCAGGTAGGCCACGAGCGCGATGATTTCACGGTCAGGCGGGGCGTTGGTGATGGCACCTTGCTTGAGGTTCTCCACGATTTTGGCCGCTTGGGCCTGGAGGTTGGTCTGCGCGGTGGCCTCAAAGCCGCTGGGGTAAGGCACGCCGACCTTGCGCAGGGCACCGATGCGCGCGGGCAGGGAGTTGGTCTCCAACTTCTGCGTCAACAGCCACGGGTAGCGCGGCATGATGGAACCGGGCGAAGTCAGGCGTGGGTCGTCCATGTGATTGTAGTGCCAGGCGTCTGGATACTTGCCGCCGATGCGGTGCAGGTCAGGCCCGGTGCGCTTGCTGCCCCACAGGAACGGGTGGTCGAAGACGAACTCGCCGGCCTTCGAGTAATCGCCGTAGCGCTCGGTCTCGCTGCGGAAGGGGCGAATCATCTGCGAGTGACAGCCCACGCAGCCCTCGCGGATGTAGATGTCACGACCGAGCACTTCCAGCGGCGTGTAGGGCTTTACGCTGGCGATGGTGGGGACGTTCTCCTTGATAATCCACATGGGGATGAACTCGACGAGGCCGCCAATCGCCACTGCAACCAACGCGAAGCCGGTCATCACGAGCGGCTTCGATTCAATCCACCGATGGTGCCAGGGGTCGTTGCCGTCGTGGGCTGCCACCTCCGCCTGTAGCGCGGGGGCCTGCACCTCGACCTCCGGCACGAACACGCCGGACTTGGCTGTCTTGTAGAGGTTGTAGGTCATAAGGCACGCGCCGAGGATGTAGAACGTGCCGCCGATGGCGCGCAGCTTATACATCGGGATGAGCTGGAGGACGGTTTCGAGGAAGTTCGGATACTGCATGAAGCCCTCGCTGGTGAACTGCTTCCACATCAGCCCCTGCGTGATGCCGCTCCAATACATCGGGATGACGTAGAACATCATGCCCAGCAGCCCGAGCCAGAAGTGCCAGTTGGCCAGCTTCACGGAATACAGCTTCGTGTTGTAGAGGCGCGGGTAGAGCCAGTAGAGCACGCTGAAGGTGAGGAAGCCGTTCCACCCCAGCGCGGCGGTGTGGACGTGCGCGATGGTCCAGTCGGTGTAGTGCGAGAGCGCGTTGACGGACTTGATGGAGAGCATCGGCCCTTCCAGCGTCGCCATGCCGTAGGCAGTAATGGCGACCACCATGAACTTCAGCATCGGCTCCTCGCGCACCTTGTCCCATGCGCCGCGCAGCGTGAGCAGGCCGTTCAACATGCCGCCCCAGCTCGGCGCGATGAGCATGATGGAGAACGCCATGCCGAGCGACTGCGCCCAATCCGGGAGCGCCGTGTAGAGCAAGTGATGCGGCCCCGCCCAGATGTAGATGAAGATGAGCGCCCAGAAGTGAATGATGGAGAGCCGGTAACTGAACACCGGACGGTTCGCCGCCTTGGGCAGGAAGTAATACATCAGGCCGAGGTAGGACGTGGTGAGGAAGAACGCGACCGCGTTGTGCGCATACCACCACTGCACTAGTGCGTCCTGCACGCCGGCGTAGAGCGAGTAGCTCTTGAACCAGCCCGCCGGGACCGCGAGCGAGTTGACGATGTGCAGCATCGCGACCGTGATAGCCGTGGCGATGTAGAACCAGACGGCAACGTAGAGGTGCTTCTCGCGGCGCTTTAAGATGGTGCCAAACAGGTTGATGGCGAAGACAACCCAGATGACCGCGATGGCGATGTCAATCGGCCACTCCAGCTCCGCGTATTCCTTGCTGGAAGTCAGGCCCAGCGGGAGCGTGACCGCCGCGCTGACGATGATGAGCTGCCACCCCCAGAAGTTAATCCATGACAACGTGTCGTTGTAGATGCGTGCCTTGCAGAGCCGTTGGAGCGAGTAGTAGATGCCCATGAACATGCCGTTGCCCACGAAGGCGAAGATGACGGCGTTCGTGTGCAGCGGGCGCAGCCGCCCGAAGGTGGTGTATTGCAGGTTCAAGTTCAGGTCCGGCCAGAAGAGCTGGCACGCGATGAGCAGCCCGGCGCTGAAGCCCACGAGGCCCCAGATGACCGTGGCAATCGCGAACGCGCGGACAATGCGGTTGTCGTATTTGAACGTTTCAATGTTAGTGCTCATTTCAGTTTCGGGTTCGGAGAGTTGTCAGGCTCGGAAGCGGGTTTGGTGGCGGTTCGTTCATCCAGCAGCAAACGCATGGAAGGCGTGGTGGTGTACTCGTATTGCCCGGAGCGGACGGACCAGATGAAGGCGAAGAGGAACGCCACGGCGAAGACGATGCTCAAGGGTATGAGGAGGAAGATGACGCTCATGGGACGCCTCCGGTGGGTTGAGAGCGGGGCGTGGAGAGTTGAGAGTCCGCGTTAGACCGACTCTCAACTCTCAACTCCCCGCCTCTCAACCTTCCTCCCAACCACGCCGTCACGCCACAGGCGAAGGCCACGACGGACACGGAACTCAGCGGCATCAGAATCGCGCAGACCACCGGCGAGAGGTTGCCGCTGGCGGCGATGCCCACGCCCACGACGTTGTAAACCGTGGAAATCAGGAAGGCCGCGCGCACCGTCGCCACGGACTGCTTCGCATAGGACAGCACCTCCGCCAAGTGCGGCACCATCGCCGCCGAGGCGATGATGTCACTCGCCGGCGAGAACGCGCTGACGCTCTCGACCACGGCCACGCCCACGTCGGCCTGCTTGAGCGCGCCCGCGTCGTTGAGTCCGTCACCGACCATCATCACGGTCTTGCCCTCCCGTTGCAGGCGTTTGATGAAACCCAGTTTGTCCAGCGGGCTTTGGTGGAACTGAAGGTGTGGGCCCGGGCCGAAAAGCACACGGAACCGCTCCTGCTCCTGCTCGTTGTCACCACTCAGAAGCGCCAGCTCGTAGTTGACCGAGAGCTTGGCAATCAGTTGGGCAGCGTCCGCCCGGAGCGCACTCGCCAGCGCGTAGCAGCCACGGTAGTGCCCGTTCAAGGCAACGTGGACCATGGAGCCAATGTGGGGCGACTCCGACGGCGCAGTTCCCTCGTCGCAGCGCGCCACGCAGACCAAGCCGCGCGATTCCAGCCACGTTGCCGAGCCGAGCCAGATTTCGTTTCCCGCCACGCTGCCTTCGATGCCGCAGCCGGTGGTTTCGAGGAACGAGCGCACGGGCTCGGGGAAATGCTGGCGCGCAATTGCTTCGCCAATGCGGACGGCGAGTGGATGCGTGGAGTGCCGGGTCATCGAGTAAATCCAGCGTTCCTCGGCCTCGTTCAGCGGCGTGCCGTGCCACGTCACCGAGCCGGCTCCGGCGGCGGTGAGCGTGCCGGTTTTGTCGAACACGATGGCGTCCACCTTCGCCAGGGTTTCGAGCACGAAGGGGTTTTTCAGAAAGACCTTCTGCCGCCCGAGCACGCGCTGCGAAGTGCCCAGCGCAAACGGAGCCGCGAGCGCCAGCGCACACGGACACGCCACGATGAGGACGGCGGTGAAGGCGTTCAGCGATTTACCAGGATTGACGAACGTCCAGAACACCGCCGCGCCCAGCGCGATGGCGATGATGACTTTGGTGAACCGCTGGCTGTAGGCGTTGGTGAGCGCGTTGAGCGTGCCGGACCTGTCCTTGCGGAAGGCGGCCTGATTCCAGAGTGAAGTGAGGTAGCTCTGCGACACCGGCTTCACCATCTCCAACTCAATGGAGCTGCCCAACTGTCGTCCACCGGCGTAGAGGTAGTCGCCCGGTCGCTTCTCCACCGGCTCGGACTCGCCGGTGACGAAGCTGTAGTCAATTAAAGCCGGGCCAGAGAGCAGCTTTGAATCAGCCGGGATGAGTTCCCCGTTGCGGAGGACGAGGTGGTTACCAGCGGAGAGTTGCGAGAGTGCGACGCGCTCCTCAGCGTGCCCCCGCCTGCGCGTCACCGAAAGCGGGAAGAACGACTTATAGTCGCGGTCGAACGCAAGCCGGTCGAAGGTTTTTTGCTGAAACAGCTTCCCGCAGAGCAGGAAGAAAATCAGGCCGCAGAGCGAGTCGAAGTAGCCTTCGCCGTGTCCGCTGGCCACTTCCCAAACGCTCTGGGCAAAAATGGCGACGACGCCTGCCGCGATGGGCACGTCGATGTTCAGCAACCGCTGGCGCAGGCTACGCCAAGCCGAGCGGTAATAGTCCGCCGCGCTGAAGGTCACAACCGGCACGGCGAGCAGGAGGTTCAGCCAACCGATGAACACCTTGAGCTGCGGCCCGGTAAACGCGTCGAGACCGAAGTAACCTGTGATGGCGAAGAACATCGCGTTGCCGAACGCGAAGCCCGCGACGCCGAGTTGGAGCCACAGCCGACGCTCCGCTGGGTTCGCCGGCTTCGCATCCAGGTCCGCAAGGTTCAGCTTCGGCTCATAGCCGAGCGAGGCGAGCAGCGTGGCGACTTCGCTCAACTTCACGCGCGTCGGGTCAAAGGCGATGGCGGCTTCTTTGCGCGCGAAGTTCACCTGTGATTGGCCGATGCCAGGCTTGAGGTGGAAGAGGTTTTCCAACAGCCACACGCAGGCGATGCAGTGAACCGTCGGCAAATGAAACGTCACCCGGGTGAGCGTGGCGTCAGCGAAATCAACCAACCTCGCGCGCACGCCCGGCTCATCGAGATAACAATACTGATTGCTCGCCATTGCCTGCGGTGGACGTGTGCCCGCTGCCTCGTTGAGCTGGTAGAACTGTTCCAATCCACCCGCCGACAGGATTTCGAAGACGGTCCGACAGCCGAGACAACAGAAGGCTTTGCCCGCGAAGCGCACGCCTTCCGCTGCGCAGGCCGCGCCACAGTGGAAGCACCCGCTGGCCCGCGTTTCGGCGGTCGCGCTTACCCTCTCCGGCCCTGCAATGGTGGGGTAGGTTGTCATGCGCGTGGCACTACTCCGCAACCGGGCTCGCAAACGAACTCCGAGCGGGCGCTCGGGAGCACAGGCCAGTGGCTGGTGCCACCCCTGACTTCGCCGTCGCCATTTCGGAACGCGGATTGAACTGCGTGGCCTGTGGATTTCGCCCTTTCACCCGCGCATTCTCGCGAAGCCACCGGGACGGAACTACACCTTGATTGCCCAATAGCTTTGCAAAAATTGTCCACTCACGAAGCGATTCTGGTGAGGCAAGACCGCAAGCGGCGACGAAGTGCGAACCCTCGCGCCTGCTTTCAGTCCGAACGCTGAGGAGGAAACACCGGGGACGCGCGATACGCGGACGGAGCGCGGCGTTCACGCCGCAGCAGGCTGGGCTGTAACAGCTCGGCGGAAGGTTCCTGAACCTCGCCTGTTTCTGCGGCCTGAAGGCCGCGCTCCTCGCCCTTGGTTGCCGCTCGCCGTCGGAGAGTTCGGGTTTAGCCCGCGCTGCTCCGCCTGCTATGTGAGCATGGGAGCGGAGTTCTCACGGCTCCACCCAAGGGTCACTGGCGGAGCAGCGCGAACTCCAGGCTATCCACCAGCGCCTGGAGACTGGCTTCGATGATGTTTTCGCTCACGCCCACGGTGCCCCACTCGCGCTTGCCGTCGGTGGAGGCGATGAGCACGCGGGTCTTCGCGCCGGTGCCAGCCACGCCGTCGAGGATGCGCACCTTATAGTCGGTCAGGGTCACCTTCTTGAGCTGCGGGAAGGACTTGGCCAACGCCCGGCGGAGCGCGCCGTCCAGCGCGTTCACGGGGCCATCACCCTCGGCGACTTCGTGGTGCACTTCCTTGCCGACGCGCACTTTGACCGTGGCCTCGTTGGTCGAAGTCTTGCCGTTGCCGCGCATCGAGACGTGGTAATCGTCCACGGTGAAGAGCAACTCGGGGTTGTGGTCAAGGATCCCGCGGATGAGCAGCGCGAGCGAAGCCTCGGCGGCCTCGTATTCGTAGCCGCTGTGCTCCAGCTCCTTCACGCGGTCGAGGATTTGCTTCGTCTCCGGGGCGCCGTCCGCGAGCTTGAAGCCGAGGTCGCGCGCCTTGAGCAGGATGTTGCTGCGGCCCGAGAGGTCGCTCACGAGGATGTTGCGCTCGTTGCCGACCAGCGCGGGGTCAATGTGTTCGTAGCTCGACGCGAGCTTCTGAACGGCGTTGACGTGCGCGCCCCCCTTGTGGGCGAAGGCGGAGGAACCGACCCACGGTTGGCGCGGGTTGTGGCGGAGGTTCGCGATTTCATCCACGAACTGGGAAAGCTCTTTCAACTTGCGGAGCGACGCGGCGGACAGACACACCTTGCCCATCTTCAACTGGAGGCAGGGGATGACGCTGGTCAGGTTGCAATTCCCCGTGCGCTCGCCGTAGCCGTTGATGGTGCCCTGCACTTGCACCGCACCGGCCTCGATACTCGCCAGCGCGTTCGCCACGCCGAGGCCGATGTCGTCGTGGGTGTGGATGCCGACGCGGCAGTTCAGACGACCGATGGCGACCTTGGTGATGGCAGCGACTTCGCTTGGCAAGCAACCACCGTTGGTGTCGCACAGCACGACCATGTCCGCGCCCGCTTGCTCGGCGGCCTGCCAAGTGGCGAGGGCGTATTCAGGGTCGAGCTTGTAGCCGTCGAAACCGTGCTCGGCATCGTAGATGACAAACTTCCCGTGGTCCTTCAGGTAACGCACGGTGTCGCCAATCATGCCGAGGTTTTCGTCCGGCGTGCAGCGGAGGACTTCCTTCACATGCAGCATGGAGGTCTTGCCGTAAATGGTCACGACGGGCGTTTCCGCCTCGATGAGCAGACGCACTTGGTCATCGGCTTCCACAGCCACGCCCTTCTTCCGCGTGGAGCCGAAGGCGGCGAGCTTGGCGTGCTTGAACTTGCGGCGTTTCGCCTGCGCGAAGAACTCGATGTCCTTGGGGTTACTGCCCGGCCAGCCGCCCTCGATGTAGTGAATCCCGAAGGCATCAATGCGCTCGGCAATGCGGAGCTTGTCCGCGACCGAGAAGTTGATGCCTTCACCCTGCGAGCCATCTCGGAGGGTCGTATCGTAGAGTTCGACTGCTGGTTTCATGAGAATCCGCCGTAGCGGGAGCGTGGTTTCTACGGGAACGCAGGGAAGGTGGCAAATGCCAAAAGGGTTTGCGACGGCCCCTCGCGACGACCCTGGTAGAGCGCACGCCCCCCGGCGGCTCAGATGATTTCGCGAATCGGCTGCCCGCCATCAAGGATAGGCACAGGGCGTCCGGTGAAGTCGTTGAACGTGTGCTCCGGGTCAATGCCGAGGAAGTGATACACCGTCGCCAGCACATCTCCCGGCGTGAGCGGCCGCTCGACGGGGAACTCGCCGTTCACGCTCGACGCGCCGATGACCTGCCCCGTCTTCAAGCCACCGCCCGCCAGCATCACCGAGAAGACATCGCCCCAATGGTCGCGCCCCGGAATGGGGATGCCCGGCTGGCCTTCGTTAATCTTCGGTGTGCGGCCGAACTCGCCCATCACCATCACCATCACGTCGTCGAGCATTCCGCGCTCGCTCAAGTCCTCCACCAGTGCCGCCACGGCACGGTCGAGCACCGGGAGCTTGTAGCCGTGGCCCTTCGCGATACCCGAGTGATCGTCCCAGTGCGGCATGTCCACCGTCACGAAGCCCACGCCCGACTCGACAAGCCGCCGCGCCAGCAAGGTGTAATGCCCCCACGGCCCACGCCCGTAGCGGTCACGCGTCTTCGCGTCTTCCTTCTCGATGTCGAAGGCCTCACGCGCACGGTTGCCCGTGACCATGTCCACCGCCTGCTGCTGGTAAACATCCATCGCGTCCATCAACCGCCCCCGGTCCAGCCCGCGCCGGAAGCCGTCGAGCTGCGTGAGCAGGTCCACGCGCGACTGCGTGCGCGCCACGTCGCCCGTGAAGTTCTCCAAGCACTGCGGTTTCTGCACCGGCCCGGCGTGGTTCGCCGCGAGATACTTCTGCGCCGTGTTCACATCGAACGGATTGAACGCCGGCCCCAGATACGCCGCGCCTTGGTAGCCGGGGAACAGGTAAATGCTCTGCGCCGCCGGCAAGCCCACGTAGGCCGGCACGCCCGGCGCGTTCGCTCCGCGCATGCGCGATACGATGGACCCGACCGATGGATACTTCTGGTCCTTGTCCGCCGTAGTCGAACCGAAGCGGCCCGTGAGCATCCAATGACCGCCCGCAAAATGATCGCCCGTCTTGTGATGCACCGAGCGGAGGAAGACCATCTTGTCCGCGTGTTTCGCGTGCAACGGGAGCTGCTCCGAGATGCGGATGCCGGAGACGTTCGTCTCCAAAGCTCCCCACGGTCCGCGATACGCGCTCGTTGCCTCGGGCTTGGGGTCATAAGTCTCCAGATGGCTCGGTCCGCCATCGAGCCAGAGGAGGATGACCGACTTGTTCTTCCGCTTCGCCACGCCCTGCGCCTGCAACCGCAGCAAGTCCGCCGTGCTCAAGCCGAGCGCGCCGAGAAAGCCAGCCTTCAACGCCGAGCGCCGCGACACCCCTTGGCAGGTGAATGAAGCGCGCCCGTTCTGTAGGAGAAGCATGGAAAACTGACGGCGTGAACCAGCGCGGATTCAGCCGCGCAAGGACGCCGAGAACCGCCGGCGGCCCGCCCTCACCGCTTCCCCAGCCGTTCCAGCAGCTTTGCATGGATGTTGCCGAAGCCGCCGTTGGTGAAGACGCAAATCACGTCGCCACCCTGCGCATGCTGGCCGAGGTGGCGCACGATGGTGTCCACATCGGGCAGGAACTCGGCGTGCTTGCCGTTGGCCGTGAGGTCGGCCAAGAGCTTGCCGGTATCGAGCCGCTCCTCCACCGCGAGCACGTTGGCGAAGGCAACTTCCGCGAGGATGACGGTGTCCGCGCAATGGAAAGCCGTGGGGAAATCATTCTGAAATACGTTGCGGCGCGTGCTCTGCGAACGAGGCTCGAAAACCGCCCAGAGCTTCTGCGTGGGATACTTGATCCGCAGCGCCTTGAGGGTCTCGCGGATAGCCGTGGGGTGATGCCCGAAGTCGTCCACCACGGTCACGCCACCCGCGATGCCGCGCACTTCCATGCGGCGCTTCACGCCCTTGAACGTGTCGAAGGCGGCCTGAATCTGCTTGTTCGAGAGGCCGCAGTGCTTCGCCGCACCGACGACGGCGAGGGCGTTCCGCACGTTCAGCTCGCCCACCATGTTGAGGTGGAACTTGCAGCTCGGGATTTCAAACGTGGTGGCGGTCGCCCCGAACTGGAGGTTGAAGGCCCGCACGGAGTTGTGGTCGCCGAGGCCGAAGCGTTTCACCGGGCAGTGGGTGACGTCGAGCAAGGGCGCGAGGTGCGGTTCGTCGCCGTTGGCCAGGAGCAATCCATTGCGCGGCACGAGGCGGATGAGGTGGGAGAATGTCTTCTGCACGGCGGCGACGTTCGGGAAGATGTCGGCGTGGTCCAGCTCCAGGTTGTTGATGATGGCAACCTCGGGCAGGTAGTGGACGAACTTGCTGCGCTTGTCGAAAAAGGCCGTGTCGTATTCGTCGCCCTCGATGATGAACCAGTCGCTCTCGGTGAAGCGCGCGCCCGCGCCGAGGTTCGTCGGGATGCCGCCGATGAGGTAGCTGGGGTTCAGCCCCGCACTCTCGAAGACCCAGGTGAGCAGCGAAGTCGTCGTGGTCTTCCCATGCGTGCCGCTGACGACGAGCGAGCGTTTGCCGCGGATGAAGAATTCCTTGAGCAGCTCGGGCAGCGAACAATACCGGAGCTTGCGGTCGAGCACGGCTTCCACTTCCGGGTTGCCGCGCGAGAGGGCGTTGCCGATGACGACGAGGTCCGGCTTGGACGCGAGGTTGCGTTCGTCGTAGCCGGAGATGACTTCCACCTTTTGCTCGGCGAGGAAGGTGGACATGGGCGGATAGACGTTGGTGTCCGAGCCGGTGACGCGGAAGCCGCGCGCCTGCATCGCCGCCGCCGTGCTGGCCATCGCCGTGCCGCAAATCCCCACGAAGTGAACTGAGCGAATGTCTGAAAGCATGCCGCGATGATGGGAGCTGGTCGGCGGGTGAGAAAGCGAGAAAGTGAGAAAGTGGCAGGCGAGGGAGTTGGGTTGTCGGCGGAGCGCTTGCCCCCGCGCCTTGGTTCAGCGCAATTCCAGCCTGCGAACCGCCACCTTCTACGCCGCATCTCCCGGCTCTGTTGCTTGGCCTCGGGCAGCACCGCCGCGTCGTCCGACCTGCGCTACCAGTTCCAGACCGCAGCACCTATGTCCGCAGCGAGGCGACGGAGCCGAAGCCTATCGCGACCTCCACTGTTTGGCGACCCGAAGGAGCGATTTACCCATACCGAGGGCCAGTTTGGTGGTCCAAAAGCCCGGCTTGGGACTGCCGAGACTCGATTTGGATACCAGAAGGAACCGTTTACCGATGCCGAGTGCTGGTTTAGCAAACTGAAGCGGGGGTTTACGGGAGGTATCCGGCAGTCTGTGTTTGGGTCGGTTTCAGTTCTTACCGTTGCTCAAAATGAAGGCTGCACCCCACTACCTTCGCCCGCCTTTTCCTTGCGACCGGCTTGGTGGATGCGCCTGCGGAATGTCTCGCCAGCCGGGAAATGGTTTTGACCGGGCACGCGGTTTCTGCTGGCATCGGCGCGATTCAACCAGCGGAAGGGCCGCCCCCGGCAGTCGGCCAAGGCACCTGTCCCGCAGGAACTCAAACAAGCGCATGAAAAGACTTCTCTCCACCCTCTGCGGTCTGGGCTATCTCCTGCTGCTGCCCACCGGCGGCGCGCTGCACGCGCAGCAATACACTTGGACCACCATCGCCGGCCAGCCGGGCGTCAGTGGCAGTGCGGACGGCGTGGGGGCGAGTGCGCGCTTTGACACCCCAGTCAGCGTCGCGGTGGACCGTTTCGGAGTCCTTCATGTGGCAGACTACAACCACATCATCCGCAAGCTCACCCCGGCGCGCGTAGTGAGCACCTTCGTCGGCTTGACAAACACGGCCGGCACCACCGATGGAATTGGCCCCGCAGCCCGATTCAACCTTCCCCATTCCGGCGCGTTTGACGCAGTGTGAAACTTGATTATCCCCGACCGCCCCAACCATCCCCTCCCTGACTTTTCCCTTGCCCCCGCTACCTCGCCTCCTACACTCCCTCCGTTCACATGGCGGCGCACCAGACAACCATCGGCCCCGGACTCCCCGCCCAGCCCCACGTCACCGTCCCTTTTCCCCCTCGTCCGCACGGCCTGCCGCCGTGTCCGAATGCCCCAGCGCGCCCCACGGCCACCCACCCGCCGTGCCCGGATGCCTGGCCGACCTTCCCCGTCAGTCATCCCCCCTGCTCGGACGACCCGGCGCGGAGCCACGCACTGCCTCCGCCGTGTCCGAGTCCCT
>JBDKJY010000028.1:0-92149 GCA_039796295.1 Verrucomicrobiota bacterium
GGCAGTGTTTTTCGCGAGCAAACGACCTTCGGCGACCCGCGCAAAGCCGGCCTGCGGACGGGCACCATACGCGCCGCACGCCTCGTTCTCGTCGCTGTTTTCAGAGCGTGTCATGGACACCGTTGCTACGAAACAGACCAAGGAAGCCCCGAGTGAGTCCCTATGCTGGCAAGCCGAACATTCGCATCCACGGCCCGAAGCGCGGTTCGTAGTGCCTGTAGCAAGTTTGCCATGTGCGAAACCGCTGGAAAGAGCACGGAAGGTTTCGGTTGCGGTTCGCAGTGCAGCACGACGCCCAAGGAAGTTGCCTCACGAGCGGCTCGCCCGAAATTACCGGCTTGAATGACTGACGCAGTTGAGGACGTTGTGTCGCTGACGGCTGCGGCAGCGAGCAAAGCCAAGGTGTCCCGAACCTTTTGCGCGACCTCTTCAGGCAACGGCATCGGTTTTATTCTGGGGTGAACGGCGTAATCTTTCACCTCGACGAGCCATAGTCTGCCTGTATCCGCAGCATACGTCGCGAAATCGGTCTCCTTGCATCCGCCACAGAATAGCTGGAAACGAGCCGAGTAGTAGAAGGTCTCGCCAGGCCGACAGACGGACCAAGAGTCGGGAAATGAGAACGTCAAACGGCCTTCCTTAAAACTCTGGCTCATTGAATTTTCTGTTGTTCCGGCGTTTGGGTCATCTGCGTATCCAAATATCGCTCGCTCTGTTGCAACTCGGCATCCAGTGAGGTGATAGGCTCAATTTCTTCCGCCGATTTGCCTTCGCTTATCCGTGTTCCCGATTCCGCTTCCCCCAACGCAAGAGCAAAAAAGCGCCGGTCCACCTCTGTGTTCTCCTGACGCCCCAGCAACAGCGACAGCTCCCGCACCATGAACAGGCTGTGGGTGGCAATGAACACCTGGGTGCCATTTCGTGCGATGGCGGCGAGCAATTCTGCCAGCTTCACCATATATGCAGGGTTCAAGTTGGTTTCTGGTTCATCCCAGAACAGCACGGATTGGCGCGCCAACGTGCCGTTGGCCAGCAAGTAAGAGAGTGTGCCGAGTTTCCGAAAGCCCTCGGCTACGAGCGGAATCTCAAAGTCGCCACCTCGGTCTTGCTTGAGGTAAAAACGCCCGTCGCGCAGCTCGACGGAGCCGTGCAGGATACCTTCCACCTTTGTCAACATCGGACGCACTTCCGCTAGCTTCGGGCCTTTCGGCAAAGGCTTCTCCAAGGCCAGACAGAGATCGTAGTAAGTTTCATCGACTTGAAGGGAATAGTTCCGATAGAGCGCCGTGAAGCCGGGGAACATCGTCAGCATCTCCTTCGTGGGAAAAAACACTGCCTCATCGGCGAAGAACTCTGTCGGCGGCTTGTCCAGAAGGGCGTCCGTGGTGCTCTTGGTGGAGAAATTAAACTGAAGATTGGCCTTGGCGAAATCGTGAAAAGTCACGGCCACTTCAGTGCGATGCCCGCCTTTCGCTCTTGTGCTCAACCGCCCTACTCCTTCACAGCGGAACACCCCCATTAGCTTCTTTCCCAACTCCTTTTGCAGTGTCGCTTTGTCTGGCCGTATTTGCTTCTCTCTCAGGGCCATTTCGTGACTCCACCGTGCGGCAGTGTAGGCCAGCTTCAAGACATGGCTCTTGCCAGCACCATTACTGCCGATTACCACATTGATTCCCTTCGCAAAGGCAAATTCGGCTTTCCGAAAGACGGTGAAATTTTTGACCGCCAGTTTGTGTATCATACCTGAACTCGGTTCATTTGGTCAGCGACGGCGCAATCATGCTTTGCACGCCCGGTCTTGTCAGTTCGATTCCTAGTCGTCCGCTGGCGGCTGGTTTTGTGGGGGGAGCGCGCAGATGGGGTCGCTCCGCTTTATGGCGCTAGTTAGGCCCATCCCCCTGCGGTCAGCAAGGCTCGGTGCTGGCCGGACAAGCCGGAAACTGCGGGTTCACTGCACGGTCATAGGCCTCGGCGGCTACGAGACGGCTTGGCCAGCCAGCGTCACGTCCGCTTGGAGGAGCACGCGGTCGTGCAAGCGCACCGAGCCGCTGGCTTGCACCAAGTTGCCCAGCCGGGCCTGCACTTCCACGCGGATGTGCAACGTGTCGCCGGGCTTGGCCGTGCCGAGGATTTTCACCTGTCGCAGCGCGGTGAGCTTGAGGCCGGGCATGGGCGCGTGGTTCGGGTCGCTTTGCGCGACGATGCCGGCGAGCTGGGCGGCGGCTTCCACGAGCAGCACGCCGGGCATCATCGGGTCGCCGGGGAAGTGGCCGCGCAGGAACGGCTCGTCGCCGCGCACGGTGTATTCGCCCTCACCGCGCACGCCCGGCTCCAGCGCAATGAGCCGGTCCACGAAGCGGAACTCCGGGCCGTGCGGCAAGAAAACCAGTGCCTTGGCGAGTGCGTCAGCGTCGTTCAATTCTTCGCCCCCTTCGCCGCTGGCAGGCTCACCTGGTAGTCCGCGCCGATGACGGGCGCGAAGAGCGCGTCGTCGAGCTTCGGGTTCATCACCACGTTGGTGAAGTCGTTGCGCAGCAGGGAGCCGTCGGTGAAGCGGAGCTGGGTGGCGCGGAGCACGTTGTCCCGCAGGCTGAAGGTGAGCTGGATCTCCGGCATGAGCTTGCGCGCGGAGGCGGACTTGGGCTGGAGCGCGAGCGTGTGCAGGCCGTTGGTTTCCGTGAGCGCGGCGATGGCGAAGGTCGCGTCCAGCTCGGCGCGGCTGCGCGGGAAGCCAGCGTCGAGCAATGCCATCGCGTCCTTCCACGGACCTCCGGCAGCGGCGTCCAGCGGGTAACGCTCGGCGCGCTTGAGGCGCGGGTAGAGGATGAGCACCTCGGTGGGCTGGCGCACGGCGATGGTCTGCGGCGGCTCGCCGAGTTCCCAGCGGAACCGGCGCGGCGCGGCGAACCACACGCGTCCGCGCGCGGTGAGCGGTTGCGTGAGCGTGCTCAAGGCGCGCGTCTGCGTGAAGTCCGCCTGCCAGGTGGTGAGGTTTGTTTGCGAGGCGAGCCAAGTGTTGACGATGGCATTGGGGTCAGCGGCCGGGAGGGAAGCGACACCAAAGTGGAGCAAGAGCAGCGCAGTCAGCACCCAGCGGGCCGTGCCCGGCGCGCCAGCGTCTTGGAGTGCGGCAGCCCTCTGCCGCTTTCGGACGCTGTGGGACTTCCCAAAGCGCCAGAGGGCTGGCGCAGTCCAAAACCTGGCGGAAGCCAACGCGCCACTCACGGGCGCGGCCAGATGGGGACGAAGTGATACCATTGGTCAGGATGTTCGCGCAGCGACGGCTCGAAGGCACGCAGGATTTCCTGCGTGAACGCGCGGCGTTGTTCGCGGTTGCCGAGCGCGGCGCGTTCGTAGGTTTGTTCCGGCAGAATCTGCGCCGCGTAGCCGTCGCCGCGTCGGACGATGACCACCGGCACCACGGCGCAACCGGAAGCGCGCGCGAGTTCCGCCGCCGCGTTGGAGACGAGGAAGGGCCGTCCGAACAGCTCGACTTCAACCGCGCTCTTTTCCGCCGGTCGGTCGAGCAGCAACGCAACCGCGCCACCCGCATTCATCCGCTTGATGACTTCGACAAACGCAAACGGGTCGCCGCCCACGAGGAGGGTCTCTACGCCCCAGCGCGCGCGCGCGGCTTGGCGCATCTCGGTGAGGCGTGGGTCTGGCTCGGGATTCGAGAGCGCAAGGAGGCGGTGGCCCTTGTGCGTGAGGATGGGGCCGCCGAGTTCCCAGTTGCCGAGGTGCAGCGTGACGAGGAGCACGCCGCGGCCGCGAGCGTGTGCGGTCTCGAAACGCTCCCAGCCAGCGAGCTGGTTGAAGGACGCCATCACCGGCGTGCCACTCTCGAAACGCCAGAGGTCAGCGAGCTTGCGGGTGAAGTTCAGGAAGAGGCGCCGGGCGGCGAGGATGGCGGCGGCGCGGTCGCCATCGTGGAGCGGGAGAAGATTTTGGATGACCACTTCGCGGCGTTGCGGTTGCGCGAGCCAGTAGGCGCGGGCCCCGATACGGCAGAGGAGTTGAGCTAAACTTCGCGGTAGGACTCGCGCAGCGGATAAACCGAAGCGCCAGCCAAGCGAGCCGTAGAGAGCGGACGGTCTCGACGGCGTAGGTGGGCGTTCTCCCTCACCCAGGCCCTCTCCCGCTGGAAGAGGGAGAAAGTCAGCCAGCGTTGAAGCTTCCGGCGCGTTCGTAGAGGTAGGAAGCGGACTGCGTTCCTCCCTCTCCCGGCGGGAGAGGGCCGGGGTGAGGGGGAGCGTGTCGTGTTGCAACACTCGCCACCAGCCGGGCAGCAGTGCCCACGCGACGATGAACGCCGCTGCCACGCCCGTCGCACACACGAGGCCGAGGCTGGCGAGGCCGGCGTTACTGGACCACGCGAGCGAGCCGAAGCCAGCGACGGTGGTCGCGGCGCAGAGGAAGAGCGCGCTGCCCGTGGTGCGGCGGGCAAGCGCGAGGTCGCCGCCGTGACGGCGCAGGGCCATCTGCATGTGGATGCCGTAGTCCACGCCGCAGCCGAGCAGGAGCGGAATCGCCATCAGGTTCAGCAGGTCCCATGACCAGCCCGCGAGGCGCATCACCGTGAGCAGCAGCAGTCCGCTCAAGGCCAGCGCGGCGAGGCTCAACAGCACTTCACCCCAGCGCTTGAAGGCGAACCAGAGCGACGCCAGCAGCACCGCGAACATCGGCCCGAGGACGAACCAAAGGTCGCGTTGCACGAGGCCGAGCAGCGCTTCGCCGAGCAGGCTCCAACCCGTGAGCCATGCGCCGTGTGTGGGCAAGGTCGTGGCTAGTTCAGCGAGGTTGCCGCCGGTTTCCGCACGCGCGCCCGGATACGCAATGCCCGCAAGGAGGAAGCCGCCTTCGCCGCGCGCGACGAAGCGTTCGAGCGTCCATGTGCTCACCGAGTTGGTGGGCCAGACGGGACGTGTGGCGCTGGCGGCGTTGGACCAGACGGTGAGAATGCGGTCGGTGAGCAAGAGCGCGTTCGTGGAGAAGCCGCCTTGGAGCGCAGTGGTGCGAATCGTGTCGCGTTGTGCGGCGAGCCAGCGGGCGGTGTCGCGATTCGCGTGCTGGTGTGCGGGGTGTGGCCAGAGCGCGTCGGGGAGGAGGAGGTTGGTGAGGACTTGATTCGAGACGGCTTCCTGGAGCATGGGCTGAATCGCAGCGAGGCGGTCCGCGACTTCTGCTTCGTCGCGACCGGAGGCGACGAGCCAGAGCGGATCGCGGCGGTCGCCGAGGCGTTGGCTGATGAGTTCGGCAGTGGAGTAAGCTTCGCTGTGCGTGGGACGGAGCGGGTCGGCCGAGTGCGAGAGAAGAGGCAGGCCGCGTGAGAGAATGAGCGCGCAGCCGACAAGGAGGGCGAGCGTGGCGAGAAGGCTGAAGTTTGGAGTCCCGGCTTTAGCCGGTAGGACTTCCCGGCGTCCAGTCGCTTCGCGCGCAGCGTTCGGGGGGGGCGGATGCTGCGCCGCCTGAAGGCGGGACTCCGAGCCTAGCAGCGGCGGCAGATAGGCATAGACCATCGCGAGCGCGCCGAGGGCGATGCCGATGGCCACGAGCGTGCCGAGTTGGCCGAGGCCGGGCAGGCCGCTGAAGTTCAAAACGAGGAACGCGCCGGCAGTCGTCACAGCGGACCAGAGGATTCCCGGCGCGACGTGACGGCGCACTTCTGTCGCAGTCGCGCCGGGCATCGCGAGCGCCTCCTGATACATCACCAGCCCGTAGTCCACCGCGAGGCCGAGCAGAATCGCCGCGAAGCCCATGCACACCACGTTGAGCGTGCCGATGACCAGTCCGCCGAGCGCGAGTGTGCCGGCGAGCGTGAGCGTGAGCAGCGCGAGCAACCACAGCAACGGACGCCACCGGCGATGCACCCACCAGAAGAGCACAGCGATGATGCCGAGCGTGCCGAGCACAGAACTCTGCATGTCGCGCTCCATGCCCGAGGCGATTTCCGCGACGAACACGGGCCGTCCGGTGAAATGCAGCGTGATGCCGCTGGCGGCGTTGTCTCGCTGCCACGAGGCGGTGTGTGCGCGCAACGCGTCGAGCCACGCGGCGCACTCGGGATACGTGGCGAGCGTGCCGCGCGGCTTGACGAAGAGGAGGCGGAACGTGCCGTCGGCGGAAGCGAACATGCCGTCGCCGCGACCGAAGGAAGCGGGCGCGCTCACGGTGGCGGGCAGTTGCGTGAGGCCGAAGGGGTCGAAGCTCGCGCGAGCGATTTCCTCCGGGGAGAACGAGGTGGCGAGTCGCTCGCGCGTGGCGGCGAGCGTGGCGGCGGGGTTGGCGAGCTGGTTGGTGAGTTGCGCGAAGACGGCAGGCGGCTGGTTTAACCAAGTGACGGCGGCGAGTTCGGCGGCGAGTTCCGGCTGCTCTAACCAGGGCGGCTGCCAGTGCGCGGCGACGACGAGGTTGGTGGCGGTGCGGAGATGTTCAGCGAGCGAGCGGGCGGCGGTCTCGGCACGCTCGGCATCGGGGGCTTCGAGCGTGACGAGCAACTCGTTCGCGCTGGCGAAGTGGCGTTGGTAAAGCTGGAGGCCGTGGACGACGGGGAGTTCGCGCGGCAAGAGGTTCAACACTTCGACATCGAAGCGCAGCCGGGCAAGTCCGAGCGCGAGCGGAATGAGCAGGAGCCAGAGCCAGCGCTTCATGGCGTGAGCGAGCCGTCGAAGCGCTCGCCAGTCTGGGGATTTGTGAGCCGCCACGCGCCGGAGTCACGCCGCTCAAACTGCCACGGTGTGGCGGAAACCTGACCGGACAGAGCGCGGGCAAGCTGGAGCCAGCCGACGCGAGCGGGCGGCGTGCCGCGATCGGAGTGGCGCTGGCCGGCGGCGGCTTCGATGCGCCAGGTGCCGGCGGTGACGTGCGCGAGAACGAAGGACAGGCCAGCCTTGGACACGTCCAGCACGCATTCGCCGTCCGCGCGGTTCCAGACTTGCAGGTCAATGACGACATCACTCGCGCCGCGTCCGGGAGTCCAGACGGCTTGGCCGCTGCGATGCGTCCAGCCGGGAGCGGAGGTGTCGATGCGCGGCAGCGGTATGGTGCGACAGGCGCAAAGCAGCGCGAGCAGGACGGCAATGGAGCAGCGGCGCATGGTTCAATCAAAGCGGATGCGAGGCACGATGGGGCGGCGGGCCTGTAGTTTCACCAGCAGGAAGAAGAGCCGCATGCGCCAGCGAATGGCCCAGCGGCCGGTGAGTTCACCGGCGAGCGCGGCGTTCACGGCGGCGGGCAGGCTCCACTTCTCGCGCGGTTCGAGGAACAGCTCCATGAACGGCTTGGTGTAATACTGCTCGACCATCTCCCAGTAGAATCGCAGCGCACTGAACGTCTTCCGCTCGTAGCTCGCAAACCGCCAGCGCGTGCCGAAGGGCCGGCGCAGGCAAGTATCAATCGTCTCGGCGGCGAGTTTGCCGGAGAACATCGCGAGGTAAACGCCGGCGGAAAAGATGGGGTCCATGAAGCCGGCGGCATCGCCCACGCGCAGCAGGCGCGGGCCGATGAGGCGGCGGTTGTAGTAGGAGAAGTCGCTCGTGGTGCGGAACTCGCCGACGAGCTGCGCGTCTTGCATCCGCTCGCGCAGCACCGGGCTGGTGGCGACGACGCGGCGGAAAAGCTCCTCGGGTGGCGACTTCGCAGCGGAGAACTCGGCGCAGTCCAGCACGCAGCCGACACTGACCTTCGTGGCGGAAATCGGGATGAGCCAGAACCACTTGTCTGCCAGCCGCACGACGACGGTGTCGCCAGCCTTGTCACCCGCGTCGAGCGCGACGCCGGTGTAGTGGCCGAAGAGCGCGAGTTTCTTGAGGTTCGGATGGATGACGCGCAGCCCTTCCTGATTGCCGGTCACGTTGCCGCGCCCGCTGGCGTCCACGAGGAAACGCCCCTCCAAGGTGTGCTTCGCGCCGTCGGGATCAGTGGCGTCCACGCGCACGCGGTCGGGCAGTTGCTCGAAGCGCTGGAACTGCCAGCCCTCGCGCACGTCCGCGCCCTTGGCGGCGGCGTTCTTCAGGAGAAGGTGGTCGAAAGTGGAGCGCTCGACTTGGAACGTCTGCGGCTGCTCGGTGAAGCGTCCTTCGCGGAACACGAGCTTCAGGGACTTGCGGCCGTTGCCGAGGTGGAATTGCGCGCCGGTCTTCCTGGGAAAACCTGCGACCTCCAGCGCCGGCAGCACACCCAACTCCTCGAAGATGGGCCAGTTGTAAGGCAGCAGCGACTCACCAATGTGGAAGCGAGGAAACCGCTCGCGCTCCAGCACCAGAACGCGTCGGCCGCGGGCCGCCAGCAGCGCAGCGACGGTCGAGCCGCCGGGTCCGCCTCCGATGATAAGCGCGTCGTGCATCCGCGCCACTCTATCGTGGGGAACGCGAGATACCAAGGCAGACAAGCCTCGTTGGCCCTGGGTCGCGCTAGCTGATGGCGGCTCGCCGAAACGAGCGGCACAGCCCCTTGCTCCGCGAGAAGCTCCCACCCGAGAGGGGCCGGGGGCACGCGGTTTGATGCCCCACAGGCCACGGACACCGAAATGATATTCGCCCGCTTTCACCAAGCTGAACGACAACGTGGAGTTCAACTCCGCCACGCTGACGGATAATTGCGACCAGATGGAGGAAATCCTGAATTGGTGGGGGTGGCACACGCACCGGAAGATAGCCTTCTCCCGGCTGAAGAATCCGTCCGACGACGACTTGCTACCCGCTCAGTATGTCAGTGCGCTGACTGGTTTGTCACATCGCTCCGGTAAGGGGTTAACACCCCATTGTTGATCGCTTCTCGCCGCCGCTAGCTTGTCGTCATGAAACCAAGCGCGGAGCGCACAGGCCAATCTTGTGGTGTGATGAGGAGCGCTCGGTTGCCCCGCGACTATCAACGGCCTTTCGGCGCTGGACGTGCGGCCATCTGATTGGGAATAGTCCACGCGAGAACTGACTGGCAATTCATGACCACGAAGGCAATGAAATCGGCAGTAAGCGTGCTCCAATCGCCCACGTCTCACGGCACCACGTCCTGACCTCCCATGCCTGTCGAATTCAAAGACTACTACGTGACCCTCGGCGTCGCCCGTGATGCCAGCGGCGACGACATCAAAAAGGCGTTTCGTAAGCTGGCGCGGCAGCATCACCCGGATGTGGCGGCGGACAAGAAGGGGGGCGAGGAAAAGTTCAAGGCGATCAACGAAGCCTACGAGGTCTTGAGCGACCCCGAGAAGCGGAAGAAATACGATCAGTTGGCGGTCAGCCCAGGCACCGACGGGGGAGAATTCAACCCGCGAGCGGATCGGCAGCACGGTGGCGACGAGCCAGGTGTCCACTTTGGTGGCACTGGATTCAGTGATTTTTTCGAGCGGTTCTTTGGTGGGGCTAACCACTCTGGTGTCCCCGGAAACGGCCGGAGCGTGCCGCATGAACAGGCCGCAGCCGGGGCCCACGCGCGGCACCACGGCAGCGATATCGAGGGGGACCTCCTCGTCACGCTCGAGGAAGCCATGCGCGGTGCCGTCCGCCCCATCTCGATGCAGACCATCAACCACCAGACCAGCCAGGTGGAAACCCATTCCTTCCAAGTTCGCATTCCGCCTGGCACCGCCGATGGACGCCTCATTCGCGTGCCCGGCAAAGGTGAGCCGGGCACCGGCGGCGCTCCCGCAGGCGATCTCTTCCTGCGCGTCCGTCACGCCGCGCATCCCGACTTCACCACGCGCGACGCCGATGTGTTCTATGAACTCGCCATCGCCCCTTGGGAGGCAGTCCTCGGCGCGGAAGTCACCGTCCCAACGCTCGACGGCTCCATCAAACTGCGCGTCCCTGCCGGCGCGGTGATTGGCCAAAAACTTCGTGTGCGCGGTCGCGGCCTGCCGCAGGGCAAGACCGGCGAGCGCGGCGATTACTTTGTCGTGCTCGAGGTCCAGCTCCCCACCTCCGTCAGCGCGGAGGAACGCCTCCTCTGGGAGAAACTACGTGACGCCTCCACGCTTCAACCCCGCCAGCCGCCCTCCGCATGATTACGCCCGCACAGTCTGCTCCCCAGTCCGGCCCCGTCATCGAACCTGATGCCGAGGCCGCCTACACCCTCGACCTCGTCGCCAGCGTCTGCGGGCTCTCCTCGAAGACTATCCTGCACTATCACGAGCAGGGGCTCCTCCACCCGGCACCGGAGGCCGAATCCGGTGCCCGTTGTTTCGATGACGACACCGTGCATCGCCTCCGCCGCATTGAGCACCTGCGTAACTCCTACGGCATGGACCTCGCCGCCCTGAAACTCACCCTCAGCCTCATGGACGAAGTCGAGCGCCTCCGCTCCGAACTGCGCGCGCGGCGTTAGGAAAATTTCAGCAGGAAGCGATTTGAGTGCGAGCCATCCGAAAAGAACCCAAGGCGCTCACTCCGCAACGGCTGCGCCAGATGGACTCTTGGTGGCGTGCGGCGAACTACCTCTCGGTCGGGCAGATTTATCTCTACGATAATCCGCTGCTGAAGCAGCCCCTCACGCTGGCGCACATCAAACCGCGCCTGCTCGGCCACTGGGGCACGACGCCGGGACTGAACTTCATCTATGCCCACCTGAACCGCGTCATCAAGGAACACGACCTGAACGTCATCAACATCACCGGACCGGGCCACGGCGGACCGGGGCTGGTAGCGAACGCCTGGCTCGAAGGCACCTACAGCGAAGTCTATCCCCACATCACGCAAGACGCGGCCGGGATGCAGCGGCTGTTCAAACAGTTCTCCTTCCCCGGGGGCATTCCGAGCCACGTCTCGCCGGAGACGCCGGGTTCGATTCACGAGGGCGGCGAGCTGGGTTACTCGCTGTCGCACGCCTTCGGTGCGGCGTTCGACAATCCCGACCTACTCGTCGCCTGCGTCGTCGGCGATGGCGAGGTGGAGACCGGCCCGCTCGCCACGAGCTGGCACTCGAACAAGTTTATCAACCCGGTTTGCGATGGGGCGGTGCTGCCGATTCTCCACCTCAACGGCTACAAGATTGCCGGTCCCACGGTGCTGGCGCGCATTCCGCACGACGAACTGAAAGCGCTCTTCCGTGGCTACGGCTACGCGCCGCATTTCGTCGAGGGCGACGACCCGATGAAGATGCACCAACTCATGGCTACCACGCTCGATGTGGTCGTGGCCGACATCCGGCGCATCCAGCGAGTCGCCCGCACCAAGGGCTTCAAGACGCGCGCGTGCTGGGCCTGCCCCCCGCCGAGCTGGGCGACATGGCCATGATCGACGACGTCATTGGCGAGCTGAGCAACATGGTGGTGGGCAACTTCAAGTCCAACCTGTGCGACGCTGGCCTCAACTGCAAACTCAGCCCCCCCGCCATCAGCCGGACCAGCGACTTCAGCCTTCGCACGGCCCCTGGCAACCTCGCCGAACGGATCGGCTTTCACGACCCCAGCTTCCAGCTCTTCGTGGACCTCAATGTAAATCCTTGGTGCGACTAGCCTGCGGGCCCGCGCTCTGTCCGCAAGTTGGCAGCCGGTCAATTCTTGGACCGGACTTGGAAACGGGCGGCAACCAGCGGCCCGGGCGGCATCTTGAGGGCTTCGCTTCGTGTCCGATTCGTGCGCCGCCGGCGCGCTCCACTTCGGCTAGTTCGTAGCCATCCCAGAGCAAATAATTGGCTTGTTCCCACCGCTCGTCGGCCTAGTTTTATCGAGCTGTCCTAGGAACTGAGCGAAGCCTTTGTCAGGCTAGGTTTGATGCTCTTTTTGCGCTGGTGCGGAAGCCGCGCAGGCCGAGGCGGTTGCGAATGAGCACGGACAACTTCAACGAGTTGCAGGAGCGTGTCCCTTGGGGACAGGCAGCTCGCGTTGCCGATGAACCGGCTCGAGCATGGTCGCTTTACTAGTGTTCGAACTCGTTTCTGCTCATGAAACCTCGCCAAAAGCCCCCGGTCCCCGTCGCCCTCGCACCCGCTGCCCCGGAATCCCTCGCGCCTCTTTCCACCGGCTTTCCGATCGTCGGCATTGGCGCTTCCGCCGGCGGATTGGCGGCCTTTGAGGCGTTCCTCGCTGGCATGCCCGCCGCCACCGAGCCCGGCATGGCCTTCGTGCTGGTGCAAAATCTCGACCCGAATCACAAGAGCATCCTCTCCGAGATCATTCGCCGCTACACGCACATGCAGGTCTTCGAAGTCGAGGATGGCATGGTCGTGCGGCCCAACTGCATCTACATCATTCCGCCGGGGCATGACCTGGCGATCCTCAACGGCGCGCTGCAATTGCTCGAACCGTCCGAGCCACGCGGCCAGCGTCTGCCCATCGATTTTTTCTTCCGCTCCCTCGCGCAGGAGCAGCGCGAGCGTGCCATCGGCATCGTCCTCTCGGGCACTGGCAGCGACGGCGCCCAGGGCGTGCGCGCCATCAAGGGTGAAGGCGGCATGGTCATGGCGCAGAACTCCGCCCCGACCGAGTTTGATGGCATGCCGCGCAGCGCCGTCGCCACCGGCCTCGTGGACTACGAACTGCCGCCGGCCGAGATGCCCGCGCAGCTCATCGCCTACGCCAAGCACGCCTTTGGCCGGCCCCCGCGTCCCGGCACCGTCCCGGCCCCCAAGGTCGAGAGCGCGCTGAAGAAGATCTTCATCCTGCTGCGCGCCCAGACCAGTCACGACTTTTCCCAATACAAACCGAGCACCATCCACCGCCGCATCGAGCGCCGCATGGCCGTGCACCAGATCGAGGGGATCGACGGCTACGTCAAATATCTCCAGCAGACTCCCGCCGAGGTGGAGGCGCTGTTTCGTGACATGCTCATCGGTGTCACCAACTTCTTCCGCGATCCCGAAGCCTTCCAGGTGCTGGAGGAACAGGTCATCCCCGCGCTCTTTGCGGGTAAATCGCCCGGTGATGTGATCCGCGTCTGGACCACGGGCTGTTCCACGGGCGAGGAGGCCTACTCGATCGCCATCCTGCTGGTCGAGCGCATCGAGGCGATCAAGGCCAGCTTCACGGTGCAACTGTTCGCCACGGACATCGACAGCCAGGCGATCGCCACCGCCCGCGCCGGCCGCTATCCGGCCAGCATCGCCGCCGATCTTTCGCCCGAACGCCTGGCGCGCTTCTTCACCGCCGAAGCCGATGGCGGCGGCTATCGCATCCATAAAAGCATCCGCGACCTGCTGGTCTTTTCCGAGCAGGACGTCATCAAGGACCCTCCCTTCTCCAGGCTCGATCTGCTCAGCTGCCGCAACCTGCTGATCTACCTGGGCGCGGAGCTGCAGAAGAAGCTCATCCCTCTTTTCCACTACGCGCTGAAGCCGGACGGCTGGCTCTTCCTCGGCACCTCCGAAGGCGTGGGCGATCATGATGCGCTCTTCCGCGTGCTCAATCGCAAGGCCAAGATTTTTCAGCGGAAGGCGGAGCTGCCCGGCCAGTCGCGCGCTTCGTTCAACCGCTTTGCGTCACCCTCCGTTGTTATGGATACCACCGCCCAGCCCACCTCGCTCCGCAGCCCCGCCAAGTCTCCCGCCCGCGAGGGACAGACCTTGCGCGAGATGACCGAGCGGACCCTGCTCGCCCAAGTCATCGCCGCCGGCGCGCTGGTGAATGCTCACGGCGACATCCTCTATCTGCACGGCCGCACCGGCCTGTTTCTCGAGCCCAGCCCCGGCGAGGCGGGCATCAACAACATCCTCAAGATGGCCCGCGAGGGCCTGCGCCGCGAGCTCACCACCACGCTGCATAAGGCCGCTGCCACGAGGGAAACCTCCGCCAGCCCGGGCCTGCGCGTGAAGACGAACGGCCACTTCACCCTCGTCAATCTCACCATCCGACCGGTGACCTCCGGCCCGGGCGCGTCAACCGAGTCGCCGCTCTTTCTCGTCATTCTGGAAGAGCTGTCGGAGGGCCGGGTGGCCAGTGATCCGGCATCCGTGAGCCCTGGCCAGCCGGCCGACGCCGGGGTGGACGTTGATGCGCGTCTGGTCGCGCTCAGGGCGGAGTTGAACGCGAAGGAGGAATTCCTCCAGGGCACCATCGAGGAGCTGGAGAGCTCCACTGAAGAGCTCAGGTCTTCCAGCGAAGAAATGCAGTCGGTCAACGAAGAGCTGCAATCCACCAACGAGGAACTGGAGACCTCCAAGGAGGAGTTGCAGTCGGTCAACGAGGAACTGGCCACGGTCAACACCGAGTTGCAGACGAAGGTGTTCGATCTGTCGCGGGCCAATAACGACATGAACAACCTGCTCGCCGGCACCGGCATCGGCACGGTGTTCGTGGATTTTCAGTTGCGCATCCTGCGCTTCACCCCCGCCGCTGGCATCATCATCAATCTGATCCCCAGCGATGTGGGACGGTCCGTGGCGCATGTCGTCACGAACCTGGTCGGCTACACGAGCCTCGTGGCGGATGTGCGGGCGGTGCTGGACACGCTGGCGCCCAAAGAGGTGGAGGTGCGTTCGCTCGCGGGCCGGCATTACACCCTGCGCATCCAGCCTTATCGCACGCTGGACAATGTGATCGAAGGCGCGGTCATCACTTTTGTGGATGTCACTGAGCTCGTCGAATCGCGGGAATCCTTGCGCCGGCTGGCCGTGGTGGTGCGGGATGCACACGATGCCATCACCGTGCAGGATCTGACCGGCCGCACCCTCGCCTGGAACGCGGGCGCCGTGCGGATGTATGGCTGGACGGAAGCCGAGGCGCTGCAACTCAACGTGCGTGACCGCATCCCGGAACCGCTGCGTGAGGCCGCGCTGGCCTCGCTTGCGCAATTGAGCCGGGCGGAAGTGCTGGATCCATACCTCACGCAGCGCCTTGCCAAATCTGGCCAGAGCGTGGAGGTATCGGTCGTCTCGACCGCCTTGGTCAACGAAGCCGGAGTGATGTATGCGGTCGCCACCACGGAACGCGCGAGAACAGGAGCCACGCCATGAAACCAAAGAAAGATCCAATCGTCACCGCCGCCGAACTCCGCTCAAGGGCGGAAGCCGCCTTCCGGGCCAAAGCCGCTGCGTCGCCGGAAACCCAGACGGCGCTGACGCCCGACGCCACGCGCGCGCTGCTGCACGAATTGCACGTTCAACAGATCGAGCTGGAGATGCAGAACGAGGAGCTGCGCCGGGCGCAGGGGGAGCTGGAAGCCTCGAAAGCGAGCTACTTCGATCTCTACGATCTCGCCCCGATCGGCTACTGTATGGTCGATGAAAAGGGACTGATCCTTCAAGTGAACCTGACGCTCGCCACCTTGCTGGGCGTGGCGAGGCAGGCGATGGTCAGGAAGCCTTTCGCCTGCTTCATTCTCCAGGAAGACACGGGCATCTTCTACCTTCTGGTGAAACAGATCCTCGCGGCCCACCCGACGGGCGCGGATCCTGCCGCACCCTCCTGCTTGTGTGAACTGCGTTTGAAACGGGGCGACGGCACGCCCTTCTGGGTCGGCCTCGTGACGACCGCGGCCACGGGCGAGAGCGGCGAGACGGTTTTACGGGTGGTGGTGACCGACATCACCGAACGCAAACGTGCGGACGTCGCACTGGCCAAGGCCGAGGGCAGCCGCCTGGCCGTCTGGCAGTCCTCGCTCGACGCCATCATCACGATGGATGAACTGGGCAACATCACGGATTTCAACCCGGCGGCGGAGAAGATGTTTGGCTATTCGGCGGCAGACGTCGTCGGTCAGTCGCTGGCCGACAAGATCATCCCACCCGCCCTGCGCGAAGGCCATCGGCGCGGGATGGCGCACCTGCGCGCCACCGGACAGGGGCCGATCATTGGGCGGCGCATCGAGATATCGGCCATGCGCTCGGACGGGACGGAATTCCCCGTGGAGCTGACCGTCGTCAGTGTGGCGGGAGCCGATCGTCCCTTGTTCCTCGGCACGATCCGCGACATCACCGAGCGCAAGCTGGCCGAGGCAATGGTGCAGGACTTGCAAAAGGAGCTGGCTGAAACCAACCAGGGTCTGATTGCGGTGTCGCTGGAGTTGGAGCAGCGCGTGGAGGCGCGCACTGCGGATTTGCAGGCCGCCCAAGAGGAGCTCAAAAAAACGAACTGGGATTTGATGCAGATGACGGTGCAACTGGAGGCGCGCGTGGACCAGCGCACCGCGGAATTGGCGCAAGCCAACGAAGCACTCGAAGGGCGCGTGCTGGCGCGCACCGCCGAGTTGAGCCTCGCCAACCACGAACTCGGTCAAGCATCCAAGTTCAAGGACGAGTTCCTCGCCAACATGAGCCACGAGCTGCGCACCCCGCTCAACGCCATCCTCGGTCTGAGCGAAGTCTTGCTCGAACAAATCAACGCCACCCTCACGCCGCGCCAGGTCAAGAACGTCACCACCATCTCCACCAGCGGCCAGCACCTGCTCGCGCTCATCAACGACATCCTCGACCTCTCCAAAATCGAGGCGGGCAAGCTGGAGCTGCACGCCGAGCCGTTGAACGTGGACGAGTTCTGCCAGAGCTGCCTGGTCTTCGTGCGCACGCAGGCGATGCAGAAGCGCATCGGCGTGGCCTTCGAGCACGACGGCCGCGCGGCGCGGTTCTCGGCGGACCCGAAGCGCTTCAAGCAAATCCTCGTGAACCTGCTGACCAACGCGGTGAAGTTCACGCGGGAGGACGGGCGCATCGGCCTCACGGTCGCCGCGCCCGAGGGCGAGGACGTGATGCGCTTCACCGTGTGGGATTCCGGCATCGGCATCGCGCCGGCGGACCAGACGAAGTTATTCCAAGCCTTCACACAGGTGGACGCGGGCCTGAACCGCGCGCAGGAAGGCACCGGGCTGGGGCTCGCGCTGGTGGCCAAGCTCGTGGAGTTGCACGGCGGCAGCGTGTCGCTGGAGAGCGAGCCGGGCAAAGGCAGCCGCTTCATCGTGACGTTGCCGCTGACCATGAACCTGAAGCCCGAACACCTCTCACCCGCCCTTCGGGCACCCTCTCCCCTCCTCGGAGGAGGGCAGAGAGATGGGGTGTGGGGTGCGCTCCGCTCAGGCTCAGGGGCCGAAATGGACGAACAAAATCCTCGCCGCGCCGGCGACGACAGCACGCGGGCCGCGTGCGATCCCCAGACCTTCAAGCACGCGCTGGTCATCGAGGACGACGCGACGGCCGCAGAGCAGGTCGTGCGCTACCTCGGCGAGTTGGGCGTCAACGGGGTCATTCACACGCGGGGCGGGGGGGCCTTGGCAGCGGTCCTGCGCGAGAAGCCCGATTTCATCCTGCTGGACGTGATGCTGCCCGACGAGAGCGGCTGGGTGGTGCTGGCCAATCTGAAGGAAAAACCGGCCACGTGGGACATACCCATCGCGGTCGTTACGGTGGTGGACGAGCCGGAGAAGTCCCGCGCGATGGGAGCGGTGGCGCATTTCACCAAGCCCGTGACGCGCGAGCAGCTCGCGAAGTTTCTCGGCCGGCCCTTCATCCCGAAGCCGGAGCCTGTGCCGCGTCCAGAGACCATGGCTCACGTAGCCGGCCCGCTCATCCTGCTGGCGGAGGACAACGAGGCGAACATCCAGACCGTGGGCGGCTATCTCGAAGACAAGGGCTACCTGATGCACTACGCCATGAACGGCCTCATCGCCGTGAAGCTCGCGCGCGAGTTGCGCCCCGCGCTCATCCTCATGGACATCCAGATGCCGGTGATGGATGGGTTCACGGCCATCAAGCAAATCCGGGCGGACGCGGCCTTGAAGGACATTCCCATTATCGCCCTCACCGCGCTGGCCATGTCCGGCGACCGCGAGCGGTGCCTCGCCGCCGGCGCGACGGATTACATCAGCAAGCCCGTGAAGCTGAAAGAGCTGGCGGCGCTGGTGGAGAGGTTGCAGAAACGTGATGCGTGACCGAATGACCAACGTGGGAGGGCGCGTCGTCTCCCTCTCCCTTCATCGGATGAGGGGAGCGGGCAGAGGTGAGGGGTTGCCTGCGTCGGCGATGGTGGCGGCACGGTTCCGCGGCGCGCTACAGGGTCCGGGTGGCACGGGCCACCGGCCCGTTGCGGCCAGGTTGGCCGTTCCACCCGGGCACCGTAAGGCCGCCAACAGATTTCCCATTTCACGCATCACTCTCCCATGACCACACGCTCCACCATCCTCATCGTTGACGACCACGCGGCGAACCGCGACACGCTCACTGAGCTGCTCGACAACCCGGACTACCGCCTCGTCGAGGCCGCCGACGGCCCGGAGGCGCTCAAGCTCGCCGCCGAGCTCCAGCCCGACCTCATCCTGCTCGATGTGATGATGCCGGAGATGGACGGCTTCGAGATGTGCCGCCGCCTGCGCGCGGACCCGAAGCTCGCGGAGGTGCCGGTCATCATGGTCACCGCGCTGGATGACCGGCAGTCGCGCATCATGGGCATCGGCTGCGGCGCGGATGATTTCGTGAGCAAGCCCTTCGACCGCGTCGAGCTGCGCATGCGCGTGAAGACCATCACGCGCCTGAACCGCTACGGGCGCTTGCTGCGTGAGCGCGCGAAGGTGGAGGAGGCCATCCAGATAATCCGCGAGCAGGCCGCGCTCATTGACCTCGCCACGGACGCCATCATCGTGCTGGACACGGATGGCTGTGTGCAGTCGTGGAATCCCGGGGCGGAAAACATTTTCGGCACGCCCGCCCCAGAGGCGCACGGCCGTCCGTTGGCGGAGCTCATCAGCAAGGGCGAGTCCAAGCGGCTGGAGTCGGCGCTGGCGGACACGTTGCTGCAAGGCGAGTGGCGGGGCGACCTGCTGGCCTTCCGCCCCAACGGCGACAACGTGATCACGCACAGCCACTGGACGCTGTTGCGCAAGCCCGATGGCAGCGCGCGCGGCATCCTGACGGTGAGCACGGACCAGACGGAGTTCAAGAAACTGCAGGCGCAGTTCTACCGGGCGCAGCGGATGGAGAGCCTGGGCGCGCTGGCCGGCGGCATCGCGCATGACTTGAACAACGTGCTCGCACCCGTGCTGATGGCGGCGGAGATGTTGCAGGCAGGCCCGCCGGCGGAGTTGCAGAAGGAGATGGCCAAGGTGATCCAGATCAGCGCGGAGCGCGGCGCGGGACTGGTGCGGCAGATACTCGCGTTCGCGCGCGGGTCGGACGGACAGGAGCGCATGGAGCTGCAGCCGCAGCACCTGATCCGGGACGCCGTGGGCATGGCGAAGGAGACTTTTCCCAAGGCGATGGAGATTCGCAGCGAGCTGGCCGGGGAGCTGTTCGTCATCCGCGCGGACCCGACGCAGCTTCATCAGGTGCTGCTCAATCTCCTGGTCAACGCGCGCGACGCGATGAACGGCACGGGCAAACTCCTGGTCACGGCAGAGAACCGCGTGGTGGACGCCGCGTTCGCCGCGCAGAAGCCCGGTGCGAAGGTCGGCCCGCACGTGGTCCTGCGCGTGATAGACTCCGGCTCCGGCATGACGCCCGAGGTGCTGGCGAAGATTTGGAATCCGTTCTTCACGTCCAAGCCGCCGGGCAAGGGCACGGGCATCGGTTTGTCCACCGTCGCCAAGATCGTCAAGGAGCACGGCGGCTTCGTGGACGTGACGAGCCAGCCGGGTAAGGGGACGACCTTTGCCATCTACCTGCCCGGCACCCATGGGACCGGAGCTAGCGAGCCGGTCGCCGCCCCCGCGCCGCTGCCGCTGGGCCGCGGCGAGCGCGTGCTGGTGGTGGACGACGAGTCAGCCCTCGCCCAGATGGTCCAGACGTTACTGGCCGAGCACAATTACACCGCGGTCGTCGCGGAGGGACCGGCAGCGGCGCTGAGCGCGTTCACCCGGGGCGAGAAGTTCGACCTCGCACTGGTGGATTTGAACATGCCGGCGATGGACGGTGGCCGGCTGGCCAAGGTGATGTGGAACATCAACCCCGGGCTGAAAGTGATCCTCGTCACCGGCTCGCAGGAAGTGATGCGGGAGCAGATCAAGACCGGCCAGTTCGCCGCCGTGGTGACCAAGCCCTTCACCGCCGAGACCCTGCTCAAGGCGATGGATACAGCGCTGCGTCCGCAATGAGGCGGTAAGCGTTTCCCTTAGCGCACTAGGCCAGACGGCTAGTGCGAATGAGGAAGGGGCCCAATGGTCAGCCGCGCGCCGCGCCAGCTAGGGTCTCCGCATGACCACTCAATGGAATGGCGCAACCCCTAACGGCTGCGGCCTGAACGTCGCCGAGCTGTTCAACGTGATCTTGGTCTATGAGGACGGGGCCAGTGCCGTGCGCGGGCTGGCGCTGTATCAACGGCTCGTGGCCGAGTTGGGCGGCGACGGTGACTTCAACCTGAATGTTTGGAAGTTCGCCGTGCTCGGCGTCCGGCGGCTGGCGGAACTCAGCGCCGGGCAGGCGGCGGAGGCGGACCTCATCATCGTCTGCACGCGGGATGAGACGGAGCCGGCGGAGCCGGTGCGGGCGTGGTTTGAGCGCTGGCTGGCCCTGAAGGGCCAGAACAATTGCGCCTTGGTGGTGGTCGGGGAGGCGGCCTCGGAACAGCCCGCACCGACCCGGCAGGGCGGATTCTACCACCGCCTCGCCCAACGTGCCGGGGTCACCTGCTTCCCCCCCGCCGCCCCCGCTGCGCCAACCGATGGGTGCGACTGGTTTCCTCGCCCACCTGCTGCGCCCGGGGCTGACGGCTCCTTTCCCAAGGTCGCTCGCCCCTCGCTATGCGTGCCTGAACCGATCTTTGCCTGGTAACCGTCAGGCCCTCCACACCATGACCCAATCCCCTATCCCGGCTCAGCTTCAACTCCGCCAAGTCCGTCGCGTCCCGACCCTCGGCTTCCTGCATCTGACCGCCGTGCAGCCCTCCGACCGCACGGAGCCGCGCATGGTGATCGAGGACAATGAACTGCTCCTCTCCCTCATGGAAATTCCGCCCGACTATTCACGCTGTGGAATAAACGAGTAGCCCGTGGGGACCACCGGTCGGGGGGGGGATCGGTCGCTGATTTACCAGCGGCCGATTCCTGCTTTTGCGCACAGCTCTGGCATTGTCTCCTTGCCAAGCGCGCCGGCGGTTCAGGAATAATGCAGACACGAAACGCCCCGCCATGAATGCTCCCACAATGACCAAGGAAGTTATCATCCTCATCGCCGATGACGACGACGGCCACGCCCTGCTCATCCAGCGCAATCTCACGCGCATCGGCCTGCACAACCCCTTCCAGCGCTTCGCCAACGGCCAGGAGATAGTCGACTTCCTCTTTCGGCGCGGCCCCGGCCCGCACCGCGAGCCGCACGCCGCGTATCTGCTCTTGCTCGACATCCGCATGCCCAAGGTGGACGGCGTGGAAGTCCTCCGCCAGACCAAGGCCGACGCCAGCCTCCGCAAGCTGCCCATTATCATGCTCACCACCACCGAGGACCCGCGCGAGGTGGCCCGCTGCCACGAGTTGGGCTGCAACAACTACATCGTCAAGCCCGTGGACTACGACAAGTTCGCCGAGACCATCAAGGCGATGGGGATGTTCGTCTCCCTCGTGCAAGTGCCGGAGTTGAACGGCCAACCCTGACCATGTCCGCCCCGGCTCAACCCGCGACCGTCTTCGTGGTGGATGACGACCACGGGCTGGTCCGCCTCGTCGAACGCGCCCTCCAGCGCGCCGGGCACACCTCCGCCTCCGCCACCTCCGGGCGGGACGCCATCCGCTGGCTGGGAACCCACCGGCCCACGCTGCTGTTGCTCGACCTGAAGCTCCGGGACCTCGAAGCCCCCGAACTCATCAGCCAGCTCGAAACCCTCGGGCGCACCGTCCCCTTCCTCGTCATCACCGGCCAAGGCGACGAGCGCGTGGCGGTGGACATGATGAAGCGCGGCGCACTCGACTACGTGGTGAAGGATGCGCAGTTCCTCGACCACCTCCCCGCCGTCGTCCAGCGCGCACTCGCGCAAATCGAGCGCGACCACCGGCTCGCCGCCGCCGAGGAAGCGTTGCGCCACAACGAGGCGTTGCTCGCCACGGCCCAGCAAATCGCCCACCTCGGCGGCTACGAAATTGAACTGACCACGCCGCCCAAGGCCCGCTGGTCCAACGAGCTGTTCCGCATCCTCGGCGTGGAGCCGGGCGCGCTGGAGCCGTTGTCGGATGACTTCTTCAACCGCCACGTCCATCCCGATGACCGCGACCTCGTCCGGACGACGATTGAGGCCGGCATCCGTGACGCGCGCGGGTGGCAGTTCGAGTATCGCATTATCCGCCCGGACGGCGAGGTGCGGCACGTCCAGAGCGCGAGCCAGCTCGTTGTCAACGGCGGTCGAACGCACAAGATCGTTGGCACCATGCTCGATATCACCGAGCGCCGCCGGCTGGAGCAGGAGATCATCAACATCAGCGAGCAGGAGCAGCGGCGCATCGGGCAGGACCTGCACGACGGCATCTGCCAGCAACTCGCCGGCATCGAGCTGATGAGCCAAGTGCTGGCGCAAGCGCTGGCCCCCAAGGCCAAAAAACATTCCGCCCAGGCCGGGCAGATTGCCGCCCATGTGCGCGAGACCATCGTCCAGACGCGGATGCTCGCGCATGGCCTGTGCCCCGTGGTGCTGGAGTCCGAGGGCCTGATGTCCGCGCTCCAAGAGCTGGCGCAGGCCACCACACAGATGTTCGGCGTGAACTGCGCCTTCCGTTGCGCGCACCCCGTGCCGGTCCACGACCACCAGACGGGCACGCACCTCTACCGCATCGCCCAAGAAGCCGTGGCCAACGCGCTCAAACACGGCAAGGCCACGCACATCGAAATCGGTCTCGCCGCCCAGCCCAATCGCGTCTTCCTCGCGGTGAAGGACAACGGTTGCGGACTCCCCACCCCGCCGCCCCGCACCGGCGCGGGCCTGCGCATTATGCAATACCGCGCCGGCATGATCGGCGGCTCCGTCGTCGTTCAACGCGGCGAGCCGGACGGCACCACCGTCGCGTGCTCCGTGCATCAGTCCGTCCCCCTTCCCAAGCAAGAGGCCACCCGATGAAAGCCAAACTGAAGAAGCCCGCCGCGCCCAAGCCCAAGCAAATCCTCATCGTGGACGACCACCCGATGATGCGCGACGGCCTCGCCGCGCTCATCACCGCCCAGCCCGACCTCGCCGTTTGCGGCCAAGCCGCCGACGCCCGCGCCGCCATGCAGGCCATCGAAACCCGTCCGCCCGACGTCGTGCTCCTGGACATTTCCCTGCCCGGCAAGAGCGGCCTGGAAGCGATCAAGGACCTGCAAGCCCTCGCCCCCGGCCTGGCCATCCTCGTCCTCTCCATGCACGACGAAACCCTCTACGCCGAGCGCGTCCTGCGCGCCGGTGCCCGTGGCTACGTGATGAAACAGGAAGGCGGCAAACGCATCATGGAGGCCATCCGCGTCGTGCTGGCGGGCAAGGTTGCGGTCAGCGAGAAGATGTCCGCGCGCATCCTCGAGACCTTCACCGGCCACCGCAGCGAGACCGCCGCCAGCGTCAGCAGTCTCTCGGACCGGGAGTTTGAAGTCTTCCAACTGCTGGGCCGGGGCCGGAGCACCAAAGAGATTGCCGAGCAACTCCACCTCAGCGGCAAGACCGTCGAAGTCCACCGCGTGAACATCAAGGCCAAGCTCCAACTCGCCACCAGCCCCGAGCTCATCCACTACGCCGTCCGCTGGGTCGAGTCGGAAGCCGGTGCGGGCCGGTGACGCCGCGCGACATTCCCACCGCCGCACGGCTCCCGCTCCCTGAACCTGGTAGGGCTGCGCGGCTGCGCGGCCTCGGTTGGCTGGGGTAAACGGCGGCCGACCCGCAGGTCGTCCCTACCAAGTTCAGGGGTAGCCGCCACGGTCCGAAAGCCGCGCATTGGGACCCTGAACTGAGCAGCGCTGGTGGGGCGAGCGTCCTCGCGAGCCGGGGCCCGAACTGCGCCAGGCGCATGGCTCGCGAGGACGCTCGCCCCACCGGGAGGTTCATGGAGAGAACCCACGGCCCTCCAAGTCCCGCGATTTCGGCCCTTGAACCGCAGTTGTGGCGCAGGCGTCCCCGCCTGCGGGTTCCCGGGGCGTCCCGCCCCGTTGAGCTAGAGCACGCGGCGGGACGCCGCTTGAACCCGCAGCCGGGACGGCTGCGCCACGCGGTTCAAGGAGAGGGATTAAGCGTGAGGTGCCGAACTCGCCCCATCCGCCATCCCGCAACCCGACCAGCCCCGCCCCCTCTCAACTCTCAACTTTCATCTCTCAACTTCTCGAAAACCACCTTGCCCCCTCCGCTCACTCTGGCGACACTCGCGGCGTTCCACGGAGCACCGCATGGGCCGAAACGCAGCCAGCCAACCCGCCGCAGCCGCCACGCGCGTGAGCGCGAATCCTCCACCGCGAAGCCACTGGTCGGGTCTTTTGCAAAGCGAACGACAACTCCGCCCGCCCTTCAACGACTCTGACTGGTCCCGCAAAGCCGACGACGTGCGCTTCTTCTCCCTCTCCGCTTCGAACGGGGAGAGGGCTGGGGTGAGGTGTCGAAACGAAGGGCCGCCCAAGGACTACGCCAACTTCGCCCGGGTGCAGCACTTCATCCACCACCTCGCGAAGCATCGGTGACCGCCAAACGTTGAATTGAACTGCGCCATGTTAATTGCGACCATGAATCCCCGATGACAACCGTGCTGAAAAAGGCCGAACGCAGCCCGTTTAGCGCTTACTCCGCTTACGTTTCCCAGTTGAAACGTCTATCGTTGGAGTCGCATCACGTTGCCGATTGGAATACTCGGGTAGAAGCGGCTCTCGATGGTCAAGCGGGTGTTGAGCTCCGCCGCGTAGCGCCGGTGGAAACACGGCGAAAATTTGGTGCGTTCTTTACCGGGACCGACCTCGGTTCACGATTGGTTGGTTGCGGCACGGGATTCGGTGCGACGAGCGTTTTCTATGACCCGACCTGCGGCATGGGCGACCTGCTTATCGCGGCGGCCAGAAAACTTCCCCTCCGCAAAACACTGCCAGACACCTTGTGGCAGTGGGGACGCCAACTCACCGGAACCGACATTCACCGTGAGTTCATCGAAGGCGCGAGAACGCGGCTCGTCCTGCTCGCACGCCAGCGACACAAAACAGCCGAAGTATTGCGAAGTTCAGATGCGGAATTTTTCCCGAACATCCGCGTTGCCGATGGTCTCAAGCAGGAAGATCTGTTCACCCGTGCCACCCACCTGCTGTTGAATCCACCCTTTGGCCAAGTGGCTGCACCCGCAGGGTGTAATTGGGCGGGGGGACGCATCACCGAAGCGGCTGCGTTTGTGGTTACGGCGCTCGAACGAGCCAGGCCGGGCACGGAAATGCTCGCGATTCTGCCGGAAGTTCTCCGCTCCGGTTCATTCTCTGAGCAGTGGCGAAAGCGCGTCAGCCAACTTGCCGACGTTCAACTCGTCGAACCCTATGGCATTTTCGACGACAGCGCCGACGTGGACGTGTTCCTACTTCGCCTCGCCCGCCGTGCCGAGACTCAGAAGCCTGCACCGCACGTATGGACAACCACCACCGGGCCTTGCACCACGAGCGTGGCTGACTTCTTCGATGTCCACGTCGGCCGCGTCGTCCCACACCGCGATAAAGAATCCGGTCCGCTCCGCCCCTACATTCACCCACGAAACATCGCCATCTGGGTGGAAGTCACCTGCATTTCCGAAAAGCGCCGCCACGAAGGGCTCGCCTACCAGCCGCCGTTCGTAGTGCTTCGACGCACATCGCGCCCCGGCCACCCGTATCGCGCTGCTGCTACCGTCATTCTCGGCAAGGAACCCGTTTCCGTTGAAAACCATCTCATCGTCTGTGAGCCACACGACAAATCTGAGGACACCTGCCGCGCACTCATGGAACAACTCCACACTCAGCGAGTGAATGAGTTTCTCGACCAGCGCATTCGCTGCCGCCACCTGACAGTCGGCGCGGTTGCAGCCATTCCCGTCGAAATCTGAGCATGTCCAAGCCGCCATCCAAACCTCAGCCACCAACCTCGGAGCGACTCCGGTTCTCGACGGCGATTCTGCGGTTGCTGGGTGAGGAACTGAATCCGTCGCCGGACCAAGGCATCCTCGAACTCATCAAGAACTCTTACGACGCCGACGCCAAGCGATGCACCGTTGAGTTGAAAGGCGTTCATATCAAAGGCGGTTCTATTGTCCTCAAAGACGACGGCATTGGCATGACGCCGGAGGAAATTCGGAATGGCTGGCTCATCGTCGGTGACTCGATGAAAAGCCGCCGTGAGACCAGTCCATCGGGGCGGCTCCTCGTCGGAAGCAAAGGCTTGGGTCGTCTCGGTGCGTTGCGATTGGGACGAAAGGTCGAGTTGACCACACGGCCAAAGTCGGAGCCGGGCGTGCAGTATCGAATGGAGATTGATTGGGCCGATTTCGAGCAAGCGCGGGTGGTGGAGGATGTGGAACTCTCCGTCATTCGAGAAAAAACGCCGCTCGAAAGTCACGGAACCGAAATCACCATTTCTCAACTCCCGTCGCCTTGGACGAAAATTGACATCAAGCGTTTGGCACGCGCGATTCTGCTGCTTCGCGACCCCTTCGCAGATGAGCAGAAATTCCATGCGAGCCTTAAAGCGGAGGAATTTGAGGAACTCGAAGCCCTAGCGCGCGAAGGTTACTTTCGAGAGTGCGAGTTCCATCTCGTCGCTACACTGGATGATGAAGGCCGGGCCTCAGCCGAGGTTTGCTCGGCGAGTGGAAAGCAGCTCTTTGCGGCAAAGCACGCCGACATTTCGACGGACAAAGACAACCCAGTTTACGAGACACCCGCGCTCACCTTTGAACTGTGGGAATTCAAGCTGTCCGGGGAATGGTTCGCTGCACAGTTGAAACAGGCCACTCTGGGCGCTGTGCGTAAGTGGTTAGAGCAGTTCGGCGGCGTGCGCCTTTATCATCGGGGTGTGCGTGTCTGGCCTTACGGGGAAAAGAAGAACGACTGGCTGGATATGAACCTAAGGCGCGTTCGCCACCCTGAATTGCGCCCAAGCACCAACAACTCGTTGGGTTGCGTCCGGGTCGATGACCCACGAAGCGTTTTCCAACTCAAGACTGACCGTCTGGGAATTGTAGAGGGTATTGCATTCGATGAGTTGCGGCGTTTCACGGATGAAGTGATGGAGTGGATGGCCCGAGAGCGGCTTAAAGACAGAGACAAAAGAAAGAAGGCCGCCGAGGAAGTTGTCCGCAAAGAGAAGAAGGACGCTGAAAAGCGCGTGGATGAGGCCATCCTTAATCTTCCGCCACAACAGCGGCGAGATGTGCAAAAGGCCGTCGCCAAACTGCAGTCTGCCCACGAGGCCGAAGTCGAACTGAAGAACGAAACGGCCCAACTCTATTTCACACTCGGAACTGTTGGAACCACCGCCGCTGCCTTCGCCCATCAGACCAAATCACCAATCGAGATGATTCGGACGGACGCCCACACCCTTCAGAGCTACCTCCGCGACCCAAAAGAGTTCGCACTATTCCGGGAGGAGAGCAGCGTGGCTGCGGGGCGCATCTTGCTTCAGGCGGATGCGATTTACTCGTTCTCAAGTGTCACACTCCATCTGCTCGAACACGAGAAGCGACATCCAAGGAACCATTCGGTGCATGAACTGATTGATGAGACAGTGAAGCTGCTCGGACCTTATTTCGACGTTCGAGAAACAAGCGTGGAACGCGACTATGCGGATGAAACGCCGGTGGTTTGGTGCAGGCGGGCCGCCATCGAGGCTATCCTTACCAACCTGGTCATCAATTCGCTTCAAGCATTTGAGGCACGGGCCAAAGAGGGCATCGCCGGAGAGCCGCGCAAGATTCACTTCCAAACGCGCATCTCGGGAGGAATGGTCGCCATCAAAGTGCAGGACAACGGGCCGGGCATCACCAATTTGGCCCTTGAGGAGATTTGGATTGGCGGCAAGACGACTACCGAGAAAGGCACCGGGCTTGGATTGACCATCGTGAAGAACGTTGTGGAGGAACTCCGTGGAAGCGTCCAAGCAGAAGCTCACGGGGACCTCGGAGGAGCGTCATTCACTATCAACCTTCCAATCAAGTAGCCGTATGGCAGCAGCAACATTAGCAAATCGGCGTGTCGCAGTCCTCGAAGACAGCGACCAAAGGCGTGAGCAGTTGTGCGGCTTGGTCAAACTCTGCCGGGGCATTCCGGTTCCCTCTGTCGGACGGGCACCGGACTTGAATGCGCTTCCTGATTACTTTGCGAAAGAGCGCATCGAATTGCTTGTGTCAGACCATCGGCTCTATGAGCGCGGGGACTACGCAACTTACTGCGGAGCGCAGGCCGTGGCTGTAAGCTACCTGCACGGGGTGGGTGGAATAGTTCTCACTGCCTACGAGCGAAACGACGCCGACAACTCTCTCCGTCGGAGCAGGCGTTGGATTCCTGCGCTGGTTCACTCCAAAGAACTAACTCATGAGACGTTTCAGGCTGCCTTGCTCACAGCGGACAGAGAAGTTCGTGAACATCAGATCCTCACAGAGCGCATTCCCCATCGCACCATCATGACGGTGAAGTCCGTCGAACCACGCGGGACTTCTAAAGTCGTGAAAGTCATGATGAGCCAGTGGGACGCCACGACTGAAGTGGGCTTCCCGCTTGATCTGGTTCCCAAGAAACTTCAGGCGGCGGTGAAGCCCGGCAACATGCTGATTGCCGAGGTGAACATCGAAGCTGCGCGCCAGGAAGACCTCTACTTCGACAAATTTGAACTGCCCGATGCCGATGTCCTCAAGAAAGCAAAAGCCCTGTTTGGTCGTCCTTGATGTCGGGCACGGCAGCGCCGCCGTCCTTCACGACGAGGGCGGGACTGTCGTCTTTGACACCGGCAGTAAGGGGTGTCACGTCGAGCGTCATTTGGCAGATGCAGGCGTTACGCGCGTTCAAGCAATGCTCCTCTCCCATGCTGATGCCGACCACATCGGCGGCGCGGAGACTTTGCTGATGAATAAGAGCCTGCTTATCGGGGAAGTGTTCCTGAATCCCGATTCGTCCAAAGATTCTGCGGTGTTTCAGCAACTTTGTCTCGCGCTGGCGGAAGCCAGTGTGCGCGCAGGCACACGAATCAATCTGCAGCTCACGACCAGCACGAGGATAGAACGCAACGGAGCAAGCATCGAGATTCTGCACCCGCCAGATGTGAAAGCGATTTCAGGTGTTGGTGGAAAATCAGCAACCGGGAAGCGGCACACTTCCAACTCCATGAGTGCCGCCATCCGTGTGTCACGGGGTGGAAAATCGTCCGTGTTACTTGCCGCCGACATCGAGTTCGATTGTCTCGATGAGTGGAAGGCGCGAAAGGTCCAGTCGACCGCATGCGTGCTCGTCTTTCCTCATCACGGCGGATTGCCCGGCACGAGCGATAAAACAGAAGCTGCCCTGTTTGGGTTTGAGATAACGCGAATGGTGTCGCCGGAGGTTGTAATTTTTTCAAATCACCGGAGTAAGTTTGAAAACCCGCGGGACGAAGTCGTCGCTGCGATTTCAAAGGCGGTAGCAGGAATTCGCTTCGCCTGCACCCAGCTTCCAGAACGGCTCCATCAACACGCGGAAACGAACGTGCTTTGGTCATTACACAAACCTACCGGACGCAAGGACGTCATTGAGGGTTCCATTTGTCTTGAGTTTCAGAAGGCTGGCGTTCGCGTCTGCTTCGGCGAAGCTCCTTGAAGGTTCGGCCCGTGTGCCGTGGCAGGGCTGAATGAAAAGACCGGCGAGATGTCCTACGGCTTCGCCAGCAACCTGCGCGATGCCTTGCCGAATGCGTCGTTCATCGGCTTCACCGGCACGCCCATAGAGAAGACGGACGCGAACACGCGGGCGGTCTAGGAAATGTCGAATGGCAAATTCGGAATGACGAACTGACTGAACTTCGCACTTCGCACTTCTGCATTCCCACTTTCCGCAGCGCTGGTGGGCGATCCGAAACGCATCGCACTCGTCGCCACCGATCTGGTGGCGCATTTCGAGAAGCGCGTGGAGGCGATGGACGGCAAGGCGGCACCCTGCCGCCCGCCACCGGCAACTCTGGCACGCTAACCACCACTGCCAAATACACCGCGAAAATCCTCCCCATGGAGGTCGCCATCCCGAAAAGGTCATCAAATCCGGGGCGTGGAGGCCAAAAAGACGTGTTTCGCGGTGAAACCCACGGTTTACGACCCTGTTTGTGTGAAACTCGACGATGATTGCGCGGAACTCGACTCGGTTCGCTTACGATTGGACTGCGTTCGCGCGTAACTCGATGACGGTTCCTAACAATTGGACTCCATTTGTTTGAAACTTGACTGTGGTTGCGCGCAATCGGGCTTCATTCGCACGCAACTGGAGTCGGATTGCAGGAAACTGGACAGGTTTTGCATACAACCCGGCGCGTAACCGACGATACGTTGGCCGATGCTTGGGCAGGGCGCATCGTAGCAGAGGCTAGCCGGCTCTGGAATTAAACGCGTTGACACGAGTTATTGGCAGCGCTACTCGTAGCGACATGAAGGCTCATCGGGTGTTTTCAGCGGTCGGAGTCCGCCGGGTGGCGGGTCCGGTGGTTGGCCGTGGGACGTTCGAGGAGCGGTGGAAACTGTCCACCGAGGGGAGGTGATAACCATGGCAAATCCTAAAGAAACGGGCGACTGGCTCGCGAAGTTGGTCAAAGCCTGGAAAGAAAACGCGGCGGAGAAACAGTTCGCCGGGATGACGCTGGCGCAGTTCGAGGCGAAGGTGAAACCGAGCTTCGATGCGCGCGACGCGGTCGCCGGGCTGGAGGCCAAGCTGGTGACGGCACTCAATACGCGCGAGGACGCGGACAAGTTGAGTGTGCCGGAGGCGCAGTTGGTGGTGAACAGCGTGAAGGGCGACCCGAACTTCGGCGAGGACAGCTCGCTGTATGAGGCGATGGGTTACGTGCGCAAGAGTGAGCGCAAGAGCGGGCTCAAGAAGGGCAAGAAGCCGACGCCCCCGGCATAGCGCAGAACCAAGCGAGGCGTTGGCCCCGCTGACACGGGCCGGACGGGAAGTGAGTTTCCGTCCGGCCCCATTTTTTCCGCTCCCGCCAGCGGGGGCGGTGGCGGCCGTTCACGCCGTGAAGCCGAAGCGGAACTTCTCCTCCTCCGGCTTGAGGCCCAACGAGGCGCAGAGGTGCTTCGCCGCCAGCATCTTCGCCGCCGTCTTCACGATGCGGTCGAATTCATGGGCGGACAAATCCACGCCCTCGTGCTTGATGGCGCGGATGCCGGAGCCGCGCTCCAGCAACTCCTCGACGAACTCCTGGCACGCGACCGGGTCATCCGTGGCGTAGTGGTTCGTGTGCGCGTGGCGGCGGAACTGCATGGTGTATTCGACCGTGTATTTCGGGAGCATAACGAGCCTTTCTCTTGGTTGGTTTTTATGTGACCGCGCAAAGCTAGACCGGGTGCAACTGCGGCGCGGACGCCCGCACCTTGTGCACCCAACGATGAAAAATCTCCCGCGCCTCGGCATCGCACTCATCAAGGGCCCCGGCCTCCGTGACCGTCTCGTTCGCCGGCAGCCAGTCCGCATGAAAGTGGCGCTCCTTCACGAGCAGGCCAGCGGGGCGCAGGAACGACGTGAGCTTCACCACCAACCGACCGGCGGCTTCGTCATAGCTGGCGTCCGCTGAGGCGCAGACTTCGCAAGCTCCCTCCGGCACTTCCACCGTGCCCAGCACCACGCTCCGGTCAATGACGCGTTTCATATGCGGCAGGACCGTGCCTCACGCGGCGTCGTCTGGCTCGCCGGGGCTTGGGAAGGAGTAGGCGAATCTTGCCTTCGCTACCGCACCCACGGGACAAACCGATTCACGCGTTGCTCGTAAGCGCGGTAGTCAGGGTAGCGCGTGCGCAACCAATGTTCCTCCCGCGTGGCCTTGCCGTGGAGCAGGACCGTGAGCGCGCTGGCCGCAGCCAAGCCCGCGCCACTCGCCCAACCCAGCGCCCACCCGAACGAGACGAACATGAGGCTGCTGTAGAGCGGATGACGCACCCGCGCGTAGATGCCGCTCTGAACCAACTCCGCCTCCGCCAGCGGCTGCGGGTAGGCGGTGCGGTTCCGCCCGAGCGCACGCACACCAGCGATGCCGACCCAACCGCCGATGCCGAAGAGCACGCCGCCAACGCCGGTGGTCACCACGTTGTCCCACTGCCCGCGAAAGAGCGGGGCCAGGAGGAGTGCCGCGACCGTGAGGACGCTTTGCGCCACCACCCACAGGCCGCCGCGTTGAATGAAGCCGTCGTTGCTCGTGGACACGCCGGCGATGGAGCTACCACCCGCAAGCCACGTCCAGCCCTATCGCCAGTCTCACTGCTCACTGCTCTGCGGACCGAAGCGGGAAGACCCGCCACCCGCGGTCGCTCCGCCGCCGCGCCACCCGCGGGCAAGAAAGGGTGAACGTTCATCAAGTGGCGTGGGGCTGCCGGCAATCCGCCGCAGTCAGACTGCCACATGCACGTGCGCAACCCTTCCAACTCGGCCTCAGCCTTCCCCTCGGCAACGGGTCGCGGTGCCGTCAGCGGCAGCTCTGCGGGTGCGTGGCGGTGGCGCGCGAGCAAGGAGGCGTCCGGTGAATTCAATTCGCTCACGGCGGAGACGCACGTCCACTTTGAGTAGCCCGAGGTGACCTTATGAAAACGCCCTTGGCCGGAATCGCGAGCCTGCTGCTCATCTCCTTGGCGAGTGCCGCCGCGACGGACAGCGCGACGGAAGTCGTGCCCAAGCTCTTTCAGTGGCGCCCCTTCCTCGCGCCCTTTCACGCGGTGGTGCTGCACTTCCCCATCGGGTTCCTGACGATGGCGGGCATTCTCGAAATCTACCGCGTGTTCCGTCCGAGCGTGGAGTTGCGGCGCGTCACGGTGTTGGTGCTGGGACTGGGCCTGCTCACGGGAATCATTGCCGCCGTTTTCGGCTTCATGCGCGCGGGCAGCGGCGGCTACGAAGCCAAGGCGCTGGAGTTGCACCGGCTCTCTGGCATGGCCGTGCCGTTCGTCACGGCGGCAGCCCTCGCGCTGCAATGGCTTGCCTACCGCGATGAAGCGGCGCGCGGTTGGACGCGCGCTTACCGGGGGTTGCTGGTGGGCACTCTGGCGTTGGTGGTGGTGGCCGGTCATCAAGGCGGCAACCTCACGCACGGCTCTAGGTATCTGGTCGAAAATGCGCCGGAGTTCGTGCGCGACCTGCTGGCGGAAGAACCTGCGGCCACGTCCGCAGGCAATGCTGCGGCACTCGACGCACACCAACGCTACTACCGGGACAAGGTGGAGCCCTTGCTCAAAGCCAAGTGCCTCAAATGCCACGGTGCCGAGAAGCAGAAAGGCGGCTACCGGCTCGACTCCCCGGAGCTGGCCTTCAAGGCTGGCGAGAGCGGCAAGCTGCCCATCAAGCCAGGCGATCCGCTCGGCAGCCACTTGGTGCATCTCATTCTCCTGCCTCCGCAACACGACGACGTCATGCCGCCCGCAGGCAAAGAGCCGCTGGCCTTGGATGAAATCATGACGCTGCTGGACTGGATTCGGAACGGGGCGGCGGTGCCTTCCGGGGAAACGAATCGGAGCGCCGCAGCCGCCCCCTGAGTCGCGTCCGCAGTGAGCAGACCCGAACGTGCGTCCGGGACGTAGCACGGGACAAGCGACGGGCACGTCTGGGCAAAAAGCACATAGCACATGCAGAACCGATTTCGCAGGCTGGTCCTGCGTTGAATGCTGCCGCCACACACGGGGGCCGCGCCTAACCGAAAGCTAAACTGAATTATGACTAAGCTCCTGTTGACCTGTTTTCTCACCCTCACCCTCGGCGCGTTTGCCGCCGAGCCGCCAGCCTCAAAGGCGTCCACCGCCAAGCCAGTTTGCGCCGTGGACGGCAAGCCGTTGAAGGCTGGCCTCACGACGACCTACGAGGAGCGGACGTATTCCTTCTGTAGCGAGAACTGCAGGGCAGCGTTCGTTACCAAGGTGAACGCGAGCATCTACCACCAGATCGGCGGGCAGCCGGCGATGGATGCGGCCATCGAAATCTTCTACAAGAAGGTGCTGGCCGACGTGCGCATCAAACACTTCTTCGAGGATATCAACATGAACGCCCAGCGGCGGAAGCAGAAGGCCTTCCTCTCTGCGGCGTTCGGCTCGCCCGTGAAGTGGGAAGGGCGCGATATGCGGACGGCGCATGCGAATCTCCCCGGCCTGAACGACACGCATTTCAACGCGGTGGCGGAGAATCTGAAGGCCACGCTCGGCGAGCTGAAGGTGAAGCCGGAGTTGATTGACCAGATCATGACGCTCGCGGGAAGCCTGCGAAACGACGTGCTCAATCGGAAGCCAGTCGTGAAGTAGCTGAGCTCCATTGACCGATTGCGACCGCCGTAACCAGCCGTCCGTTTGCCTGGCTCGGGCAGGTTGCTGCCACCACCGGTTTCAAAAAACCTCCGCCCGCAAGCCGCTCACCTCGCGCACCCGCTGGGCGATGTCGGAGAGCGTCCGCAGCGGGAGATGGCTGCACTCGGGATGCGCGGGCGGGCGCGTGGCGGAGTAAATCTGCACGAGCGAGATTTGGGCGCCGGCGTCCTTCAGTTCCGCGAGTCGCTGCGCGTAGGCCTCGATTTCCAGTGCGGACGGGCCTTGTCCATGGAGGGCCGGGAACAGGCTTTGAATGACGACCGGGCGCTGGCGGGCGAGGGCGAGGATGTTCGCCTGTATCTTCTCGAGCGAGCAGTCGGGCCGGTTGACCCGATTCATGTAGTCTTGCGTGCCGGCGTCCAGCTTGGCCCACACTTCATCGCTCGGCGTCAACAGCTCCAGCGCCCGGGCGACTTCGGGCCGGTCGAGGCCACTGGCGTTGGTGATGAGCACGAGCTTGAAGAACGGAAAGCGTCGGCGGGCGCGGAGATGGACGACCGCCTCGACGACTTCGACGAAGTTCGGGCACCACGTCGGCTCGCCATCGCCGCTCAAGGTCACCTGGCGCAACTCCAGCAACCCGGGCGGCACTCGCTGGTAGCGTGGCCGGGCGCGGAGTTCGCCGGACTGAACCAGGGCTAGCGTCCGCTCCAGTTCCTCCAGCATCACCGGCACGTCGAGCCCAGCAGCCCGCGCCGGGTCGGTGCGGTCCACCTCGCAGTAAGCACAGTCGAAGTTGCACCGGTGGTCCGGGTTCAGGTTCACGCCCACGGACAGGCCGCGCGCACGGGGCGAGATGACGGCATAGACAAAGCGGTTGCCCAAGAAGTCGCGCGGACCGCTGAACGCGGGGCCGCTCGGCGGGGCGGAGCTGACCGCCCCACCCGCCTCGGGCCTCGCAATCACTGGCGCGTTCACGCGAACGCCGCTGCGCGCCACGCCTTCATGAAGCCAAGATTTCATGTTCGCACTCGCGCACAACGAACACCGGGCAGGGCGCGCGTTGCACGACTTGCTCCGTCACGCTGCCGAGGAAGACGTGCTTCAGCCCCGTCCGCCCGTGGGTTGAAATGACAATCAGGTCGGCGGGGAGGCTCTTGGCCACCGCAAGGATTTCCAGCGCCGGTGAGCCCACTCGCACGAGCGTGTCCATCACGACACCGCTGCGCCCCTCGGCCGCCACCAGCTTCGCGAGTTGGGTCTCGCCACTCGCTTGCATGGTCGCCTCTAACTCCACGTAATTGAGCGCACCAAATTCGGCCCCGCCGTAGGCCGGCGACACCACGTAGAGCAGGGTCAGCGCCGCCCGGTGCTCCCGCGCGAGCGGCAGCGCGTATTGCAGCGCCTTCTTCGAGCAGTCGGAGAAGTCGATCGGGACGAGAATCCGCTTCACCTTGAGCGACGGCTTCCCCGCAGTGCGCGTCGCGGCCTCCATCAGCGGCTCGTCGCGCCGGTCGAGTTCCAAGGTCACTACTCCAGATTTTTTGGTGGGCCGGGCTTTCATGGAGTTCCTTTGAGTTGAGGGTTGGGTTGACGGAGCCGAGTTGGCTTCAGTGTTGGCGCACCACCAGCACCGGGCAGGGCGCGTGGCGCACGACGCGCTCAGCCGTGCTGCCCAATAGAACGTGTTTCAAGCCCGTGTAGCCGTGCGTGGAGATGATGATGAGGTCCGCCTTGAGCGTGCCGGCGGCGTCGGCGATTTCGTGGAAGGCGCTGCCGGAGCGGACGAGGAGCTTCTCCACGGTTCCGCGCGGAATCTTGGCTGCCTTCACCATGCTCTCCAGCGCCTGTTTCGCCGCTGCCATCATCTGGTCATTCTCCAGCACGAGCGGCGACGATGCGGCGAAGTCCGGCATGGCCACCGGCTCAACGACGTGGAGCAAGGTCAGCTTGGCCTTGAACCGACGCGCGAAGCCCACCGCGACCTCCAGCGCCTGCCGGGCCGGTGGCGAGAAGTCGAGCGGCACTAGGATGGACTGGATGTGGAGCGGCCAGGGCGCCGCCTTGGTGGGCGTTTTTGATTTGGTGGGCTTGGTTTTCATAATGGTCGTTGTTGTCAGTCACGGTGCCCCAGTGTTGCCGCTCTGCCTACGCGTGCCTTGGGGAAGGCTGGCTGTTTCTTGGTGGCCCCGTGCCTCGCCTAGAACGGAGCGTGGCACTTAGCCCTCATACCGCTGGTAACAACACTTCCTCCACCGGCCGGCGCGGCGTGGGGTTCACGTTCGGGCCGTAGCCCAAGCGCAGAATCACTTGCGGCCAGCCGCCGCGTCCGCTGAGGGCTGCCACCTGCGGGCGGAACGCGTGCGTCTCGATGGGTTGGTTCAGGAACGACGCCCAGACCTCGGAGGCCCGCGCGCGCAACAGCACGCGGGCGAGCGCCTGTCCGGCCGCCAACCACGCCGCCGGCCCGTCCGCATCCGTGCCGAGCACCACTAGGCCGGGCGAGTAGGCCGCGATGTCACGGTCCTTTGCCGCCTGTCCTTCGCCGAGGTCGAAGGTGCGAATCACAATGGGCCCGGCGACCGAGAGCAGGTCACCGGCGTTCTGCGCGGAATTGGGGATGCCATCGCCGGCCTCGCTGTTGTTCGGGTGCATCCACGCCGCGAGTTCCAGCCGGAAGCGTTGGTTCGCCCATTGCACTCGGTCGCCCTCGGCGATGAGGTCGGCGAGGGCGTTGCGTTCCGTGCGGTCGTTCACGAAGTGCAGCCAGGCACCTTCGCGGTCCGCCGCCTTGACCAACTCGTGCTTAAGCTCCTCCGGCAACGGGTCGTCGCGGAAGAGCTGGCGGTTCGTGCGGCGCTTCGGGATGGCTGCGAACAGCGCGTCCTGCTGTGGGGACGGCGCGTCTTCCTCGCCCATGCTCACACGAGCCAGCAAGTCGGCGTCGCCCGGCGTGGGCAGCACATGCGTGCGGTCGAGATGGCCGAAGTGCCAAAGGGCCACGCGCAAGTGAAGGAGCGCGCAACCGCAACTGACAAGAAGCTGGCGGTCGTCCGGATCGGTGACGTGCAGCGACCGGGCGCGGTTGGCGTAGAGTTCCACGGTGTTGCCATGCACGCGGAACATCCACGGCTGGGTGTTGTGGTTCGAGGGCGCGAGCACGGCGTAGCGGAGCAGGAACTTGAGCTGGTCCGCCGCTGTCCCCAGGCGGGGATACTCGTCCTCGGACACGGCCCACGCGCTGCGATTCAGGTTGGTCGGCATAGCATTCCGCCAGTGGTTCAACTGGCAATCAGAACTTGTCCTGCACCGGCCAACGCTGCTCGCCCCCGCTTGGCCGAAGGTCTCCCCGCGTTGCCCCACTGCCCGCGGCTGCGCGTGCCGCGCCCGGGAGCGGCGGCCATCAGATGGCGAGCAGTTGGCAACCGATGGTTAGCCACTCGCGGAGATCACCCGCCAGACTCGTGCCGTGAAAGCTGAGAACCAACCGGAGGACGCAAACCAAACCGAAGTGCCACGGGTTCGCGACTGGGCGGCCCCGTTGGTCCGGTGGGGCACCTTGGGACTCAGCGTGCTGGCAGCCGTGGGGATCGTCTCGTGTGCCACGGTCACCCGCACGGTCGTCGCCCCGCCGACCATCCCGGGAGCCGAGTTCGTTGGGAACCAAAACTGCGCCCAGTGCCACGCGGAGACGGTGCGGGACTTCAAGACTTCCAGCCACGCGCGCCTCATGGCCAAAGGCTCCAACGCCCTGCAACTCGGCTGCGAGGGTTGCCACGGTCCCGGCAGCCTGCACGCCCAGGCAGGCGGCGGAAAACACAACATCCTCAACCCGCGCCGCGACTCGGAGACGTGCTTCGCGTGCCATCTCGACAAGCGCGGCGAGTTCGCCCTACCGCATCATCACCCGGTCACCGAGGGCAAGATGAGTTGCGGGGACTGTCACCATCCTCACAAGGGATCGGCGATCGCGGGCGGGGGCACGCACTTGGCGACGGAGAAGGAGACTTGCGGCAAGTGCCACACGGCGCAGGCTGGGCCGTTTGTGTTCGAGCACGAGGCGATTCGGGAAGGCTGCACCACCTGCCACAAACCGCACGGCTCGGTGAACCGAAAGATGCTCACCGAACGGAACTCGACGCTTTGCCTCAAGTGCCACTTCCAGCAGCAGGTCTCGGCAGGCGTGGTCCGCATCGGCGGCCGGGACCATGTGGGGTCGATGACCCGCGGGAGCTGCTTCAGCGGCGGCTGCCACGAGCAAGTGCATGGTTCCAACATCGGCTCTTCACTTCGGTTCTGAATGGAGTTCGCCATGAAGACAAAGAGACACCCCCAAAACAACGAGGCCGCCAGCCGCGCGCTTCCGGCCTTCTTGCTCGCACTCGGCGTGTGGGTGGGGCCGACCGCCGAAGCACAGACCGTTGCGACCAACGCGGTGGTGGAACCAAAGAAGGCGGAAGCTGCGCCAACTGAGGAGCCAGTTAACTGGCTGACGCTCGGCGTTGGCGGCGTGTCCACCAGCGGCAACCGCGCGCAATTTCAGGAGCGCTGGGGCCGGAAGCAGGGAGTGCTCGGCGGATTGCAGGACTTTCACTACGAGTTGATGTTCGGAGAAAAAGGGACGTTGGAGCTGGACGGGCAGGCCATGTATGGCGGCGAGGATTACTCCGTGAAGTTCCAAGTGGTGGACCCGGATCGGGGATTTTTCCGGGCGGGATTTCGGCAGTTCAAGACGTGGTATGACGGCAGCGGCGGTTACGTTCCCGCGACTGGCTCGGCGTTTTCGCTCGGCAGCGACGAGTTGAGCCTGAACCGGGGTGAGTTTTGGGTCGAAGGCGGGTTGACCCCGCCGGACGGCCCGATGCTGACGCTGAAGCTGTCCCGCGAGTATCGCAAAGGCACGAAGGACTCGCTCATCTGGGGGGACTCGACTCAAGGCGGGGTGACGCGCGGGATGGTGCCGAGCTTCCGGGAGATTAATGAAATCAGAAACCTCGTCCTGGCTGACTTGAAGCACACGGTTGGCCGATCCGACTTGGGACTCGCCCTCCGGCTGGACATGGCGGACACGGATAACAAGTTCAAGGAGCGGCGGACCCCTGGAGCGGCGGGCGTGGGCGACCGTTATGTCACGCAGCGCGATGTGTTCGAGACGGACATGTTCAACGTCCGCGCCTCCACCGAGACGCGCTTCAATGACCAAGTGCTGCTGACCAGTGGCTATTCCTACACGCGGATGGACACGGATATCGGTGGGAGCCGGATTTATGGGGCGAGCTTCGATGCGCCTTACTCGCCGCTCTACACGGACAGCGGCTACACCAGCGTTTCCGGCGGTTCGACGGTCGATCAGTATGTGATGAATTTGTCGCTGCGCCTGGAGCCGTGGCCGGACTTCGTGATCGTGCCGTCCTTGCGCGCCGAGAAGATCGATACCGGCGATAGCTCCCAATACACCGTGGCGAACGCTCCCGTGGCCACCGGCATTACCGCAGTGCAAAGCGGCTTCGTGACCGTTTCCGAGGGGCTGGAAGCTCGCTTCACGGGCTTCACCAACTGGGTGCTCTACGCGCGGGGCGAATGGTCGGAGGGCGACGGTTACTTGCGCGAGCAGAGCACGCCCATCATCTCCCGCAGCACGGACTCGGAGCGCTTCACGCAGAAATACACCCTCGGAGCCAACTGGTATCCGCTGCGCCGACTGCACTTCTCGGGGCAGGTCTATCACAAGGCGGCGGACAACGATTACACGCACCTGATTGACTCCACCTCGAATGCCATCCTGCCCCTCCCCGGCGGGAGCGGGAATCGTTACCCCGCCTTCATTCGCGCCCAGCGTTTCCAAACCGACGATTTGAACCTGCGCGCCACTTGGCGTCCGCTGCCGAGCGTCACGTCCGTGACGCGCTACGATTATCAAATCTCCACTATTGATACGCGCGGCGACAATCTGATCAGTGTCGAAAGCGGGAAGACCACGGCCCATATCATCAGCCAGAATCTCACCTGGGCTCCGTGGTCACGGCTATTGCTCCAGGGCAGTTTCAGCTACGCGCTGGATGCCACGACCACGCCCGCCAGTTCGATCACGCGAACAGTCACCGACGCGCGCAACGACTACTGGCAGACCACCGCAACGGTGACATTCATCGTGGATGACAAGACCGATTTGCAGGCGAATTACTTCTACTACCGCGCCAACAACTTCATCAACAACTCGGCCGTCAGCATGCCCTACGGCACGAGCGCCAACGACCACACGGTCAACCTCGGACTCACCCGCAACTTCAGCAAGGCCGTCCGCGGCTCGTTGAACTACGGCTACTTCCGCCACCGCGACGAAACCTCCGGCGGGCTCGACAACTACGACGCGCACCTTGTCTTTTCCAGCATCACCTACCGCTTCTGACTAAACCCAACCCCATCCCATGAATACCAAGAAATCCCTCCTCCTTGTGACCGCAGCGCTCCTGCTGGTCGGAATCCCAACCCTGCGCGCCGCCGATGTCGCGGAGAACTGGACCAAGCACTGCGGCTCCTGCCACGGCGCGGACGGCACCGGCAAGACCAAGGCCGGACGCGTGGCCGGCGCGAAGGACCTCACCGACGCGGCCTACCAAAAGCAGTTCACCGACGAGCAGATGCTCCAGCGCCTCAAGGACGGCGTGACCGACAAGGGCAAGGAGAAGATGAAGCCCTTCAAAGGCACGCTCACGGACGACGAGTTGAAGGCGCTCGTGCAGAAGGTCCGCACTTTCGTGAAGTAGCCGGCGCCTGGCTCCCGTCGGGCTGACTCCTTCCGGCCCATGAACGAACACCAGAAATCCTCGGCTGCCCTGACCGGACTGACGGTTCTGTTCGCCGGGCTGGCGCTGGCCTTCTGGGTGACGCCGCGCGCTGGCACCGCCGTGACACACGGGGTTTCGCCTGCGGGTTCAGTCTTCACAAACGCCGCCACGGTGCGCCTCTCCGTGGCCGACCTCACGAAGGCGGGCGGCGATGTGTCCGGGCTGGATTGCTACGCCTGCCACAGCAAGGACAAGCCGGTTGCGCCGAAGTTTGATGCGGCAGGCGTCCTGATTCCCTCCGTGGCGCACCGTGACGTGGTCTTCTCGCGCATGAACTGCGCGGCCTGCCACGCACCGGAAGAGAAGGTGGAACTCAAGTTCGATCCCGAGGGAAAAGTCATCTTCCCGGTCGCACACACGAACGACCTGCCGCGCCACGGGCGCACCATCGGCAACGACCACTGCTTCAACTGCCACGACTCGGCGAATCTCACCGAACTGCGCACCGCTGGCGGCAAGAAGCTCAAGCTCACCGAGAGCACGCTGCTCTGCGCGAGCTGCCACGGCCCGAGCTACCGCGATTGGGAGTCCGGCGTCCACGGTCGCCGCAACGGTTTTTGGGATGCGAAACTCGGCACGAACGAACGCAAGGACTGCACGTCCTGCCACGACCCGCATGCCCCCGCGCTGCCGCTGCTGAAACCACTACCCGCTCCATTCCGAGCGGCCTCGAAAGGACACTGACATGGCTGCGAATACCCATTTACCGAACCTCGCCGCGCACGCGCCAGACGCAGGCGGCACGAGCCGACGCAGTTTTCTCCGCACCTCTGCCGTGGCCACGTCCGCGCTGGCCGCGCTAGCCGCGAGCCTGGCCCCGTTGCGCGAGTTGACCGAGTTCAGCTCGGTGGAGGAGTTCCTGCAAAAGCACTACAAGGAACTCACGCCCGTCGAGCTGGAGCAGGCGCTCGGCCGCGTCCGGCGCGAGGTCGAGAAGCAGTTCGGCCTGCGCCCGCATCTGCGCGACCTCAAGCCGATGGATGGCGTCGAGTTCGTCTATTGCCTCAACCTCTCCTCCTGCATCGGCTGCCGGAAATGTGTGCACGCCTGCGTCGCGGAGAACAACCAGTCGCGCAGCCCGGAGCTGCAATACATCCGCGTGCTCAAGATGCCCAACGGCACGTTCGACATGGAGAAGGGCGACCATCACTACAAGACGCCAACCGTGCCGGAGAAAGGGTTCTTCTACATGCCGGTGCAGTGCCACCAGTGCAAGAACCCGCCGTGTGTTAAGGTTTGCCCCGTGGACGCCACTTGGCAGGAGAGCGACGGCATCACGGTGATTGACTACGACTGGTGCATCGGCTGCCGCTACTGCGAGGCCGCGTGCCCTTATTTCGCGCGGCGTTTCAACTTCGCCGAGCCGAGCATCCCGAAGGCACAGCTCAACCTCGACATGGCGTTTCTGGGCAACCGCCCGCGCCACAAGGGCGTGATGGAGAAATGCCACTTCTGCATCCAGCGCACGCGGGCGGGCAAGTATCCAGCCTGCCTCGAAGTCTGCCCGACGGGAGCGCGCAAGTTCGGCAACATCCTCGACCCGACGAGTGAAGTGTCCCAAATCCTACGGCACAAGCGGGTGTTCGTGCTGAAGGAGGAAGTCGGGACGCTGCCGAGGTTCTTCTACTACTTCGACACATGAGGGCATTTCGAAATGAAGTCCGCGCAAACCGCTGGGGAAGCACGTTGCACCTTGGCTCCCTCTCCCTTCATCGGATGAGGGGAGAGGGACGGGGTGAGGGGTGTGCGGGGCGGCGTTGGCGGTGCCACCCCTCATCCGGCCTGCGGCCACCTTCTCCCCTCCTCCGAGGAAATTGGCAGGCCAAGAACTTGTGCAGGGAATTGTTATGACACGGTCGTTGAAAAACTTCCTCACCTTCCTCGTGCGCTGCACCCGCCTCGCCTGCGCTGGCGACTGGCGCTACTACGCGTGGACCGGCGGGCTCTTCGCCCTCTGCCTCGTGGGGCTCAACGCCTACGCGAAGCAGTTCGTCCACGGCCTCATTACCACCGACCTGACCGACCAAGTCTGCTGGGGCGTTTATATCGCGAACTTCTCCTTCGTGGTCGGCATCGCGGCTTCGGCGGTCATGCTCGTCATCCCGGTTTACCTCTACAAAAACGAAGAGCTGCACGACCTGGTCATCTTCGGTGAGCTGCTGGCCATCGCGGCGATTCTCATGGCGCTCGCCTTCGTGATGGTGGACTTGGGCCGGCCCGACCGCTTCTGGCACATGATTCCCGGCCTCGGGAAGTTCAACTTCCCCGACTCGCTCCTGAGCTGGGATGTCATCGTGCTCAACGGCTATCTCGCCCTGAACATTTACGTCTGCGCCTACCTGCTCTACTGCCGCTACGAGAAGCGCCCGCCCACCAAGTGGCTCTACCTGCCGTTCATCTTCGTCGGCATCGTGTGGGCGGTGTCCACCATGATGGTCTCGGCGTTTCTCTACGTGGGTCTCGGTGGGCGGCCGTTTTGGAACTCCGCCATCATCGGCCCGCGCTTCCTCGCGTCCGCGTTCACGGCCGGTCCGGCGCTCCTCATCCTCGCACTGCAAATCGTCCGGCGCGTCACGGCGCGCGCCGCCGAGGACGGGGCTGCCACCGCTGGTTCGCCCGCCACGACGAGCCGGCCAGCGACGGCGCGGGACCTGACGCACCTCGAACAGTCCCTGCCCGAACTCAGCGCTGTGTCCGCCGAACTCCGCCAGCGCGTGCTGGCCCACGCCGTGGTGCTCGAAGTCCCGGCCAGCCACACCTTCCTCTGGCAAGGCACGCGGGGCGAGGACGCCTTCTTCGTGCTGCAAGGCCGCGTGGCCGTGAACCGCGAGGACAGCGGCCTCGTCCGCACCGTCCGCACGCTCGGACCCGGCGAACAGTTCGGCGAGATTTCCTCCCTCGCCGGCACGCCGCGCACCGCCACCGCCGTGGCCGAGGAGCCGGCGCGCGTGCTGCGCGTGCCCGCCGAGACGCTGCGGCAGTTGATGAAAGTCCCGCCGTTGGCACGCGTCATCCGCGCCCGGATGCTCGACCGGCTGATGATTAGCGACCGCGCCTTGCTCACGCTCCGGCACATCGTGCAGGTCGCGATGATCATCAACGTGTTCCTGCTCGGGAACGAAGTCTTCAAGGAGTTTTACACCGGCAACCTCCACGTCAGCGCGTCGCAATACCTCTACTTCGGCCTGCACGGCTACAACGCACTTGTGCCGTGGATTTGGAGCGCCATCGCCTGCAACCTCGTCGCGCTCGTCCTGCTCCTGCTCCCCATCAGCACCAGCCTCAAGTGGCTGGATGTCGCGTGCGTGCTGGCCGTTGTCGGCATCTGGATCGAGAAGAGCATGGGCATCATCATCCCCGGCTTCGTGCCCAGCCCGCTTGGCGAGATCGTGGAATACTCGCCCACTTGGAACGAGACGCTCGTCTGCCTCGGCATCTGGGCGTTTGGGCTGTTCATCTACACCGTGCTCCTGCGTGTGGCCGTGCCGATCCTGCAAGGCCGTTTCACCCGCACCGACTCGCCATGTCCAAGCAATTGACCGACGACGACGCCCGCCAGTCGCTGCGTGACCACTGCGCGGCGAAGGGCGTGGAAGTCCACGCGAAGTTCGGCCCGCACCTCGGCTGGGTGGAACTCAATCAACTGCTCCAAGACCGCAAGCTCGTGCGTTACCCGTGCCGCATCGCCTTCGATTCGCTGCCGCTCCAAGCCGGCGAGTTCGCCTACCCCGAACCGCTCGGACCGCGGCCCGATGACGGCTTCCGCATCTGCGTCCACCCGCATTTCGAGGCGGACTTGGAGGCGGTGCCCGCGTTGGTGCTCTACCAGTTGGTGGCCGTGAATTACGGTGACTTCGCCACGCCGGAGGATGCCGAGGCGTTCGGGGCGGCGGCGCTGGGAATGAGCCGGGAAGAGTATTACCAGCGGCTCTGCCAGTTCGCTGATCAAGTCAGCGCGGAGATTCGCGCGGGGGCACCTCCGCCGGAACTATGCCGCTGATCGGGAAGCGCCCGCGCCCGCCCGCGGTCGTTGATGGCCCGGCGATGAACTCAGCCTCGGCCACGCCCCACGCGCTACGATTCAGGTTGGTCGGCATAGCATTCCGCCCCGCAGTTCGATTGGCAGGAACAGCTCGTCCCCACTTCGCGGCGTTGCTCCGGTAGCCGCAGCGACGCGCGCCCAAAGTTGTCCCTCCAGTCCCAAGATAGGGCGAGGCTTTCGCAACCTTCGCGAAGCGCGTTCACGACTCCGGGTGCATGGATGTGCAAGACAGATGAGCTTTCTTCGCCACACTTCTTCGCCCTTGGCCGCCGCCGCCATGCTGCTGCTGGCTGGCTGTTCGAGTGTGCCGACTCCGGTCGAGCGGTCCGCCCAGCAGCAATTGGAAAGCGTGACCATCTCGTATCGGCCCGGCGACGCGCGGCCCCCGCTGCCCGTGTTGAAGGCCGAGTCGCCCCTGAGCGATTTCCTGACGCACGCGATGTTCACGCAGTCGCAGGTCGAGGCGGCGTATTACGACTGGGCCGCTTCCGTGCGGCGCATCACGGTGGAGCGTTCGCTGCCCGACCCGCGCCTGACTTTCTCGGCGGACATTCAGGACGTGGTGATGGGGCTGATGCCGGGCCTGATGATGGACTTCCCCGGTCTCGGCAAGTTGCGCGCCGCCGCGAACGTCGCCGCCGCCGAGAGCGACGTGAAGTATTTCGCCTTCGAGTCCGCCGTGCTGCGGACGGCCTTCAACCTCAAGAAACCCTACTACCAGCTCCACTTCCTCGACGCCAAAATCGCCGTCAACCAAGAGATGCTGCGGCTGCTGGCCGACGTGGAAAAACTCTCCCGCGCGCGCAACGAGGTCGGCGCGGTCACGTTGCAGGACGCGCTGCGGGCGCAGATTGAGCAGGAGCGGCTGGCCAACGAAATCGCCAACCTTCAGGACTCGCGCAACCCGCTGCTAGCGCAGTTCAAGGGCGCGCTGGGCTTGAAGGCCGAGGATGCCACGCCGCCTTTGCCCACGAAGCTGGAAACGACGCCCCTCGATTTGAAGTCCGACCGCTTGCTCACCGACGCGCTCGCTCGCAACCCGCGCCTGAAGGCGATGGAAGCCGAAGTGCGCCGCGCCGATGCTTCCATCCGGCTGGCCTACAAAGCGCGCGTGCCGGACTTCTCGCTTGGCTTGGAGGCGAACCCGTTGGTGTCACCAACCATCTTCACGCCGCAGGCGGGCATCACGCTGCCGATTTGGCGGGACAAGATTGGCGCGCAAATCGCCGCCGCACAGGCGGATAAGCAAGCCGCCGCCGCACGCTTCAGCGCCGAGCAAATCATGGTGGCCGTGGAGTTCGCAGAGAAGTCCTTCATGTTCCGCGAGGCGAGCCGGAACTTGGAGCTGCTCAACGACCGTCTGCTGCCCAAGGCGCGGCAATCACTCGACGTCGCGCGCTCCAGCTACGGCTCCGGCAAGCTGGACTTCATCAACCTTCTGGACGCGCAGCGCACGCTGCTCGACTTCCGGCTCGCCGAGGTCGAGGCGCGCATCCAGCGCGAGCTGGCAGTGGCCGAACTCTCGCTCGTCATTCTCGGAACTCCGCCCGCCGGTGCGCCCTTCCTTCCGGCGCGCTCGCCCGCGACCAAACCCGGAGGCACGCCATGACCTTATCCCCACTTCGCACTTCTGTTCTCGTCGTCATCGCGCTCATCGTCGGCCTGCTCGGCGGCGCGCTGGGCATGAGTTTCCTTCGCAGCGGCGGCGGTGACGCCCCGGCTCTCGCTGACGGTGCGAAGACCTATACTTGCTCCATGCACCCGCAAGTGCGCCTGCCCAAGTCCAGCAAGTGCCCCATCTGCTCCATGCCGCTGATTCCCGTTACACCCGCTGCCAAATCCGCCACAACCAACGCGACGACGGAAGCCTCGGACCCGATGCTGGAGTTGTCCGACCACGCCCGCGCGATGGCCAGCGTGGCGACCGCCGTCGTTGAGCGCCGTCCGTTGACGCATGAGATTCGCGCGGTCGGCAAGGTGCAATACAACGAGACCACGCTCGCCGTCATCAACAGCCGCGTGGACGGCTACATCGAGCGGCTTTACGTGGATTTCACCGGCGTGGACGTGCAGCCGGGCGACCATCTCGTGGACCTCTACAGCCCGGACCTGCTCGTGGCGCAGCAGGAGCTGCTCATTGCGTTGGAGAACCGCGCCAGCACCAACCTGGTTGAGTCCGCGCGCATCAAGCTGCTCCGCTGGGGTCTCACACAGGCGCAGGTGGACGACCTAACGCAGCACCGGAAGATCAGCGAGCGCGTCACGCTCTTCTCGCCCAGCCGCGGCACCGTCACCGAGAAGATGGCCGTGCAAAAAGGCATGGTGAAGGCGGGCGAGATGCTCTTCCGCCTCGCGAACCTCGATTCGGTCTGGCTCTACCTCGACGTTTACGAAAGCGAGCTGGGCCGCGTGCAATACGGCCAGCTCGTGGACCTCACCACCGAGGCGCATCCAGGCCGGAGGTTCTCGGGCCGCATCTGGTTCATCAACCCCGTGCTCACCGAGGAGAGCCGCACGGTGAAGGTGCTCGTGAACATCGCGAACACGGACCACGCGCTGAAGCCCGGCATGTTCGCCAGCGCGGTCATCCGCATTCCGCTGCTCTCGGATGGGCGCGCGGCTCCGACGGGCGTTGCGGGACAATTCACCTGCCCGATGCACCCGCTCGTGCTCCAGCCGCAGCCGGGCAAGTGCAAGCTGTGCGGCATGGCGCTGACGCAAATCCCCGGCCCAACGCTTCAACTCAAGCCCGACGAACTCAAAGTGCTCGCCGTGCCGGTCGCGGCCGTGCTCGACAGCGGCGTGCGGACGCTCGTGTATGTCGAGCGGGCGAAAGGACAGTTCGCGCCTGTCGAGGTGAAACTCGGTTCGCGCGCGGGAGATTTCTATCCTGTCCTCAGCGGCTTGAATGGTGGCGAGAGCATCGCAGTGCGCGGGAATTTCCTCCTCGACAGCCAGTTTCAAGTGCAGGGCTTGCCCAGCCTCTTCTACCCGCAGGGGCAGGCAGCAGTCTCCGGTCATCAACACGGCGGCGCGGCTCCGCCCGCACCGACAGCGAAGCCCACGGGCCACGAAGGGCACGCCATGCCGAAGGCCGCCGCACCGAAGCCCGCCGAACACAAGCACTGACCTATGGTGGACGCGCTCATCCGCTGGTGCCTGAAGCACGCCTTCCTCGTCATCATCGGCGTGGTGGCGATAATCGGTGGTGGTTACTACGCGTTGAAGAACACGCCGGTGGATGCCATCCCCGACATCGGCGAGAAGCAGGTCATTGTCTTTGCCGACTGGCCGGGCCGCTCGCCGCAGGACGTGGACAACCAAGTCACGTATCCGCTCACCACCAGCCTCACCGGCACGCCGGGCGTGAAGACCATTCGCTCCATGTCCGGTTTCGGCTTCGCGATGGTCTTCGTGATCTTCAAGGACAACGTGGATTACTACTGGGCGCGCTCGCGCGTCATCGAGCGCATGAACGTCGCCCAGCAACGTTTGCCCACGGGCGTCGTGCCCGTCATTGGCCCGGACGCGACGGCGCTCGGGCAGGTCTATTGGTATACCGTCGAAGGCGAGGGTTTCGACCTCGCGGAATTGCGCAGCATCCAGGACTGGTATCTCCGTTACCAACTCAACTCCACCGAGGGCGTCAGCGAAGTCGCCAGCATCGGCGGCTTCGTGAAGCAGTATCAGATTGACGTTCACCCCGACAAACTCCGAGCCCACCGCGTCACGCTCATGGACGTCACAATGGCGGTGCAGAAGGCGAACATTGATGTCGGCGCGAAGGTGATCGAGAAGAACGGCATCGAGTTCTTCATCCGTGGCGTCGGCTTCATCAAGTCGGTCGAGGACTTGGAGAAGGTCGTCATCCGCCAGGAGAAGGGCACGCCCATCCAAGTCAAGCACGTCGGCACCGTCACGCTCGGCCCGGACTTCCGTCGCGGCGCGCTCGACAAGGCCGGCGTGGAAGCTGTGGGCGGCGTGGTGCTGATGCGCTACGGCGAGAATCCGCTCGATGTCGTCGAGCGCGTGAAGGCGAAAATCAAGCAGCTCGAACCCGGCCTGCCGCAGAAGACGCTCGCCGATGGCCGCGTCTCGAAGGTCAAGGTCGTCGCCTTCTACGACCGCACCGACATCGTGAAGGAGACGATAGCCACGTTGAAGGAGGCGCTCACGGAGGAGGCGCTCATGGCCAGCGCGGTCATCCTGATTTTCCTGCTGCATCTCCGCAGCACGATGTCGGTGCTCGTCACGCTGCCGCTGTCGGTCTGCCTGTGCTTCGTGCTCATGTATGCGTTCGGCGTGGACTCGAATATCATGTCGCTCGCGGGCCTGGCCATCGCCATCGGCGATGTGGCGGACATGGGCATCATCATGACGGAAAACATCTACCGTCATATCGCCATCGGCGACCCGAAGAAGTCGCACTTTGAACGGGTCTTCGACGGCGCGCGCGAAGTGGGCGGGGCGATTGTCACGGCGGTGTCGAACACGCTCGTCTCGTTCATCCCCGTGTTCTTCCTCACCGACCAGGAGGGGAAGCTCTTTCAGCCACTCGCCTTCACGAAGACCTTCGCCATCGGCTCCAGCGTCATCCTCGCGCTGACGGTCGTGCCGCTGATTTGCTACTTCCTGTTCCGACCGGTGACCTGGTCGAAGCGCACGGTCTGGGGACTGGCTGGCGCGCTGGGCTTGGTTACCACGGTGGCCATGCACTTCATCTTCATGTGGGCAGGGGCGACGGGCCACTACAGCGGCTGGCCGATGGCCATCGCGACCGGCGTCATCGTCGCGCTCGCCGTCGTGCGCATGACGCGCGAACGCTTCCTGCCGCTGGAGGAGAACGTCGTCTCGCGCCGCGTGGCCGGCGTCTATGAGCCGGCGCTCCGGTGGATTCTGAACCACAAGAAGACCTTCCTCGTTGCGCCGGTGGTGATTCTCATGCTCGGCCTCACCATCTGGCTCGGCATCGGCACGACGCTGAAACCCATCGCGTGGCTCGCCAACCTCGGCACGCCCGCCGACCACCCGCGCGTCGAACTCGACCAGCTCCGCTGGCAGACCGTGCGCCGCGCCGATGGCTCGACGCACAGCCGAATGGTCGCCCACAAGGAGTCCCCCGACAGTGACTCGGTTGTCCGGGAAACGCGCATCTTTCCGGGCATCGGCCGCGAGTTCATGCCGCCGCTCGACGAAGGGTCATTCCTCTACATGCCGTCGCTGCTGCCGCAGGCTGGCCTCGGCCCCGCCATCGAAGTGAACTCGAAGCAGGACCTCGCCATCGCCAGCGTGCCGGAGGTGGAGAGCGTCGTGGGCAAGATTGGCCGCGCCGAGTCCGCGCTCGACCCCGCGCCCATCGGCATGATGGAGAGCATCGTCATCCTCAAGCCGGAGTCCGAGTGGCGGCATGTTCCCGTGAAGCGCTGGTTTGCCGACTGGCCGGGCTGGCTGAAGAAGCCGCTGGCCTTCTTCGCCCCGGAGCACCGCCAAATCACCAAGAACGAAATCCTCACCGAGCTTCAGGAGAAGACCGCAATTCCCGGCGTGCTGCCGACCTTCCTGCAACCGATTCAGACGCGGCTCGTGATGCTCCAGACCGGTTTCCGCGCGATGATGGGCGTGAAAATTTACGGCAGCGACTTGAAGGAGATTGAGCGCCTCGGCCTCGAAATCGAGCAACTCCTCAAGCACGTGCCGGGCGCGACGGACATCGTGGCCGACCGCATCGTCGGCAAGCCGTATCTGGAGTTTGAAATCGACCGCGACCGCATCGCCCGCTACGGCGTGAGCATCCGCGACGTGCAGGATGTCATCGAGGTCGCCATTGGCGGCATGAACCTCATGGAGTCGGTCGAAGGCCGCGAGCGGTATCCGATTCGCGTCCGCTACCTGCGCGAGTTCCGCGAGGACCTTCCCGAGCTGGAGAAAATTCTCCTGCCCACCAGCACCGGCGCGCAGGTGCCGCTCGCGCAGGTCGTCACCATCAAGAGCGTGCTCGGCCCGCAGGAAATCAAAGGCGAGCGCGGCCTGCTCGTCGGCTACGTGACCATGAACACCCGCGACCGCGACGAAGTAAGCGTGGTCGAAGACGCCGAGCGCACGCTGCAAGCCGCGCTCAAGGACGGCCGCCTGAAACTCCCCGCCGGCTACTACTGGGAATGGAGCGGCCAGTTCGAGAACCAAGTGCGCGCCACCGCCCGGATGCAAATCCTCGTGCCCGTCTGCCTCGCCATCATGTTCGTGATGCTCTACCTCGGCTTCGAGCGCTGGTGGATTGCGCCGATCATCTACTTCGGGGTGCTCGTCTCCGCGTCGGGTGGCTTCATCATGCTCGCGTTATGGGGAGTGAACCTGTCAATCGCCGTGTGGGTAGGGTTCCTGGTCCTCTTCGGCGTGGTGGATGACGATGGCGTCGTCATCGCCACCTATCTCGAAGGCGTCTTCAAAGACCGTGAGTTCAAGTCCGTCACGGAGATTCGCGACGCAACCATCGAGGCCGGCCTGAGGCGCATCCGCCCCTGCCTCATGACCATCGCGACGACCGTGTTCGGCCTCCTGCCCATCTTCTGGGCCACGGGGCGCGGTGCGGACGTGATGAAACCAATGGCGATCCCGTCGGTCGGCGGGATGGCGGTGAGCCTGATCACGCTGTTCATCGTGCCGTGCTTGTTCTGCGCGGTAGAGGAGTGGAAGTGGAATCGGAAACAACGGACATTGCCAACGGCCAGCGGAGCAGCATGAATCTGGCACCTTCACGACCGCATGAGTGTCATCGCCAGCGAAATCATCATCATCGTATTGCTTGTGCTGGCCAACGGCATGTTCGCAATGGCGGAGCTGGCCATCATCTCCTGCCGCAAGGCCAAGCTCCGCAAGCTGGCCGAGCAGGGGGATCCCCGGGCGCAGGCGGCCCTGGAGCTGGCGGAGTCGCCCAACCCGCACTTCCAAATCCCCGCCGCCGCCCGCGAACACGCCGCCGACCTCATCGTCATCGCCACGCACGGCGATTCGCTCGTGCCGCACTGCCTGCTCGGCAACACGGCGGAACAAGTCGTCCGCCGCGCGCCGTGTCCGGTCTGGGTCGTGCCCGGTTTGAGCAGCGAGGAAGCGGAGCTGGTGCCCGCGCTGTTCCCGCTCCAACGCATCCTCGTTGCGACGGATTTCTCCGCTGAATCGCGCAAGGCGCTGCGCTATGGCGTCGCGCTCGCCCGCGAGTTCGATGCCACGCTACACCTCGTCCATGTCGTGCCCACCGTGCTGCCCGCCGACGTGAGCCACCTCAGCATTATCCTGCAAGATGTTGCGATGAAGGAAGCCGCTCGACGCGACTTAGCCCGACTTCGCACCGCAGAAATCCCCGCCGACCTTCAGGTCGTGACCACCGTGCTCGACGGCAATCCCTTCCTCGAACTCGACAACGAAGCCCGCCGCGTCCACGCCGGACTCATCGTCGTGTCCACACATGGCTACACCGGGCTGCGCTATCTCCTCCTCGGCAGCACGGCGCAACACGTCGTGGAACGCGCCTCCGTCCCCGTGCTCGTCGTGCGCGAGCACGAGCCGGACTTCATCCCGCTCACCGAACTCGGAACGGCGAACTCACCGTGATTGCCATGGCCCAAGCTCCGCATCCAACTCGCCCCGCTCCAACTCGCCCCGGATTGGTCCACGATGTCCTGGGTCAATCCCGGCGCAAGCCGCTGGAGGCGCTCTTCGCCCCGCGCACCATCGCCGTCATCGGCGCGACGGAGCGGGCCGGCAGCGTGGGCCACGCCATCTGGGAGAACCTCCACCTGTTCGAAGGCCGCGTGTTCCCGGTCAATCCGAAGCACGCGACGGTCGGCGACCGCAAAGCCTTTCCCACCATCGGCGCAGTTCCCGAGCCGGTGGACCTCGCGGTCATCGTGACTCCCTCGCCCACGGTGCCAGGCCTCATCCGCGAGTGCGCCGAGGCGGGCGTCCCCGCGGCGGTCATCATCTCCGCTGGTTTCCGCGAGAGCGGCGCGGCGGGAGCCGAACTGGAAAGTCAGTGCCTCGCCGAAGCGCAGCGCGGGAACATGCGGCTGCTCGGGCCGAACTGCCTCGGCCTCATGGTGCCGCACGCCGCGTTCAACGCGACCTTCGCCGCCGGCCTGGCCAATCCGGGCAGCGTGGCCTTTCTCAGCCAGAGCGGCGCGCTTTGCACGTCCGTGCTCGACTGGAGCTTTCGCGAGAACGTCGGCTTCAGCGCGTTCGTGTCCGTCGGCTCGATGCTGGACGTGGGCTGGGGCGACCTCATCACGCACTTCGGCGATGACCCGCGCACCAAGAGCATCGTCTGCTACATGGAGTCCGTCGGCGACGCGCGGGCGTTCCTTTCCGCCGCCCGCGAAGTGGCGCTGACCAAGCCCATCATCGTGCTCAAGGTGGGCCGCACGGACGCAGCCGCGAAAGCCGCCGCGTCGCACACCGGTGCGCTGACCGGAAGTGATGACGTGCTCGACGCCGCGTTCCGGCGCGTCGGCGTGCTACGGGTGAACACCATCGGAGAGCTGTTTAACTTGGCCGAACTGCTCGCCAAGCAGCCGAATCCGCGCGGTTCGCGCCTCTCCATCGTCACCAACGCCGGTGGTCCGGGCGCGCTCGCCACGGACGCGCTTGTCACTGGCGGAGGTCAATTGGCAACGCTGTCCAGCAGCACCACGGCTGAACTCGACAAGTTCCTTCCGCCGCACTGGAGCCACGGCAATCCCATCGACGTTCTCGGCGATGCCGACCCGGTGCGTTACGCCCGCGCTGTCACGCTGGCCGCGCAAGACCCGCAGTCTGACGGCGTGCTGGTCATTCTCACGCCGCAGGCCATGACCGATGCTGCGGGCACGGCCGAGGCGATTTGCTCGCTGGTGAGGCCCGCTGACAAACCGCTGCTCACGAGTTGGATGGGCGGAAGCGGCCTTGGTGCGGGCCGAGGTGTGCTCAATGCCGCCGGCATTCCCACCTTCGACTACCCCGACACCGCCGCCCGCGCCTTCGCGCTCATGTGGCGTTACAGCGAGAACCTGCGGACGCTTTACGAGACGCCCTCCGTTCCCGTGGACGCGGATGCCGGGCGGCGGATTGCCGTTGCGCAAACCATCGCGGACGCCCGCGCGGCTGGGCGCACACTCCTCACCGAGGTCGAGTCGAAGCAGTTGCTCGCCGCTTACGGCATCCCGACCGTGGAGACGTTCGTGGCGCTCACCGTGGACGACGCGGTGCGGCACGCCGAAAAGCTTGGCTTCCCGGTCGTGCTCAAACTCTTCTCCGAGACGCTCACGCACAAAACTGACGTGGGTGGCGTGCAGCTCAATCTGTCGGACGCCGCCGCCGTGCGGGGCGCGTGGGAAAGCATTCTCACCACGGTCAGCGCGAAGGCCGGCAGCCAGCACTTCCTCGGCGTGACCGTGCAGCCGATGGTCACGCGCGAGGGCTACGAACTTATTTTGGGCAGCAGTGTGGACCCGCAGTTTGGCCCGGTGATTCTGTTCGGTGCCGGCGGTCAGCTCGTGGAAGTTTTTCAGGACCGTGCCCTTGGCTTGCCACCGCTCAACGGCACGCTGGCCCGCCGACTGATGGAACGAACCAAGATTTTCACCGCATTGAAGGGCGTGCGCGGCCGCCAGCCCGTTGACTTGGCCGCACTGGAACAGCTCTTGGTGCGCTTCAGCCAACTCGTCGCGGAGCAGCGGGCGATTGCCGAGATTGATGTGAACCCGCTGCTCATCTCGCCGGACCGGATGCTCGCGCTGGACGCGCGCATCGTCCTGCATCCGCCCGGTATGGCCGATGCCCAGCTCCCCCGCCTCGCCATCCGTCCTTACCCGACCCGCTACGTCGTGCCGTGGAAGCTCCGCGACGGCACGCCCGTGACCATCCGCCCGATTCGGCCCGAGGACGAGCCGCTCATGGTGAAGTTCCATCACACGCTCTCGGAACGCAGCGTTTACCTGCGTTACTTCACGGCACAGAAACTTGACCAGCGCATCGCGCACGCGCGGTTGAGCCGCCTGTGCTTCGTGGATTACGACCGCGAGATGGCGCTAGTCGTCGAGCGTCGTGACCCGGGCACCGGCACTGCGGAAATCATCGGCGTGGGCCGCCTGAGCCAGCAACACAGCGCCAACGAAGCCGAGTTCGCGCTGACCATCAGTGATCAATGGCAGCATCACGGCCTGGGCTCGGAGTTGTTACGGCTCTTGGTCCAAGTCGGTCGCGATGAAAAGCTGGAGCGCATCACGGCGACGATGCTGGCGGACAACCTCGACATGCAGCGCGTCGCACGGAAGGTCGGCTTCACGGTGCGGCACGAGCCGGAGGCGAACGAATTTCACGCGGAGTTGGTCCTCTAAATCATTGAAAATTGGCCACCGCATTCATCACGCACCCCGACTGCCTGCTGCACGATATGGGCCCCTCGCATCCCGAGTCCCCGGAGCGGCTGAGGGCCATCGAGGACCAACTGGTCGCCTCGGGATTGAGTGATTTCCTCCTGCATGTCGAAGCCCCGCTGGCGCGGCGGGAGCAGCTCGAACGCGTGCATGACGCGGGCTACATCGCCATGCTCGAAGCTGGGGGAGGCGGGACGGGAACACTTCAGCTCGATTCGGATACCGCCCTGTGTCCGGGCACGCTGGAGGCAGCCTTGCGGGCAGCGGGAGCCGGGGTGTTGGCGGTGGACATGGTGATGAGCCGAGCGGCGGAAACCGCGTTCTGTAGCGTGCGTCCACCGGGACACCACGCGGAGCGCAATCGCGCCATGGGGTTCTGTTTCTTCAACAACATCGCCGTCGCGGCGGCCCACGCATTGGCCCAGCACGGCCTGCAACGGGTGGCGATTGCGGATTACGATGTGCATCACGGCAATGGGACGGAGGACATTTTCCGGTCCGACGAGCGGGTGCTCATGGTGTCCACGTTCCAGCATCCGTTTTATCCCTTCAGCGGGGCTGAAACCCGCTCCTCGCGCATGGTCAACATCCCGCTGGCCGCCTACAGCGCGGGCAAGGAGTTCCGGGAGGCCGTGCAACAACACTGGCTGCCGGCACTCGAACAATTCCAACCCGAGATGCTGTTTGTCTCCGCTGGCTTCGATGCGCACCGGGATGACGACATGGGCGGATTGCGCCTGGTGGAAGCGGACTTCGCATGGGTGGCACACCAACTGAAAGCCGTCGCCGATGAGCACGCGAAAGGACGAATTGTCTCCATGCTGGAAGGCGGGTATGAGCCCCATGCTCTGGGACGTAGTGTGGCGGCTTACCTTAAGGCGGTTAGCGGGATCTGAGCCGGCTCACATTATTTGAACCGGCCCCATCACAGATGATTCCCATGACTTGCTCAGACACCGAGGACCGCCCTTTCCCGGCTCCGGGCATAAGCTTTGACTTGCCCCAGTGCCCCGCCTAGTTTCGCCTCAACAATGCTCGCAGCCGGCAACAACACGGCGACTGCCCCGCCCCTTGGTTCGGCTCCCGAAGATTCCCGCCTCGTATGGAAGCGGATCGTGGAGCCGGTGCAGCCCTTTCTCGACGCGGTCTCGCGCCGGTTGGAGGAGCAGGTCGGTGCCTTCGACCCCGAAATCTCCGCTTACGCCCGCTACGCGCTCACCAACCAGGGCAAACAGCTCCGGCCTGCACTCGTCGCGCTCGCGGCCAACGCCGCCGGACGCACCACGGACGACCACGTCACCGTCGCCGTCGTCATCGAGATGGTTCATTTGGCCACGCTCGTGCATGACGATGTGATGGACTCGGCGGAGATCCGCCGTCGGCGCCCGACGCTCGCGGCGAACTGGGGCAACGAGATTTCCGTGCTGGTGGGCGACTGCCTGTTCGCGCATTCGCTCCGACTGGCCGCCAGTTTCCCCACGCCGGTCATCTGCCGCGCCGTGGCATCGGCGACGAACACGGTTTGCTCCGGCGAGATTCTCCAGACGCACCGGCGGCTGAACTTCGAGGTGAGCCGCGCGGAGTATTTCAAGGTGCTGGCGATGAAGACCGCCGAGCTCTTCGCGCTGTCGTGCGAGCTGGGCGCGCTGCTCTCGGGTGCGGCGGAGGCGGAGCGCACGGCGCTGCGGGATTACGGCATGGCGCTGGGCACGGCGTATCAGGTTTACGATGACTGCGTGGACGTGTTCGGCTCGGAGGCGAGTGTGGGTAAGTCGCTGGGCACCGACTTGGCCAGCGGCAAGCTCACGCTGCCCATCCTCGTGGTGCTGGAACGCGCGAGCGCAGAGGAAAAGGCCCGGCTGCGCGAGCTGGTGCAGGCGTGGCGGCCGCACCACATCGAGAAAGTCCTCGTCCTCCTGCGCCAGCACGACGCGCTCAAGGAATCCCGCCGCGTCATCTTCCAGTATCTCGCCACGGCGAACAACGCCCTCGCCGTCCTGCCGGCGACGGAAGGTCGTGCGGCGTTGACGATGTTGGGCGAGTTCCTCGGGCGTCAGACGGTGGCGCTGGGCGGCTGAGGCGGCATGGCTGAAGTTTCCCCATCGCAACCCGCCTCGGCGGAGGCCTCCCCGCAGCCCGACGACCCGACGCTGGTCCGCCGCGCTCAGGGCGGGGACGCGACCGCTTACGACGAGCTGGTGCGGCGTTACCAACGGCAGATTTACGGGGTCACCTACCACATGACCTCGAACCACGAGGATGCCAACGACCTGACACAGGAAACGTTCGTCAAGGGGTGGCAGGCGCTCAAGTCCTTCAAGGGCGACTCCAGCTTCTTCACCTGGATTTACCGCAGCGCCGTCAACCGCACGCTCAACCACCTCAAGAGCCTGCGCGTCCGCGCGGGCAAATTCTCCCTGAGCCTCAACGACCTCACCGTGGAGGCCGAGCACCATCCCGAGCTGCGGGCGCTGGTGTCGGACCAGACGCCCCGGCGGGCGGCAGCGCTGGAGGAGCTGAAGGAAAAATTGAACGCCGCGATGCAGCGCTTGTCCGAAAACCACAGAACCGTGGTGACCCTCCACGACATCCAGGGTTTGCCGCATGACGAGATCGCGAAAATCCTGGGCTGCAACACGGCGACCGTGCGGACGCGGCTGTTCTACGCCCGGCAGCAGTTGCAAGGCATCCTGTCCGACTACTTGAAGTGACTTATGGCCCCGGCCCCGAACGAACCAAACGAGTTTGAGTCCCTCCAGCGGCTGCTCGCGCTCAAGCGCCACGAGGAGCCGCCGCCGGGTTATTTCGACCGCCTCCCCGGCGAGGTCCGCGCCCGCATCGCCCACGCAGCGGCCCACCCGGAGCCGGGGTGGCGGCGCTGGCTGACGGCGTGGGATTTGTCGCCCGCGCTGGCGACGAGCTACGCCGTCGTGGCGGCCACCTTGGTGCTCGGTGGGGTTTGGTGGGCGAAGCCGTCGGGAACTCCAGGTGGACCACAGCTTGTGACCGCGCCCGTCCCGCCGCCGACCAACCTGACGAACACCCTCATCGCCTCCAACTCCGCGCCGCCGGGCTTGTTCAACCCACCCTCACTTCAGGTCCAGCCAGTGGAGTTCAAGAAGTAGCCGCTTGAGCCCGACGGTTCAGCCGCTCACTCCGTGCGGCTGAAAACCAGCCCGTTCGGCCCGATGACCGTGGCTAGCTTGCCCCCGTCCACGAGGTTCACATCCGCCGTCTTATCGCCCTGCGGGGTCGTGAGGGTGAACTGGTATTTGTCCCCGTCCTTCTTCCAAGTGCCTTGGAACACCGTCTTGGTCGGCGCGTTGGTGGGCAAGTTCACTGGGCGGTAGAGCGGGTTCAGGAGGGCGGCAAAGGCGACCGGATCCCGGCGGCCCTTCACATACACCTTCTCGTCGGGCGTGATGGTGAGCGTGTAGTCGGAGAAGAAGAACCGCAGGATGCTCCGCAGCCGGGTGATTTCGTTGGGGGAGGCCTTGGGATTGCGCTGGGTGTATTGCTTGAGCGTGCCGTTGGCGTCCGCCTGCCACTTGCCGATCAGCGGCTCCTTCGCGAACTGCTCAGACTCGCCCGTCTGGAGGAATTTTGTCAGGTCGGCGAGGTCGAGCTGCTTGAGCACCCGCAGCGTTTCGGGGTGGGTGATCATCGGCTGGCCCGTGGGATCCTTGAGGACGAACGCGATGTTGGTCTTGGTGGTCAGGAGCGCGCGGACCGTGTCGTTGGTGAAGGCGCTTTGGAAATCGCCGTGTTCAGCCAGCGACATGAACAACGGATATTCCGGCAGCCGCGCCTGCAACTCTGGGTTGTGGTAGAGCAGCCCGATCACGTCCGCCGTCTGGAAGAAGGTCGGCGAGGCTTGGCCCACCCCCGCCGCCACGCGGTCGAACTTCGAGCTACTCAGGTCATCGCGCATCTTGTTCACCAGCTTCAGCCAGATGGGATTGTCCGTCGGAGACTCGACCTGCCGGGTGTAGTAACCGACGTGATAGACATACGCGCTGGCGGCGATCAAATACACCACCGCCGCCAGCAACCCGGCGGCGAGGCCCATCCCGCTGTCGATCCGTTCCCAGCGCATCCGGATGTCGTCGGTGGCGCGGTGCTTGTAGTAGCCGCTGATCTTGAGATAAACGCCCACGGCGCTGCTGTTGAAGATCATCAGGATGGCGAGGAAGGCCAGCGGTGCCCCCAGCGCCCAGGTGGTGACCGGATTGTTGAACCCGGCGGCCCCCAGCGCCATGCGCACGACCGGCGAGAGCGGTCCCGCCACAAACAGCGCCACGAGCGCACCCAGAAGGGAAACCCCCATGCGAATCCCGCCGATCTGCCGACCCAACGCGCCGACGATCCCGAACAGAAGCAAAGCTAAAAGCCAGATGGTCATCGCGCCGGATTATTCGTGCCGACCTCCAAAACGCACGCAAAAATTTCGTCCGCTGGCCGGGGCCGTTTACAGCCTGACTGACATCTGCATCGCCGCCAATGCGCCCGCCTCTGAACCTGATAGGGCCGACCCGCTGGTCGGCCTCCCCATACCCTAGCCAGCCGCGGCCACGCAGCCCCACGCCCCGGATTCAGGGCCACCGCACTTGACCTGCCTCGCTTGCCGCCTATCCTCCCGCGCCATGGTTATGAAACGTTTGTTCATCCTTGTGCTGCTGTTGGCGGGCGGCTGCCCGCGCGCTGGAGCCGCGCCGCAGATGGTCAACGGCATAGTCGCCATCGTGAACGACACCGTCATCACCGAGAAGGAAGCCCGCCAGTTCATCGAGCCGGCCATCCTCGCGCTGGAGAACCAACCCCGCATCACTCGCGCGGAATACAACGAGCGGGCGATGGAGATTTACAAGGCCGGCCTGACCCAGCTCATCGAACGCCAGCTCACCCTCGATGACTTCAAGTCCGCCGGCTACAGCTTCCCCGACAGCATCATCGAAGACTTCGTGCAGGAGCGCATCCGCGAGCGCTACGGCGACCGTGTGAAGCTCATCAAGACCCTCGAGGCGCAGAACATGACCTACGAGCAGTTCCGCACCGACATCCGCGATCAGTTCGTCGTCGAGCAGATGAACCTCAAGAACATTGCCTCCGCCGTCATCATCTCACCCTTCAAGATCGAGACCTACTACAAGGACCACCCGGACGACTTCAAGCTGCCCGACCAGGTCCATCTGCGGATGATCGAGCTCCGCAAGCGCGACGGCGGCGATCCCGAGGCCGTGCGCCGGCTGGCCCGCGAGCTGGAGGCCAAGCTAGCGGCGGGCGCGAAGTTCGCGGAAATGGCGTCGGTCTATTCCGAAGGTTCCCAAAAGCGCGACGGCGGCGACCTGGGCTGGGTTAACAAGTCGGTGCTGCGCAAGGAATTCGCCGACGCCATCGCCAGCCTCAAGCCCGGCCAGCGCAGCGGCGTGATCGAGGTGACGGACGCCTGCTTCCTCCTGCTGGTCGAGGAAGTGAAGGCCGCGCAGCTCCGGCCCTTGACCGAGGTGCGCGACGACATCGAGAAGACGCTCCTGAACCAGGAGCGCGCCCGACTCCAGAAGAAATACGTCGAGCGGCTGAAGAAGAAGTCCTTCGTGCGCTACTTCTGACGAGGAGCGGACGGGGAGGTTCGTAAGGAGGGCAGGAAGGCAGGAAAAAGTGGCGATGGCGTAGAGGCAAATCCCTCCTGCCTTCCTGCTCTCCTTATAAACCCCACTCCTCCCGCGGCCGCGCTCCTCGCCTCATTGGTTCGTGAACAGTTCCCAGTCCCCCACCTGCGCGAGCAGCCGGAGCGGCTTGCCCCGGGCGAGCGACCGGGCGCTGGTGAAGGAGCCTTTCCAACCCACCACCAGCACGCGTTGCTGGCCCGCGAGGAGGTTGCTGAAAATTTGATCGTCCGCCAGCACACGGTCGCCGAAGCGCGCGCGGTTGCCGGGGAACTCGAAGGGCATCCGGTGCTCGGGCAAGCCCGACAGGTAAGGGCGCCGCGCCGCGCTGATGATCGGGTGCGCGTAGAACGGCAGCCCTTGCGGGATACGATTGCGGATGACGATGAGGTCGCCGTCCTGACACTCCCGTTTCAAGGCGAGGCCCAACGGCTTCAGCGTCTGGTTACTGCGCAGCTCCGTTTCCACCAGTGGCGTGAGGGTCACCACACCAAGTAGCGCAACCCCCGCCAGCCCACCAGCCCACCGCACGCAGAGCGCCGCTGACCACTTGCGGCTCTCCCACGCGACCGCGACCAGCAGCAGCGCGGCGGCGAGCGGCGTGAACTTGACCCAGAGCTGATCCCGGATTTTAAAGACTAACCAGCACGCCAGCGGGAAGACCATCAACGGCAGCCCCGCCGCCATCGGCAGCGCGCGCCACACCCACGCCGGAACACCGGTCTCCGCGCCGGCGGGTCCAGCCTTGGACTCGACACTGGTTGGACCAAAGACCGGCCACCGCAGCGCCACCAGCGCCGCGAGCGCGGGGAACAGCGGCAGGATGTAGTGCATGAGCTTGGCACTGTTCACCGAGAAGAGCACGAAGGTGAAGCCCGCCCACACACTCAACACCAGCCAGCCTTCCTGCGTCCGCGCGTCCAGCGACCGCCAGTGTGCGCGCCGCCAGAGCCAGCCCAGCAGCAGCGTCCACGGCAGAAATCCGCCCAGCAGCACAGGCACAAAAAACCAGAACGGCTGCGCCCGGTTCTTCGCCGCCGCCTGCACCGCGTGGCCCACGACCTGCCCCTTGACCATGAAGTCGAACGAGCGCGGCACGCTCTCCCAGACCATCAGGAACCATGGCAAGGCCAGCGCGGCAAAGAGCGGCACGCCCGCGAGCGCTCCGCACAGCAGGATGCTCAAGCGCGAGTTAGCCGTGTAGTTCCCCCACCACCGGAACGCGCCAAACGGCTCCAAGGTGAAGTTCTCGGCTGGGGCGGCGGGGCGAACCTCACGCCGCCACCACAGCAGCGCACCAAACGCCACGAGCGGAATCACCAGCGCAATCGGCCCCTTGGTCAAAAACCCGCCCGCCATCGCTGCCCACGCCGCGAGCTGCCACCAAAAACTTCTCCGCGCCGCCATCGCCCGCGCATCCCCCGCCGGGTCCGGCTCCTCTTCCCCGCTCCCCGCTCCCCGCTGACGGCTGATCGCTGACCGCTCCTCGGCTCCGTCGAGACTCCGCCAGCTCTGCCAGAAACAGTAAACCGCCCACGCGATGAACTGTGTGAGGAAGATGTCCGTCGTCAGCATCCGCGCCATGACCCAGTAGAGCGTGGACGTGCCGAGCAGCAGCACACTCCACCGCGCCGCCGCCACGCCAGCCAGTGAACGCACAAAGAGAAACGTCGCCCACGCCGCGCTCAGTCCCGCCAGCGCCAGCGGCAGCCGCACCGCCCACTCGTTCACACCGAAGATGGACAGCGACACCGCCACGGCCCAGTAGGTGAACGGCGGTTTGTCCAAGTGCGGCACATACCAGATGTGCGGCACGAGCCAGTTGCCCGTCTCGACCATCTCGCGGGCGATCTCCGCGTAACGCCCCTCGTCCGGCTCGTTCAGCGCGCGGGTGCCGAGCAGGCCGAAGAAGAGGAGGAGCACCGCCGCAACAAACCACCATGGCTGACGGGACTCGGAAGGGGCATTCGACACGCGGCGGTTTTAGCGGACGGACGCAGGCGACGGAAGCTGCAAACCACGGGGGAAAATTCCTGCCGGACGGTTGGCAACCAGCCGACACCGCACCTGGCACCGGACGGCGCGCGTCAGAACCATTTCCGCTTCTTCACATACCACCAGGTGCCCAGCGTGGTGACGGCGGTGGTGCCGAAGGCAAAGGCGTAACCATGCAGCCACTTCAACTCCGGCATGGCCTCGAAGTTCATCCCATACCAGGTGCCGATCATCATCGCCGGCGTGGTAACGATGGTGATGAGGGTCAGCGCCTTGACCGTCTCGCCGGTCTTGTTGGACGACATGCTCAGATGCACATGCAGGATGCCAGTGAGCGAGTCGGTGTAGCCCTGCGCGAGCGTGCCGATGTGGAACAGGCGGTCGTAAACATCGCGGTAGTAGGGCACGAGGTGTGCGCGGATGAGCTTGAACTCGCCCTCGGCGAAGCGCTTCAAAACCTCCTGCTGCGGGCCGATGATCTGGCGCAGGTGCAGCACTTCCTTCTTGAGGCTGATGATTTTGTTAAGCGTGCGCCGGGACGCGTCTTCCACGACGGCGGCCTCCAGCTCGGAAATTTCCAGGGACAGCTCATCTAGCGCGGGCTTGTAGTTGTCCGCGAGATTGTCGAGCAACGTGTGGGCCACGCGGTCAGGCGCGCGGGCAATGTGCATGGTGCTCTTGGTGGCCCGCTCGGCGGTGGCGGTCACGCTGCGCAGCGGCACATCGTGGTAGGTGACGAGGAAGTTTTTCCCGAGGAAGAAGTTCAGCTCGCTGGTGGCGAAGACGCCGTCCTTGCGGCTGTAGTCCACCGCGTGAATGACCATGAAGAGGTAGGGCGCGAACTTGTCTTCGTCCTTGGGCGTGTATTCCTCAACCTTCGGGTTTGGGGTGACGTGGATGCAGTCCTCGATGGAGAGCTGATGGAAGTGGAAGATGCCTTCGAGGATGGTCTTGGCCTCTTCCGGGGTGGAGGTCTCCAAGTCCACCCAGAGAAAGAGGTTCGTGTCCGCGAGGACCGTGGGCATGAGAAACACGTCCACGTCCTGCGTGTGCAGGCGACCTTGGGTGGTGAAAGCAAAGGAGCGAATCATGAGCCGGACGGGACGAGAGGCTAGAGTCGGCGGCACGAGGAGGCAAGGCTTGCCCGCGAACCTTCGTGCCGAGCGAGGGTGACTGAAACAGGGAGAAAAATCGGGATCGAAGGGGCGGGGTTACGGTGGTGCCCCGGGTAGGACTCGAACCTACGACCAATTGATTAAGAGTCAACTGCTCTACCAACTGAGCTACCGAGGCAACCGACCAACGAGCGGGCATTTTGCGAGAATGCGCTTTCAAGGCAAGTTGATTTTCCAGTCTCCGAAGGCCCCAACCCGCGCGAGGGCCAAACTCCACCTCGCTGATTCGGCAGCGTCGGCTGCAGCGGACCCGCGCCCTGTGCGGCGGACCGTTGGCGGAATGTTGGCTTGCCCCGGCGTCACAAATCGCATACTCCGCAGCCCGTTTTGATCGCATCCAGCCCTCGTCCGTCATGAGCCATCCTCTGCCACCGTTACAGCAGGAGAGCAAAGCTTGGGAGGCCCTCCGCGCCTTCGGAGCGGGCGACCGCACACGCGGCGAGGACTACTTCCGCCAAGGTCGAGTGCTGGGTGTGAGTTGCGCGGTCCCCGGCACGCACTACCAGGCCGATGTCGAGGGCGGTGAAGTGTATCTGGTGGATTGGGAGTTCGAGGACGGCAAGTGGTTCAGCTCCTGCACTTGTCCGATGGAGAGCGGTTGCAAGCACGCCTACGCCACGCTCAAGACCTTGCTCCTCAGCCCCACGAGCGAGGCCACCGGCGTCGTGACCCCGGCGGGCGCGCCCAAGCCCGCGTCCAAACGTGCCTTCAGCATCAGCCCGCTCGCCGATCAGCTCCGCGACGCCGTGGGCCGCGAGCTGACGCGTGAGGAGATTGCCTACCTGACCAAGGTTCACAACACCGCCGCGCGAGTGACCAGCTCCGGGTCCATTCACCCGGCGGACTTCACCACGCTGGGGCTGACCCCGGCGGCCCAGCAGGCTTATCAGCCGCTGAAAATCTGGCCCTCGACACCCAAGGACGAACACGAGTTCTGGCTCTACCTTGCACACGCCACGCAGCTGGCCGGCGGCGCCATCCCGAAGTTCATGGAGCCAGTCACCGACCTCGCCAAGGTCAGCGACCGCATCCGCCGCTGGCAACGTGGGCGCGAAGTCGAGGAGTGGAATCGCCGCCTCCACGAACTGTCCGACGACGACGTGCCGACGGATGCCACCGCAGCCACCGATCTGCGTGTTCGCTTGAGCCAGATCGGCGCTGACCTCGAGTGGAAACGCCCCGGGGCCACTGAGTTTGAAGCGTTGAAATCCACGGCCTACGCCCGGCTCACGGACCATTTGAACCTAGGTCAGGCCACGCTGCATCCCGACGTGGAAATCCTCTGGCAGGCCTATCGCGGGCGCTATTCCTCGATGGGCATCCAGTCCCGCATCCACGTTCGCGATGTGGATGCGGCGCGCACGCTGGGCTTCCTGCTGCGCACGCCGCAGATGCGGGACCGCATCGTGACGCCCACGGGCGCGGCTTACGCGTGGGGCACGGAGCCGTTGCGCTGGCAGCTCACGCCCGCCGAGAACGACGACGGCGATTACTTGCTCCGGCTCACGTTGGCGGACGGGCAGGACATGCCGGCCGTGCTGTTCGTCGTGAGCGGCTCGCCCGTGCTCTACGTGGGGGAAACCACTATCTTTCCCGGCCCACCGCTGGTGCCGGGCATCGTGGACCCGACACGCGAGAACCGCATTCCCGCCGCCGCGTTCGAGCGCACGGAAGGCGTCGCGCTGCTGCGCCGCCTCGGCCTCGAGCTCCCCGCGCGCCTCAGCCAGCGCGTCGAGCAACGCCCGCTGCGCCTGCGCATCACCGCGTCACTACGGCCCCTCAGCCAGTTCTCCAAGTCCGAGGAATGCGTCGTGCGCGTGAACGCCTTCTCCACCGACGGTGCCGTGCTCGAACACTGGACGCCCACCGGCTGGGGCACCGAACGCCACCCGCTGCCGAAGGCCAAGGCCGACCCCGCCATCGTCTTCTACGACCGCGCCGCCCTCGCCGCCGTGCCCGCGCTCATGGCCCCGCTGGACTGCAAGTTCGACCGCTTCCAAGGCCAGCTCACCAAGCGCGTCACAAAGAAGTTCCCGGACGAATTCGCCGCCTGGCTCTGCACCGTCCCGTCCGAGGTCGAGTTGAAGCTGGACGGCGAACTCGCCTCGTTCGCCGAGAGCGCCATCGCCGGCACCGTGCAGCTCGAAGCCACCGAAGCGGGCACGGACTGGTTCGACCTGCGCGTCATCGTCAACGTCGCTGATACGAAGCTCACGCCAGCAGAAATCAAATTGCTCCTCTCCGCGAAAGGCGGCTTCGTGCGGCTGGCGGACAAGGGCTGGCGCAAACTGGAGTTCAAGCTCACCGACGAGGAAGACGAACAGCTCGCCCGCCTCGGCCTCACCTCGCGCGAACTCACCGACGAACCCCAGCGCCTCCACGCCCTTCAGCTCGCCGACCCGGCGGCGAAGAAGTTCCTCCCCGAGGCGCAGACGCAAGCCATCCAGCGCCGCGCCACCGAGCTGAAGACGCGCGTTGCCCCGCCGTTGCCCGCCGCGCTGAAAGCGGAGTTGCGGCCCTACCAGCTTGAGGGTTTCCACTTCCTCGCCTACCTCGCAGAAAACAATTTCGGCGGCATCCTCGCCGACGACATGGGCTTGGGCAAAACGTTGCAGACGCTCGCCTGGCTCCTCTGGCTCCGCTCGCGCAGCGCGTCCCCCCAGACCCACCCGTCTTTGGTCGTCTGCCCGAAGAGCGTCACGGACAACTGGCGCGCCGAGGTCGAGCGCTTCGCCCCCGGCCTGCGCGTGAAAATCTGGCACGGCACCGACGCGGCGAACCTGCCTTCGCTTACGAACACCGCCGACCTCCACGTCCTCAACTACACCCAGCTCCGGCTCGTCGGCGAGTCGCTCGCCCGCACCGACTTCCAGGCCGTCATCCTCGACGAAGGTCAATACATCAAGAACCCGTCCTCGCAGACCGCGCAGATTGCCCGCGCCCTCCGCGCCGAGCACCGGCTCGTCCTCAGCGGCACGCCCATCGAGAACCGCCTGCTGGATTTGTGGAGCCTCATGTCCTTCGCCATGCCCGGCGTGCTCGGCAGCCGCGCGCAGTTCGGCCAGCTCTACGATGCGAAGGAAGACCCGCACGCACGCCGCCGCCTCAGCGCCCGCGTCCGCCCGTTCCTCCTGCGCCGCACCAAAACCCAAGTCGCGCGCGACTTGCCCGACCGCGTGGAGGAAGACCTCTACTGCGAAATCGAAGGCGAACAGAAGACGCTCTACCGCGCCGAGCTGAAGCGCGCGCAGCAGATGTTGCTGAAGGTCTCGACGCAGAAGCAGCTCAACAAAGACCGCTTCCACTTCCTCACCTCGCTCCTGCGCCTGCGCCAAATCTGCTGCCACCCGAAGCTGGTGAAAGCCGACTCGAAGGCCGAGAGCGCCAAGCTCGAAGCGCTCCTCGAGCAGCTCGAACCCTTGATGGAAGAAGGCCACAAGGTCCTCGTCTTCTCGCAGTTCGTCTCCCTGCTGGACTTGCTCAAGGAGGCGCTCACCGAAAAAGGCTGGCCCGTCCACTACCTCGCCGGTGACACCGAGAATCGCGGCGATGTGGTGCGCGAGTTCCAAGCCCAAGCGGGCGGCGGCGTGTTCCTCATTTCGCTGAAAGCCGGCGGCTTCGGCCTCAATCTGACCGCCGCCAGCTACGTCGTGCTCTTCGACCCGTGGTGGAATCCCGCCGTGGAGGCGCAGGCCATCGACCGCACGCACCGCATCGGCCAGACGCAGAAAGTCATCGCCTACCGGCTGCTCATCAAAGACAGCATCGAAGAGAAAATCCGCGCGCTTCAAAAGACCAAGAGCGCGCTGGCCGAAGACGTGTTGGGCGAGGAGAAGTTCGCGCAAGCGCTGACGCTGGACGACCTCCGCTTCCTCTTCGCGGACTGAGCCTCCCGGCTTGGAATTGCTGTTCCCAAAGCCAAGGGTCGCCGCTAACTTTTCGCTCGTCTTCGCACCATGATTCTCGTCATCGACAACTACGACTCGTTCACCTTCAACCTCGTCCAGTATCTCGGCGAGCTGAAGGCCGACCTGCGCGTCGTCCGCAACGACGAGGTCACGCTCGACCAAATCCGCGACCTGAAACCCGAGCGTATCCTCGTCTCGCCCGGCCCCTGCTCGCCGCGCGAGGCCGGCCTCTCCAACGACATCATTCGCGCGTTCGGCCCGCACATCCCGCTCTTCGGCGTCTGCCTTGGGCACCAGTGCATCGGCCACACCTTTGGGGCCGAAGTCGTCGTGAACTACCGCATGATGCACGGCAAGACCTCGCCCATCCGGCACAACGGCGAAGACCTCTTCGCCGGCATCCCCAGCCCCTTCAACGCCACGCGCTACCACTCCCTCGTCATCAAGCGCGACACCCTGCCCGCCTGCCTCGAAATCACCGCCGAGACCGACGAGGGCGAAATCATGGGCGTGCGCCACCGCGAGCTGCCCATCTGGGGCGTGCAGTTCCATCCGGAGAGCATCCTCACCGAGCACGGCCGCCAGCTCATGGCCAATTTCCTGAAGTTGGAGAAGCGGAAGTAGCGGACCGTGCTAAGTCCGCCAGGTCTTGGACTGCGCCAGTCCTCTGGCGGTTTGTCCGGGATGCCCGAAAGCGCCGGAGGGCCGCCGCAGTCCAAGACGCTGTCGCGCAGGCGGCAGCCCCGACCGAGATTTCCCCTGTGACTTCCGCTCGCCATGCCGCGTCTTCTCGGGCATGAATTCAGCACACATGAAAGCCTCAGTCGCCCGCGTTCTTCTCCTCGTGCTGCTCTCCGTTCTTTGCGCCCAATCCCACGCCGCCCTCGCCGGCAAGCGCCCCAACATCGTCTTCTTCTTCACCGACGATCAGGGCTACGGCGATGTGTCCGCGCACGGCAATCCGCTGCTCAAGACTCCGAACCTCGACCGCCTCCACGCCGAGGGCGTGCGCTTCACGGACTTCCACGTCAGCCCCACGTGCGCGCCCACCCGCAGCGCGCTCTTCACGGGTCGGCACGAGTTCAAGAACGGCATCACCCACACCATCCTCGAGCGCGAACGCCTCACGCTGAAGGCCACGACGCTCGCGCAAGTGCTCAAAACCGCCGGCTACGCCACCGGCATCTTCGGCAAGTGGCATCTCGGCGACGAAGCGGAGTATCAGCCGGGCCGCCGCGGCTTCGACGAGGTCTTCATCCACGGCGCGGGCGGCATCGGGCAGTCGTATCCCGGCTCCTGCGGCGACGCCCCGGGCAACACCTACTTCGACCCCGCCATCCTGCACAACGGCAAGTTCGAGAAGACCAAAGGCTACTGCACCGATGTCCTCTACGGCCAAGCGACGCAGTGGATGGACGCGCAGCGCAAGTCCGGCAAACCCTTCTTCGCCTACATCCCTTCCAACGCCCCGCACGCGCCCTACAACGCGCGCCCCGAGGACAAGGCGCTTTACGCCGACAAGGCTCCGAACGACCAAGCGGCGAGCTTCCTCGGCATGGTCCACAACATTGACCAGAACGTCGGCAAGGTCCTGGCCAAGCTCGACGAGTGGGGCATCGCCAAAGACACCCTCGTCATCTTCATGAACGACAACGGCGGCACCGCTGGGGTGCCCGTCTGGAACGCCGGGATGCGCGGCAGCAAAGGCTCCGCGTGGCTCGGCGGCACACGCGCGAGTTCCTTCTGGCGGTGGCCCGGCACGCTCAAGCCCGCCGACTGCGGCGTGCTCGCGGCGCACATTGATTTCTTCCCGACCCTCGCCGAAATCACCGGCGCGAAGCTAACGGACGAGGTGAAGAAACAAGTCGAGGGCCGCAGCCTAGTGCCGTTGCTCGAGCAGCCGACCGGCACGCTGCCCGACCGCATCCAAGTCACGCATCTCGGTCGCTGGCCGAAAATGTCCGACCCGAACCTCGCGAAGTTCTCCATGTGCAGCGTGCGCAACACGCGCTGGCAACTCATCTCCCCGAACGGCGGCGCGGAACCCAAGTGGCAGCTCTTCGATGTGAAGGCCGACCCCGGCCAGCAGACCGATGTCGCCGCGCAAAACCCCGACGTGGTGAAGCAACTCGCCGCCGCCTACGACCAGTGGTGGAGCGACTGCCAGCCCTTGCTCGTGAACGAGAAGGTCGTCGGGCCAAAACTAAATCCCTTCGCGGAACTCTACTGGAAGCAATTCGGCGGCGGCCCCACCGAGGCGGATTACAAACGGATGGATCCGACCAAGCCCTGGCCCGCCCCCGGCGGCGACGCGAAGAAGAAGGCGAAGGCGAAGTAGGACTCCACTTGGAGCGCGGACGCCGACGTCCGCAGCCTAGTGGAGCCGAAAGTTGGCACTGCGGACGTAGGCGTCCGCGCTCCATTACGGCTCCGCCAGCCGCACCCGGTAGAAGCGACGGGGCAGCGTCAGTGGCGAACCGTCCAGCACGTCGAACACCCCGTCCAGTGCGCTGTTCGTCACCACCGCGTCCCACCGCGTCAGGTTCGTCGAGACCTCGATGGCGTTGCGCGTCGCCTGCTCGGCTTGCACTTGGAGCCGGAGAAAACCATCACCTTGCCGCGTCGCAGACAGGAGCGTTGGCACGGCGACCCGTGGCTCGCCAGCGATCTGGTAGTTGTCGAACACCAGGTGGTTGTTCCCCGCGTTGCCCAGCGTGCGGATGGCCCAGACCGCGTCAATGTCGCCGAGGTTCCGGGCGGCACTGGTCGTCGTGAGCGGCAGTGGCGGGGTGAGCACGAAGCCGTCGAGCGAGGCCTGCCAGCGATTGCGCGGGAAGTTCATGGTGACGGCCAGCTCATGCACCGCGCCGCGCGTGAAATGAAAGCCGGTCGCCACGAAGCCCGCGCCGTCGTCCAGCGCGTAGTTGATGCCCTCGGTTGAGTTGTCGAAGTCGAGGGAAAAGAGCCGCGCGCCGTTCGTGTTGTAAATGCTCCAGCGGAAGTCGTCGCGCCACCCGTTCGTCGAGTCCACCACGAGCATCGTGACGGAGAAGGTCACGACGCTCAGGTTCGTCGGCACCGGCGCAAGATTCACCGGTCGCCAGACGCTGGTGAACTCCGTCGGGTTGGGCGGCGTGAAGCCGAGGTAAGCCGACTGCCCCGCGCCGGGGATGAAGCCGTTCACCAGCCCATTGCCGCCCGAGCCTTCGTGTGTCCAGTTGTTCTGCCCGCTCAAGGTGAAGTTGGAGTTGTAGCCCTCGAAGGACTCGAACGTGGTGCGGTAGATGAGCGTGGCGGCGGAGGCGGGTAATAGCGCCGCCAGTAATATCACCGCGTAGGCCAGCGCGCGCGCGCCCAAGCTACGGACGGCCAAGCGATTGGAGCGCGTCCGCCCACGTCCGCCGCCCGTCCGCCACGGCTCACCTCGGCTGCGGACCTCGGCGTCTGCGCTCCGCCCGCCAGCTTCCATTGATTTATGCGCACTCATGTCAGCTCTCTCAAAACCACGTTCAGCCGTTGGTTCCGACGCCGGTTGGTTGCGGAGGTTCAATTAGCTCTTGAAGGCCAGCGCGCGCCCGCGCCGCCAGCGACTAGCAAGAACAGCAACGGGATTGAGTCAACCAGGACGAGTGTGCGTTTGAGATGAAGAAGCTGCGTCCAGCGGGCAGTCCGGGCGCAGCGCTGCCAAATTCTCCACCACGGCGCGAAAGTTCTGCCTTCCGCGGCGCTGTGGCCGTCGGCAAACTTTACCATCATGATCTTGCCCGTGCCCACCACCGGCTCCGACGATGGCCGCGTCCTCACGACAACGCGGTGGCTGCCCGTGCCGCCGGAACTGGTCTTCCGCGCCTACCGTGAGCCGGAGCTGCTCGCGCGCTGGTGGGGGCCGAACGGCTTCCGCAACGAGTTCCATGAATTCAACTTCCAGCCCGGCGGCGCGTGGCGTTTTGACATGATTGGGCCGGATGGGACCCAGTTTGCCAATCGCAGCGTCTTCGACGAGGTGGGCGCGGAGCGCATCGTGCTGCGACATCTGGACCCGGTGCATGAGTTCACGCTGACGATGAGTATGGCCGCAGAGGTCGGGGGGACGCGGCTCACCTAGCGCATGGCCTTCGCGAGCGCCGCTGAGTGTGACAAGGTGCGGGGCTTCGTGCCGGGCTGCAACGAGGAGAATTTTGACCGGCTCGAAGCCGTGCTGGGCCGGTTAAACGTGGGGGAGAGAGCGCTGGCGCTCACCCGCATCATCGCCGCCACACCGCGCCAACTCTACCGCGCCTGGACAGAACCGGTGTTGCTCAAGCAATGGTTCTGCCCGAAGCCGTGGGCCGTGACGGTGGCGGAACTCGACGTGCGGCCCGGCGGCTCAGTGCTTACGATAATGCGCGGGCCAGATGGGACGGAGGTTCCGCATCGCGGCGTGTATCTGGAAGTCGTGCCAGACGAGCGGTTGGTCTACACCAGTGCGTTCACGCGGGCTTGGGAACCGGCGGCGATGCCGGCGGCGGGCAGCGGGTGTCCGCTCATCACAACGGTCGTCACGTTCGAGCCGCTCGGGGCGAACCGCACGCGCTACACCGCCCGCGCGGGGCACTGGAGCGCGGCAGATTGCGCGACGCATGAGCAGATGGGCTTCCACGAGGGCTGGGGCATTTGCGCCGACCAACTTGCCGAGCTGGCGTCCCGGCTGTAGCTCGGCGACGCGTTTTATTTTCCGACAACAACCAACAACCCTTCCCACCATGGCCCGCGTCAGCACTTACCTTAACTTCCCCGGCACCACGGAGCAGGCGTTCCGATTTTACAGGTCCGTGTTCGGGACGGAATTCAACGGCCCCATCGCGCGGTTCAAGGACATGCCGCCGCAGCCGGGGCAGCCGCCGATGTCCGCTGCCGATGGGGAACTCATCCTGCACATCGAGCTGCCCATCCTTGGCGGCCACGTGCTCATGGCCATCGATGCGCCGGCTTCCATGGGCTTCACGGTGACGCCGGGGAACAACCTCCACATCAACCTTGAGACTGATACGCGCGCGGAGACGGAGCGGCTGTTTCAGGCACTGTCGGCGGGCGGGAAGGTCGAGATGCCCCTGCAGGACATGTTCTGGGGCGCCTACTTCGCGAGCTTCACCGACCGCTTCGGCATCAACTGGATGCTGAACTGCGCTACCAAGGTGTAGCCGGACGAACGGACGGAAGCGTGGCGGCGAAGTTTTCCAAATCTCCTTATGCGACTCTGGACTCTACATCCTCGGTATCTCGACGCGAAGGGCTTGGTTGCGGCGTGGCGCGAGGCGTTGCTGGCGCAGAAGGTTCTCGCGGGCGGCACCAAGGGCTACCGGCACCATCCCCAGTTGGTGCGCTTTCAGGCGCAGGCCGATCCGCTCGCGGCCATCGCCACGTTCCTCCGTGGACTCGCGGCAGAGGCAACGGAACGCGGCTACCGTTTCGACGCCACCAAGATCGCGCGTCGCCTGTTCACCGGGAATATCGCAGAGACGGACGGCCAGTTAAGCTACGAGTGGAACCACCTTCAGGCCAAGCTGCGGACACGGGCACCGGAGGTGGCGCACCAGCATCGGAGCGTCACGACGCCCGAGCCGCACCCGCTGTTTCGCATCGTCCCCGGCAAGGTGAGAGACTGGGAGCGAACCTGATTGCGGCAATCGCGAGCAACGCAACGCGCACGGTCATCAACAGTCTGCCCTCTGGAGGACGGTTTGTGACGCCCCGCCGACTTGCTGGCAATCAGCCCGCATGACAAGGCCCACACTGCGCGCCACCAGGCACGGCCACCCGGTTACCCTCATTTCCCCGACGTAGAAACCTCCAGCGGATTTGGCGACGCAGGCCTCACCGTCACCGTGAGGTTGCCGTCTCTGACGGTGCCGATGTCGTCGGCGACTTGGATCGCCACTTGAGCGACCTTATCCAGCAAGTTCTGCGGGGCGGGCGTCGGCTTCTCATCACCGGGCTTGAACTGATAACCGGGTTCCACGCGAACGGTTTTGGAGACGCCCTTGAGCACATACGTGAAATTGACGACGCCTTTGGTGACTATCAGCGTGCCGTTACTCAAAAACGCGTAAACGGTGCCGCGGATGTCGGCGACTCCACCGGGGGTCTTGACTTCGTATTTTGAATCCGCGGTCAGCTTGGTTTTCACGTTGCCCGTTACGCTCCCCTTGATCAGGCGCAGGCTGGTGGTGACCCGGCGCTCACTGATGTTGGGGATGTCGAGAACCTCAAACTTCAGTGTGGTTTCAGGGTCAACACGAAGCCAATCACCATTGAGTCCCAGCCACAGGTCCACCGTAGAGCCGGGGGGGGTGGAGACGGTGTCGCCCGAGCCGAGCACTTTGCCCACGGTCAACGACGAGGAGCTGCCAGCGGCATTGATGAGGGTGGCTTTGCCCTCCATCTGCATCACTTGAGCCCGGCCAGGCAGGGCCGAAGCAAGGGCACTGCTCCAGAGCAGTGCGAGCAGAACAAGTAAACGCTGGGGTGTTTGTTTCCTATTCGAGATGTTTGTCATGCTCTGAGACTAGTGAGCATAGGTTGTCGTCCCAATGGGGTGTTACCCGATTAACATTGGTCGGGTAACACCCCATGGCTGCGGAAGATGGTAGGTGTCGTTGGCTTGTCGCTGACCGGGACTCCCAAGGTGGCCGTAAGCGGCACGCACGCGGCGGATTTCACGGTGACGGCGCTGCCCACCTCGCCGGTGGCAGTGAGCGGCAGCACGACCTTCCAAGTGACGTTTGACCCGAGCGCCGGCGGGACGCGGACGGCGACGCTGACTATAGCCAACGACGACAGCGACGAAGGCACCTTCGACTTTGCCATTCAAGGCACCGGGCTGGTGCCGGAAATTAACGTAACGGGCAACGGCGTGAGTATCACGGACGGGGACGCGAACCCGAGCGCAACCGACCACACCGATTTTGGAACGGCAACGGGAGCAGGCGCGACCGTGGTCCGAACTTTCACGGTTCAAAACCTGGGCGGAGAAGACCTGGTCTTGACTGGGACTCCCAAGGTGGCCGTGAGCGGCACGCACGCCGCCGACTTCACGGTGACAGCGGTGCCTGCCTCGCCCGTGGCTGCCAGCGGGAGCACAACCTTCCAAGTGACGTTCACACCGAGCGGCAACGGCACACGGACCGCGACTCTGACCATCGCCAACAATGATAGCGATGAGGGGACGTATGACTTTGCGATTCGCGGCACCGGCCAGCTACCGGAAATCCGAGTGGAGGGCAACAACCAGAGCATAGCCGATGGGGACGTTACCCCCGCCACCTTGGACCATACTGACTTTGGCAACGCGGCATTAGTTGGCGGGACAGTGACACGAACTTTCACCATCAAGAATACCGGCGATGGCAGTCTGAACCTGAGCGGCACGCCGAAGGTAGCGGTGAGCGGTTCTCATGCAGCAGACTTCACAGTCACGGTTCAGCCGACTACACCCGTGGCCTCGGTTTCTGGCAGCACCACCTTCCAAGTGAGTTTTGACCCCAGTGCCCGGGGGACGAGGACTGCCACTCTGACCATTGCCAACGATGACTTCGACGAAAGCAGTTTCGACTTCGCGATCCGAGGCTTCGGCATTGATGCCGGCTCGCTCGACACCAGTTTTGAACCAAGTGCCAATAGTTTCATCTGGACCAGTGCCATCCAAGCCGATGGCAAAATACTTGTAGGCGGTGAATTTACCACGTTGGGCGGGGTGACTCGTAACCGCATCGCCCGGTTCAATGTAGATGGATCCCTGGATACGAGCTTTGACGCGAACGTGGGAAACCGTGTCCGCGCCATCCTCGTGCAACCCGATGGCAAGATCCTAATCGGCGGCTCGTTTGCAGCAGTGGGCGGGGTGGCTCGTAGCGGGCTCGCACGCGTCAACGCTGACGGCTCGCTGGACACTGGTTTTAACCCCGCCCCCAACAATCCCGTATATACGATGGCCATGCAACCAGACGGGAAGATTCTGATCGGCGGGGAGTTTGATATGGTGGGTGCTGTAAATGTTACCCGCATTGCACGTCTTAACTCGGATGGTAGTTTGGACAGCAGCTTCTTCAGTCCCTCACCCAACACCTTTGTCTATTCTATCGCCGTTCAGGCCGACGGAAAGATCCTGGTCGGAGGTGAGTTTAATAATATCGGAGGATTCTCCTCATCGAGTCGGCAGTATTTGGCTCGATTGAGCTCGGACGGTTCCCTCGAAACCGCCTTCCAAACAAGCCCAAATAACGGGGGTTACGTTTACTCTATCGCGCTACAGTCTGACGGCAAAATCCTTGTGGGTGGAGATTTCACTTCCATTGGTGGTCAAAGCCGCACCGCCCTTGCGCGGCTCAACTCGAATGGCACCGCAGACACTAGCTTCAACGCCGACCTCAACGGTGGCCAACTTCATTCTATTGCCTTGCAAGCGGATGGCAGGATACTTGTTGGCGGTTCGTTTACCACAGTGGGTGGAATCGGCCGTAACAACCTTGCACGACTCGAAGCAGATGGCTCACTTGACTCCGGGTTTGACGCAATGGCGGATGGCCTCAACGGGGGCCTGTCTCTGCAAACGGATGGAAAGCTGTTGTCTGCCGGTTCTTTCCTGACGATAGGCGGGTCTGGTAGGAATTGGGCGGGGCGGGTCAATGTTGGCGTCGCTAGTCAAAGTTTGTCCGTCGCCAGTGCCAGCCGGGTGGAGTGGCTACGTGGTGGCGTCTCGCCCGAAGTAGCGTTTGTCAGTTTTGAATTGAGCACGGATGGAGGTAACAACTGGTCCTCGCTGGGCAGCGGCACGCGCATTTCGGGCGGCTGGGAACTCACCGGGCTGAGCCTGCCATCCAGTGGTCGCGTTCGTGCTCAGGGCCGCGCGAATGGTGGCTATAATAATGGCTCAAGTAGCTTGTTGGAGATTACCGCCGTCTTCAGTGGCGAGATCAACGTGACCGGCAACGGCGTGAGTATCGCTGACGGCGACTCCACTCCCAGCACGGCTGACCACACCGACTTCGGCAGCACGCCTACTACAGGTGGCACCGTTGTGCGGACCTTCACGATACAGAACCTCGGTGTCGTTGGCCTGTCGTTGACCGGGACGCCCAAGGTGGCAGTGAGCGGCGCGCACGCGGCGGACTACACGGTGACGGCGTTGCCGACCTCACCGCTGGCGGTGAGTGGGAGCACGACGTTTCAAGTCACCTTCGACCCGAGCGCCGGCGGCACGCGAACCGCGACGCTGACGATTGCCAACGACGACAGCGACGAGGGCACCTTTGATTTCGCCATCCAAGGCACCGGACTTGCGCCGGAGATCAACGTGACAGGCAATGGTTCAACCATCGTTGACGGGGATAGCACGCCCGCTTCGGCGGACCACACAGACTTCGGTAGCTCTCTGGTAACGGGCGGAACCGTAGTGCGGACCTTCACCATTCAAAACCTAGGTGTTGCTGACTTGATCTTAAGTGGAACCCCCAAGGTGGCCGTGAGCGGCACCTACGCGGCGGACTTCACGGTGACGGCGGTGCCCACCTCGCCCGTGGCGGCCAGTGGCAGCACGACCTTCCAAGTCACCTTCGACCCCAGCGCCCTCGGCCTGCGCACGGCCACGCTGACCATCGCCAACGACGACAGCGACGAGGGCACCTTTGACTTCGCCATCCAAGGCACCGGCGTGAACAACGCCCCCACGGACATCAGCTTGTCCAGTGCCCGGGTGCAGGATGCGGCGGCCGTCAACACGACCATCGGCACCTTCACCGCCACGGACGCGGATGCGGGCGACACGGCCGCCTTCACCCTCGTGGCGGGCACCGGCAGCACGGACAACGGGAAGTTCAGCATCACCGGCGGCAACACGTTGAAAGTAGCCGTCTCCCCCGTGCTGGCGGACTCCACCTACGCCATCCGCGTGCGGGTCACGGACGGGGCGGGGGCGACGTTTGAGAAGCAGTTCACCATCCTGGTGATGGCCGTGGTGGTGGACGCCGGGGATTACCTCATCGCAGACCGTGGGCCTTACCGGAGCACCGGGGTCATCCTCGTGGTCACCAAGACCGGGGCCGTCCAGCGCATCATCTCCACCCAGCTCAAAGACCCCTACGACATCGTGGTGGACGCGGCGGGAGATTTGATCGTGGCGGACTATGACTACGATCCCGGCTTCAGCGGCGGGCGCGGCTCAGGGCTCTACAAGATTCACCGGCAGACGGGCGTGCATACGCGGTTGGTCTTCGGCGCGCCGCTGGTCACGCCGCTGGGCGTGAAGGTGGAGGCCGATGGCAAGCTACTGGTCGCGGACGCGGACTACGGCTACAGCTCGGCCCACGCGCTCACGGTCTCCGCCGGGGCGGTCATCCGCGCCAACGCCAATGGCAGCAGCCCCACGGTGCTGGCCTCCGGCGGGAATTTCTTCTTTCTGCAAGGCCTGGCGCTCGCGCCCAACGGAGACATCTACGTGGCCAACTTTGCCAACGGCAACGCCAACTTCCCCACGCGCATCATCAAGGTGGACAAGACCACCGGCGCGCAGACGGCCATCACCACCGGCGGGCTGACCCGCCCGATGGGGCTGGCGGTGGAGAGCGACGGCAACAGCCTCGTGGTGGTGGATGTCACGGCCAAGAAGCTCATCCGCGTGGCGCTGCCCGCCGGGACGCAGACGGATGTCTCAGCAGACTCGCAGTTCATCCAGCCCACGCACGTGACCATCGAGGCGGACGGGAACTACCTCGTGACGGACGGCAAGAGCAGCGGCACCGCCGGGGAGCGACGCATCTACCGGGTGAACAAGACCACGGGCGTGGCGACGATCCTGGTTTCCGACGGCTTCTTCCAACAACCCCGTGGCGTGACGCTGGCGCAGTAAACGTATTTCCAACTCCAGACCCTATGAAGAAACTCGACAAGCAACTGCTGAAGACCCGGCGGGAGTTCCTGAAGAAGACGGTGAAGCGCGCCGCGCTGCCGGTGCTGGTGGTGTATTCGCTCCAGAAGGCCAAGGCGGACCCGCTGTATGGCGAGTCCCGGCAGGAGGAAGTGATTTGATACCAACTACCGATGGACCTTGTTCCAACGCTGGTGGTAGTCGCGGCCGTTCTCCCTCACCCCGGCCCTCTCCCGCTGGGAGAGGGAGCTACGCCGTCCGCTGTTCGTGAACCCTCAGCGCAACGACTTTGCGAGCGTGGGCGAGCGGTCCCCCCTCTCCCAGCGGGAGAGGGCGGGGTGAGGGAGAAAGTGTCCAGCCGCCAGCCGTGCGGTTCGGTCAGCTTCCATGCGCAGTTGGTGTCAGGGGTTCTGACAGTAGGGAATGACCTAATGCAGGGCTCAAGTGAAGCGCAGTAGAATCTGCCGTTGCAAAGCACCATGAGCGCCTCGCCCACCCTCGCCGCCTGCCTGATGGTCCGCAATGAAGCGGGCCACCTGAGGCGCTGTTTGGAAAGTTTGGAGGGAGAGGTGGACGCAATCTATGTGACGGACACTGGCTCGACGGATGACTCCGTGGCCGTGGCGCGGTCCTTTGGCGCGGTGGTGCGCTCGTTCCAGTGGTGCGATGACTTTGCTGCGGCCCGCAATGCCAGCATCGCCGGGGTCAGCGAGGACTGGCTGCTGACGCTGGATGCGGATGATGCGTTTCCAGCCGGTGAGGTGGGCAAGGTGCGCGGACAACTGGCGGCGGACGCCTGTGTCGCCACGGTGCGCTACGCCATCGCTCCCACCCACACGCCGCTGCGAACAGTGAAGCTGCTGCGCAACGGTCTCGGCGCGCGCTACGAAGGCATCGTTCACGAGAGTGTTCAGCAGTGGATGTCCGCGAAGCGCGCCGAGGGCTGGCGGCGGCTGGACTTGGACGTGTCGCTCGTTCATTGGGGCTACACGCCGGAGGCCATGCCGGGGAAGGTCGCGCGGAATCTGCCCTTGCTTCGCGGCGAATGGGAACGTCTTCAAGCCACTGACGACCTTGCACCCAGGCTTCATATCGGAGCGGAACTCGGGCTGGCGCTGGCGCAGACGGGGCGGCCGACGGAAGGCGGCGAGTTGCTGGGCCAGCTGTTGCGCGATGCCACGACGGCGACACCTGTCCCACTCACGCCGGCCCTGAAGATTCTGTTCAGCCTCTTGTGGGTGTTCCGCGAGGAGGGCAAGCCCGACGCTGCGTTGGCGGTGGTCCAGATGGCGGAAAATTTCTTCACCGGTTCACCAGCGTATCAGTTGCACCGGGGACTGACCGAGTTGGCAGCGGGAAACCACGCGGAGGCACGCGCGTGGCTGGAGCGGTTTCGGGTCACTTGGACGGACCGTGAACTCGACGTGGCGGTGCCCGCCGAATACTTGGGCGCGAAGTTGTGGGAGGCGTTGGCCCGCTGCCACATGGGGCTGCGGGATTACGTGTCGGCGGCGACATGCTACCAACGCTGCGTCGAACTGGCCCCGGCGGACCGGGAGCTTCAACTGCGCTTGCTGGTGGCTCAACGAAAGGAGGCGGCGTGAGCGAGGAAGGATTTGAGTCACAACGTCTCGTGGTCGGAAACCACTTCTCGTGGGAGCCGATTCCCGATGGCTGCCTGCTCTTCGAGGAAAGCACCGGCAAGTTGCTCACGTTGAATCCGGCTGCCGAGGCGGTGCTCGCGCACTGCGATGGCGAGCTGACGGGCGCGGAAATCAGCAGTGTCTTGGAGACGGACTTCGACATTCCCGCGACGGAAACGCGCAGCCTCCTGCAACGCCTCAGCGCCGAGGGCGTGATTCAGCCAGCGCCCGATGCATGAGTGTGATGTTCCAGCACAGCAAGCTTGGCGTCGTCACGACGCTGCGGGTGGATGCGCCCGAGCTGGAGGAGTTGGCCGGCGACTTGCACTCCTCGGCGCGGGTTGGACGGAGTGAGTGTTCTGCCGAAGCGAGCGCCGACTTGGCGTGGCAGCCGTCCGCCGATGGGCAGTGGCACATCCTACTCAAGGGGGCGGTGTGGCGTGGTGCGACCTTGAGCAAGGAGGAGTTGTTCCTGCAAAGCGATAGCCTGCTGGACGACCTCGTCCGCGAGCATTTGCAGGAGTTCCCCATCTTGCACGCTGGCGGGGTCGTGGACTCAGCGGGGCGCGCGGCAGTTATCTGCGGCTCCTCCGGCGCGGGTAAAACGTCGCTCGTGACGGCGTGCGTCTTGCGCGGCTGGAGCTGGCTGTCCGATGAACGCCTGTGCTTTCGCCAAGCCGACCCGACAGCGGTGGAAGGCTTCCGTCGCAACTTCAATCTCAAGGAGCGCTCGTTCGCCACGTTCCCGGAAACTGACGGCCTGCCGGGCACGCGCGAACTGGTCCGGCCGGGCAACGGCAAGCGCATCCGCTTCTTCAATGCCGACCAGTTGCCGGGCGGGAAGTTTGTCCCTGGCGGCAACGTCCGCGTCATCATCCTGCCGGAATACGTGCCTGCGGCTACGGTCCCGGTGGCGGCCACGGTGAGCGGCGTGGACTTCGTGAGCCGGCTGGTTCCGGAGTTGCGCACCACGCACACGCGCACGGTCACATGGCTGGCCGAGTTGGGCCGTCAGTTGCCCGTCTTCACGCTGCGCTACTCCGAGCCTCGAGCCGCCGCCGCCTGCCTCGAAGAAGTGCTGAAGGGACTATGATCGCGCAAAGCGGCAAGAATCTTCCCGGCGCGCATGGGTGCCTGCCGACCGTGCGGCAACAGCGATTGCTCCAGGCCGCCGCCGCCCCGGCCGAACTCGCCCGCCAAGCCTGGCAGCAGTGGCGAGCGGAGGGCGACCTCGACGGTGTGGATTCGGCCTCGGGCCGGCTGCTGCTTTGGATTTACCACCGGCGCGAGGAACTGGGCCTGTCCGCAGCCGATGCCGCCGCACTGGAGCCGCGCTACCGCCAAGTCTGGCTGCGCAACCAAGTCTTGTTGAACCGCAGCGCGTCGCTCGTGAGCCGGCTGCAAGCCTCGGGCATCAGTTGCCTGCTGCTCAAGGGGCTGCCCCTGCTCATCGCGGAGTATCAGGACGAGGGCGGGCGTTACTTGGAGGATTTCGACATCCTTGTTCACTCCGAAGATGTGGAGCGGGCCGTCTTTCTGCTGAATGCCCTCGGGTGGAAGACGCCGTTTCCTGACGAAGTCTCGACCGAGAAAAGCCACGCCCACGGCTTCAGCAATGCCGAGGGATTTAGCTGCGACCTGCACTGGCACTTGCTGTGGCGGCCCCACGCGCAGGTGGACGAGACGCCGCTGTGGCTGGCGAAACGACCGATCCAACTCCGGGACGAACCCACCTTCACCTTGTCCGTGGAGCACCTGCTGCTGCACCTCTGCGTGCACGGGATGTCGTGGGAAACCGTGCCGCCGATTCGGTGGATCCTGGATGTGCATCTGCTCCTGCGGCACCACATCGCCAAGTGGGACGCCGTCCTCGCCGAGGCGCAACGGCGCGGCGTGACGCTGCCGCTGGCAGAGGCATTGGCGATCTACGAAGCGGTGTTGCCCGGAGAAATCCCGGCGTTGGTGCACCAGCAATTGCGACAGCTTCCACCGACCGATGACCAACGGCTGGCCTATGCTCAGATCGTGGTCGAACCAGCCGCCTCGAAGGTGTTGACCGGCTTGCTGGCTGATTGGCGGACCGCCAAACGGGAAGGGCGCGTGAAACTTGGCTTGGGTGGAATGATCCGCTTCCTGTGTCTGCGCTGGCACGTTCCATCGGTGTGGAGATTGCCGGGCCAATTCTATCACCGGTTTCACCGGCGCTGGCGAAGTCTGAATTTCCTCCGGTAAGCCAACGAGCCCGCACGGATGCTCCTACCGAGCGGACCGCAACTGCGCGCCGACTCCCTCTCTCTTCATCGGATGAGGGGAGAGAACCGGGGTGAGGGGTTACGTGCGTCGGCGTTGGCGGCCTCACCCCTCATCCGGCCTGCGGCCACCTTCTCCCCTCCTCCGAGGAAGGGAGAAGGCGCGCGACGTGGCGTCCTGTTTGCATTCCACCGACTGGCATTGGGAATCGGGTAGCGCTTGCCCGGCTGCGCGCACCCGGTCCGCGAGTTGGACAAGGCCGCGCACCGAGCACGCTAGCGCGTGTCCAGACACTCCCGCACGGCCAGCCGCAGCGCCTCCATCGGGAACGGCTTGGCCAGCGTCTTGACGGCACCGAGCCGCTCCGCCATTGGCAAGTAAGTCCCCGGGATGGCCCTCCCACCGCCCGACATGGCGATGATGCGCACGGCTGGATCGAGTTGCTCGAGCTTCGTGATCAACTCCATGCCGTCCATGTTCGGCATGAAGAGGTCGGTCAGCACGAGGCTGATCGTCTGCGGGTCGTAAAGTTGCAGCGCCTCCTTGCCATTGGCGGCGCGCACCACCTCATAGCCGAACGAGGTGAGCGCCTTCGTGATAATCTGCGCGACCGAATCTTCATCGTCCACCAGCAGGATTTTGGCCATGTCGCTAGTCTCACTAGGGAACCTTTCTTGGCAAGACTTCGTGCAGGGTGTGGATCAAATCGTCTGCGCGGTAGTGCTTGGCGAGGAAGGTTCACGTCTCGAGTTTCTTCAGGAGCGCGCAGTTACAGGCTTTGCCAGCGTGCCCCTCACTTCGGATGCAGTGCGCCATCCAGCGCCAGCAGGAGGCTGGCGACGGTGAAGGGCTTCACGATGAACGCTTGCACGCTGATCCCCGTGGCCTTGAGCGCAGCTTCGTGCGTGCTCAGACCGGAGGCGGCGATCACCTTCAAGCCCGGCTGCACGTTCCGCAGTGCGCGGATGAGCGCCATGCCATCCATGAGCGGCATCTGCATGTCCGTCACGAGGAGCTGCACCTCTTTCGAGTGCTCGAAGAACCGCGCCACGCCTTCCGTGCCGTCGTTGGCCGTCACCACGCGGTAGCCGTAGTTCTCCAGCGTGGCCTTGACGATCTCCCGCACCGCCGCCTCGTCGTCCACCACCAGCACCAGCTCGCCGTGGCCGGTGGGGAGTGTCAGGAGTGTGGTGTCGCCAGTCGCCTCCTCGCCCGGGACGGCGGGCAGGTAAATCTTGAACTGCGTCCCCACGCCCACCTCGCTGTAGAGATGGATGAAGCCCTTATGCCCGGCGACGATGTCCTTCACCGTGGCCAGCCCAAGGCCCGTGCCTTTGCCCGGCTCCTTCGTGGTGAAGAACGGGTCGAAGACCTTCTCCTGAATCTCCTTGGGGATGCCCCCGCCCGTGTCCGCCACCATGATGACCACGTAGCGGCCGGGCGGCGCTTCGTGGCTCAGGCGCGCGTAAGTCTCGTCCAGCACGACGTTCTCCGCGCTGAGGGTGATGGTGCCGCCATTGGGCATCGCGTCCCGCGCGTTGACGCAGAGGTTGAGCAGCACCTGATACAGCTCCGTGGACTCCCCAAGCACCAGCTCCAGCCCGCTGGCCAGGCGCAGTTCGCACCGGATGTTGGGCGGGAAGGTCTGCTGCATCAGCTTGGAAATCTCCTTCAGCAGGTGGCTCACCTGCATCGCGATCTTCTCGCCGGCCGAGCCGCGCGCGAAGGCGAGGATCTGCCGGATCATGCCTGCCCCGCGCTGCGAGTTGGTCTGGATCATCTCCAGCAGCTTCTGCGTTTGCGGGTCGGTGGACAGGCTCCGCAACAGATCCGACGCCATGAGGATGGGCGCGAGCACGTTGTTCAAGTCATGCGCCACGCCGCCGGCCAGCGCGCCCAGGCCCTCGAGGCGTTGGGCGCGGAGGAACTTGGCCTCCAGCAGCTTCTTCTCCGTGATGTCCTGCTTGATGGCGATGAAGTGCGTGATCGCGCCGTGCTCGTCCTTCACCGGCGTGATGATGGCCTCTTCGGTGAAAAGGCTCGCGTCCTTGCGCCGGTTGATGATCTCCCCGCGCCACACCTCGCCGCGCAGGATGGTGGCCCAAAGATTCTTGTAGAAAGCGTGGTCGTGTTTGCCTGACTTGAGGATGCGCGGATTCTGCCCGACAGCTTCTTCGAGCGTGTAGCCGTTGGTCTTCGTGAACGCGGGGTTCACCCACTGGATGATGCCCTCGCGGTTGGTGATGACGACTTCGTTCGCTGCGGCGTTGAGGGCGGCGGACTGCAGGCGGAGACTGGCTTCGGCGCGCTTGCGCTCCGTGATGTCCAACCCTGACCCGGCCAGGCACGCCAGGCCGTCCAACACCACTTGTGCGCCCGTGAGGAGGAACGGCACGCGCTCGCCAGCCTTCGTCAGGAGGTCCACTTCGACCGAAGCGCTGCCTGCGGTGAACACTTGCTGGAAGGTGGCGTTGGTCCTCTCCTTGTGCTCAGCGCACACCAGGTCCGCCGGGTGCATCCGGGCGATCTCCCCCGCCGAGTAGCCGGTAGCGGTTTCAAGCTGCTTGTTCCAGCGTAGGAACTGGCCGCCCGCTGAGATCAGGTAGAAGGCGCCGGGCATGTGGTTGAGGATTGCCTCGCCCAGCTCGCGCTCCTCGCTCAGCCGCTCCTCCGCCAACTTGCGCTCGCGGATGTCCGACAGGCATACCAGCAGGTGCAGCTCGCTCGCGTGTTGGAACGGGGCCAGCCGGCAATGAAGCCGGAGCTCCTTGCCAAACGAGCTGATGAAATCGCTCTCGATCTCCTGTGGCTGGCCGGTTGCCAAGGCCTGTTCCGCAACCGCCAGCAGCCCACTGCGCTGCCAGCTTGCGAGCTGCCGGAAGTTCTGCGCCAGCAGTTGCTCGCGCGTCGCGCCGACGATGCGCTCGCTCGCCGGGTTGGCTGACACGCACTGGCCCGAAGCCTGGTAGGTGAGGATGGCCAGCGGGGAGGACTCAAGCAGCGCTTCGTTGAAGCGCGCGGTGTCTGCCCGCGCTTCCTGCGCCTGCTTGCGCTCCGTGATGTTCTCGTGCGCCACTACCACACGCACCGGGCCGCTGCCGGGGAAGCGCGTGGCGCGGGCCATGAACCAGCGCTGTTCCCTCGGGGAGTGGCAGGGATATTCGTGGGTGAACTGTTTCCTCTCACCGGTCAGGACCGCCTGCAGGCCGGCCAGAAAGTGCTGCGAGTCGTCCGCCCCTGCGTTCGCAGCCCGTTCGCAGACGGTGAAATAATTCGCGCCGATTTCGCCCGCGTGATTGGCCGGCGGGTTGGCCTCCGCGAAGTGCCGCCAGGCGGCGTTGGTGGCGAGAATCGTGCCGTCCTCCCCCATCACGCAAAGATGCGCGGAGAGAGCGTCGATGGTAGCCTGCGCGAAACGCGTGGCCTCGAAGAGCGACGCTACCTGCTCCTTCTGCTCCGTGATGTCCACCAGCACCGCGCGGCATTCCTGCCGGTCCGGGGACGACAAGCCCTCCATCTGGGACACGCGCAGCACGGCCCCTTCGCGCACCAGCCGCACCTCGCAGCTTTGCTTGACCTCATGCGCCAGGACGCGCACGAGAAACTCCTGGAAGACCCGCTGGTCCGCCTCCGCCACGAACTCGCGGAAGTTCCGGCCCATCAGCCGCCCGCGCTCAATGCCCAGCAGGGTTGCGCCGAGGAGATTCACCGCGCGGACGGTGCCCTCGGGCGTGAACGTGAAGTAGCCCACCGGCGCGAAGTCGTAGAGTTCCGTGTAGCGCTCCAAGTCCTCGGCCGTCTGGTCCCGCGCCGCGCGCAGCTCCTCGTTCTGCATCTCCAGCTCGATCTGCTGGACTTCGATCTCGTGCTGGAGCCGCCGCAGGTCCGTCTCCGTCTTTACCGGGCGGGACGCAGGCTTCTCCTTCAAGTGCGCTTCTGCCGCGTGACGCAAGGCCACGGGGTCGCTAGCGGGTCTGCGTGGCTTGGGCTGGTTCGCTTTCGCGCCGGCGGGAGCGGGCATCCACCGATACGTGCCGTCCCGGTGGCGGAGGCGAAACCCCATCGGGAGCTGGAAGTCAGGCCGGTTGGCATTCGCGTGCAACAATCGCAGGATGCCCTCCCGCTCCTCCGGGTGGAGACGGCTTTGGAACTCGTTGAAGTCACTGCCCAGCTCGTGATCTTCGTAGCCGAGCAAAGCCTTCCACTCCGCCGTGAGATACGCCCGGCTCGTCAGCGGGTCGCGATGCCACAACTCAGTGTCCGGGGTCGGCACCGCCCGGCGACGAGCAGCGGGGTCTTCGGATGGCGATGGCGTGTTCATAATTGTGTGGGAACCTCGGACCGAGGCTGAATTGACGCTCATCTGCGCCAACGGTCAATCGCAAACTCTAAACCATTCGGCCCTAGCCTCGCCCGCTTCACCCGCCCGCCAAGCCGGTCGCATGCACGAGTGGGCGGGAAGCGCCTCCCCTCTCCCAGCGGGAGAGGGTCAGGGTGAGGGAGAAAACGTGGGAGTCTCTTGGCGTGAGAATGCAACTGAGCGCAGCGGCCTTTCTCCCTCACCTCGTTCCTCTCCCGCTGGGAGAGGAGGCCACGCAGTCCGCGTCTCTGCAACCGGTCGAGCGGGGGTGGGCCGGAGGCCGCAGCCCCGTTGGGGCATGAAAAGGGCGTGCGGAAGGCCCCCAACTGTCGCTTTTTGAGCAGCTAAAGCCTGATTTCGGACCCGAACCGCCTGTTTCCACGTAAAATGTGCCTGGGAAGGCACTTGCGCCCCATATCAGTGCCTCCCCAAGCCATATCAGTGCCCTCCCAGGCCGTATCACCACCCCCTTAAACCGTATCATCCCCTCCCCAGACCGTAGCCGGGGTGTCCCAAGCCGTATCACCCCCGGTCCAGACGGTAGCCGGACCACCCCAGCCGGTAGCAGACCCGGCGCAGGCCGCGTCAGAGGTTCCTGAGGTGATGGCATAGCCTCCACAGGCCGCATCATACCCACCCCGGACGATAGCAGTGCCGACACAAGAATTTCGGGGTTGGAGGCGACTTAACGCAGGGACGCCAAGGCGCAGAGGCGCTAAGTAAGCTGACGCCATGGCGCGGGCCTTCTCCCTTCGCGTAGCGAGGGGAGAAGGTGGCCGCAGGCCGGATGAGGGGTGGGCCACCAACGCCGGCGCACGTCACCCCTCACCCCAGCCCTCTCCCCTCCTCCGAGGAAGGGAGAGGGAGCCGGAGCGGTGGGGAGCGCTGTCCTCAGCGCGCCGGCTGGGCGTCCGGTAAATCCAGCGGCGCGCTGGGGACAGACGCGCCCTACCCACCCAACCTATTTTGCTTCCGCGTCTCTGCGCCTTTGCGTCTTGGCGTTGAAATCGGCGGCCGAAATATTTTCTGTTTACAGTCTTTGCGGTCCTCTTTAGAACGCTCCCCATCACCCGTCGAGGAACGACGGGCGTCAGTCCAAGCAGAAATAAACCGCAGTCTAAAACGGATGTCTCATCCACAACCACACACACACCATGGCCAGAATCAATGAAACCGAACGGCTCCAGATGCTCGACTTGCACCTCCCCCACTGGGGCCTCGCGGACGCCCTCACCGGCGGTCCCATCGTGCTGCCCATCATCAATCCCGATGGCACGCCGGGCACTTACGCGCGCACGGACCTCGTGGCCCAGCGCGCCGCGTATCAAACCATCACCGATGCCATCATGGTGCTGGAGGAAACGACGCTGCCCGCCCTGCGCTCGGAGCGGGACGACCTTTTCGGCGTGGACGGCACGGACGTGGACGGCGTGTGGATTCGCCTTTTGGGCTACAAGGGGATGGTGGTCGCGCGGCTCGGGGCCCGGCACGCCCTCGCGCGCACGGTGCCCAACCTCGGGCTGGTCCGCGTGACCGATTACCTCGACATCATCGAGCGCTTCCACGCGCACTGGCTACGCGTCAATGCCGCGCTGCCCGTCGCCGCGCCGCTGACGGTCGGCCCACTGACCGCCGCACTGCTGCTGGCCCGGCGGGGGGCGTTGACCGCGAAGCTGAAAGAGGTGAGCGACGCGGAACTGGAAATCTCCGTCAAGCGGGCCGACCGCGAGCAGTTCTTCGGCGACGAGGCAACGGAGGTGCGCGAGCCGAACTCCATCATCGCGCGCCTGTTGCAATATCACGCGACGATTGAGGGGACCTTCCCCGGCCAGCCCATCGCGGACACGCTGCCGCGCATCTTCCCGCAGGACGCGGCCGCGTTGCCACGCTTTGACTTCAACTGGCGCGACCTCGGCGGCGGGCAGCTCAAGACCTGGCTGCGCGACCCCGGCCTGGCCGACGCGGTGGAGGTGCATCTGGTGGAAGGCGCGGTGACATTGAACCAAGCCTACAGCATCGGCGGCCCGCCCGTGAAGGCGCAGACCTGGGCCGGCGTGACGATGGTGGGCGAACTGGACGGGCTCGAACTCCGCGACGCCACCGGCCACACGATTGCGCGTGGCCGTCGGGACACGACGCTGGCGGAGGTGTGAAGGGCGGGCGGGCGCTGGCTCCCTCTCCCTTCATCGGATGAGGGGAGAGGGCCGGGGTGAGGGGTTCCGTGCGTCGGCGTTGGTGGCCCCAACCCTCATCCGGCCTACAGCCACCTTCTCCCCTCCTCCGAGGAAGGGAGAAGGCGCGCGCCGTGGCGTCCGGTTTGCATTCCACCGACTGGCAGTGGGAATTTGGCATCACTTGCCCGGCTGGCAGAAGCAAGTGGAAGCGAGCGTGATGTCGGCCTTCGCCCAAGCGCTGCTGAACTGGCGATCGAGGTCAGCCGCCCCCGGCTCGTTTTAACTCGCAGCCAACCCAAGCGTGAACCAATCCAGAAAACAGTTATGAGTCTCCCGCCTCAGACTGACCGGCTTTGAAGTGCCCACCTGTGGCCGGTTTTGATCTGCACGGTGACACAAAGATCGCCAACAACGCCATCCGCTCTCAATTCAGTCTGACCATTCCAGCCGGCGACGCGCTCTTCAAAAAGATCGCCACCTTGTTCCAAGGATTTTTTTAAGAGCAGTCGCAGCCAGCAGTTTGCGGATGCCCTGAGCGGCAACACTTTCGAGCTGCTGTTCGTGCCGATGTTTGAGGTCATCCGTCAGGCAGATGCGCTGAGAAAGTTGCTGGCCGACAATGGGGTTGATGCCATCCGCTCCGTTCCGTGCAGGAAGGCCTCCAGGTGGCTACCCCCGCCGCCCGACATTGCAACGATCCTCACGGAGGAATCGAGTTGCTGTAATTTCACGATCAGCTCCAGCCAGCTATGTCCGGCAGCTCAGGTCCACGAGCACCACGCGCATCCTCGTCCTCCACGAGCTGCACTTAGATCATGAGTCTGGGGCGTTGGATTTGTTCAGGATCTGCCTGAGCATTTCTGCTAACGTCCGCGTTTCGTAGGGCTTGGACAGATACCCGCTGAAGCCCAGCCACGGCGACTTCTCCTCATGCACGAGAGTGTTGAAACCCGTCGCCAGGATGATGGGCAGCCCGGGCCGGATGGCTAGCACTGCTTTGGCCAACTCGTCCCCGCGCATCTCCGGCATGGCTAAGTCCGTGAGCACCAGGTCGAACGCCGCCGGGTCCGCTTGCACCGCCGCCACTGCGGCCTGGGGACTGGTCTGGATGGTCACTCGGTATCCGAGACGCTCCAGGATGCGCTGCCCCAGTTTCACCAGGATTTCCTCGTCATCCACGATGAGGATGTGTTCGCCCCGGCCACGCAGCAGATCCGACATCCCGGCCGCTGGGGGCATGGCCTCAGCTCCGAAGACGGGGAAATACAGATGGAACGTCGTGCCCCGCCCCAGCTGGCTGTCCAACAGGATGCCGCCATCGTGACTTTTCATGATGCCATGCACGACGGCCAGCCCCAGCCCCGTTCCCTCCCCCACTGGTTTGGTGGTGTAGAAAGGCTCAAAGACCCGCTGCAACGTCGTTGGATCCATCCCGCAACCGGTGTCCGCCACACTCAGACGCACGTAGCGGCCGGGGTGCAAGTCTGGCCGGTGCCGTGCGAGGTCGGCGTCCACTTCGCACTCGGTCACTGAGATCGTCAAGGTCCCGGGCCGGTCTGCCATGGCGTATGCGGCATTGTTCCCCAAGTTCATTATCACCTGATGAATCTGGGTGGCATCTGCCAATACAGTGGGCGTGCGGTCCAGGGAAATTGCAAACTTGATGCTGCGGGGCACCGCAACACGCAGCAGCTGGATGACTTCCTCAACGACCAGGTCCAGTCTGAGCGGCACGCGTTTCGCCTCCTGCCGTCGGCTGAAGGTCAAAATTTGCCGCACCAGCTCGCTGGCGCGCTGGCCGCCTTTCTTGATCACCCTCAGGTTCTCGGCCAGCTCGGGGCTGGGCCTATCCATTTCAGCCAAGTCCACATGCCCGAGGATGCCTGCCAGGATGTTGTTGAAATCGTGCGCGATACCCCCGGCCAACCGGCCAATGGCTTCCATCTTCTGCGATTCCCGCAGTTGCTGCTCCAGATTGCGGCGTTCCGTGATGTCGCGGGCGATGCCGAACAAGCCTACGACGTCGCCCAGCGCATTGAAGATCGGCCCTTTGGTGGCCAGAAAAGTCACCATTTGACCAGAGCTCAACTGCACATGCTCCTCAAAGGTTTGCGTGCGGCCGGATGCCATGATCGCGCGGTCGCCGGCCATGAGCGTTCGGGCTGCCTCCGGCGGGAGGATGGCCATGTCGTCCTTGCCCAAGACCTCCTCAACGGGCTTGCCCACAAAGCGGCTGGCTGCGGTGTTGATCAGCTGATAGCGGCCCTGCAAATCCTTCACAAAGACGACGTCCGTGGTGCCTTCTGAGATGGAGAGCAGCAGAGCCTGTTGTTTCCGAAGCGCGGCCTCGGCCTGCTTGCGCTCCGTGATGTCGCAGATCGTGCCGAGGAACGTGGGACGGTCGGCTCCCGCCACACTGACGACGGTCAGCTCCACGGAGAATTCCGTCCCGTCCGAGCGCATGGCCGATATCTCGATGCGCCGCCCAATGATCGGCCCCTGTCCGGTGGCGCGCAGGTGCGCCATCCCGCGCCGATG
>JBDKJY010000029.1:0-89593 GCA_039796295.1 Verrucomicrobiota bacterium
TCTGTTCGCGCAGGCTCGCCACGCAGTCGGCCACGAAGACCGCCACGTCGCGGTGGATCTTCGTGGCCGCTTCATTCGCGGCGCGCTGCCGGGCGTGGATGACCACCTGCTGCTCGGCGGTGGTGATGAGCTCCCGCTGCAACGCCTCCGGTGCGGACACCTGGAACCGGTGCGTCTCGAAGGCGAAGAACCGGTCCATCTGCTGCGGCAGCGGGAACGAACTCTCAATGGTGGCGACGAGCTGCTCCGGGTGGGTCACGAGTTTCCCGGCCAAGGCCCGCCACTCGACTGCCGCAGACTCCCGCAGCCCGGCGTAGCTCCGGAGGAAGTCCGCCTTGGCCGCCCAGAACCCGGCTTCGAGTTCGTGGAGCCGCGTGGAAACGTCCTCCAGCCGGCCGTTGGGCAGGAAGTGGGCGAGGCCGCCCAGGAACGGGAACGTGTTGGCCTCGACGAAGGCGTGCGTGCGCCCTTCGATCAAAGCCAGCGCGGCGGTGGCGTCGCGGGGGAGCAGCCGCTTGTGACCCAGACTGATCAAGCGGTCGGAGACATCCTCAGCATGGAGGCCGAGGTCTTCAGCGCGGAGCTTCTTGCAGCCGCGCCAGTAACGGACGCTCACGGCAAGGAGCACGCCTTCGCGGGTGAGCAGAGAGAGGAGTTCAGAGTTCATGGTGGTTTTAGCGGAACGGCGGATGGAGGTGCTGGTAGAGCTTGTAGGCACCGAACATGGCCAGGGAGCCAAGGAGCCAGGGCAGGACGTGCAGCAGCACGAACACCGAGCCCACGCCCAGCAGGACGAGCACTACAACTTTGGTGAGGAGGTTCATGGGTTGAGTTTTAGAAGGCGGCGGGAACACGGCGGCAGGGATCACCCACCGCCGCGTCCCACCGTGGGGTTACACCTGCATGCGTTGCAGGGAGCGCAGCGTGGCGCGGACGGACTCGACCTCTTTCGCAGAGACGCGCTGCTCCTTCTCGGCGGTCTTGAGCAGCGTCAGCGTCCCGTTGAGTTCGGTCATCACGTCGCGCAGCTTCGCCTTCACACCGTCAAGGTGCGTGACGACGGCGGCAAACGAGGACTGGGTTTCGCCATTGACCGGGGCGAGGGACCGGGTGCCGCGCTCAGGCGCAGGCAGGGTTGCAGTGGGCATGGTGGGTTTGGGTTTTTCCGTCGGGGTTGCCACCGGTGGCGCGGACGGAATCGCGCTCGCCGGGGTCTCGCTGGGAGAGGATTGGGAACTGACTGGCGGCGCCGGCTGGGGGGCGGCGGGCGCGGGTGCCTCGGACGGACGCACCGGCGAAACAATCATCCGCCGGCCGCCTTCGTAGAAGTCGAGCAGAGTCAGGTCGTCCTCGATCGCCACCGTGGTCAAACCGAAGCGCAGCGCCTTGAGCAGGTAGTCCCGGTTCAAGGCGATGCTGACCGACTTCCCAGTGAGGGTAGCACCGGCGACGGTGAGGCACGTCCAGTCCTCCGCCCCCTTGGCCTGGGCCTTGACGGTCAGCGTGCTCCCCGCGATTTCCAGCGTCACCGGGCGGTTCACCTCGTCGCCCCCGGGCAGGCGCGGCACCCCGGCCAGCAGCGTCGCCACGGCCGGTGGGTCGAACTGAATGCGGGTGCGCGTGCTCTTGGGCTCGGGCACCGCCTCTTTCCAATTCGGAAACACCAAGTCACTCGACCTGGCGATGAGCGTCCACGGGCCGGACTTGAGCTGCACCCATGGCCCCTCGGTCTTGCCCTTGGGCCGCACGCTCAACTCAATCGCCCCGTCCTCCATGAACTTGGTCCACCGGAGGAACGGCAGGTCGGGGATGAGCACTGGCGCCTTCAGGTCGAACCGGAAGGAGTTCGCGCAGAACAGATGCCGGCCATTCGTGGCGGCGAGGTAGTGGCCTTCGGCGAGGCGCGTGTCCAGGCAGACGTGCTGGAGGACGTGGCGTGAACCATCGTCGCTGCAACAGTCCAGCGCCTGCCGGAGACTGTCGCGGAAGACCGCATCCAACGGCACCGGTCTGCCGGTAACGACGGGTGCGGGCGGGAACTCGTCCACGGGGAGCGGGGCGAAGGCCTGTTCCATCGGACTGGCCCCGATGAAGGTGCGCAGGCGGACCGGGCCGTTCGCTTCGGCAACGAGTTGGATGCTTTCCTTGCTGCCCTTGACCGCCTGATTCAGCGGCGCGAAGGGCACGAGGAAGTCGCAGGGCTCGCCGGCGTTGGGCTGCGCGGCCAGATAGGTCGCGCTCACGTCAAGGTCGGTGGCCTGCAACGTGACGGCCCCGGCGGCGGTGCGCGTGACGCGGAGCTGTTCGAGCACCGGGAGCGAGGTGCGTTTGCTAATGACTTTGGACAGGCCCGTGAGGGCGGTTTTCCATTCGGCTACGGGGAGTTCGATGATGGGATTTGGATTCATACTTGCTTGGGGTTTCAGAGAAGGGCCGGCCAGCCCCGTTGGAGGACAACGGAACTGGCCGGCCGGGTTTGTGGGGTTGTGGTGCCTCCGAACGGAGCCACCGGGGATTTTCTTGGCCACCGATGAAACACAGATTGAACACCGATGGGGATTGCTCCTTATCTGTGTTTCATCTGTGCCAATCTGTGGCTAAACAACTTCGTCTTCGTCGCGCTTGAACTTCAACTGCGAGACGACGCACTCCTCCTGGCGGACATCGTTGCGCTCGCCCAGATACACGGGCTGGAACAACGAACCGTCGCGGTAGGCGTAGAGATACCGAGTCTCGACCACGGCACCGACGGCGGGAACCTTGTGGTTCGCCGGGATCGTGACGTTGCCGATGGGCTGCCAGCCCTCGTGATTGAGCAGCCGCAGCCCGACGCTGCGCTGCGCGTTGACCTGCGCCACCACCGCACTGAGCGTGGCGACGAACTTATGCTTGAGCTGCGAACCGCCGGAGTTCGGCCGACCAGCGGAGTAAGGCGCGCTCAACAGCTTGAACACGACGCCCTCGGCTTTGGCCTCCTCGAAGTCCCGCAGCCACGACGCCTTGTCCATCGGGTCCACCCAGCAGGTGACGGCCTTGATGTGTTTGGGCAGACCACCAGCGAGCAGGTTCAGCAGCGCGCTGTAGCGCCGGTGGTAGGACTCGCCTCGCAGGTCCCGGCCGTTGAGGAACAGCAGGTCGAACGCATACAGGTAGTCGCCGATGGACTCGCCATCGAGCACGTAGTCGCCGGACAAGTCCTGCGCGGTGCGGACGACCGTCTCCGGCACGCCGACGGTCAGGCCCAGCTTGTTGACGCCGGTGATGACACCGTCCTCCTTGCGGAGCAGCAGACGCCGGCCGTCCTTCTTCTCCTGCATGGCCCAGCGCGGGTCGCTGACGAGCCGGGCGGCCTCCGCCTCGTCAATCGCGTTGAGCAACTGCGGCAGCAGGCCCGAGACTTGGCTGGCCTGCTGTGTGTGCTGGTAGGGCGTGCCGGTCGCGCCCGGCGTGTAGCCCTTGGCTTTCTTCTCGTTCACCAGCTTCTCGAAGATCATCAGCGCCATGTCGTAATAGACCGGGGCTGAGGTCTTCGTGCCGGTGCTCAAGGTCGAGCCACGGCGACCGAAGGCGGTGTTGACGACGAAGCCGTCGCCCTTCGCTTCGAGCCGGACGTGGTATTCCTTGTCGCTGGAGCCTTGCCGGTAGTAGAGGCTCGTGGTTTTCAGTTCTTCCATCATGGCGGTCATGGGGTTCCTTTCTGTGGGTTGAAATGAAACGGGCCGGAGCGCGTGAACGCCCCGGCCCGTCTCGGGTTTTGTTTTGTTGGGGTTGAAAATCAGACAATGCCTCCGTTGCGACGGGGTGTGGTTGACCCAAGGCGGGTCAGGGGGGCGGGGAAATCGGGGCGCGAACGGGAGAAAACGAACGGGCTGGCGTGGGCGTAGCTACTAACCGACTGAACTGCCTCTGCACCGTCAACTGAACTCACTCGACTGACCGTTCTGCAACCGGCACCATCAACTAACACTCACGCCCACGACAGCCACACCGGAGGGTAGCACACGTCCGGCGGGTGCAAGGGACTTTTTTGGAGAGGGGTGGAAGCCGGGCACCGGTGAAGATGCCCGGCTCCGGGTTGGTGGTTGGGATGGTCAGCTTCACAGGCGGCACTGCGATGCAGCGTTCATCAGGTCAGGGCAAAGGACCGCCCGTTGCCGCGCGGCCGGGGATACTTCTCAAACAGCTCCTCGATCAGCCCGGAAGCGTCGAGGGTGTTGAGCTGCTTGACGCCCTTGCCGAAGCGCTCCTGGGCGAGCTGCTCGATGTCGTTCTTGTCGAGCCGATGTTCGTCCACGATGCGGAGGATGAGCGCCTGCTGCTTGGGTGAGCAGTGCCAGCGGTCGGTGGAACTGTGGCCGTTACCATTGCCACTCCCGTTCGTCGGGTGATGGCCGTTGCCGTTGCCATTCCCGTTCGTCGGGTGGTGGTCGTTGCCGTTGCCGTTGCTGTGACCATTGCCGTTTGTCGGCGCGTGGCCTCTGACACCATTCGCCGGCGGGAGCCAGCCGGGCTGCTGGAGTTCGCGGTCCACGCTGGCCTGCAACAGGCCGTGGAGCCGCTGGCTCTCCGCGCTGACCTGCGTGAGGTCCGTAAGCTCCGCGCGGAGGGTGAGCATGTATTGATGGCTGCTGTAACCGGGGAGACCGATCTTCTTACTGTAGTTGGCTTCGATGATGACTGACATGGTGGGTGTTAGGGTTGAGGTTTTGGTTGGACTGCAAACTTTTCAGTCGGGGGTGAGGAACAGACTGCGCGTGGGCTGTGGTGGCGGCAGCGCCTCGCCACCGAGGCGCACGCTGATGGCGGTGAACGAGCGCGGCCCCCAGCGGGTCTCGCCTTCCAGCCAGCGGCGCATGAACTCGGCCACCTGTAGCCGGGCGGTTTCGCGCACTAGGCCGAGGTGCTGCTCGTTGCCGGCCCACTGGGAGATCAAGGGCGTGACTTCGCGGTGCAACTCCCGGAGCAAGTCCTCCGGCGCGCACCGGCACCAGCCGCGCTCCGTGTGGGCCTCCATCTCGTCGGTGTGGATGGCCGGCGGCAGCGAGGCACGCAGCAGCGGAGCGTGGACAATGAGGTGGCTCCCTTGCACCTCCAGCCGCCACACGTCGGCGAGACGCAGGTGGTAGCGGTAGGTGACGGGCAGGCGGAGCTGGGCGGTGTTGGTGCCCAAGTCGATCAGGCCCCAGAGCGTGGACTTCTGGTCGGTGCGCTCGAAGAACTCGACCTGGCGCGCGGTGGCGACTTCGAGGTTGAGCTCCCGGGTGAGGTTGGGCAGCGCGGCGACGAAGGTGCGGGTGATGTGCTGCGCGCTGAACGGGTCGGGCGCGGGTGGGCGCGGCGCGGGTGAACTGGGCGGCGGGGCGTTGCGCTGTCGCCACAGCAGCCAGAGGACGACGGCGGCAAGGCCCCAGCCAGCGAGGTCGGACCCGAGGGCGAAGAGGATGGGAGGCAGGGAGGGGCTAGGTGAAGCGGCGAAGAACCAAAGGTTGAGGGACAAGGGGAAGGCTCCTTTCTGAAGACCCCGCCCGGCTCGGTAGCCGGGCGGGGCGGTTGGGTTGGGGGTGGGAGAAACGGCGGCCGAGGATGGCTGGCCGCCGGCGAGACCGAACAACAGGGTTGGTCTCAAAGGCTTATAGCCCCGGAAGGAGGGCTATCGCGTGGGTCGCATTCCCTTGGTGAACGCCGCCCGCTCTGGTAATGGTTTCGCCCGTGATGCCCACCCGGCAAGGCTCCTTCCACTTGTTCCGACTCGCGGGGATTGACCTCTATCTCCACTGGTCCTGGTTTCTCGTCGCCGCGTATCAGATCACCAGCCGCAAGGGCGAATACACCTCGCCCGTCTGGAACGCGGTGGAGTATCTGACCTTGTTTGGCATCGTGATGCTGCATGAGTTCGGCCACGCGCTGGCCTGCCGGCAGGTCGGTGGCCAGGCCGACCTGATTGTGCTGTGGCCGCTGGGCGGCGTGGCCTACGTGAACCCACCGCCTCGGCCGGGCGCACTGCTCTGGAGCATCGCTGCCGGGCCGCTCGTCAATGTCGTGCTCGTGCCTGTGCTGGGTGGCCTGCTGGCCTTGGCGAAGGCCGGCGGCTCACCGGATGTGATCGCATGCCTGCGGGCAGTGTGGTTCATCAATGTGTTCCTGCTCGTCTTCAACCTGCTCCCGATCTATCCGCTGGATGGCGGACAGATCCTGCGCTCGCTCCTGTGGTTTGTCTGTGGCCGCACGCGCAGCCTGGTGGTCGCCAGTGCGCTGGGACTCGTTGGAGCCGTGTGCCTGCTGGGCGTGGCGGTCTGGTTGCAGTCACCGTGGCTGGGAATTCTCACGGTGTTCATCGCGCTGGGATGCTGGCGCGGGTTCCGCTCCGCACAGGCACTGGCCCGCGTCCAAAATCTTCCGCGGCACACGGGGTTCGCCTGCCCAGCGTGCCGCGCCGCGCCGCCCCAGGGTCAGCTCTGGCAATGCGGCAAGTGCCGGAACGCATTCGACACCTTCGTCACCGGCGCGGTGTGTCCGCACTGCGGCGAGAAGTTTCCCGCGACGGGTTGCCCGGACTGTGGACGATTGTCACCGTTCAGTGCTTGGTTGAAGGTGCCGCCCAAGTTGTGAGGGTGAGCTGATCGCAGTGATTCATCCCCGTTTCAACCGCGCTGGAAGGGTTTGGCATTACTCGCCGAAAAAATGATCCTCAATTCCCCATGCGGCTCCTGGAGGATGAGAATCGATTTCAGAGCGTCCCACGTGCAACCCGCCAATGGATATGCCGTCCCTTTACCCGCCGAGCTGCCAGACGTGGACGAAACCAGCCATGTCCGCCGCCGCGAGGCGCGTGCCGTCGGGCGAGAAGGCGAGGGCGTGGAGCCAGTCCTTGAACTGGCCGCCGCGCGGTCTGCCGAGTTCCTTCACCAGCTTGCCGTCGGCGAGATTCCAGAGGCGCACGACGGTGTCGCGGCCCGAGGATGCGAGGTGTTTGCCGTCGGGATGGAAGCAGAGGTCGGTGATGCCGTATTGATGGCCGGGCGTGAACTCGCGCTCTTTCTTGCCGGTGGCGGGGTTGAGGAGGAAGACCTTGCCGTTGTTGCCGTCGGCCTCGCCGCCGCGTCCGAGGGCGAGCGTTTTGCCGTCGGCGGAATAGGCGGCGGCGGCGATTTGCATGTCCTTGAACTCCTTGCCCAAGTCGTGCTGGACTGTGCCGGTGGTGGCGTCCCAGAGCTTCACGCCGACGTGGCGTCCGGAGTCGAACACGAGCGGGTAGCGCTCAGAGACGCACGCCTGCTTGAGGTCGGGCGACAGCGCGACGGCGTAAGCCCAGCCCTTCACCTGCCAGCGTTTCAGCTCCGTGCCGGCGGTGCGGTTGAGGAGCACGACCTGCCCGGCGTCGTCGCCGGCGATGAGCGTGGTCTGGTCGTGGCTCATGCCTAGGCCGACAATCCACTCGCCGCCTTGAATCGTCTTCGCCGCCGACTGAGTGCGAACCTCGACCTCCATCGGCGGCGGGGCTTTCCGGCCGGAGCTTTTGTTGCGCGCGGCGTCCTCGATGGTGCGGGCGTTGAGCACGAGCTTGGCGGCGGCTCCGGGCGCGGCCTGCATATCCCAGTAGCGCACCGTGTGGTCGTGGCTCGCGGAGAGGAGCCAACGGTTCTCGGCGCAGAGCAGGCGGTTGATGACGTTCGAGTGGCCGATGAACTGGCGCGTCGGCGGCGGCGCGACATGGAGCGGGCGCTCGCCTTTCTCGCCGCTGCCGGACTTGGCTTTCTCCGTCGGCTCGGGCGCAGGCGCAGGCTTGTCGGGCAATTCCCAGAGGAGAATTTCGCCGAGGTTGTTGCCGGCGGCGACGTGCCTAGGCCCGACGAAACTCACGGCGGAAACCCAGTCGGCATCCCACGGCAGCGACCAGAGCAACGCGGCCTTGGCGAAGCTCGCGTCGGCGGCGGGCGCGGCGTCCGTGGGTTTGGCGTCGGCGCTCATGAGAGCAGCTCCTTGATGGGCTTGGAGCCTTCCGGCGTGGCCCAGATGGGGCGCGTGCCGGCGAAGTGCTTCGCGCGCGGGTTCACGCCCAGCGCGGTGTAGATGGTCGCGAAGAGGTTGCCTTCGCTCACGGGATTCTCCGCGACCTCGCGGCCATCGGCGTCGGTGGAGCCGTAAACCACGCCGCCCTTCACGCCGCCGCCCGCCAGCACGATGGTCCAGCCGCGAATGAAATGGTCGCGCCCGGCGCGGTTGTTGATGGTGGGCGTGCGGCCCACCTCGCCCATCCACACGACGAGCGTGTCCTGCAACTGGCCGGTGCGTTCGAGGTCAATCAGCAGCCCGGCCCACGCGGGGTCGAGCACCTGCATGTTCGCCTTGTGGCAGACAAAGTTGTCCGCGTGGCTGTCGTAATTGTCCTGCCCGACCTCGACGAAGGGCACGCCGGCCTCGACGAGCTTGCGTGCGAGAAAACAACTGCGGCCGAACTCCGTTGCGCCGTAGAGCGACTCGTGCGCGGGCCAGTCCTTCGTGGTGTCGAAGAGTTCCTTCGCCCGCAGCAACCGCCACGCGCGTTCCTTCGCGACGCGGTGGCTTTCGTAGGCCTCGGCACCGTTCTCCTTCTTGTGCTCGGCCTCCATGAAGCGCAGCAGGTCGTTGCGCCGCGCCTCGTTGGCTGTGGACAGGTAAGGGCTTGTGAAGTAAGGCAGCTTGCCACCGCGGTCGATGCTGAAGGGTTCGTAGCTCGGGCCGAGATAACCGGAGCCGGCGTTGCCCGTCGGACCCATGCGCACGAAGCTCGGCAGGTCGGCGTCGGCCTGGCCGAGATACTTGGCGACCATCGCGCCCAGCTCGGCGTGCGGCACGCGCTCGGACTGCTTGTAGCAGGTGTGCATGTGGTAGATGCCGTCGGGATGGTCCGGCGACTGCGTCCTCATGCTGCGGATGATGCCGAGCTTGTCCACCTGCTGCGCCATCTTCGGCAGATACTCGCAGATGTGGTAGCCGGGGAGCTTGGTCTTGATTTCGCGGAACGGCCCGGCGGTGGCGCGGCCGGGCTTCATGTCGAAGGTGTCTATCTGGCTCGCGCCGCCGTTCATCCAAAGCAGAATGCAACGCTTGCCGCGCTTGGCCGCCTCGGCGGCGACGGCCTGCGTGTTGAAGAGCCCGCCCCAGTTCGCGACGGTCACGCCGGCGGTCGTGGCAAGCGCGCCTTTGAGCAGCGCGCGGCGGGAGAGGTGCTCGTGCGGGCGGCACTGGCCGGGGCTTGGCTGCGGTTTCATGTGGTCAATGGTTGAAGCGGAACTCGCTCAGGTTCACCAGCACCCAAAGCGCCTCTTCCACCAAGGGTTCTGGTTTCGGGTCGCTCTGCAAATAGGCCGTGAACTTGTCGCGCTCGGCGGCGTTCGGCAACCGCGTGAGCACCGCGAGGAACAGCCGGTCCACGCGCCGCTCCCACGGCTCGGTGGAGAGGAGGATCGAGTCTGCGAGGTTGCCCTTCTTGCGCCTGAGGAACGCGCGGACATTGTCGCTGTTGTTCAGGAATAAATGCTCACTGAGGCGGCCCTGGAACTCGCCTTGCCCATTGGTCGGCTCGCCGAAGTAGCGGGTGAAATAATCACTCGTGACACCGTCGCTTTTCTGCGCCGCGTCGCCGCCGCCGGTCTTGAGCGCCGTGACGATTTCCTCCGCCGAGAGCGGCCGGAGCCGCGCGCGCTCGTAGAACTTCGGCAGCGCCTCCTTCGTCGCGCCCGTGCTGGCGAGCTGATAGGTCTCGCTGCGGACCAGCTCGCCGATGAGCCACTTGAGGTCGAACTGGTGCGCGACGAACTGCTGTGTGAGCGCGTCGAGCAACGCGGGCAGCGCGGGCTTGTTGTCCGCCTCGAAGTCGTCCACGGGATGCACGATGCCGCGCCCCATGAACTGGCCCCAGACGCGGTTCACCGCCGCGCGGGCGAAGAAGGGATTCGCCGGAGCCGTGGCCCACTCGGCGAGCTTTTCCTTGCGCGAGAACTCCGGCTTGGGCAGCGACTTCGTGCCGGACTTGAACTCCGGTTCCTTGAACCCTACCGGCACGGACGGCTCGGTGAGCACCCCACCACGCAGGAAGGCGGGCTTCACCGGCTCGCCTTTCTTGCCGGGCTTGGCGTCCTTCATGTTGCCCGCGAAGAGCACGTCGCCGCTGCCCTTCTCGCCAATCTTGAACTTCTTCGCCTGCTTTTCGCCGCTGCCCGTGGAGCCTTGATCCATCACGACGAGCCGCACGAAGAAGCCCGCCATGCCGTAGAAATCCCGCTGCTTCAAGTCGGTGTAAGGATGGTCATGGCAGCGCGCGCATTGGAGCTGCGTGCCCAGGAAAATCCGGCTGAAGGCCTCGGTCAAGTCCTCGGGCTTGTTGCTGTAAGCCGCGTAGAACAGCTCCGAGCCTTCCTCTTCCGCGAGCAACAGCGCGCGCACCCAGCGGTCGAGCGGTTCGTTCTGCGCAAACTTCCCGGTGAGCCACTCACGGAACGCCGTGCGGTTGCGTGTCGTGTCCGGGTTCGGAGGATGGCGACCGAAGAGCGTGAGATCCCACAGGCTCGCCTGGTGCGTGGCGAAGCGCGGGTCGTCGAGCAGTCGCGCGATAAGCTTGTCGCGCTTGAGCGAGTCCGGGTCGTCGAGGAATGCCCGCGCCTCGTCGTGCGCGGGGATGGTGCCGAGCAGGTCGAGCTGCACGCGGCGCAAGAAGGTGGCGTCGTCCGCCTTCGCCGCTGGCTTTAGTTTCTCCTGCTTCCAAGCGGCTTGGACTTGCGCGTCGATCACCTGCCGCAGCGGCAGTTCCGCCGCCTGCGCCGTAGCTCTCACGCCTACGACCACCGCTAGCGTAAACCCCACCAGACCAGCAAAGCGCGGGCTGCGTGAGAAGAGTCGTCCGGGCATCGCAGTTTCAGACGCGGGCACCCCTGCGCGGATTCGGAGGGCAATCTGAAGAATTGATTTCACGAGCCGTGGCGTGGTTCGAAGGGCGGTTAACCCGTTGATGTCTGGCAGGTCACTGACTCAAATCGCGCGGCAATCAGAACGCAAGCGGTCGGTCGTCCTGGCCTCCGGCAGCCTTTGAGCTGCGCGTAGGCACCCAAAGTCTTACCGGCTCGAATCCCGCCAGTAGCGTTGCATTTCAAGGAATGTGAAGGAGGCGGACCAGCCGAGCAGGACTCAGCCGTTGAGCGCCTCGGTGGCCGCGATGAAACGGATCGGGCCGACCGGCACGAAGTCGCCGTAGCCGACGGTCGTGCATGTGACCAGGGAGAATTAAACGTAATCCAGCCAGCCCAAGGCACCCGTCACGCCGGTCGCGGCCCGATGACCCAGCGCGCCGTAGCCGGCCCCACCTACGCGCGCGCGCGTGACGCGGTATCGGGCCGACGATCCGGTCTTCGGCTAGGGGACACCCGAGATCCCTGATCAGCATAGGCGCGAAGCCGGATCGTGTGCCTGACACGGAACGACAGCCGAGGAGCTTGGAGTCGCTGGCTAAAAAGGAGCCGCCCCTCGCGGAACGGCTCGTTTCGCGGTGCTTACGCCGTGCGGCGGTCCATCCGACACGCCGAGCGCTTCGCCTTGGCGCAGACGAGGCCGTTGCCGTGCGGATACCAAAGCCGGGCGAACCGGCGGAGTGGGACCACATTCGTTACGAACGGAAACCCGTTGGTAGCGAGGAACACACGGTTGGGCTTCCGGCCGTAGCCATAGACCACGACCCAATGCGAATCTTCCACGCCGGGGTTGTGCACCACCACTAGGGTTGGCCTGCCCACGTCGATCGCCGCACACAGGTCCGCGAAGGTCAGGTCGTGGCGTTCGCTGACGCGCAGGCCGCTCTGCCGCAGCGCCCGGACGAGCCGGCGGGTGGCGGTGCCGTTCTGGGGGTGCGGACTCACCCGCGCGTTAAAGGTGGTGAAGCTGACGCTAGGCTTGAAGTGCTTCAGCACCATGATGCCGGCGACCGCGCCGCAGCCATACGAGTCGAGCTGGCAATAGCCCGGCAGATCGAGCGTCACCTCGTCTGGTCCGGAGGCCCGCCGCAGGGGCACGCGCGTGGCTGTGTAGCCGGTCCAGTTGGACACGGTGTCAATGGTCTGCTGGCACAATTTCTTGAGCATTAGTGTGGTGGCCGTCGGCCGCGGACGGAGGTTGGGACTCCGTCCGCGCCGTCCTGGTGATGCGTTGGACTTGGACGCTCGGCAAGGTTCGCCTACGCCACCCGGCGCTCCACCCGGCAGGCGAGCTGTTCCCGGAACGACCGCAGGCTCTCCTGCCAAGCCGGGGCCTGCTGGAGCCAGTGGAGCAGTTCCTCGCCCATGAACGCACGCACCGCCTGCGGCAGCGTCTTGCGCCAGGTCTGCACCGTCGTGCGCGATACGGCGTGGGCGTCCGCCACCGTCTGCAACGACACCTCCCGCGCCAGGCACGAGAGGATCGCCCGCGTCCGGGCGTCCAGCGTGGCGGCAAACGCCTGCCAGTCCAGGTTGCGCGCCGCCGTCTCGGAGGGATCCTCCGCCTCGCTGGCGAGCACGTCGCCCAACGAGAACGTGTCGTCCGGGAACTCGTCATCGGGAGCCAAGGGCGCTTCCAGGGACGTGACGCGGCTGTTGCCCACGAGCTGCGTGCGCGTGCCCATGACATCGCTGCGACCCGCGCTGTGGCTGCGCCGGCCGGAGCGGGCGTGCAGCAACGCGTAGAAGGCGACGTTGCCGGGCGTCACGGTTTTGCCGTTGGCTTGAGCGCGGGCCAGTATGCGGGCAGCCATCAACGTGGCATCCTGCAACACCTCCTCGGCATCCTCGGCCCCGACGAAGGCAACTTGGTGCGGGATCGTGTTGTGGAGGCGGGGGACAATTTCATCGGTCAGCATTTTATCGGCGTGGGAACTCATGGTTATCTCCTGGGGTGAACCAACGTGGACCCGTGGGAAGCCGCTCCCGCCAGCGGCAGGAGTTCACGGCCGGGACGGGGAAGGAGCAGCTAGGCTGACCTTCAAGGGTTTATAGCCCCGGAGATGGGGGCTGTTGCATGGGCAGGAGGGGTGTCGGCGTTCGGAGGCACCGTCAACGGCATGCACAGAGTCAGGACTGGATAGCGACTCCCTGCCCCGCCAGCGCGCTACTCGGCCTCGAAGTTCCTGTGGCGACTCAGCGGCTACGGAGAGAAGGAACCACGGCGTTCAAAACGCGAAGCGGCCCAAGGCAAACCGAGTCAGGAACCGGGGAGGGTGGAGTGTTTTTTATGAACAAGAGTGTTGAAAACACTCCAACGAAATCCGGATCGAAAGCTGTGCCACTTTTTGTGCCACTTTCATGAAGTTCTCGAAAGGGTTAGCGAAGCCTCAGCAGGGTGAAAGAAAGGTAACGCAAGGCTGCTTTTAGCCAATAAACACGGGCACAAATCTGCAATTCATTGAAACGGGATGGAACCTCCTGAAACCGACGATTCCGAGAACCTGAATCTAGCGCGTCTGCCAATTCCGCCACGTGCGCGTTTGCAACTTGAGGCTGCGGGGAAAGGATTGCGTCGCGACCGGGGACGGAGCAAGCGCAATCTCGATTTCATTGCGATCTGCCACCTCCGTCGGCTTCGGGAAAGGCACACACTCGTGGAGCAACCCGGCATTATTGCTGCCGCTCGGTCCCCTGCCCTGCTCGAAGCCAAGGTGCGAACTCAACCGCCACCGACCGGCGGGAGCTCGGCACTCCGCTCACACCGCACCGTAGGTCTGCTCGACGACCCGTTTGAAGTCGTTGGCCTCGACTTGGACGATGCCCAGCTCGCGTTGCGCGTTCTCGGGGGCGTCGCTGGCGTGGGCGGCGTTGACCATGATGTTCGAGCCGAACTCGCGGCGGATGGAGCCGGGCGGGGCCTTCGCGGGATCGGTCGGGCCCAGGACATCGCGGATCTTGGCAACGGCGTTGGCGCCTTCATAGACGAGGGCGATGCACTTCTCGGTGCCGGGTTCAGCCAACTGGTCCTTCGAGCACTCGGCCTCGGAGCGGCCGGACATGAAGCGGACGATGTTGTCGAACTGGCTGTCGCCAAAGACGGGGCCGAGGATATCGCCGAGCGCGGCTTCGGTCTCGGGCGGGATGGTGAAGCCGATGCTCGGGTCTTTTTCGAGGACGGCCTTGGCCTTGGCAGCGATGACGGACTTGAGCTTGGTGCGAAGGAAGGATTTCACCGGGCCGTAGAATTCCATCGCCTGCGCGGTGCTCATGTGGAGGACGCGGATGCCTACGATGTAGAGGCCGGTGCGGCTGAAGAAATCAATGACGTTGCCGGGGCGACCGGTGGCAAAGCGGAAGTTGTCGGGCTTAATCAGAACTAGGGTGCGCTCGACCTTTTCACCGGGCGGGTGTTCGACGCAGTCTTCAAGGATGCCGCCGTCGGCGTCGGAGTAGCGCGCCCAGAGCTTGAGCTTCACGCCGGCTTCCTCGGCGTTCGGCGCGGCAAGGACGGCGGGCTCGAAGTAACGAACTTGGTCGCGCTCGTCCATGACGTAGTCGCCGAAGGTATCGCGGATGGTCTCACCACCGCGCCGGGAGTGGCTGATGTTGCCGACGACGGAGCGGACCTTGCGCACGGCATCTTCGCCCCGGAAGAGCAGCATCATGGAGCGGCGGCGGCGGCCCGTCTTCGGGTCGGGGCCTAGCTCGTGGACGATGTAGTCGTGGATGAGCTGCTGGACGGTGCGGTCCTGCGGGTCGGCGGCGGAGATGACGACTTTGGAGTATTCCGCAACGAGTTCCGGGCACGCACCGAACATCCGGGCGGCGACGAGTTCCAAGCCCGTGCGGGTGATGAGCCGCGCCAAGATGCCGCCCGTGCGGGACTTGGCGAGGGTGTAGGGGGTGACGATGACGTAGGCAAGTTGCTGGGCCATGAAATGAGAGGGGGACAGGGGCGGACTGCTAACTATGGACTAAGCGGCGGGCGCGGCGGGGACGGGGTTCGCCGGCGGGGCGGCGGGGGCCTTGCCGCCGAGGATCTTGAACATGACCGTGGCGCATACGGGGCAACGGCCCTTGATGGCCTTGCGCCCGTTCTTCATCACCTCTTCAACGCCAGCGGTGATCTCCCTCTTCGACTTGCATTTGACGCAGTAACCTTCGGCCATGAGCGGTTTCCGTGGTGTCGCGACACGCGACCCAGCGGTTATGGGAAAAACCCTACGGGCGGGTGGAGGGAGGGTCAACGCGGAAATCCGGCGAGGAGCGAGCCGCGTTCTGGTCTGTCCTGTTCGTAATGCTGATCTTGCTCCTACTTGCCCCCTTTCTCGCACCGGAACCAATCCTGCCTTGAGTCACGCCCGCCGCCCCTTCATCGTCCCCGCCACAACACACCACATGGCCACCGACTCCGCCCCCTCTGCCCTCGACCGCGCGCGCCGCAAGGCCTACTGGCGGCTCCTCCCGCTCCTCTTCATCTGCTACGTCATCGCCTACGTGGACCGCGCGAACGTCTCCATCGCCAAGCTCACGATGACGAAGGACCTGCCGGGCTTCGACAACGCCGTCATCGGCCTCGGCGCGGGGATGTTCTTCCTCGGCTACTTCCTACTCGAAATTCCCGGCACGCTCATCGTCGAGCGCTGGAGCGCGCGCAAGTGGATCAGCCGCATCATGGTCTCGTGGGGCATCGTCGCGGCGCTGACGGCGTTCGTTGGGCATGAACTCAGCGTCTCCGTGGATTTCGTCGGCTGGCTGAACCGCACCTTCGACCGGAAAGTCGGCGTGGGGGAATTTCAGTTCTACTCCGTCCGCTTCTTCCTCGGGCTGATGGAAGCCGGCTTCTTCCCCGGCATCATCGTCTATCTCACGCACTGGTTCCCCAGCCGCGACCGCGCCAAGGCCCTGGCCTACTTCCTCGTGGCCACGCCCTTCGCACAGATCATGAGCCCGAAGATTTCCAACGCCCTGCTCAAGATCGGCACCGACGAGGTGGTCAACGGCGTGCCCGTGCATCACCCGGAGTTCATGGGCCTGGAAGGCTGGCAGTGCGTTTACATCTTCTGGGGCATCCCCGCCGTGGTGCTGGGCGTCATCGTTCTCTACGCCATGACGGACCGACCGCGCGACGCCAAGTGGCTCACGACCGAGGAGCGCGACGCCTTGGAACAGGAGTTGGAACGCGAGCGACTCAGCCGCTCCCAAGGCAAACGCATGACCGTGCTCGAAGCCTTGCGCCACCCAAAAGTTCTCCTGCTCGCGCTGGCCTACTTTTGCACCGTGACCGGCAGCTACGGCGTGGAGTTCTTCCTGCCGAGCATCTTGAAGGACTGGTATGGCATGAGTTTCAACCAGCTCACCTGGCTCATCATGCTCCCGCCCCTGCTCGCGCTGACGGGGCAGCTCTTCGTCGGGTGGAGTTCCGACCGGCACAAGGAACGCCGCTACCACGCCGTCGTGCCCATCGTCATCGGCGCGTGCGCCATCGGCCTCGCGCCCTTCACGCGCGGTAACCTCACGCTCACGGTGATCTGCTTCATGGTAGCCTTCGCGGGGTTCAAGTCCTACATGCCGGCCTTCTGGGCGCTGCCGAGCATGTTCCTCACCGAGGCAGCAGCGGCAGGCAGCATCGGGCTAATCAACTCGGTGGGAAACCTCGGCGGCTTCCTCGGCCCGACGGTGCTGGGCGAAGTGGAGAAGCGCACCGGCTCCTTCGCCGGCGGCCTCTACTTCCTCTGCGCCTCGATGATTGTCTCCTCGGCCATCATCTTCTTCCTCGGCTTGGGGCACAGGGAGAAGGCGGAAAAGTGAGCAGGTGAGAAAGGGTGAGGGTGAGAGCGCCTCCGCCCCATTGCCTATCTCCTATTCCCTTCCTCCTGCCCCCGCCTCACGGCGTCCGCAACACCGTGTAAACCCGCTCGAACCACACCGCCGGGCTTTCCGGGCCGCTCGGGGCGGGCTGGGGCGGCGTGCGAGCCACAATCGCCGCGCGCACGATCCCCTGAGTCACCAGCGACGCCAAGAGCGGCGACTGCCCGGAGATTACGACGAGTTTCGCGCCGCTCCCCTTGAGCGTGGCGACATCTGCCGGGGACAGGGACTGGGGGAAGTTGATGAACAACACCACCGCGCCCGCGCCCGCGCCGAAGCCGGCGATTTGCGCCGCTTGCCCCGCAGGCCACTCGCGCGGATCCCCGGACATGTCGCGCTTGAGTTCCTTGACCTCCTTGACGGTCACGCCCTTGGACTTGCCCAGCCCGGCCTTGAAGCCTTTGACCTGCGCCTCGTTGGCTGGATTCTTGACCCCTTCGATGACCTCCACGACGACAACTACGGTGCCCTGGCTGTTGAGCGCCTTGGCGGCCTCCGCCGCCGCCATCGAGCCGAGCTGCTCGAACGGCTTCAGGTTCACGCGCGAGGTGCCGTCGGACTGCGAGGTGGCTAGGCGGACAGCGGCCCCGACGATGGCGAGGACGGCGAGGATGGCGATGGTGAGGGTTTTCTTGTCCATGAGTTAGGGGGTGCGTGGGGCGAGATTAGCTGCGGGGCGAACTAAACCAAACGGGAAGCTGCGGGGCAAGCGAGGCCTGCGATTGTTTGGCTCAACCGGCCCCAGCACAAGTGGTGCGGGGGCATCCGCCGCCGCTCGCCGGGTTCAATCCAAAGTCCAATTCGCCGCATCGTTGGCCGCGCCGACGACGCCAGCCAAGATTCCCCCGAAGGTGACGCGGCTGGTAGGCGGCACCAGTTCCACTGTTCCGTCCATGTAGACGATGCCGGTCCGCTTCCCGTGTGGGATGCCGATGTTAGGCATACAATACCCCCCGACCGAGTAGTTCATGGGGTTGGTCGGATCGCCAGTGGGTCCACCTGTATACGATGAGCCCGGGCCGGTCGCGCCGGAGTCGGTGAAGTTCCCTGGAGTCAGACTGTAGGCGTAGTGGACCATGTTCCCGGCAGTGGCCGTGGTCATGGAACAGGTGTCGTAAGCGAACACCTTGTCAGATGGGCGGCTGATCTTCGTCATTCTCGCCGCAGGAAAGGGATTGCCGGGCGGGCTCCACCCTAGCCCCTGGCCGCCCAGATGCGGATTAAGGCGGTAACGCTGGCTGGCCACATAACTGATCTTACCGACCGTGTGGACGACGCTCGGAACGTAATTGGGATTGGTGTGATCCTGAGCCGGGCAGTCGTAGTTGCTGTTGCCTCCCTGCCCTGCAGACATGACCCCGGCAACCACTGCGACGGCGGGCCTAGGCACACCCAGATAAGGCGACAGCCGCGACCCGCCGCTGGTCGCGTTGTAGTAGGGCGGGGCGCTGTTGGGCAAATCCGGGTCAGGGCCCCACCACGCGTAGGGAAGCTTCTCATCGCCTTCACTCGAGTAGAGCTGCACGGCCACCCCCCACTGTTTCTGGTTGTTGATGCAAACTCCCCCCTGCGCGGTCTTCTTGGCCTTGGCCAAGGCCGGCAAGAGCATCCCCGCCAGGATCGCGATGATGGCGATGACGACGAGGAGTTCGATGAGGGTGAAGCCGTGGGCGCGCGCGCGCGGCGGAGTGGAGACGGGAAGACGCTTCATGGGGTTGCCGGAACTGACAGTTTGGTTCGCATGACTCACCGCCATCGCCCACCCGCAGCACCGAGGAAACCGCTGCACGCTGGTTGGCTTTGGCTTGGCAAACTCTGACGCCAACCGCACGCCCTCATTCAGAAGGTTTCAACCGGACGACTGAACCCAAACGAGGACGTGGGAACGGTTGAAATCATGCCGCCGAGCGAAGATAGCGGTGTTCACGCCGCAGGGGGCTGGGATGGAAAAGTGCGTTCGGTAGCCTGTGAAGGCCGCGCTCCTCGCCAGCGAGGGGGGGCGTTCGGGACCGGTCCTTGCCCGTGGAGGTGGAGCGGTTGCCCATCCAGTGGCGGGAATTAAGGCTGATGGCGCGGTGACGTATCGCCGTCCAGTTGCAGCTCATGAAACCGGCCCCATCCAGCACCACGGCAGCGGCCACGCCTGCCGGCCCCATCCCGTGAGCATGGCGGATCGTTCGCGCTCGGCTGCACGCATTGGCGGGAAGCAGGCTGGTCAGCTCGCGTTCGTGGGGCTGGCGTTCGCGATGGCTGGGTGGCTCTTCTACAGCCATTTCATGCGGCCGGATTTCAAGGTCAACAAACGTCCGTTCGCCTCGTTAGGGGAGTTCGCGGCGGATGAGCTAGTGAAGATTCTGCCCACAGGTCGCGTGCAGGTGGTTTATGACGTGTCGAACCAAGCGGCTGGCGAGGATCCGCGCCTCGGCAAGGCGCTAGAGATGCAAGCCGTGCAGGCGCACGCGTTCAAGACCCGGTTGGCGGGGCGGGGCAAATTCAGCTTCGAGCCGGACGTGAAACTCCCCCGCTCCGCGATGGCCATGGGCAGTGCTTGGCCCGGCGGCACCTTTCAATCGCTGGCCAAGGCGTCGGACACGACGCTGGTGTTGTTCAGCAGCCTGCCTGCCTTGGGCGAGGCCGAGCGCGCGTTAACCCGGCAGCGAGCGGGCAAGCTGGTCGTGGTGGGAATGGGCTTGCCGGAAATCCAACCCGCCGTGCAGGCCCAGCTCGTGCAGCTCGCCATCGCCTACCGGGTGCCGGTGCCCAAGAGCAGCGCAGCCGTTGAGCGTCCGACGGAGTGGGTGCAGCGGGTCTATGCAGTGGTGACGCCGGAAGGCCGCCCGCCCTGACTGCGTTACTGGCCCAGCCACCAATGGGCATCGTTCGTCCCACCATAGGTGACCGGACTGTTCTTGGGCACCAGCTCCGAGTGGGAATCCATGAACGTGATGGACGACCGCTTGGAGTGGTGTAGCCCGACGTTCCCATACTGGAAGTTGGGCGCAAAATTAAGCGGGTTAGACATATCCCCGTCGCCCATGGCGTTGTTGAAGCAGGGAAAGGCCGAGCCGGGGGAGGGCACGTAGGGCCGGCCGTCCAAGGCATCGAACATGAAAACCTTGTCCGATGACCTGACGACGTTTTCGAGGCGATACGAAGTATGCACGGCGGCACCCGCGAAGGTTCCCCCCATGGTGGAAGGCCAGCTGCCCGAGGCACTGAGTCCGGTGCCCGGCCCCATGCCGACGATGCCCAGATACGGATTAAGCCGGTATTGGGAGCTCATGATCCAGTCGATGCCGAAGGTGTTCATGGTCACAAACGGAGCCGTCACGTTCACGGTGGGCCAGGAGGGACACACGAAGCTCTTCGCCCCGGCCATATACGTCCCCATCAGTGAGGCGCCGTTGCAAGCCCCGTAGGTGCTCCCGTTGTTCGGGAGGTTGTAGGGGAGCGGCGTCGGAGAGATGTAGGAGAAAGGCGTCTGACCATCCTTGTCCGAACTGTAAGTCGCCAGAGCGATCCCGAATTGCTTCGTGGTGTTCAAACACGCGATGCCCTTGGCCTTCGCCTTGGCCTGGCTCAACGCCGGCAAGAGCATCCCGGCTAGGATCGCGATGATGGCGATGACGACGAGCAGCTCGATCAGGGTGAACGCGCGCGTGGGCAGGCGTTGCGGGGCGGAGGCGGAAATGGGCTTCGTAGTCATCTTCAGGGCTTGCGATTTCTTGCGCGTGGTTCAACGCCCTCGCTGACCTGCGGCTCGGATGTTTGCTATCCGCTTGACGCTGGCCAGCTCCGGCTGGGCAAGCTCCGACGCATCATGCGCGCCGTCATTCAGCGGGTTTCCCAGGCCAGCGTCACCATCGCCGGGCAGGTCCGCAGCGCCATCGGGCGCGGGTTGCTCGTGCTCGTGGCCATCGAGGACGCGGACACGCCGGAGGACGGCGTGTGGCTCGCGGGCAAGCTCGTCCGCCTCCGCATCTTCCCGGATAACGCCGGGCTGATGAACCGCTCGGTGCAGGACGTGGGCGGGGAGATTTTAGTTGTGAGCCAGTTCACGCTCTTCGCCAGCACGCAGAAGGGCAACCGCCCGTCCTTCCTCCGCTCGGCGCGGCCCGAGGTGGCCATCCCACGTTACGAGGCGTTCGTCGCACAGCTCGCGGTGGAGCTGGGTAAGCCCGTCAGCACCGGGGAGTTCGGCGCGGATATGCAAGTGGCGCTGGTGAACGATGGCCCGGTGACCATCACGATGGACACGCGGGCCAGGGAGTAGGGCCACCGGTTTTTAGCCACGGATGAAACACGGACCGAACACGGATGCAGACGACCGTGCGTCGCGCGGAGCTTTCCGTGTTTCATTCGTGGCTAGAAAATGAAGGCGATGTCATAGGGCAGCGCCGCACTCCACAGGAAACGCGCTTGCCCGGCTCCGGCGCGGAGCCTTAGCGTGCGCGGCATGGAACCGACCGATACTTCGTTGCCGCCTTCGCCCCCGTCCGCTCCGCCGGCAGGCTCACCGCCGCCGCTGACGCCGCCGCCGTTGGCCCCGGCTCCGCCGCCCCGCCGCAGTCGCGCGTGGGTCTGGCTGCTGGTGCTGGGCGGGCTCGTGCTGGTGGGGATGGTCTTCATCCTGGGCTGGGGCGGTCGCCACCCGCACAAGGCGCGGCTGGACGGGAAGCTTTACGAGGAGCACTTCCTCACGGACAAAGACACGGGCGACAAGATCGTGGTGATTGATGTCCGGGGCGTTATCACCAGCCATGACCTGGATGGCTCGGGCGATTTGGTGGAGCAGGTGAAGGATCAGTTGGAGCTGGCGGAGAAGGATGAGCAGGTCAAGGCCGTCCTCCTCAAGGTGGATTCACCCGGCGGCGAGGTGCTGGCGTCGGACGAGATTTACCGGGCTATCCAGGACTTTCAGGACAACTCCGGCAAACCAGTGGTGGCGCAGATGGGCAGCCTCGCGGCATCGGGCGGCTACTACGTGAGCGCGCCGTGCCGGTGGATCGTGGCGAACGAACTCACGCTCACCGGGAGCATCGGCGTGATCATGTCGGGGATGAATTTCCGCGGCTTGATGGACAAGGTCGGCATCCGCCCGGAGGTTTATAAGAGCGGGAAGTTCAAGGACATGATGAGCAGCACGCGCCGACCCGAGGACGTGCCGGCGGGGGAACGCGAGATGATGCAGGGGCTGATTGACGAGACCTTCGCGACGTTCAAAACCGTGGTGCGCAAGGGCCGCGAGGCGTCGCGCGTGGCGAACAAGAAGGATGGCTTGGAGAAGGAGAGCCGCGCCCTGGCGAGCGATTGGGAGGCGTATGCGGACGGCCGCATCTTCTCCGGCAAGGAGGCGCATCGGCTGGGGTTCGTGGACGAGCTGGGCAACTTCGCCGTGGCCGTGAAGCGCGCGGAGCAACTCGCCGGCATCTCGGAGGCGAACCTCGTGCGGTATCAGCAGCCGTTCGCATTCGGGAGCCTGCTGCGGCTCCTCGGCAAGTCCGAGGCGCCCGCGGTGAAGGTGGACCTGGGCTTCGACTTCCCGCGCTTGCAGGCGGGGCGGATGTATTTCCTGTCGTTCAGCGTCGTGCAGTAAGTTTTCCCGCGAAAGGGCGCCGAGCGCACCAAGTTGGGAAGCCAGCGCGTCCAACGCCTCACCCTTACGAATGCCCCGCAGCCTTTGGAAGTTGCGCGTTGGACGTTGAAAGTTCTTTGCTTTGCGTTCGCTGTGTTCTTTCGCGGCTAATCCCCTTGCCCTATGAAAAACCTCACCGTCATCACCCACCCGCTCATCCAGCAAAACCTCACGCGGCTGCGCGACCAAACCACGCAGCCGGAGGAGTTCCGCCGCGCGCTGGGCGAGGTGGCGGCGCTGATGGTGTATGAGGCCACGCGCACCTTCGCCACGCAGCCGGTGCGCGTGCAGACACCGCTGGAGCAAACGCGCGGCGTGCGGTTGCGCCGTGAGGTGCTGCTGGTGCCCGTGCTGCGCGCGGGTCTGGGGATGCTCGACCCGATCCTGCGCGTCATCCCGCACGCGCGCGTGGGCTTCATCGGCCTCAAGCGCAACGAGCACACGCTGGAGGCGGCGACGTATCACAAGAGTTTGCCCGAGGACTTGAGCGGCTTCGAAATCATCCTCATGGACCCGATGCTGGCGACCGGCGGCAGCGCGGTATCGGCGCTGGACTTGATGGCGGAGCGTAAGGCGAAGCGCGTGCGGCTGGTGAACCTCCTGGCCGCGCCGGAGGGCATCAAGTTCGTCCACCGGCACTACCCTGAGGTGCCCATCTTCACCGCCGCCCTGGACCGCAAACTCAACGCCAAGGGCTACATCGTCCCCGGCCTCGGCGACGCGGGCGACCGGCTCTTCGGGGTGTGAGCAGCGGCTGGGAGACCTAAAAGACAGCAGTTGCCTCACGCAAAGGACGCAACGCCAGAGCGGGTGCATTGGCCCAATCCAGAGTTCGATGGCCTTCACCCAACAGGTGACCGGGGCACGATCCCCCAAGGCCTTTTCTTTGCGCCCGTTGCGGCCTTTGGAATAAGGAGCGACTGCGGAATCCAAGCGGAACGATGCAGTTGGAAGGGGAGCGCAGGGCACTGGCCTGCTGGCTTGGGCGGCCCACCCAAGCCTTCGTCACTCCATCTATCTCCCTACCAAACGGTGTGGAGCTAAATGGTGGCACGACGTCGTCGCCGGGCCGGCGACGACGGCACGCGAGCCGCGTGCGCTCCCCGGCCAACGGCATCGTTCCGGCTAAGAAGTTGGCGACGTTGACTGACCTCGGGGCAGAATTGATTACCGGCGCGAGGGAATTGACTGACACGGTGACGGTGATGACTAAGAAGCTGGCGACGTTTGCTGACCGCGGGGCAGAATCGACTAACGCCGTGAGGGAATTGACTGACACGGCTCCAAACGAGACTGACGCGGCCTGGAAATTGACTAACGCGGAGGCAAAATTGACTGACATAGGGGCTGTGTCAGTGATTCCCGGGGCTGTGTCAGTCTCTTTTTGGACGGGATTGGGTGACGCAGTGGCTTGAAATTGAGTCACTTACGTCTGCGGAGGGCGGAATCCTGTTTTATCGCAAGGGCGCAAAGGCGTGGAGAGCGGGACGTTGCCGCTGTTGCCTCGACCCTTTCGAGTTCGATCACAGCGTCGCTGCGGCGGGAATCAACTCCGGCTCCACCCACTTGCCGTGTTCGCGGATGAGGTCCACGAGGCGGTCCACGGCGTCGGCTTCGGGGATGTTGAACTTGATGGGGGTCTTGCCGACGTAGAGGTTGATCTTGCCGGGCGCGCCGCCCACGTAGCCGAAGTCCGCGTCCGCCATCTCGCCGGGGCCGTTCACGATGCAACCCATGATGGCGATCTTCACGCCCTTGAGGTGCTCGGTGCGCGTCTTGATGCGCGCGGTGACGGTCTGGAGGTTGAAGAGCGTGCGCCCGCAGCTCGGGCAGGCCACGTAGTCGGTCTTGAAGCTGCGGCAGCCGGCGGCTTGAAGGATGTTGTAGGCGAGGCGCAGGCTCATGCCCGCGCCGCTCTCGCCGCGAACCAGAATGGCGTCGCCAATGCCGTCGGCGAGGAGTGAGCCGATGTTCACGGCAGCGCGGAGAAGGGCGATCTTGGGTTCGAGCACGGTTGGCCCGAAGCTCAGGCAGTCCTTGAGCAGAATCGGGTTACGGCGGCCCAGCTTGTTGAGCTGGGCGACGAGCAGGCGGAAGGCGGTGATGGGCGGGAGGTTCACGCCGTCCTTCACCGTGACGAGCTGGGTGTCGCAGTTGATGTCCTCGATGCGGAGGTCGTGAGTTGGGTCGAGTTCGAGGAGGTTCAGGTCTTCGTAGATGCCCTCGGGCTTCACGTCGTCCTTGGGGCGAATCTTTGGCGCGACTTTGTCGAATGTGGCGCGGGTGACGACGACGCGGACGGTTTGCTCGCCGCCACACTTGGAAGTGTCGCTGAACTCGATCTCCGGCGTCGCGCGGCGCTCGAAGTGGAAAGGGTCGAAGGGAAAACCCGATGGGAGAGCGGAGCCGGAAGCTGAGCGACGAGTCAGGAGCGGAATCTGCGCGAGGAGGTCGTTGCAGACTTCGATTTCCCGCGGGCTGTCTTCCGTGAGCGAAACTCGGATGGTGTCACCGAGGCCGTCGCACAGCAGGGAGCCGATGCCGATGGCGGACTTGATGCGGCCGTCTTCGCCTTCGCCCGCCTCGGTGACGCCGAGGTGAAGAGGGTAGTTCCAGTCCGGTCCTTCCTGCGCGAGGCGCGCGGTGAGCAGGCGGTAGCACTCGATCATCACCTTCGGGTTGCTCGATTTCATCGAGAACTTGAAGTTGTGGAAGTCATGCCGGCGGCAGATGCGGGCGAACTCCAGCGCGCTCTCGACCATGCCCAGCGGCGTGTCGCCGTAGCGGTTCATGATGCGGTCGGAGAGCGAGCCGTGGTTGGTGCCGATGCGGAGGGCGCGGCCAAGCTGCTTCATCTTCAGCACGAGCGGGGTGAACTTCTCCTCAATGCGGCCCAGTTCGGCGGTGTAGGCGTCATCGGTGTATTCCTTGACGGCGAATTTCTTGGAGTCGGCGTAGTTGCCGGGGTTGATGCGGACCATCTCGACCCAGTTGGCGGCCTCCAGCGCGGCATCCGGCTTGAAGTGAATGTCGGCAACGATGGGAACGAAGCAGCCGCGTGAGTGCAACTCGGCGACGATGTTCTTCAGGTTCGCCGCGTCCTTCACCGTGGGCGCGGTGATGCGGACAATCTGGCAACCGACGGCGACGAGTTCGAGGGTCTGCTTGACGGACTCGGCGGTGTCCATCGTGTCGCAGGTGAGCATGGACTGCTTCACGACGGGGTGGTTGCCGCCCATGAGGACACCGCCGCGCGCGGGGTCGCCAACGGTGACTTCACGGGAGACGCGACGGTGGAAGAGGTAGGGGGAATCGCAGTAGCGCATGGGAACGGAAATCAAGGAGGGGGATTAGGATTAAGATGAGGCGCAGGAGAAAGCGGCGACGGCGTGAGGCTCGTGCTCTTGCTCGTAATCCTAAGCTTAAACCTGCTCCGCATCGTTATTTCACAGGGACGGGAGCCGACGCGGGCGTTGGGGCCGGATCCACTTGGCTCTTCTGCTCGAACATGGACTTGAAGAGGCCCGAGCGTTTCCACAGGTCGTTGAACGAGACGTAGGCCATGAACGTGAGCAGCACGACGGCGAAGGCGGTGGTGGCGTATTCCTGGAGCTTCACGCTGATGGGCTTGCCGCGCAGCTTCTCGTAGAGGGACATCATGATGTGGCCACCGTCGAGCACGGGAATCGGGAAGAGGTTCAGGATGGCGAGGTTGATGTTCAGCAACACCATGAAGCTCAACGCGAGGCGGTAGTCGGTCTTCACGTTCGCGGCGAGCATGGCCAGGATGCCCGGCGGGCCGCTGAGGTCTTCGATGCCCACGCCCGTTTCCTTCGAGTGAAAGAGGGCGTTGAGCGTGCGCCAGGTGCGGTCCCAGACTTCTTGGAGTTGAACCCACGGCAGCGGGCCGGGCTTCTGCACTTCGTAGCGCGTCGGGGTGTTGGCGAACATAATGCCGATGCGGGCTTTCTTCGCACCGGCGTCGAGCAGGCGCGGGGTGATGGTGAGCGTTTCCTTCTTACCGGCACGCTCGACGAGGAGTTCGGTCGCTTTGCCGCCTTGCTTGCCCACGAGGTCAATCAACTGCGCCTTGCCCACGACCGGCACGCCCGCAAAACCGATGATGACATCACCCGCCTTCACCTTCGCGTCGGCGGCGGGGCTGCTCGGGGAGATGTCGCCGACGACAACCTTCTCCTCGGAATCGAGGTTGAGCATCTTGAGCTTGAGCGGGTTGTCGGCGCTGGCGGTGAGGTGGTAGGTCTTGCGCTCGCCAGCCCGCTCGATGACGACGGGCAGCACGTTGGTGGGCGCGAGGATGGTGGCCTCGAAGGCTTCCGCCCAGGACTTCACCGGCTGACCATAGACGGAGACGATGCGGTCGCCCTGGCGGATACCGAGCTTGTGCTCTTCGGAGTCGGGCGCGACGTGGCCGATGACGGAGGGGTTCACCGGCACTGGGAGGCCGACGAAGTAGAGGAACGTCGCGATGGCGCAGGCGAAGACGAAGTTCATAAACGGCCCGGCAACGGCCACGAGAATCTTCGACCAAGGCGAGACGGGGGGGAGCGGCTCGCCCTGCTGCTCGCCCTCCAGCGCCTCGGAGGTGAGCATCTGCGGCAGCTTCACGTAGCCGCCGGCGGGGATCCAGCGGATGGAGTATTCGATGCCGTCCTTGGTCCAGCCCCAGATTTTGGGCCCGAAGCCGATGGCGAAGGCCTCAACCTTCAGGCCGCGCTTGAGCGCGACGAAGTAATGCCCCCACTCATGGATGGCGATGGCCGCTCCGAAGAGCAGCAGGACAGCGAAGACGACGTAAATCCACTCGAAGACTTGTGCCATGTAATTGGGCCGGTTGTCCGGCGGGGGCGGACCGTATCGGAAGCCCACCGGGCTGGCAATTGGACAAACGGGCGGGCGAAGCGTTCGGTCAACGATCTGCATTTCACAAGTGGTGGAACGACAGCACGACGCTGGTGGTGCGCACTTGGCCTGGCCAGAGCGGCAACTCGGTTGAACCCCACTCGGGCCATCCAGACGGGCGAGCATCAGCCTTTACGCCCGCTCCCCCAGCGGCGTGCATTGACTTGGTCTGGTGTGGCCGATAGATTTTTCCCAACAAAGAAAGCGCGCATGATCGAAGCCATCGAAAAGCTCCTCGTCCTCCAAGACCGCGACCGACATCTCCTCCGCACCCAGGCCGAGCTGGCTTCCATCGGGCCGCAACGCGAGCGCGCCCAGTCCCGCGCCAGCACCACGCAGCAGGCGCTCGACGCGGCGAAGCTCAAGGCCAAACAGACCGAGTCGGACAAGAAGAAGATTGAGCTGGATGTCGAGGCCCAGAAGGAACGCATCGCCAAGTATTCGCTCCAGCAATTTCAAACCAAGAAGAACGAGGAGTATCGCGCCCTGGCTCACGAGATCGAGACGTGCAAGGGCAACATCTCGAAGTTCGAGGACCAAATCCTCGAACTCATGGAGCAGGCGGATGCGATCGCGAAGGAGGTGGCCGCCGCCACCAAGGCCGCCGCTGGGGCCAAGCAGGATGTGGATACGGAAGTCGCTGAGCTGAACAAGCGCGAGGCGACATTTCAGGCGCGTCTGGCGGAACTTCAGGTCAACCGCAAGGAACTCGCCGCCCTCGTCGAGGAAGGCGCGCTGTTGCGCTACGAACGGCTGCTCAAGAGCAAGGGTGAGAACGCCATCGTCGGCATCCACCACAGCGCGTGCGGCGGCTGCCACATGCGGCTGCCCACGCAAGTGATGGTCGCCTGCCAGTCGCAGTCGGAGATGAACGCCTGCCCTCACTGCGGGCGCATCCTCTACTTCACGCGCGACATGGAGCTGGCGGCGGCGGAGTGAGCGGGCTTTTCCTCCGGCTTATAAGCCGGAACCGTTCCTTTGAAACCACCAAGGCACAAAGGAACACGAACGCCAGGCGAGGGATGCTGGGGTTTGGCGAAGGCGGGTAGTCGCCCCCAACGGTGCGGCTGGCTTGGTTGAGCAAGGCCGCTGCTGTGCCTGTGCTTGGTGTCCTGCGTGGCTTTGTGGTTCAAACCGACTGCCTGGATCCAGCTAAAGCTTGAGCCTAATCCTGCTCCACTCGGAGCGCGGCGAAGCAGTTGAGGAGCCAGCTGAAGCTTAGGGTTGTGAGCAGGAAGAGGACTCCCCATTTTGCCAGCCTTGCTCCCGCACTTCCCCTGCCCTACGGTCCCGGCGGCTTCGGAAGGGTGGAGGATCGCTCCTGGCTCACGCCGGGGGAGGAAAGTCCGAACACTACAGGGCGCGATGCCGCGTAACTCCGGTTCCGCCGGAGATACACGCGGGCGGTCCGCCGAGAGGCGTGCCGACGGATAGTGCCACAGAAAATAAGACCGCCACGCCGGGCAACCGGCGGGGTAAGGGTGAAAAGGTGCGGTAAGAGCGCACCGCCCCAAGCGCAAGCGCGGGGGCATGGAAAACCCCATCGGGTGCAAGGCCAAATAGGGAACCAACGGCGCGGCTCGTGCCAGTTCTCGCGCAAGCGGGATGGGTTCCGGGTATTGGCTGCTGAGACAAATGATTCTCTCCGGTCGCAAGGCCGCAGACAGAATTCGGCTTACAGCCCTTCCGAAGCCCTTTCCCTCGCCCCGGCGACGGAGAGCGGGGAGGGTGGCCAGAAACCTGCCGGACAAAATGCGCTGCCCAACGTCACCGGGCTGGGCGGATTCCCCCGCTTCAGCAAGCGGGGACGGCCTGGACGCGCTGCATCAGCCGGGGTTTGGCAGCTCCGCACGCGGCAACCCACCCGCTCCCCTGTTGGAACCCGTTCAGCCCGAATTCCCGGAAGGCTTTTGGGCTAGCAGGCGTTCCAGCTGCCGACGCCGGGAGCAAATGGCTTATCGGTGAACCCCTGGACCGGAATCATTCACGGCCCAGTCAGCACCTGACAATTCCCATCCGACTTCGGCACGCGCAGCGTCTTGCCGTCGGCCAACTTCACTTCCACCACGGCGGGCGCAGGGGCGAAGTCCGTGCGGCGGACGAGGAACTTTTTCCCGAGCTGGAGTGCGGAGACGACCGACGCAGGCTCCTTTGGCACGTCGAAGAGGACCGGCTTGCCCTGGTCGAGGAACTCCTTGTGTTCGAGCGCGGCGGCATAGACGCGGTGGACGGGGCGGACCTCCTGCGCCAGCTCGGGCAAGGGGCACCACATCGCAAAGGAGTCGTGGCCGCGCAGGAGCAGGTGCCAGAGCAGTTCCTCGTAGTTCGCTTCGGTCAGCGCCTCGAAGTCCTTCGGCAATTCCTTCGGCGGGTTCGTGGTCGTCCAGTGGACGAAGGTCACGAGCGGGACGGCGGGCGGCGTGTGGCGTCCGGTCGAGGACGCTTCGAGCAACAGATTGTAAACCCAGCGATACTGGTGGTTCGTGAAGGCGTAGTCGCCGTGGATGTTGAACCAGGTGTAGATGACGGGCATGGCCACGTTGTAGCCGCACGCCTCGAACTCGCGCGCCCACGGGCGGTAGAGCGCCGCGTGCTCCCGGTCGGCAGGCAGGCCTTCGGTGCGCTTCTCGAAAAAGTCCCACCAGTAACGGCGGCCGTCGTGCGGGTTCATCGCGTAGTTGCCGATGTTCGCTTTGGGAAAGGCGCGGTGGATGGGCTGGGTGAAGACCTCGCGCTGCATCTCCGCACGGACCTTGCGGACCGCGGTCTGGAACGCAGCGAAGTCGGTTTCGAGGTTGGGAATCTTCGCGCGACAGGTCGCGCACTGGCGCGCGGCGGCCCAGCCGTGGTTCCACTCGTTCGGGCCGTCGAACTCCCAGTCCGCCGCCCAGAAGTCGAGCCTCAGTTGCTCCGCCTGATACTTCGCCAGCCACGGCTCCAGCCGTGCCCGCATGGCGTCGTAGCGCGATTGCACGGCGAAGGGGCAGCCGGGCGACCAAAAGAAGGACTTGTCGAAGAAGGGCTTGCCCTCCGCATCCACATGGCCGGTGGCGGGCGTGCCGTTGTAGAAGCCGTGAGCCAAGCCGGTGGCGTCCACGGTGGTTTCGAGACCGAGCTTTTTCTGGAGGCGCGCGACCCGCAGCGGGAGTTCGCTGGCCTTGGCGAAATCCCCCCAGCGCGCGAAGAGGGCGATGCCACGGGCGTCGAGCGCTTTGAGCACGCGCTCCAACTCGGCGTCATCGGTTGCGGCGGGGAAATTCGGCGTCCAGAGGTAGAGCGGGAGGCGCTGGCCGCGCGGGAATTTGAGCGGCTGGGTTTCCTTGAGGACGATTTCCACGTCGGGCACCGCCGGGGCCGAGGCGGCGCGGAGGACGGCGGGAACGCAGAGCAGGAGGGCGGCCAGGAGCCAGCGGGAAACGTGTCTCCACAACCCGCGAATCGTCGTGCCTGGTGCCCCTGAATCTGTAGCGCGGCTGTCCCAGCCGCAGCAGGCTGCGGCGGCAGAAGTGGGTTGGGATGGAAGGCGCGGTTCCGAGCGCACGGACGGTGCGGCGGCGGGGACAGCCGCGCTCCGGAGCAAGGGCAGTTGTTTCATGGTGTTACTTGAGCGTGTTCAGTCGGAGCGCGCCCTTCACCGTCCGCCCAGCGCGACGACCCGGGCGTTGTCGAGGCGGAAGAGGCTCATGCCCAAGCCACCCGTCAGGCGCGGCTCTAGCTTGAACGTGCCTTCCACGGTGACGCCGATGAGCACATGGCGTTCGAGCGTGAGCGGGCTTTCCAGTTTCACTTCGACGGCTTGGGCGGGATTGGGCGGCGGGCCCAGACAACAGGCGTCGAGCGCCGACCAGGTCAGCAGCAAGTGGTCGCTCTGGGTGGCGCGCGTGGGGCTGGTGAGAAAGCCTTTGACCTGAAGCTGCTTGCCGTCGAGCCAGTGCAGGCGCTTGGGCAATTCCCAACTGCCAGCGGCGGGCGCGTAGGTTTCCGCGGCCGAGAGCAGCAGGTCCCAAGGAACGCTGAAGGGGCTAAGGGCCGTGCCTTGACCGCGCACGACGTAGAGCTGGTCCACGAGCCACGCGCCGTCGGCCATGCGGGTGAGTTGCAGTTCGGTAGGCGAGCTGGCCGGGGTGGGGCGCGGAGCGTTGGTCAACGCGGCGACGGCGAGCGCGGCGTTGGCTTCGCGGGCCTTGGCCAGGAAGCCAGCCACAACGGGGGAAGGGGTGGGAGGATGGCTGTCGGGCGGCTGGGCCGCGGCGGGCGCAACGGGTTGGGTCGCGACCCTGTTGGTCGAGGGAGCGGACCCTGCCGACCTGACCGCTCCTGAGTCGGGAGCCGCCTTCCTGCAACCGACAACGCCGCCGCCCACCGCGACAACCGTCGCAGTCGTGAAGGCAATCCAGCGGGGGCACACGCGGCGACGCTGCGGCATCGGCGGCGGCAAATCAATGGGCAAGCCGCCGACCAAGCGCAAAGCCACGTTTCCACACCACTGGAGCAGCTTCCCGTGGCGGGGAAAAGCGCGCCTGCGTCTTGGAGTGCGCCAGTCCTCTGGCGCTTTTGGCCACGCGCACAGGAGGACAGCGCGCGCGGAAAAAGCGGTGGAGGGCCACCGCACTCCAAGACGCTGGCGCGTGAACAAGGCGCCCCGGTTAGCGCTCGATGACTTGGTAAAACCGGCGCGGGTGATTCGGCGCGTCCCCGTCGTCGAGTGTCAGCAGGCCGTTCGTGACGGTGAGCGGGAGGTTTAGGCGCAGCCAGTTCGGGGCCACCAAGTTCGTGCTCACCCAGACCTCGAAGTTCGACGCGTCGCCCGCCGTGAGCACGCCGCCGTCGTGGTCGTTGAAGTGCAGGCGGAACGCGCCGCCGGGCAGGCGCTGCGGTTGCTGGAGACGCGGAGAGTTCAACACGCGCAAGGTCGCGGACTGGCTCGCGGTCGCGCCGCCGGGGCCGCTGATTTGCACGACGTAACTACCGGTGTTCGTGCGCGCGAGATTCGTCAACACGAGCGTCGGGCTGGTCGCGCCGGGGAGGGCGGCGCTGTTGCGCAGCCATTGGTAACTCAGCGGCGGCGTGCCGCTGGCGCTCACGGTGAAGGTGAAGTTGCTGCCCGCGACGACCACCGCGCCGGTGGGCTGTGAAGTGATAGCAGGGGCCACATTCGCCGGTGCGTTGGTTGCCGGCACATTCGCGTTCGCGCCGAGGAAGGCGAGCAGCTCGGCGTCGCTGACTTGCGCGGCGTTGGAAAAGTCGCGGCCCGCGAGGTTCGCGGGGATTTGCGGACGGTGGTAGCGGAGATACTCGAACTCGGCTCGCAGGCCGGGGTTTTGGTCCGTGATGACGGTGGAGTTGTGGCCGAGGTAGCTGCCGGGCTGCGCAATCGGGAAGCGCGCCTGTATCCCCAGCCAGTCCGTGTAAGCGACGAGGCCGACCTGCACCGCCGCCGGGAAGTCCGCGCGCGCGAACCGCCGATGCACGAGCCATTGCCCGCCCGCGTCGCGGCGCAACGTGATGACCGCGCCGCCCAGCCGGGCGATTTGCAGTTCCGCCTGCGCGGCGGGCGCGCTCGAGATGGTGAGACTGGAGGCGCTGTTCAACGTGTTCTTCACCTCGAACTGATACGTGCCCGGGTTGTTCGCCGCGCCCGTGGAGAGGAAGACGTAGTTCTGCTGCCTCAACTGCCAGCCGGTCGCGCCGGTCGTGTGCGTCGTGGGCGCGCGCATCATGAGGCCGGCGAGGGAATACTCGCCACTCGGGGCGGCGGTGCCGGCGCGGTTACGCGGGATGACCTCGGTGGTGACAACGAAGTCGCCGCTGACAGGCTTGAACGTGAGTTCACCGATGTAGTCGTTATACCAGCCGCCCGTGCGCGGCAGCATGGTCATACGGCCCGCGCGCGAAGTGTTGATGTCGCGGGCTTCGAGCTTGTCCGCGTTCCAGCCTTCGACCGTGTTGACGCGCTGGTAGCTGGCGAGCGTCGCCGCGTTGTCGAACTCGTCGGAGAGCGCGGCGAGGTCGTTGGTGTAAGGCGCGTTCGTCACGGTCACGGCGGTGAGATTCGTCGCGAGCCACTGTGCGGTGAGCAGGTCTTGGTTGGCGGGAATCGTGTGTCCGATGCCGGGCAGGCGCACGAAGAGCGAGGACAGCCCGGTGTTGGTCAGCGCGGTGTGAAGCTGCTCGCTGTGCGCGATGGCGACCTCGGGGTCGGTCTCGCCGTGGATGATGAGGAAGGGCGGCGCGCCGGGGCGAACGTGCGACATGGGGTTCACGGTGGCGAGCGTGGGCGGGTTGCTCGCTGCAGGCGCGCCGAGCAGCAGCGTGAAGAAGCCGGCGGTCTGTTGGTTCGCGGTGGCGAGGCCGAGGTTGGCCGGTCCGCTCATGTCCGCGACGGCTTGCACGCGACTGGATTGCCCGAGGTTTTCGCCGACATCGAAGAGGTTCGTGTGACCGGTCGTGCCCGCGAGGGCGGCGAGGTGGCCACCGGCGGAATAGCCCCAAATGCCGATGCGATTGGTGTCGAGGTTGAACTGCGCGGCGTTGGCGCGGAGCCAGCGGATGGCGGCCTTCACGTCGTGGATTTGCGCGGGATGCGGGAGGTTCGCCGGGTAGCCCGAACCGGGTTGATTCGTGGTGTAGCGGTAGCTGATGGCGGCGACGGCGACGTTGTAGTTCGTCAGGGCGAGGGCGCGCGGGAAGTTCTCGTTGCCAGAGAGCCAGCCGCCGCCGTGCAGCCACACAACGACGGGCGTGGGGTTGGTCGCGGTGGGGATGTGATAGAGGTCCAGCCACTGGCGCGATTGCCCGCCGGTGACGTAGGGGATGTTGTTCGTCTGCCGGTAATGCGCCGGCAGCGTCTGCGCGGTGGCGGAGACGGCGAGGCTGAGAAGAAGCCCAGCCAGCCAACCGCTGTTGTGGGGAAGATGCGTCGTGTTCATTTCCCTGTTTATAGCGCCGGCGAAAATTTCCTTACGCACGGAGGACTCAGGAGTTTACTGTAGCCACGATGGAGTGCGGCGACGCCGCCTTCGGACCACGGCAAGTCTGTCGGTGGAAAGGGAGGCCCATTCTTTAGCCACGGATTAAACACGGAGGGCTGCGGGTGCCCGTGCTTATCCGTGTTCGGTCCGTGTTTCATCCGTGGCTCAACTTCAGGTCTTGCGCGAACGCGGTGTCGCCGCTGCGCTCTGCCACGGCACTCCAAAGGCTCGCGCTCGCCGCACGACCCGACTACGGTCGCGCCGTTCCATGAGCATGAACCCTGTGATGCCGCCGGACGAACTGCCGCGCGAGCCGATGCGTTGGCAGGTGAAGTTCGCGTTGGCGTTGGTCACTGTGGTCGGGCTGTTCACGCTGTGGGCGTGGCTGGAACACGAGCGGGCGAAGGCGGGCCTCGCCGCCTACAAGCAACAGCTTGTCGCGCGCGGAGAAAAGCTCGACCTCAAGGACCACCTCCCGACGCTGCCCAAGCCGGAGGAGAACGCCGCGCCGGCCTTACTCGCAGCGGTGGAAAGCATGCCCAAGCGACCACCGTCGGGGCAACGGGCTGCGGCCATGACCCTGACGGCGTCTGGCCGCGCCCGCGTGGCGTGGCAGCAACCGGAACTGCCCACCGCCGAACATCCCGACGTGTGGCCGGAGGTGTTCGCCTACGTGGAGGACGAGCGCCCGGCACTGCTGGCGGCGGCGCAGGCTTTGGAGCGCCCGCGCTGGGGTGTCGCGGTGGATTATTCCCGTCTGTATGAAGGGTTGGCAGTCGCGCACCTGACCTCACTTCGGGTGCTGGCGATGGCGCAAACCGAGGCGGTGCTCACCGACTTGCACTTCGACCGGCCGGCAGAGGCTTACACGAACTTGCTCGCCCAAACGCGGCTCGTGCAGCGGCTGGATGAACCGCTCCTGATTTCGCAGCTCGTGCGCTACGCGCTCGCGACTGTGGCCGTGTCCGCTACTTGGGAAGCGTTGCAGAAGCCGGGCTGGACGGACGCACAACTCGCGGAGCTTCAGCTCACTTGGGAACGCATGGAGGTGCTGAAGAATTTCGTCGCGGCCAGCGAACTGGAGCGGTGTCTGGTTCCAAACTGGTTCGCCATGTATCGCAGCGACCCCGGCAAGCTGCGCGAAATGCTGGCGATGATGTCGAGTGGCAGTGCTTCCTCGTCCCCGTCGTTGTGGGAGGCGCTGTGGGAACAGTTGTTCGACAACCCAACCAAAGCAGCCGGCACGGCTCAGGAAATCTGGCGGCTCGGGACTTGGCTGGCGTGGAACTCCTACGCGGATGAGCGCTATCAATTCGCCGCTACGCAACCTTGGGTTGAGCTGGACCGCGTTGCGTTGCGGGCACCGAACAGCTTCGCGGCCAGCACGCGCATCGAGGCGCTCGGTAAGCTGACGACTCCAGCCCCCGAGGCTTTGCTAGTGTCCCACGGCTTCCCCAATAACACGCAGGGCATCCGCCGCCGCCTTGCCAATCTGGAGTCGGTGCGGCGTGTGACGGTCACGGCGCTGGCGCTGGAGCGGCATCGGTTGCGGCACGGGAGTTACCCGGAGTCGCTCGCGGCGTTGGTGCCAAGTTTCCTGCGCGAGGTGCCGATTGATTTCCAAGACGCGCAGCCGCTGCGCTATCAGCGCGAGGCGAATGGGCAGTTCCGACTCTGGTCGGTGGGCGATAACGGAACAGACGAAGGCGGCAACAACGAATTCCCAGCAGCGCCCTCGGCGACTCCGGCAGCGCCCACAGTCGCCCCTCCCCGGACTTGGATGAACGACCGCGACCTACTCTGGCCGCTCCCGGCGACCGCAGCGGAGGTGGCAACACTGCACAGCGATTTCGCAGCTGAACGGGCGAAGAAGGGGAAGCCGTAGCCGCCGCGACGGGCTACTTCGATTGCAGTTTGAACTCGCCGTTGTTGCCGTTGGAGGCCTTGTAGCTGCCGTTGAGCACCTTGCCGGCAACGGTCGCGGACCATTGGTAATCGAAGCCGTCCACCTTGGTCGTGCCGGTCAGGGCGGTTTGCTCCCCGTTCTTCTTCGGCGTCATGAGGGCCGTGTAGCTGATGGGCTTGCCCAGCGCGGTGCCGGTGAACTTCGCAATCCACTGGCCGTTCTGCTCGCCCACGACGGTGCAGATGAGCTGGCCGTTGGTGTTGTATTTCTTGTTGTTCCAAGTGCCGGCCCAAGCCTTGGCCGGCTCGGCAGCGGGCGCGGAGGGGAGCACGGTGAGGAGGGTGAGCAGGGCGGCGACGGGGAGCTTCATAATGTTTGAGTTGGTTGGCCGCTGCGGTTGGGCAGCGGTGTTGTTGCACACTGGAATAGCACAAGCGGGACGGAAACTTACGCCAAATTTTCGGGACCGGTTTGGCAGGGTAATTGAGGGCACTGGAATTTGGGCTGGGGGAATCAGTTTTTAGTTTCCATCTCACTGCCTTCATTCCTCTGCCCCAAATTCCTTTGCCCAGTTGGTCGCGTATGCAGGCTGCGGACGTGGGCGTCCGCGCTCCTTATGGTTGTGGCGCGAAGGGTGGGGCGGAGGTTTTCACGCGGGGTTGGCCGCCGCCGCCGATGTTGCCGGGGCCGTTGTTCACGACCACTTGCAGGTGGCGGATGACGAGGGCGAGTTGCGCGCGGAGGTTGGGCGGGAGGTCGGCGGGGGAGGCGAAGTCGCCGCAAATGATGAGGTGGGGGCTGCCGAGCTGGTGCCACTCGGTGAACCACTCGCCGTCGAAGGCGTCCTTCACGTAGAGGCCGTAGTCTTGCAGCGCGCGGGCAATCTCAAAGGCCGGGCCGTTCGTGCCGACGCCGAGCGTGGCAAGGTCCACGCTGGGCGGAAGGGCGAGGAGCGAGCCTAGGTGGACGTTGCCGCGCGGGGCGAGTTTGGCGCGGAGGGCGGGGTTGTTCGCCGGGGACCAACCGGCGGGCCAGACGTGCGCGGTGCCGTCGGCCTTCGCGGCGACGGCTTCCAAGGGCACGACGGAGCCGAGGACGCGGCGGATGGGGCCGTTTAATTCCGCGCGCGTCAGGCTGCCGGCGAAGGGCGTGAGGCCGCTGCCGTTGGCACTGGCGAAATCGGGCGGGACGCCGGAGCCGCGCAGGTCGTGGCGTTTGATGTTGTTTGCGGTGAGCACGCGCCCGGCGGCGCGTTGGGCCCCGAAGACTTCGTAGAGCGTGAAGCCGTCGGCGGCGATGAGGTGGAGTTGGCGCGAGACGGCGGTGGCGGCGAGCGCGGCGTCGGGCAAGCGCAGCGCGGCGAGCGGGGTGGGTTGGCCGGCGACGAGCAACTCAACGGGCGCATCCGTGGGCGTCTCGCGGAAGCTGGGGTGCGAGAGCCGCGCGGAGACGACCATGATGCCGGTGGTGAGGTCGAGGCCGCCGGGCGCAACGGCGGCGAATTGCGCGCCGGAGCCGATGGGCGTGTTCCACGGCGAGTCAGCGGCGAAGGGCCAGAGGACGGGGTCGCGGGCGGTGGGCAGGGCCACCGCGACAGCCACGGGCGGGGCGGAGTTCGTCGAGGTGACGGCGGGGTTTTGGGCCAAGTTGCCGACTGGTTTACCCGCAGGCGGACGCCACGTTTGCACGAGGACGAACAGCAGCGTGAGGGCGGCGGTGGCAAAGACGACGCGTCCTGGGACGGTGCCCAGCCATTCCATGAACGCGCCTCGCAGAGCGGCCAGCAGTCCCGGCCCTTGCTCGTCCTTCGACGGGCGATAGGCCAAGGCGTTTTTCCCCGTCTCCAGTAACACGCGCTTCATCACTTCCTCGGCGGAGACGGTGTGCGTGGGGGTGCGGATGCCGGCGAGGACGGAGGCTTTGACTTGCTCGCGGGTGGCGGCGGGGTTGAGCAGGAGCTTGAGCGCGGTGTCGAGGCGCTCTTGGTCCAGGACGCGGCGCAAGGCCTCGGGGTCGCCCGCCAGCTCGGCCTCGACGCGCGCGCGCTCGTCGGCAGGCAAGGTGCCGGCGAGGTAAGCGATGAGTTGGTCGTCGGTCAGCACGGAGGGAATGGGGACTGGGAAATGGGGAATGGGGAATCAGTGCTCGGCAGCGCGGCGCAGTAGGATTCCCCGTTCGTAATTCGTAATTCGCAGTTCATGTGGCCCTCCCGAGTTTGCCTTCGACGCACTGCTTGAGCTGGGTGCGGAGGCGGAAGAGGGCTTGCCACACGGCGTTTTCGCTGCGTGTGAGTTTGGCAGCAATCGTCTCGATGGGCTGGTCCTGCGCGTATTTCAACTCGACCAGTTCCTGCAAGTGCGGCGGCAGGCCGGCGACGCAATCGCGCAGGTGTTCGACCTCGGCGGATTCGCTCGCGCCGGGACCGGTCATCAAGCTGCGCTCCAGCTCGCGGGCGCGGGCGTAGTTGAACTGGTTCTGCTGCTCGCGGGCGTAGCGTTGCAGTTCGGCACGAATGAGGTTCGCGGCGATGGCCCGGAGCCAGGCGCGGAAACTGGTGCCGGCGGTGAACCCGGCGAGATTGCGAAAGGCGAAGACGAAGGTCTCGTGCGCCAGCTCATCCACGAGGTGGGCAACGGGGAGTTTCAGCGCGATGAAGGCGCGGAGCGAATCTAGGTGCGTGTCCACGAGCGGCTCGAAGGCGGCGGCGTCCCCGGCCTGCACGGCGCGGATGAGCGCGGCCTCGGTCGCGTCGGGGGTGTGGGCTTCGGTCGGCATGAGATTCTGCACGGGTATAGCCGCAGGGCGGAGAAAGCTTACAGGAATTTTTTGGGGTTACGGCGAGCGGCGGTGGCGCTGTTGGAACGCCGTTGCCTCCGCCTCCTTAACTCGGCGGCTACGGGGGCGCTACTTCGCCAACTCGCGCAGCGCGGTCTTGAGCACCTTGCCGGTGGCGTTGCGCGGGAGCACGGGGAGGACACGGAAGTGGCGCGGGACTTTGTAGTCCGCCAACTTCTCGCGCACGAAGTCGTGCAGGGCCTTTTCGTCGAGCGTCACGCCGTCGGCCAGCACCACGAAGGCCAGCGGTTGCTCGCCGCGCCGCGCGTCCGGCACGCCGATGACGGCGGCGTCTTTCACGCCGGGGAACTTGTGGATGACCTCCTCGACTTCGCGCGGATACACGTTGATGCCGTTGACCAAAAGCATGTCCTTCTTGCGGTCGGTGATGAAGTAGAAGCCGTCGGCGTCGCGATGGCCGAGGTCGCCGGTGTAGAGCCAGGCGTCGCGGAGAACGAGCGCAGTTTCCTCCGGCTGGTTCCAGTAGCCGCGCATCACATTCGGGCCGCGGATGCACAACTCGCCCGTCGCGCCCACCGGGAGTTCGTTGCCGCCATCATCGCGGATGCTCAACTCCACACTGGGAATCGGCAGGCCGACACTCCCGGCTTTGGGCGTGCCGAAGAGGGGGTTCACGGTGGCGACCGGGCTGGACTCGGTGGGGCCGTAGCCTTCGATGAGCGGGAGTTTCGGGAAACGCGCGTGGAACTGCCGCAGCACCTCCATCGGCAATGGCGCACCGCCGCTGATGCACAGTCGCAACGACGGCAGCTCGACGCCCGCCGGCAAGCCTGCCAGCGCGCGGTGAATCGGCGGCACGGCGGGCAGCATCGTCGCGCGGCGGTGCGTGATGTCGTCAAGGACGTGCTTGAAGGGGCTGACGGACTTCACCAGCACGATGCTCGCGCCCTGAAGCAGCGGGCAGAGCGTGCCGACGGTGAACATGAAACTGTGGAACTGCGGCAACAGCACGAGCAGCCGGTCCTCCTCCTGGAAGTCGAGACAAGTGATGCAACTGGCGACGTTCGCGAGGAAGTTGCCGTGCGTGAGCATCGCGCCTTTGGGCCGACCCGTTGTGCCGGAGGTGTAGAGCAGCGCGGCGAGGTCGGCTTCGGTCAAGTCGGCGGGCAACGGCGCTTCCGCCTCAGCCAGCGCGGCGAAGTCTTCGACGCGGAGGAACTTCAGGCCTGGCTGGAGCGCGGCGAGCTTGGCTTGGTTGTCCGCGAGACTGTGGTCCGTGATGACGATGCGCGCGCCGGAGTCGGCGAGGATGAAGGCGACTTCCTCGGGCTTGAGGAAGTTGTTGATGACCGTCACCACGCCGCCCGCACGCCAGACGCCGAAGAGCGCGGCGGGAAACTCCGGGCAGTTCTTGAGCCACACCGCCACGCGGTCGCCGCGCTGGATGGCGAAGTCCCGCGTGAGCGCGCGCGACAGCCACGCCGCGCGCTGCGCGAGCCAGTCGTAGGCAAGCTGCGCCTCACCCCAGAAGATGGCCGGGTGATAACGGCGGCGTGCGGCGGTGGCGGCGAAGGCGGCGAAGAGGTTCATGGGCGAGAGCGTAAGGAAAAGGACCCACGCTCCAAGCCCGAACCGCGATCTGATCTACTTAGACTGCGGCACCGGCCAGACCCAGTCGCCCTGCTCGAAGTCCACTTCCTTCTTAGCCGGCTCGCGCATGGCCACGGTGCCGCCGTCGTCCTTGCCATTCCAACCCACGGACCACACGCGGAATCGGCCGTCCGCCGTGCGCGCGTAGTGAAAGGGCTGGCCGCTCATCGGGTCGGACGGCAGCGGGCCAAACTCCGGCGGGAGCGCGCCGAGCGACTCGGGATAGCTTCCGTGCGCCAGCCAGTGCCGCTCCAGCGCACAGGCGGCGACAGCGAGCTGGGTGAAGGTCTGCGCCTGGCAAGCCCTGTGCGAGGCTTTGCTCACCGCAGGCAGGAGCATTTGCTCCATGACGCCGTGCCGAAGGGTCGCCTTGATCCCCGGGCCGTTGCGCGCGAAATGTTCTTCCATCGCCGCGTTCTTCGCCCGAATCAGCGCCGGATCAAGCCGTCCATTCCCCGTGGGCAACGCACCCATTATGAACTCCTCGAACCCGCGGCTCAGGTTGATTTGCTCCACGCACAGCCAGCCCGGCGGAGGCAAGCGCGCCATGAGCCTGCCGAAGCCGGTGACACCCTTGAACGACTCCCCGTCTCTCACACCGCCCAGCGCGTCCAGCATCTCTGGACGACGGCGGATGAACTCAAGGGCGCGGTGCCCCAACGCCCGCTCGCCAGCCATCGCGTGCCGCAACTCGGCCGCGAAGTCGTGACGCGCCAGCTCCTTCTGCCAGTGCGCCAATTGCGCGTCCGTCCAGCGGTGGTCGGCCAGCCCTTCCCAAACTGTGCGCAATGCGATGCTATGGACGGCATAACGGACAAGTTGGGAGATGAGGAACGGCTCGTCCCGCACTGCATCGGAAAGCCGGAAGGCCAAGTTGGCATCGGCAAACGCCTCGCCTGTCCTGCCGCCGGCCAGCTCTGCGACGCTGCGGAGCGCGGCTGCGGCCACCACCGATTTCACCGGCCCGAGGTGCGGGATAAGGGTGGAAACGCCATCCTCCGATATTCCCGTGTTGAACCGCGCGTGCGGTCGAGCTAAGGCGACGTGCAGTTCCGCCAACTCCGCGTCGAAGCGAGAGAGCGCCTTGAGCACATCTTCGGGAGGTGTGCGCCCTCCAGGCCAAGCTGGGTAGTTCGTCGAGCTGCGGTAGTAGGCTTGAAATTTGGTGAGGTTACATCGCTCTCCAAGGAGCCAGTTTTGGTTATTGGGCCACGCCGTTTTCAGGTGTGGGTCAGTTAGGAGGATTGGCAACTCAGGTGCCTGTGGGCCGGCTTTCGCACGACTTTTAGCGAATTCTGGATTCCCACTCTGAAACGGGCGTAGAAGCGGAGTGGCGGCGAAGTTCTCCGCGTCGGGCACGGGCGGCGGCATCAACTTCTCCAAGTCGAACACCACGCCGTGCTTCTCTGCCTCGGCGCGATACGCCTCCCACGCGCGCCGGCCCTGCCAGCCCGAGAGCGTGTGGGCCGCCGCCAGCACCGTCGTCGCCGCCAAGCCGCCGAAGAGCACTGCGCGCAGGTTCGCCCAGTGGAACCAGCGCGTAGTCCGTTGCGCGGGCGGCTCGCCAGCCTCGCCCGGCAGGCGGTCCGCCGGCACGGTGAGCCGGTAGCCCAGGCCCACCACCGCCAGCGCCAGCGCCCATGTCGCGATGATGGGCAGCAGCGCGGCGGCGAGGCCGAACAGCTCGGCGAAGTTCCCGTCCAAGCCCGCCAGCACAAGGCCGCCCACCGCGAGCGTGACAAGGGCGAAGGCGAGCGCGACGTTGAGCGCGACGCCGGGCCAGTGGGCGCGGCGTCCGCCGAACGCGGTGCGGCGGAGCGGACGGGTCTTCCAGTAGAGTGCTTTCATAAGTTCAGATGGGTGCAACCAACGCCATGCGCGTCTTGGACTGCGGCGGCAAGCGGAGCGGAAGCATGCCTTCGCCCGCACGATTCCGCTCCGCAGGAAACCAAAATGCCTTCGCCGCTGCGCTCTGCCGACGCTGGCCTCATTCACGCGCCGCGTGAATCACACCACGGCGAAATCTTCCCGGCGCTGGCTACGCTTGGGCGGCAGGGCGTCGCGCGCGGGCAACGTGGCGCGCGGTTCGTCGAGATTGAGCAGCTCCGCCATTTCCCGCCGTCGCTCGCGGACAATCTCCGCCACGGCAGTTTCGCTCTGCTGGCTGGCGCGGCTTGCGGACGAAGTCGCGGATTCGCTCCCGCTGCGGTTCACCGCGAAAAGCAACACCCACACCGCCGCCAGGCCGGCCCACGCGAGCGGGTTCGGGCCGAAGAGGCGTTCCCAGAGGGAGGCGTGTGCCGGCGACTTGTATTCGCCGTCGGAGGCCATCGCCGCAAACAGCGAGCGCGACTGCAAGTCGCCGGCACGGGCAAGCACTGCGTCGCGCCACTCGGCGGGCACGGGGCGGAGGGGCTGGCGGGAGAGGCGTTGCTCGAAGGAGTCGGGGTTCATGGGAGGGGGCTTGGGAGGAGCAGGATTAAGATCAGAATTACGAGCAGGAGGGGCGGCGCGCGTGTGGTCTCGTGCTCCTGATCGTAATCCTGATCCTGCTCTCGGTTTCATCACTTGATTTCGTCGTAGAAGGGACGCAGGCGGGTGCGGAGTTTGTCTAGGCCGTAGCGGTAACGGCTCGCGGCGGTGTTCAGCGGGATGTCCAGCGCGGCGGCGATTTGCTCGAAGGTCAGGCCTTCCCAGAGTTTAAGGTGGACGACGGTGCGTTGCTCGATGGGCAGTTCGCCCAGTGCCTCGGCGAGCTGGCGACGGAAGGCGGCTTCGTCCAGGTCGTCGGTGGGGGCGAAGAGCGCGGGGGCCTCGGCGGCGAATTGCTCGTGGTTGCGCTCGCGGGTGCCGCGTCGGCGCAGGAGGTCAATCGCCGCGTGGTGCGCAAGCCGGAGGAGAAAGCCGCGTTCGTCCCGGACTTCGCGGAGCAGCTCGGGCCGGGCGGTAAGCTTGCGGAAGACTTCTTGCAGCACGTCGCGCGTGTCCGCCTCGTGCCGCGTGACGTTGAGCGCGAAGGCGAAGAGCGCCGACGCGTGTTCGTCGTAGAGGCGGGCGAGGTCCGGCGGCGGCATCTGTGCAAGAGGACGCCGGTGGGCGGGGGTTTTGTCTAGGGGGAAGCGGGCTGCGAACAGCGGTCAGCGAACAGCCATCAGCGGGCTGCGGCTTTGATTGACGCCTGATTTCTGGCTGCTGTCCTCGGGCTTAACTGCTTGGCGCTCTCTGCGCCGTTTCGCGGCCAACTTCGATCCCCCCCGGCGCGAATGGCCCGGCTATTTCACCACCATGCCGGTGAAGGGCGGGACGTAGGCTTGCAGGTAAACGAAAATGCCCACGAGTGCCGCGAGCGCGAGGCTGTGGAAGAACACGTAGCGCAGGATGCTGCCTTCGTGCCCATACCAATTCGTCGCGGTGCTCGCCACGACGATGCTTTGCGCGTCCACCATCTTGCCCATCACGCCGCCGGAGCTGTTGGCCGCGCACATGAGCACGGGGCTGATGCCGGTCTGCTCGGCGGTAATCTTTTGCAGGCTGCCGAAGAGGACGTTGCTCGCGGTGTCGCTGCCGGTGAGCGCCACGCCGAGCCAGCCCAGCAGCGTGCCGAAAAAGGGATAGAACGAACCGGTTTGCGCCAACGCGAGGCCGAGCGTGGCGTCGGTGCCGGAGTATTTCGTCACGTAGCCGACCGCGAGCATCCCCGCGATGGTGATGAGGGAGAAGCGCACGTTCCACAGCGTGCGGCGATAGACACTGAGGAGCTCCGGCAGCGTGAAGCCCATGAACAGCCCGGCCAGCACGGCGGCGACGAGGATGCCGGTGCCGGTGGCGGAGAGCCAGTTGAGCTTGAAGACGGCGGCTTCGGGCGGCGTGGGTTTGTCGGGCGTTGGCTTTGGCACCGCGGGGAAGGTGCGGACGGTGGCGTTGTGCAGGCGGGGCATTTCAAACTTCGGCGCGGAGAGGGCGTCGAGCTGCTGCTTCACCTGCGGCACACCCCAGATGAACACCAGCACCGAGAGTAGAATCCACGGCACCCAGGCGCGGCGGACGAGGGCAGGAGTCAGAAGTCGGGAGTCAGAAGTTGGAATGGCGACGCCCGCTTCGTTCGCAACGGGGGTTGCCGCACCCTGTTCGCTGACCGCTGTCTGCTGACCGCTGTCCGCCGCCTTCCATCCGTCCTTCGGCTGCCAGAACTTCAGCAGACCGACGACGGCGAGCATGGAGCAAATCGCCGCGACGATGTCCACGAGCCAGGGGCCGTGGTAGTTCGACACGAGGAACTGAGGGAGCGCAAAGCTCGCGCCTGCCACCAGGCACGCGGGCCACACGCCCAGCATCCCGCGCCAGCCCGCGTAAGCCCACACGACCCAGAAGGGCACGATCAGCGAGAAGAGCGGCAGTTGCCGGCCCACCATCGCGGAGAGCGCGTGGAGGTCCAAGCCGCTCACCCCGGCCAGCGCGATGATCGGCGTGCCCAGCGCGCCGTAGGCGACCGGGGCGGTGTTCGCGATGAGCGAGAGGCCGGCGGCTTGCAGCGGCTTGAACCCGAGTTGCATCAAGATCGCCGCCGTCACCGCCACGGGCGTGCCGAAGCCCGCCGCGCCCTCGAAGAAAGCGCCGAAGCTGAACGCGATGAGCACGAGCTGCACGCGCGGGTCCGGCGCGAGGTGCGCGAGACTGCCGCGCAGCACGGCGAAGAGCCCTTTGTCCACCGTGAGTTGGTAGAGGAAAATCAGGTTCAGGATGATCCAGCCGATGGGGAACAACCCGTATGCCGCGCCGTAACCCGCCGTCGCGAACGCCGCGTCCACCGGCATGTGGAAGGCAAACAACGCCACCGCCAGCGCTACGCCCAGCCCCAGCAGCGCGGCGAGGTGAATCTTGATCTCCAGCCACGCAATCGCCCCCAGCAGCACGACCACCGGCAGCGCGGCGACGAGCGTGGAGAGCCAGGCGTTGCCGAACGGGTCGTAATTCTGCGGCCAAGGTGTCATGCGCGTGTGCGCAAAGCAGACGGAGAACCCACCGGAAAGTCCAGTCCGCAACCGCCGCGCCGGACGGACGGGCGCAACTCAGGTTCTTGCCGCCCAGCGAGGCACTCGTGGCCGTTCGTTCTCCGCCAACCCTCTCCATGAACTTGGTAGGGCCGACCTGCGGGTCGGCCGCCGTGCGCCCTGACAACCGCAGCGCTTCAGCTCACTCCCCGGGCGCGTCCGCATCCGACACCTTGGCGGCGTTCTCGAAGCGGGTGAAACCCTTGAGGAAGGTCAGGTGAACGTCGCCGGTGGGGCCGTTACGCTGCTTGGCGATGAGGAGGTTCACCGGCACGGCGTCGAAGCTGTTCTGCTCGGTGGGTTCCTCGTCGTCCTCCTTGCCAAGCTTGGGTTTGTAGAGCAGGCCCACGAGGTCGGCGTCTTGCTCAATGGAGCCGGATTCGCGGAGGTCGGAGAGCTTGGGCTTGGCGCCGGGTTCGCGCTTCTCGAGTTCGCGGTTGAGCTGGGCCAGAACGATGACGGGGACTTTGAGTTCCTTGGCGAGGGCTTTGATGCCTTGGGAGATGTCGGCGATTTCCTGCTGGCGGTTCTCGGCGCGCTTGGCGGTGCTGCGCAGGAGCTGGAGGTAATCAATGACGAAGACCTTGCAGCCGTGCTGCTGGTGCATACGGCGGGCCTTGGCGCGGAGCTGGAGGATGCTCAGACCGGCGGTGTCATCAATGAACAGCGGCGCGCCCACCATGCGGCCAGCGGCGCTGGTGAGCTGGGGAAAATCGCGCTCGGCGAGGAAGCCTTCACGGACATCGCGGAGGTTCACGCGGGCGCGCGAGCAGAGCATGCGCAGCACGAGCGACTCGGCGGTCATTTCCAGGCTGAAGACGCCGACGGGCTGGCGCAAATCCAGCGCGATGTGCTCGGCGATGTTCATGGCCAGCGAGGTCTTGCCCATCGAGGGGCGCGCGGCAATGACGATCATTTCGCCGCCGTGCATGCCGGTGGTCATCTTGTCCAAGTCGGTGAACCCGGTGGAGAGGCCGGTGGTCTGGCCCTTATGCTCGTGGAACTTCTGGATTTGCGCGATGGCGTTGTTGACCAGGTCGCGCATGCCGAGGCTGACGGTTTCTTCGCGTTCCTCGCTGATGTGGAGGACTTCCTTCTCGACCTCGTCGAGGAGGGATTCGACATCGCCCTGCTGCTCCTCGTCGTAGATACGCCCGATGACGCTGGTGCAGGTCTTGATCATCCGCCGGAGCAAATGTTTCTCGACGACGATGTCCGCGTAGAAGGGCAGGTTCGCGGGCGAGGGCGTGGCGTCCACCAGCGCGGTGAGGTAGGCCACGCCGCCGATGGCGTCGAGCTGGCCCTTGTCCTTGAGCTGCTGGCGGACGGTGATGAGATCAATCGGGTGCTTGGCGTCATACATCGCCACGAGGGTCTCGTAGAGCGACTGGTGGCGGAGGTCGTAAAAGGCAGCGGAAGCCCCGGCGTAAGGGCTGGGCGCGGGGCCGTCGCGCCGGGAAGGGGCGTCGTTGGCGGAGTCGTCGCGGCGGGCTTTGAACTTCTCGACACAGGTGCCGATGGCTCCATTGGGGTCCAGCAGCATGCACCCCAAGACGCCTTGCTCGGCCTCGAGGGAGTGCGGCGGCAAGCGGTCGATCTTGGCGAGGTCAATGGCCGCGTCCTTCCGGCGGCGCGTGCGCTTCAAGTCAGGCGGCACGGACAACAGTTCGGCGGTCTGGTCAACGGAATCAATCACGCCCAGAGCAGAAGGGAATTCTCCCGCGCACGCAAACGCGATCCGGGAAACTCATTCACAGGCTGTTCACAAACGCTCGCTCGCGGGGCTGTCGCTCAGGAAATTCCCGACCCGGAAATTCAGATTGTCACGCCCCAGACCGCTGTTACCTTCCGGTGCCAGTGCAGACCGGCAACCGCAGTTGATATGTCAAACACCTCAGGCCAACCGGGCGACGACGAGTGGGTCAAGAACTCGTCGCTCTACCGCGAATTCCTCGCCGAGCGCGAGGAGATCATGAAGCACAAGTGGATCGAGTCCGAGAAGGCCCAGCACGATGTCGGCTTCGAGCGCGCGCTCACCGACTGGATCGTCAAGCACCGCTCCAAGTGGCGCAAACTGCGGCACACGCAGGGCCAGCCCTGAGTCCCCCCCGCCGGTTTCCCCGCCTTCGGTTTCCGTTCCCCTGTCATGCCTGACTCGCTGCTCCTTGATTCCGCTGCCTTGTGCCGCGCGCTCACGCGCATCGCCCACGAGATTGTCGAACGCAACGAATCCGGCGCAGATGTCGTCCTTGTCGGCGTCCAGACCGGCGGCGTGCATCTGGCCGGCCGCCTGGCAAAGACCCTCGCCGAACTCTGGCACCACCCCGTGCCCGCCGGCTCGCTCGACGTGAACATGCACCGCGACGACCTCGCAAACAGCCTCGCCCCCACCGTCCACCCCACCCAGATGCCCGGCGACATCACGGGCAAGTCCGTCGTGCTCGTGGACGACGTGCTCTTCAGCGGCCGCACCACCCGCGCCGCGCTGGATGCGCTCAACGACTTCGGTCGCCCGCGCCGCGTGCAGCTCGCCGTGCTCATTGACCGCGGCCACCGCGAACTCCCCATCAAGGCAGACTTTGTCGGCAAGAAAGTCCAGACCCGCGCCAACGAACGCGTGACCGTGAAGCTTCAGGAAGCCGACGGCGAAGACGGCGTGTGGCTGGTGAAGAACGGTTCGGCAGCGTGACCCATCGCCGTCCCCGCTTCCCCCGCTCCTAATCCTGCTCCCTCCCCTGCCCCGCAGAGCAGGATTAAGAGCAGGAGCCGCAGGGTGGTTCTCAGAGTATTGCCTTTCCAACCCACCTCCACTCCATTACTTCATCCCCCCAGCCGTGAACCGCCCATGATCTGGAACCGCAAACACCTCCTCGACATTGAGTCCCTGTCCGCCGACGAAATCATCACCGTCCTCGACACCGCCCGGCAGTTCAAAGCCGTCGGCGAGCGCGCCATCAAGAAAGTCCCCGCCCTGCGCGGCAAGACCGTCGTCAACCTCTTCGTAGAGCCCAGCACCCGCACCCGCATCAGCTTCGAACTCGCCGCCATCCGCCTCAGTGCCGACGTGATTAACTTCGGCGTCGAAGCCAGCTCCCTCAAGAAAGGCGAGACCCTCAAGGACACCGCGCGCAACCTCGAAGCCCTCAACGCCGACATCATCATCATCCGCCACAGCGCCACCGGCGCGCCGCACTTTCTCTCCCGCGTCCTCAACGCCCACGTCATTAACGCCGGCGACGGCGCGCACGAGCACCCCACGCAGGCGCTCCTCGACACCTTCACCATCCGCGAGCACCGGGGCAAAATCGCCGGCCTCAACGTCACCATCCTCGGCGACATTCTCTACAGCCGTGTCGCCCGCTCGAACATCTGGGCGCTGCTCAAGCTCGGCGCGAACGTCACGCTCTGCGGTCCCAGCACGCTCGTCCCGCGCGTCTTCGAGCAGATGGGCTGCCGCGTCACCTACAACGTGGACGAAGCCATCGCCGACGCCGATGTCATCAACCTCCTGCGCATCCAGCACGAGCGCCAGCGCAAGACCATGTTCCCCAGCATCGGCGAATACGCCGCCCTCTTCGGACTCACCCACGCACGCTTTGCCAAGACCCGGCCCGACGCGCTCATCATGCACCCCGGCCCCATCAACCGCGGCGTGGAGATCGCCAGTGAACTCGCCGACTGCGGCCGCTCCGTCATCCTCGAGCAAGTCACCAACGGCCTCGCCGTCCGCATGGCCGTGCTCTACCTCGTCAACGGCGGCAAAGGCGCGCAAGAGCTCGGCAGCGTGAACTGAGGCGCAACCTAGCTTTGGGATTGGGGCTCGCGCCCGCCGCTTTGCCCCTTGACGGTGCGCGATGTGCCACGGTCAATTCGCGCCCATGCACTTTCCAAAGCTCCTGCTGGGTCTCACCGCCGCACTGGCTTGCGTCGCGTTCACCGCCTCCGCCGCTGACTGGCCGCAGTGGCGCGGGCCCTTGCGCAACGGCCACGTTGCCGCCGGGGAAAAGCTGCTCACCTCGCTGCCCACCGAGCCGAAGGTGCTCTGGCGCGCGAAGGCCGGCGAAGGCTTCGCGTCGCCGGTGGTCGCGGGCGGCCAGGTCTTCGTCCTCGATAACCAAGGCGGCAAGGAAACGCTCCGCGCCTTCGACGCCGCGAACGGCACCGAGCGGTGGCGCGCGGAGGTGGACGACGCCGTCGGCGACAAGCAAGGCCCGCCCGGCCCGCGTTGCACACCCCTCGTGGACGGCGACCGCATCTATGCCCAGTCGTGCAAGGGCGAGCTGCAATGCCGCAGCGTCGCCGACGGCAAGCTGGTTTGGCGGAAGAACTACGTGAAGGACTTCGAGGCCGTCTTCATCGGCGAGACCGGCCAGGCGCAGGGCGCGACCCGCCACGGAAACACCGGCTCCCCGCTGATCGAGGGCGACTGGCTCATCGCGCTGGCCGGCGGGACCAACGGCGCGGGCGTCGTCGCACTGGAGAAGCGGACCGGCCAGACCGTGTGGAAATCCCAGAGCGACCAAGCCGCCTACGCCGCGCCCACTGTGGCGGTGCTCGGCGGGGTGAAGCAGGTCATCGCGTTCACCTGCGATGGTTTGCTGGGCCTCGACTTCCAGACCGGCAAGCTCCTCTGGCGCGTCCCGCTCAAGACGCAGTTCAGCCGCCACGTCACGACGCCCGTGGTGGTGGACGATCTCGTGGTGGTGGCCTCGCACACGCTGGGCTTGATCGGGACGAAGGTGACGCAGGCGGGTGGCACGTTCACGGCCACGCAAGCCTGGGTCAGCAAAGACGCCGCCATCAATTACTCCAGTCCGGTCGTCGTCGGGAAACATCTCTACTGCGTCGGCCCCAACAAGAATCTCATCTGCGTGGACGTGCCGACCGGCCAGCTCGCGTGGTCGCAAGACGGCGTCTTCACCTCGGACAAGAACAAAGCCGTCGGCTACTTCCTCGTGCTGGGCGCGAACATCCTCGCCAGCACGGACAGCGGCCAGCTCGTGCTCTTCGCCGCCGACCCGAAGGCCTTCCGCGAAGTCGGTCGCGCCCAAGTCTGCGCCTCCACTTGGTCCGGCCCGGCCTATGTCGCCGGGAAACTCTTCCACCGCGACGGCGTGAAGACCGGCGGCGAGCTGCTGTGTCTCGACTTGCTGGGGAAATGACTGGCCGCGCAAGGGCGCAGCGAGCGCCCAGCAAAACTTCCGCTGTGCGCTCTATGCGTTCTCTCGCGGCAACCTAGTTCCCCCATGTTCACCTGCCTCGTCTGCCGCAGCCTCTGCATTGAAGCCACGCAACTCGAAGCCATCGCGCTGGCGCACCGGCATGGCTTCGACTCCGTCGAGGCGCGGGCGGATGAGTTGGCGCAGTTGTCTGCGGATGAGTTGGCGCGGCTGCTCGACGACATGCAGGCGAAGGGCCTGCGCTTCGGCCTGGCGGGCCTGCCCATTGACCTGCGACGCGACGCGCAGCGCTTCGCCGATGGGATGCGCGCCCTGCCCCGCTTCGCCGCCGTGCTGCAACGCTGCGGCGTGACGCGTCTCGGCTCCTCCATCGTCCCGGCCCACGACGAACTGACCTACGCGGAGAACTTCCGGCAACACGTCGAGCGCCTCGGAGCCGTGGCCCGCGTGCTCGGCGACCACGGCGTCCGCTTCGGCTTGGAATACTGCGCCACGCACACCCTGCGGCGAGGGAAACGCCACGCGTTCATCCACACTCTGCCCCAACTGCGCGAACTCCTCGCCGCGCTCGCCGCGCCCAACCTCGGCCTGGTGCTGGACTCCTGGCACTGGTGGATGAGCGGCAGCCCGGCGACGGAGCTGGCCGGGTTGCGACGCGAGGAAATCGTGGCCGTGGACTTGAACGACGCCCCCGCAGGCATCGCGCTGACCGAGTTGCTCGACCGGCAACGCGAGCTGCCCGGCGCGACCGGCGTGATCGACGTGGCCCCGTTCATCGCCGCGCTAAAACGGCTCGACTACGCCGGCCCAGTGCGCGCGGAGCCGTTCGAGTTCACGGGACATCGCGAGGACCGCGCCATCGTCTGTCAACGCGCCATGCGGGCGATGAACACGGTGCTATCCCAGCTCGGAAAACTGCCCGACTGAAGCGCCGGACTTCACGCCGGGCCACAGGAGCGCAGCTGGCAAGCGGCTGGGAAAAAATTCACCGCCTGCAAGCGCTGAGGACAGCCGCGCCCTACTCACGGGCTTTGCTTGGCAGACCTTCACTCCTTCCAGAATAGCGATTCCTGCGGGGCTGAATACTTCACGGCGAGGTGGGGCGTTTCGAGGCGTTGGCCGTCGGCTCCCCGGCTTTGCATCGCGGCGGCGAGGATGCCGCTGGTGAGCAACGTGCGTTCGATGGGATACGGGGCCTTGCCGGTCATGAACATCCGCTCGGCCTGCGCCATGAGCGCGGCGGAATAGACGACGTTCGGCGTGGGCGGCAGGTGGAACAGCGTGGAGAGCGGCTCGGCCTGACCCCGCAGCCGCGCGGCGAAGGTGAAGTCGCCGACGAGGCCGTTGAGGAGGAACATCGTGGCGCGGAGGCCGTCCACATACTCGATGCGGTAGGCGACGGGGTCCTTGACGAAGGCGCGCATCTGCGCGGGCGTGGGGTGGCGGTGGCTGCCGTTGGGCGGCTGCGCCAGGGTGTGGCTGCGCGCGAGGCTGGCGGCGAAAAGCGTGGGGTCCCAACCGCCGGCGGCCCAAGTGGGTTTGTCCATCGCCTGCCAGACGGCGTCGCCGCGCAGGGCTTGGACGGCTTTCACGCCGGTTTCCCCGCCGCGTCGCCGCTCGGCCATGCACTGGATGACTTCGAGGGCGTGGAAGTCGTAGCTGTCCACGCCGCCCATCGCCACGGACATGACTTCCTGCACGTCGGCCCCGCTGGGCATCTCGACGGCAGGCATGCGCCACGTGACGGGCAGTGAGGAGCCGGCGAGGAAGGGGAATTTTAGCTCCCGCGAAATGGCGACCATCTCCTGCGCCCATTCCCATTTCCACGAGAGGTGCTTGTCGTTGAAGACGGGCACGGCGCGACCATCGTCGCGGAAGACGTCGGTGATTTGTTTGAACAGCTCGTAGCGCGGGTATTGGGTCTGGCCGAGTTCGTTCTTCGGGTAGTTGCCGTGCTCGCCGATGAGGAGCACGGCGTCCACGGCGAGTTGCTTGCCACCGCAGCGCAACGTCTCGGCGACGGTCGGGTAAACCGTGAAGCCGAACTCCTTGGCGCGGTCGCGGCTGAGGTCTTTCTCCGGCGTCTGGTCCACGTAGGCGGAGACGACTTCCAGCGGTGGGCGGTGCCAGCGGCCTTTCACCGGGTAGCCGTTGAGGAAGCGCTCGGCCATGTGCCACGCGTGCGAGTGGTAGCGCCACTCGGTGGTGACGACGGCGATGCGCTTCGAGCGGGCGGCGGGTGCGGCAAGAGCGGGCAGGCCGCTCGCGGCGCACGAGAGGCCGGCAGCCACGGTGGTGAGGAAGTCGCGGCGGGAGGCGTGGGGTCCGGTGATCATGGGAGCGATTAAACACCGGGATGGTGGGAAGGCAAGGCGAGCGGCGGGTGCAAACTCAGCCGTTGACGCTTCGCTCCCGCGCTCCAAACTCGCGCGCATGACCACGCATTGCTTCACGACGAATACGCTGAACTTCCGCCGGGTGGCCCGGTTCTTCACCCTGGCAGCGCTCGTTTTCCTCCTGACGGGCAGCTCGCGCGCCGAGCACGAGGGCAAGGTGCAAATCCTCATCCTTGGCGACAGCACGGCCGAGGGCAGCGTCCCGCGCCAGCTCGTGAAGGCTGGTCCGCACCTCGAAGATGTCATCCGCCAGTTGCTCGCCGCCGAGCCGGACCTGCCGCCGTGCAACGTCATCAACCTCGCGCTCAGCGGCGAATACATTCAACGGCTCGTGGAATCGGGCCGTTACGAGAAGCTCGCGTCGAAACTGCCCGGCCTCGACTACATCTTCATCCGCTACGGGCTGAACGACCACGCGCGGCGCGACGACTTCACGAACAATTTCCCGAAGGACTTCCATGCGCTCCTCGCCCGCCTGCGCCAGGACCATCCGACGGCGATGTTGATTCCGATGACCGTGATTCCTTACTTCGACCCGCCGACGAGCGAGAAGGTCAACGCGCTCGTCCGCCAAGTCGCGGAGCAGGAGAAGCTCAAGCTCTTCGACATCTACCCACGCTACGCCGCCGAGTTGGAGAAGGGGCCGAACATGCTCAACTACCGGCGCTTCCCGCTCGCGAAAATCCCGGAGAAACTTCAGGAGTTCGCGAAGCCCTTCGCCAGCGGCACGCCGCCCACGGTGGTCGTCATGGACAACCGCCTCGACGCACACTTCGGTCACCTGCCCGGCTGGTTCAGCGACCGCCATCCCAACCTCGCCGGCTACCACGTCATCGGCGACGAGACGGCGAAGTTCCTCGCGCCCATCCTGCGCGCACGCAAAGCGAAGGTGAAGTAGCCCGCGCCGTCCCATAGCAAAGTCCACCCAGCCCAACCCATGAACTTCCTGTCTCCGCTCTTCACTCTGCTCCTGCTCACCGCGTCCGCGTCCGCGCAGGAGTGGACGCGCTTCCACGGCCCGAACGGCACGGGCATCAGCCATGCGAAGTCCATCCCCACGAAGCTCACCGACGCCGATGTGAACTGGCGCGTCGCGCTGCCGGGCATCGGCCACTCGTCGCCCGTGCTCTGGGGCAACAAGCTCTTCGTGACCACCTGCGAGCGGTCCGGCGGCGTGCGCGTCCTGTGCCATGACGCGGTCACGGGGAAGCAGCTTTGGCGGCGGGACTTTGCCCAAGCTCCCTTCACGCCGCACAAGTTCAACAACTTCGCCGCCGCTACGCCCGCCGTGGACGCGCAGCACGTCTATGTCATCTGGAACGAGCTGGAGCACTTCAAGCTCGCGGCGCTGGACCACGCGGGGAAGGTCGCGTGGGAGCGGGACTTCGGGCCGTTCGTCAGCCAGCACGGCTGCGGCATCTCGCCCATCGTCCACAACGGCATGGTCATTCTCGGCAACGAACAGGACAGCGAGAAGGCCGTAAAGGGCAGCACACGCACGGGCGAGAGCTTCATCATCGCCGTGGACACCAAGTCCGGTTCGACCGTCTGGCAAACGCCGCGCAACAGCGCCGTGGTTGCCTACTCCACGCCCTGCCTCTACGAGCCAAAAGGCGGCGCACCGGCGCTCGTCTTCAACAGCCAAGGCCACGGCATCTACGCGCTGGCCCCGGACTCGGGCAAGTTGCTCTGGGAATACGGCGCGGCCTTCACCATGCGCAGTTGCAGTTCGCCGATGATTGCCGGCGACCTCATCTTCGGCTCGTGCGGGAGCGGCGGCGGCGGCAACTACGTCACCGTGGTCAAGGCCGGCGACGCCGCGAAAGGTCGCCCGGCCGCGCTGGCTTACCAGATGAAGAAGTCCGCGCCCTACGTGCCGACGGGGGTCGTGGTCGGCGATCTTGCGTGGCTCTGGAGCGACGCCGGCGTGCTGACTTGCCTGCACGCGCCGAGTGGCGACATCCGTTTCCAAGAACGCGTGGGCGGCAACTTCTTCGGCTCGCCCGTGTGGGTGGATGGCCGGCTCTTCTGCGTCTCGACGGCGGGCGAACTGGTCGTGGCCGAAGCCGGGGAGAAGTTCAACGTGCTGCATCGCTACGCGCTCAACGAGCTGTGCCACTCCACGCCGGCGGTCGCGCTGGGGCGGATGTTCATCCACACGGAGAACCATCTCGTGAGTCTCGGCGGGGAGAAGCGGGCGGGCAGCAAGTGAAGCGACGGCGAGGGGTGCGCTTGGAGCGCGGACGCCCACGTCCGCAGCCTGGCCGCAACGAGGGAAGCGACGGCGGACGTGGGCGTCCACGCTCCACCGCTCCGGCGGGGCTTCCACCGCACCGCGAAACACCTTGACCACACCCACCAGCACAGACAGAAGAACCGGCGCATGCCGACTTACCTCTACATTCTGATTCCGCTCGCGGGCTTCCTCGTCACCGTGCTCGTGCTGGCGGCCTTCCGGCCCGCTGAATTCCGCGTCACCCGCACCACGAGCATCGCCGCCCCACCGGCGAAGGTGTTTCCTCAAGTGAACGACTTCCATCGCTGGGACGGTTGGTCCCCATGGGCCAAGCTCGACCCCACGATGACCGCGACCCACAGCGGCACACCCGCTGGTGTCGGAGCCGTTTACGAGTGGGCCGGCAACGCGAAAGTCGGTGCGGGCCGCATGACCGTGCTGGAGAGCCGAGCGCCCGAGCTGGTTCGCATCAAGCTGGAGTTCCTCAAGCCCTTCGCCGCTACCAACAACGCCGAATTCACCTTTCAAGCCGAAGGCGGCCAGACCCGCGTGACCTGGAGCATGGTCGGCACAAACAACTTCATGTTCCGGGCGGTCGGCCTCTTCATGAGCATGGACAAGATGGTCGGCGGCGACTTCGAGAAGGGCCTGGCGCAGATGAAGTCCGTGGTGGAATCGGCGAACGGGTGACGCACCGCCACCCGCCGCCCGCCGGTGGAGTTTCCAGTTGCAACGCCCCCTTCCCCAACCATCCTCACTCGCACAACGCGCCGCTGGTGCCGCGCACGCCTATGGACCTGGTCGGACAAATCAAACAGCTCGCCGATAAGTGCTTCGCTGCCCTCAAGGGCGACGCAGCGGCAGCGATGACGCCGGCAGAGCGGGCCTTGCGGGCCGCCGCCACCGAGGCGGAGCAGGCCCACGGCCCCGAGCACCCCGACACGCTCGCGCGGCTCAACGAACTGGCCGTCCACCTCCGGCAGACCGGCAGCCTCGCCGAGGCCGCCGACCTCTTCAATCGCGTCCTCGAAACCCGCGAGCGCACCCTCCCGCCCGACCACCCCGACATCTTCACCAGCCAGCATGAACTCGGCTCCCTACTCGCCGACCAGGGCTACGTGGACGACGCCGACGCCCTCCTGCGCCGCGCTGCGGAAGGCCGCGAGCGCACCCTCGGGCTGAATAACGCCGACACCCTCACCACCCTCAGCCGGCTCGTTACGGTGTTGCAGGGACGCATCGACTCCAATGCCGTGCTCGCCCTGTGCAAGCGCGTGGTGGAAGCCCGCCAACGCGTCCTCGAACCGAACGACCCCGACACCCTCACCAGCTTCGACCAACTCGCCAGCCTGCTCTACGACCGGGGCGAATACGCCGCCGCCGAGCCGCACTGCCGCCGCACCCTGAGCCTGCGCGATCGTATCCTTGGGCCCGAGCATCCCGACACCGGACTCGCGGCCCACCGCCTCGCCCTCGTCCTCCACGCCACGGGCCGCGGTTCCCCCGCGCTCCCGTTCGCCATGCGTGCCGACCGCGTCCTCCGCGCCGCCCTCGGCGACGAACACCCGTGGACCCAAGCCGCCGCCGCGCACCTCGCCGAATTGCGTGAGAAATTTGGGATCAAGCTGGAGCAGTAGGTGGACCTGGTGCGGCGCTCTGTAAGCGCCGTCCGAACGCTTCGTCCGAGCGGTAACCGGCGGCCACAAACCGCCGCTACATCGGGTAACGACCTTTCCACGCAGAACAACCTCGCCGACAAACGCCCCGACAAGGTGCAGGAACTCCGCGCCCACCTCGCCACCATCGCCAAGCAGGCCCTCCCGCCCAAGAGCCCCCCCGAAAGCCGCCGGCTTCAAGGTGCCGAAGGTTTGGGGCGAAAAGGATTGAGTGGGCCTGTCGAAGGGGCTGACCCCGGTGGGTGATGGATATTGAGCCAACCCCGCGGTCGGGGGCATGTGGCATTCATGCCACGCTTTTGCCGCGGTGCTAAATCGCCTTGCCTGAGCCTCCTAGCCGCGCACGGTTTGCTAGGCTTCCGGGCCTTTGCCGGCCGCAACGTGGCGGGCCACCGTAAGCAGGGTGTATTGGCGGTGGAGCGCGCGCACGAACAGCACACACATGAGTTCACTCGCGGTCATGAACAAGGCACCCGCAACATCGGCCATCATGCGATTGCGGTTCAGGTCCAGCCACATCATGACCATTAGGACAAAGCCAAAGAGGGCACATGGCAGCGCCACGATGCCAAGCAGGAACAGGATGGACGTGCTCCACATCCGGTGCCAGCTCTCCAAGGCAGCCAGCCAGCGCCAGACGCCGGCGTGGTCTTCGGAATGGGAGGCCGTCGAGGTCAGCCTGCCGAACATGGATCCGATGTTGACGCGGTCCGACGTAACAGGAGCGGGCAGGACCGGCGGAGGAATGGGAAAAGGTGGGGTTATATCATGCTGTTTGCGGAGGGCCTCGACTTCCAACCACAGTTTGATGAGTTCCAACCGCTCGCGCTCGGCTGCCTGCACGCGCTTGTCCGTCCGGGCCTCCCGCCATGCGTCGCGCACTTTGACCAGATAGGGGATGATCACTCCCGCCAAGGCAACTGCACCCAATGCCGCGCTCGCCTTCGGGCCGAGATTGTCGATCACGAGTTTGATCAAGTCTTCCATGTTGAAAATCAGGTCACCACGTTGTTTGCGTGCCGCATCAGTCAAATAAGTCGCCCGGAATGTAAAGGCGAATCCCCGGTGTGCCGTGGCATGCACGCCCCGACAGGCCCAGTGCCTGAAACGCAGCCATCGGAAGGGAGCACGGACGCCCTGACCTCTTGCCGACGGCTTCCAGCCGCCGCCCGTGGGCCACAGCAGTTCGACTCCAGCTCGAGCCCTCCGCCCGCAACACGGCGGCTGGAAGCCGCCGGCACAGGCACTTCACCCCCACAGCCCCTTGAGCTTCTCCTTCTCCGCCAGGCCCAGCGGGAACTTCTTCGCGTGCGGGTGCGTAGCGATGCCGGCGAACTCGCGCAACGCCTCATGGATGTGCTCGGGGCGGACCTTGATGCCCTTCTCCTTGTCCAGCGCGAGCGTCGCCGGGTTCAGGTTCACGCCGAACTGCTTGTCGTCCGTCGCGCCGAGGACGCGGTTGCCCTTGATGCCGGGGCCGAGGAACATGATGGAGCCGATGGACCAGTGGTCCTTGCCGTTGCCCTTGTTGTAAGTCGGCGTGCGGCCCATCTCGCTCTGGATGACGATGACGAGCTTGTCGCGAATCTTCAGCGCCTCGGCCCGACGGATGACGTAGGCGATGCCGGCGAGGAACTCGGGGATGAGTTTCATCTGATCCACGTCGTTGTTCTGATGGCTGTCGAACTGGCCGATGCTCAGGTTCGCCGAGACGCACACGCCGGCCTTAAACGACGCCAGCGCGATCTCCGCCTGCTGCGCGAGGCGCTCCTTCGGCACGCTGCTTGGAATGTGCGGCGTCACGCGCGCCATCGCCTTCGAGTTCACCTGCGCCGCGTAGAGCATGGACTCGGCGCGTTCCTGGCGCGGGAGCAACGGCAGCGCGCTCCGCATCTCGCGCTGTTCCGCCAGCGCCTGCTCGATGCGCGTGAGCGCGAAGTCCTCGTGGTAGGGCGAGCGCACGTTGCCCTCGATGTGGTCGGCGTTCGCGATTTTCTGGAGCGACGGCAGGTAAGGCACGCGCGACATCGCGACGACGTTGCCCGTGGCCGAGTAGTTGCCGAACGTGAGGAACGACAGCGGGCAGGTCGGCCCCTTCGCGGCGGCAACGAGGGCGGCGAAGGTCGGGTAGGCAAGGCTGTCGAGCTTGCCGGTGGCCATGTAGCGCGCGCCGGGCGAGTGGTTGTTCACCGAGTAGTCGAGGCCGTTGAACGTGAGCAGCTCGCCGCCGAACTCGGCGTAGAACTCCTCGTTGCTCATGCCGCCGGACTTGTGTTTGTCCGTCGGCGCGAACTTGTGCGCGCCCTTCGTGAGGATGTCGCCCTCCTTGTAGAGGCGGTTCATTTCGTTGATGCCCTTGGGGTCCATCAAGTAGGTCGTGTCCCAGCCGCCCGAGGCGTTGAAGACGAGGTAGAACGGCCCCTCGTAAGGCGGCTCTTCCTTCACCGCCGCGCGCAGCAGCGAGGTGACGCCGCCGGGGCAGGTGAAGCCAAGTCCGGCGAGGGCGCAGAGTTTTAGGAAATCACGTCGCATAGGGGGATTAGGAAAGAGTTGCCCGCGAAACACGCGAAAGAACGCGAAAGGGAACAAGAAGAACGGGAAGCACAGGCGCGAAATTTGGGGTGCGGTGACTTGTCGCCGGACTGCACAGCGCGCGTCGCCGAGCCGGGCGCTTTCGCGTCATTTCGCGTGTTTCGCGGGCAACTCTTCATCTCACTCGTAAAGAAACTCCTGCCTCCGCATCAAATACGTCACCACCGCGCGCCACGCGCGCACCGTGTAGTTCGGGTCCGGCACCGGTTGCACGAGGTTTTGGCGGCAGGAATAATTCTCCTGCTTGTCGAAGTTCTTCTTCGCCGCCGCATCGCTCACGATGCCGGCGAAGAGCTGGTAAGTGCGCTCCACTTCCGGCGACTCCGGCTTGTCCAGGCGGCCCAGCACACGTTGATGCAGGTGGAGGATAGCGGCACGAATCTTCGCGTCGGCTTCAGGTGAAGTGCCCGGCACCACATCCGGCTCAATGTTCGGGAAAAGTTTGCGGTCGCTGGGCGCGCGACTGAAGTCCAGTGCCGTCTGCTTGCAGGCCACGTCGTTGGCGAGGATGCGCTGAATCGAACCCATCGCCCCGCTCGGGTCGGCGGCGCGCTCGGTGACTTCCTTCGAGTCAATGCCGCCGTAGAGCATGTCCAGCCCACCGTCGCCGTGCTTCAAGCGACCCCAACCCTTGCCGAAAATCGCCGCTACCTTCCGCTCCACCTGCTCCGGCGCGAGCATGCGCACGACACCGAGGTCGTCCAACTCCGCACGCCGCGCGGGATTCGCCGCAGCCGTCGCGAGGCCGTCAGCACGGTAGAAGTCCGAAGCCACCCAGTCCTTGAGCACTTGCTTGAAGTTAAAACCCGTCGCCGCAAACCGCGTCGCAATGCCCTCCACCAGCTTCCGTTGCTCCGCATAAGCGCGACGCTTCGCAGCAAACAGCGGGTCCTCCAAATCCTTCGGCGGCAGCAGCACCTTGCGCCCCGTCAGCACATAGTAAGCGTGCTCGACCATCGCCACAGCGAAGCGCGGGTCCTTCGCCGTGCGCTCACCCAGCCATTGCAGTGCGCGCCAGCGTTCCGCACTCGGCAGGTCTTCACCCTCAAAGCCGGGCGCGAACATGTCCGTGAACCACCCACCCTTGCGCTTCCCGTAAACCCCCGCGTCCGCAAAGCGCCAGTAGTCCTGAAACAGCCCCGCCACCGGGTCAATCGTCTTGTGACACACCACACACTCGCTCGCCTGCATCGTGGGATTCTCGAACTTCGCCGAAACCGCCGCCGCATCCCCCACCCGCGCCGCCAGCTCCAGCACATCAATGCCGAGGAAATGCAGGAAGTAAACGCGCGCCCGCTGCCGGTTACGGTTCGTCTCCGTCGTCGGGTAGCGCGTGAGATACTGGAACGTGCCGAGCAGCCCTGCGTGCGGATACGCACCCGTAGCGGAGTCTTGGTTCTCCGCCTTGCTGCGCCCCGTGAGCGCCTTGAGCTTCACCGGGATGAACTCGAACGGGTCCGCCGGGTTCTTGAACTTGTCTTTCACCTCCTCATAAATGCCGTAACCCCGTGCGCCATAGGGCGACACCATGAAGTAATCCGCCGTGACCAGCTCCGTGAACGGCCGCTCGTTGCGCACGATGTGCTCCACCAGCCGCATCGGCTCGCCGAGCAGCGCCTTGCGATAATCATCCGCAAGCTTATAGCCCGCCTTCTGCCGCTCCTTCGCGTCCTGGATGGGCGCGAGGAACTCCTTGTTCAAGTTCGTGTTCTGATACCACCCGCGCGACTTCTCGAAGTGCTCGTAAGACAGCACCGACTGGTCCGGGTTCCCGTCCACCCCCAGCGTGAGGAAAATGTCATTGAACCCCTCGCGCAGCCGGTCATAGAACGCGTCCTCCTTCAGCAGCGCATCCAGCACCACCGGCAAACCCTGCTTCCCCACCGTCGCCCACTCCGCCTCCGTCGGCAGCCGCCCGGCCAGCGACAGCGTGACGCGCCGCAGCAGCCGCTGGTCATCCAGCATCACCACACCGGCAAAGAACGGCGGCGCATTCTTATCCTCCGGCACCGCGCCCGCGACCTTCGCCGCCGCTGGCGCGTTCACGCGCCGCACAAACTCCGCGAGCACCTTGTAGCCCGCCGAGTCCGGCTTGAGTGCTTCCTTGCCGCCGTGCTTGACCTGGCCCGTGGACTTGAGGAGCAAGCGAATGCCGCCGCCCTCCTTCACCCGCGCCATCGCCGCGAACGCCGCGCGATTGAAGCGCAGCGCCTCGACGCGGCTGGCCCCCGTCAAGCGGGCTGGGTCGCGCAACACGAGCTTGGAATCCTCCGCATCGCCGCCGCTCTTGTGACACTTGAGACAGCTCTCCGCCGCGACCTTGGCCCAGACCTCCTCCACGAAGTAGTCATCCAGCGCCGAGCACCCCGCGCCGCTGTAAGGTTTTAGTTCTGCCGCCTGAACGACGCTGCCCAGTGCCGCCAGCAACAGCAGAAAGAAAGAAATTCCACGCACAGTTCGGTTCATCAGCGGCGTTTTGGACGCAAGCGAAGGCTGGCCCTTCGTAAGTTTCTGCGGACGACCGGTGTGGACCGCAACTGCCGGGTTTCACTCTGACTAGAGTGGCTAACGGCTGAGGCTGTGCGGACGTCGGTTCCCACCCGCTCCCCCGATGGGGGCGAAACAGCGGGAACCCGCGGAAGCGCATGAACGGCCTGCTGCCACGCTGGTTGAATGCGCTGGTGGATTGGCCCCTACCCCGTCGTTGACGTCCGGTCAGCCCCCGGCCAACACTCCGCACATGAATCCAATGCTTCCGCCGACCTGTAGCCGCCGCGCTTCATTTACCACCATGAGAACCGCCCTCGTCCTCGCGTTCGTCCTCGCCACCACGGTCGTGGCCCAGCAGCCCGCGCCCAAGCCCGCGCCGCCCAAGGCCGGTGGCATCCCCGCCGACACCGCTTGGCACGACGTGACGAAGTGGGGCGTGGAGGGCCGCGGCTGGGGCGATCAGGAGCGCAAGCGGTGGTTCGACCGCCTGCCCGCCAAGGCCGAGGGCAAGGTCACGCCCGCCGTCTGGGGCCTGAGCCGCGACAGCGCCGGGATGATGGTGCGCTTCAAGACGGACGCGAAGGCCATTTACACGCGCTACACGCTCGCGAAGACGAACCTTGCCATGCCGCACATGCCCGCCACCGGCGTCAGCGGCCTGGACCTCTACGCGCGCGACACCGATGGCAAGTGGAAGTGGGTGCAAGTGACGCGGCCCAGCTCGGCGAAGGTCGAGACGACGATCATCAGCGACCTCGCGCCCGGCGAACGCGAATACGCCGCCTACCTCCCGCTCTACAACGGCATCGAAGCGCTGGAGATCGGCGTGCCAGCGGGCGCGAAGTTCGAGGGGCAGGCCCCGCGCGCGGAGAAGCCGATCATCTTCTACGGCACTTCCATCACGCACGGCGCGTGTGCGTCGCGGCCCGGCATGGTCCACACCGCCATCCTTGGCCGCCGCTTCGACCGCCCGGTGATGAACGTGGGCTTCTCCGGCAATGGTCGCATGGACGCCGCCGTGGGCGAACTGCTCGGTGAGATTGACGCCGCCGTGTATGTGATCGACTGCCTGCCGAACATGGGACCGGCCGACGTGACGGCGAAGTGCATCCCCTTGGTGAAGCAGCTCCGCGCCGCGCGCCCGAACACGCCCATTGTGCTGGTGGAGGACCGGCGCTTCACGAACGACTGGATCACGCCGAACAAAAAGAAGTTCCACGACGACAACCACGCGGCCTTGAAGGCAGCCTACGAGCAGCTCAAGATAGAAGGCGTCGCCAAGCTCTCCTACATCCCCGGCGACGCGCTCTACGGCACCGACACCGAAGGCGCGACGGATGCCTCGCACGCGAACGACCTGGGCTTCATGCGCCAGGCGGACATCTTCGAGCCGGTCATCCGCGCAGCGCTGAAGTAATGGGACAGCCGCGCTCCGGGTCAGCCCAGCAACTCCACCGGTGCGACCTCAATCTTCTCCGCGATGTCCTTGGGGATCGGCACGGAAGCCATCTTCCCATGCGCGTCGCGCGTGACGCAGACGACGGTGAGCTTGCCCCGCGCGACCTCGACGGGGTGCGGTCCGTTGAGTTTGCGGAACTTGAAGAGGTAGCTCAGCGCCTTGGCCTTCTTCTCGCAGACGAGCATGTGGATTTCCACCTCGTCCTCGAAGTGCAACGGATGCCGGTAGTCGCACGAGGCGTGGACGCGCGGCCAGCCGACCGGCGGATCCGTGTGGCGGGAGATGATGGAGAAGCCCAGCGAGCGGAAGAACGCGTGCTCGGCGGTCTCCATGTATTTGAAGAAGTTCGAGTAGTGGACGATGCCCGCCATGTCGGTCTCGCTGAACTCGACGCGGCGGAGGGCTTTGAACTCGGAGGCCATGATAAAACGGGGTTGTGAGTTTGGACCGGGCTAGGCTGGTTCAGCCGGACGAAGGCGGCGAGTTGAAACTAATGAAGGGAAAGACGTTCATGGCCAGTCGCTGCCGTGTTCCCACCGGCTCCAGTTCGTCGCTCGGAACGCCACTAGGAATTCGAGCACAAACGCTTCCTGCGGCTGCTGCGCAATGATCACGCGGATGAGCTTCAAGGTGGGCGGGGCGGGGGACTGACGGACGTTGTGGGCAAACCCTGCATCGCGCGTAAAAAAGAGGTCAAAGGCCGAACACGCGAAACCAAACAACGCGCCGTTCTCCAAACCCTGCATTCGTAGCGTCATCACGGATTCTACCTCATGCCCTTCGGTTCGCAGAGCGGCCGCGAGTTTGCGGGGCAGGTTTTCGTCGAGCAGGATTCTCACGCCGCTCGTTCTTCCTCCATGCGGGCAAGCTCACGCAGCACGCCTCCAATCGCCTCCGCCGACAGCGACGGGTAGGAATCCACGATGTCCGCCACCGTCATGCCCGCCGCGAGCGATTCCAGCAGCAACCTCACCGAAATCCGGGTGTCGCGCACCCGCGGCGTGCCGCCGAGGTGTTCCGTGTCGCTGACAATCCAGTAGTTCATGGTGCCACTGTAGCTAGTTCGTGGGTCGGCTCAAGCCGAGTCAAAGCCGGGTCAAAGCCGGATCGCCGCCGACTGCCCGTGTGCGTCCAGGCCTTCCAGCTCGGCGAACTTCTGCACCGCGCCAAGGGCCTTCTTCAGCGCGGGCTTGGAGTAATCCACCACGCTGGTGCGGCGTTGGAACTGGTCCACGGTCAAGCCGGCGAAAGAGCGCCCCGCGCCGCCGGTGGGCAGCGTGTGACTCGGGCCGGCCACGTAATCGCCCAACACCGTCGGCGACCAACCGCCGAGGAAGAGCGCGCCAGCGGTGGTGATTTGCTCCACGGCCTGTTGCTGCTGGCGCACCATGACTTCGCAGTGTTCCGGCGCGAGGCGGTTCACGAGCGCGATGCCGTCAGCGATGGTTTTCACCTGGATGAGCCAGCCGTTGTTCGCCAGCGCCTTGGCGATGAACTCACGGCGGGACAACTGCGGAAGCTGGCGGGCGATTTCCTTCTCGGTGGCCTTGAGAATCTTCGCGGAAGTCGTCACGAGCCAGACGCGCTCGTGACCGGAACCGTGCTCGGCTTGGGCGAGGAGGTCGGCGGCGATGAACTTCGGGTTGGCGGAGTCGTCGGCGAGCACGAGCACTTCGCTGGGACCGGGCAGGAGGTCAATCGCGACGTGGCCGACGAGCAGGCGCTTGGCGGCGACGACGTAGGCGTTGCCGGGGCCGAAGACTTTTTGCACCGGGCGAATCGTCGCGGTGCCCAGCGAGAGTGCAGCGATGGCTTGCGCGCCGCCGGCCTTGTAAATCTCCGTCGCGCCCGCCGTGCGGGCGGCGAAGAGCAGCGCGGGGTTCACCGAGCCGTCGCGGCCCGGCGGCGTGCAGACGGCGATCTCGCGGCAGCCGGCCACGCGCGCAAGCGTGATGGTCATCAACGCGGTGGAGACGAGCGGCGCGGTGCCGCCGGGGATGTAGATGCCGACGCGCCCGAAGCCATCGAACTTCTCGCCGACCGACGCGCCGTGGGAGTTGCGCGCCGACCAGTTCTTGCGGAGAGATTTCTTGGCGAAGGCGGCGATGTTCTTCTCTGCTTCAATAACGGCGGAGCGGAGGGAGGCGTCGGCGGCGAGCGAGGCGCTGAAGAGTTCTGCCTGCGAGACGGCGAGCTGCTCGGCGGTGAGTTGCGCGCCATCGAAGCGCTCGGTCAACTCCAGCAGCGCCACGTCCCCGCGCTCGCGCACGGCGGCGATGATGCCACGGGCGCGCTCCTCGACGACGGGGTCGAAGAGGCTCGAAGCCGCCGCGAGCTGGGTGAGCCGGGCGGCGAAATCCTTGTCCGCAAATTTCAGGACGTTCATGGGCAGGGAGGTTAGGAAAGCAGCAGGGACAAGTCAAAGACGGGGAGCGCAAGCGCGCTGGGCTGCGGTGGCTTCAGCACCGCTTTGCCGGGCTGCGAGAAGCACGGGGCGCCTCAATGGTTGAACGCAAACTCTTTCGTGTTCAGCAGCGCCCACAGCAGGTCGGCGAAGAAGGCTTCACGCGGGTCAGCGGCGCTGTGCTGGCGGACGACGGCTTCGCGTTCGGCGGCGGTGGGCTTGCGACCGAGCGTGGTGAGGTAGAGCTGCTCGGTGAGTTGGGCGTCGTCAGGGAATTGCTTCAGTAGCGCGGTGAGGCGGGCGTCCGGCGACTTGATCTTCTTGAACAGGTCTTCACCGGTGTTCAGGTGGAGGAGCTGTGGGAGCGTGACGTCGCCGCTGCGTTCGCAGGCGCAGGCGGTCACGCGGTCGCTGCGCCCGAAGAGCGTGAGGAAGTAGCTGTTCACCGTGGAGTCCGGGAGCTGCACGGCGCGCAAGCCGACCGGGTAGCCGGGGAAGCTCTCGGGCACGCCGGTCACGTCGCCGACGGCGTCGAGCAGCACTTCGGCGGGCAGGCGGCGGGCGTAGAAGTGCGAGTGGAAGCGTTGGTCAGCCGCGTTCGCGCGCGTGGTGTCGGCGGCGAGTTGGTAAGTGCGCGAAGTGACGATGAAGCGCATGAGCTTGCGCAGGTCGTGGCCGGCGGCGAACTCGCGCTTGAGCAGCGCCCACAACTCGGGGTTCGACGGCGGGTTGCTGTCGCGGAGGTCGTCCACCGGCTCGACCAAGCCCACGCCCATGAAGTGCCGCCAGATGCGGTTCACCATCGCGCCAGCGAAGTAGGGATTCTCCGGTGCAGTCATCCAGTCGGTGAAGGCGGCGCGGGGGTCGGAGCCTTCGGGCATCGCGAGCGCGCGGCGGTCGAGCGGTTGGGCGACCATCATCTGGCGCGTGCGCGGCTGCTGAACCGACGGCGGCTTGGCGCGGGTGGACTTGATTTGCTGCGTCAGCTCGGCGACGCGCTTCTCGGAGGAGGTGACTTCCTTCGCGCGCTTGTCGGCTTCCTTCGCTTCAAGGCCCGGTGCGGCGGCGGCTTCCTTGGCCTTGGTAACTTTCTCCTCGGCTTGTTGAAGTTGCTTGTCGAGTTGCAGCTCGTTTTGCGTGCCCAGTTGCAGCGCGGTGAAGCCGTCCACCGGCTCCTTGCGGTCGAGCGAGACGCGGGCGAAGAACGCCGCGAAGTGGTAGAAGTCGTCCTGCGTGTAGCGTTCGAGCGGGTGGTTGTGGCAGCGGGCGCAGCCGATGCGCGTGCCGAGGAACGCCTGCGCCACCGAGTCCGGCAGGTCGGACTGCTCGGGCTGGCGCTTCTCGCCGACGTTGTAGATGAAGTAGCCCACGGCCGGCGTCTCGCTGGCGGAACCGCGCGCGGTGAGCACGTCGCGGGCAAGCGCATCCCACGGGCGGTTCGTGGCGACTTGCGCGCGGAGCCACGCGTGGAAGCTGCGGACGCCCTTCGCCCCGCGCACATCGTGGTCGCGCTCCTTGCGGTTCTGGAACAGGTCGGCGAGCTGCAATGTCCAGTAGTCAACAAAACGCGGGCCGCCGAGGAGTTCGTCGGCGAGTCGCGCGCGCTTGTCGGGGGAAGTGTCCTTGGCGAAGGCGGCGGCAAATTCCGCCGAGGGCAACGTGCCGGTGAGGTCCAGGTGGAGGCGGCGGGCGAAGGTCGCGTCGTCGCAGGGCGGCGCGGGCGGGAGGCGGAGCGCCTGGAGCTTCTTGAAGACCGCGTCATCAATGGCGTTCTGCCGGGCGGTGAAGTCGGCGGGGCGGACCTTGTTGTCGTAAGGCATCGTGAACGAGACGACTTCAACGAAGCCCTGAAAGTGGACGCGCACCGACGCCTCGCCCGCGCGCAAGGCGGTCGCGACACCGGCGGGCGTGACCCTCAACGTGGACTCGTCGTTGGAGAAGAACTGCGCGAGCCAGGTCACGTCGCGCTCGCGGCCATCGGAGTAGGTGGCGCGGGCGGTGACGGGGACTTGGTCGCCAGGCTTGAGCGGGCGGGTGACAGCGGAGAGCGTGAGCTTGGCAACGCTGGCTTCGTTCGTAGTCGGGCCGGGAGCGCCTGCGAGAATCCAGTTGCGGAGCAAGGCGTGTTCGCGGGAGCCGGGCGCGAACCGCGCGCCGCCTTCGTGGGGTTCGGTCGCGAGCGCCTTCGTGAGCAACAGGCTGGCGTCGGGTTGGGCGAAGTTGAGGCGACGACCGCGGCTCTCGCGGGCGAGATGCTCGTAGTCTTCGTCCGGGGCGAAACCGCGCAGGGAGAGGCGGAAGCCGTTTTGCCCGGCGAGCTTGCCGTGGCACGCGCCCATGTTGCAGCCCGCGCGGGTGAGCAGCGGGATGACGTCCTCGCGGAAGGACGGGGCGGCGTATGCGTTCAGGGAGAACGCGAGGAGGAGCAAGTGGGCGGGCCGGAACATCGGGGGGTTCAGACTGGGCTTCGCGGAAGACGATTCACCAGCCGCGTGTCGGCTTCAGAGCAGCCGGGCCAGCTCGGTGGGCAACGGGGATTCAAACTGAAGTTCTTCGCCTGTGATGGGGTGGCGGAATTTCAACCGGCACGCGTGCAGGCCCAGCCGTTTGGCGGGGTCGGTGCGGGCGGAGTATTTCTCGTCGCCGATGATGGGACAGCCGATCTCCGCCAGTTGCACGCGGATCTGGTGCCGCCGCCCGGTGGCGAGCCGTAGCTCCAGCAGGGTCAGGTGCGCGGTGCGTCGGAGCACTTCGTAATGTGTGGTGGCATGCCGGGTAAGGTGGCTGGCGGGCACGGAATAGACCTTGAAGGGCGAGGCTTCATCCAGATCGGATTCGAGCACGCCGCGATCTGCTTGGGGGCCGCCTTCGACGATGGCGAGGTAGCGTTTCTCGCCCTGGTCCCAGTTTGCTTGCAGCCGCTCCTTCGCTTCGACGGTGCGCGCGAAGACCATCAGCCCGGAGGTCTCGCGGTCCAGCCGATGCACGATGAAGATGCGCGCCCGGCTGCGCTCATTGCCACCTCGCACGTAGTCGGTGAGATAGCTGTAGGCGGTCTTCTCGCGCTCGGTTTCACTGGCCATCGAGAGCAGTTTCTTCGGCTTGTGGATGACGATGAGGTGGTCGTCCTCGAACAGAATCACCATCGCCGTCGGCAGGGAGTTGCGGGTGTGCCGGTCCTGCTCCGAGCGCATGGAAACGACATCGCCGGGGCGCAGCGCTTGGTCGAATTGCGTGGTCCCCTGACCATTGACCAGGATGGCTCCGAACTTGAGGCCCTGGCGCACCTTGCTCTTTCCCACCTTCGGCAGGCTGGCGAAAAGAAAGACGAGCAGCTCCGTCGGCTGCTGGACGGTCAGGGGGCGAAACATGAGGTAGGGGATGGCGTAGCCGACGGGTGGAGCGCGAAACTGTGCGGGTTGGCTCAGAGCCGCAGGTAAATCTTGCGGCGGTAGAGGAAGTTCACAAATGCGAAGATGAGCGCGAAGCCCACGACCGCGATGAGGAGGTTGCCCGCGCCGTCCGCGAGAGTGGTGTCCAGCCACCGCTTCACGTCGCCACCGACGCAGCGGTTCGCGATGGCGCGGAACTGGAGGAGGTTGTTCGCCACGTAGATGGTGATGGAGTTCATGCCAATCCACAGCAACGGCTGGCACCATGCGCGCCACTGCCACACGTCCACGATTTGGTAGAACGCGGCCAGCAGCATGGCGCTGTAGCCGCCCGCCACGAGCACGAAGCTGGAGGTCCAGAGCTTCTTCACGACCGGGAACGACATGCCCCACGCGAAGCCCGCGATGACGGCGAGCGCGCCGAAGCTCAGGAGGTAAATCACTTTCCACTTGTCGCAAAAGTCCTCGCGTCGCAGCCACACACCCGCGAGCACGCCGAGCAGGCAGGTGGCCACGGCGGGCAGCGTGCTGAGGAGGCCCTCGGGGTCGTAGAAGAGCTCATACTTGCGACCGGGAAGGAACTGGAAGTCGAGGTGGTTGACGAGGTTGTGGCCGGGCGCGAGCTGGCCGGTCGTGGTGGTTGTGGTCTTAGCGAACAGCTCGCGAGCCGTCTGCCATGCGGGGCTGCGCTTCGTCGTCGAGGGGTTGGTCTCGGACTTGAGGGCGAGGGCACCGCGCGGGTTGCCAGCCTGCTCCGCGAGTTCAGCGAGCTTGGCTTTGTCCAAGGCGATGTCGCGGATGGGCACGAAGTTCAGCAACGCCCAGTAACCAACGAGAATCCCGGCGACGATGCCCGCGAGCACCTTCATCCGGGCGCCGACGTAGCAGAAGACCAAGCCCGCGCCGAGGTAGGCGAGCGCGATGCGTTGCAGCACGCCGAGCACGCGGATGTCCGGCCACTCCTTCGCGAGACCGCCGGAGTAGAAGATGCCCAGCACGAAGAGCAGTCCGGCACGGCGCACGACGCGTTGGAGCGCGCCGGTGCGACCGTGGAGCTGCGTCTCCTTCGTGAGCGAGAAGACGACGGACACGCCGGAGATGAATACGAACAGCGGGAAAATCAGGTCGTAGAACGCGAAGCCGGCCCAGGCCTTGTGTTGGAACTGGCCGACGAGCCAGCCGAACAGCGTCCAGCTCGGCTCGTTGCCGCCGGACATCTTGCCCGCCGTGGTCACCACGAAGTCCCCGCCGAGAATCCAGAACATGTCGAAGCCGCGCAGGGCGTCGAGGGACATGAGGCGCGGGCTGGCGGGGGGAGCTGGGCTGGGCGAGTCAATGGCGGCGGCGCTCATGTGTGGCGCGGAGCGTAGCAAGTGGCGGGGCGATGGGAAGCCCGCGCCCCGGCACGCGAGCTTGCCCCGCCCGGCCTGCTGCGCTACCAACTCCGCCAGCTTCCACTTATGAAACGGCTTCTCCTCCTCGCCTTCGCCACCGTCGCCCTCGCTTCACTTCACGGCGCCCCGCTCCCGCAGCCGAACTTCCCCGCTGCCCACGCCGAAATCATCACCAACCTCTCCGCCTTCATCCGCGTGGACACCGTCAACCCGCCCGGCAACGAGACGCGCGGCGCGCAGTTCCTCAAGGCCATCCTCGACCGCGAGGGCATCCCCAGCGAAATCCTCGCGCTCGAACCCGCGCGCGGCAGCCTCGTCGCGCGGCTTAAGGGCAACGGCAAGAAACAGCCGCTCCTGCTCATGGCCCACACGGACGTCGTCGGCGTCGAGCGCGAGAAGTGGACTGTCGAGCCGTTCGCCGGGATTGTGAAGGACGGCTGGGTCTATGGCCGCGGCGCGCTCGACGACAAGGGCATGGCCTCCGCTTTCCTCGAAATCTTCCTCCTCCTCCACCGCCACAAATTCCCGCTCGACCGCGATGTCATCTTCCTCGCCGAGTCCGGCGAAGAAGGCACCACGCACGTCGGCATTGATTTCCTGGTCGCGAAGCACTGGGACAAAATCGCCTGCGAGTTCGCGCTCAACGAAGGCGGGCGCATCCACGAGGTCAACGGCAAGGTCACCTACGTCGGCGTCTCGACCACCGAGAAGGTTCCGCGCCCCTTCCTCATCTCGGCGAAGGGCACGAGCGGCCACGGCTCCCGCCCGCGCCCGGACAACGCCATCGTCCATCTCTGCGCCGCCATAGCGAAGGTCGGCGAGTGGCAGGCCCCGATGCGCCTCAACGAGACCACGCGCGAGTTCTTCAAGCGCCTCGCCACCATCAGCCCGCCGGGCGATGCCTTCGTCCTCACGCACCTCGAAGACCCCGCGCTGGGCGCGCTGGCGCAGGAGAAGTTGCGCCTGAACTTCGGCACCTACCACGCCATGACGCGCACCACGCTCGTGCCCACCATCATCAACGCCGGCTTCCGCATCAACGTCATCCCCGGCCACGCGCTTGCCCAGGTGGACGTGCGCGCGCTGCCCGACGAAGACGTGCTGCGCCTCGCCGATGCCTTGCGCAAGCTCATCAACGACCCGCAAATCGAAGTCGTCCCCCCCGAAGGCGGACGCCCCAACGCCCCGCCGTCGCGGCACGACAACGAGATGTTCGGGGCCTTGGAGCGGGCGCAAAAGCGGCAATTCCCCGGCGCCATTACCATCCCCCTGATGGTCGTGGGCGCGACGGACTCCGCCCAACTCCGCGCCAAAGGCGTGCAAGCCTACGGCGTCGGGACGGTGTATGGGGACAAGGAAGTGACCGCCATGCACGGCAACGACGAGCGCATCAACATCAAGGGCCTGGGGCAGTTCACGGAGTTCATCTGGCACGCGGTGCTGGAGATGGTAGCGGCGAAGTAAGGACGAGCGCCCGGTAGGGACGCGCTGCCGCGCGTCCAGGCGCTCATTGCCCTTGGCAGGGATGCGCAATGTCGGAACGGGGAGGACGCCCGGCAGGGCGTTCCTACCGGGCTGTGGGAGATGGCCAGCTACAGGACTTACGGTTGCTGCTTACTGGCTTTCACCGGGGTGCGGGACAACTGCTCCGTCACTTCGCGTTGAACTGAAACCAATCCACGTTCATCAGGCCGCCTTTGCCGGGGTTCACGAAGACGGCGACGACGTCGGTGCGGGCGGGCGGGGGCTGGAGGGGGGCGGTCACGTCTTGCCAGGCGTCCCACTTGCCGGTGGGGGCGACTTTGAGGGTGGCGAGCAAGGGGCCTTGCGCGGTGCCGGCGCGGAGTTCGATGTCGCCGCCGGCTCCGGCGCTGGCCACGCGGGCGGTGACGGTGACGGTGTCGCTGAGGTTGAGGTTGGTGAACTTCGCGGTGTGCCCGTGGTCGATGGCTCCGAGGTGGGCGGTGTTACCGGTGGACAGGATTTTCACGCCGGTGAGTTGGCCGCTCGCGGCGGCGATGCGGCGGCTGCGGAGGTGGACTTGGGCACGACCGGTGAGGGAACCGGCGGGGGCGCGGCCGAGGTCGGTGTAGGTGGCTTCGAGGCGGGCGGTGCGGAGGTTCTTGTCGTTGGGGGCGGTGACGTTGCCGCCGAGGCCGCGGGTCATTGCGCTGCCGGTCTTGCCGGGTTCGAGGGCGAAGACCCAGCGGACCATGAGCTGGACTTGGTCGGTGGTGAAGGCTTCGTGCGGGAGCATGGGGACTTCGCTCCAGACGCGGCTGCTGCCTTTGATGACGCGCTGGACGCTGGCGTCGAGGGCACCGGCTTGGCCGCGATATTTGTTGGCCACTTCGAGGAAGGCGGGGCCGACAATCTTAGTCTCGACGGCGTGGCAGTTGAAGCAATCGCTTTGTTTCATCATGGCGAGGCCGGGTTCGTCCACGGTGTCTTTGCCGTCGCCTTTGCTCCATTGGGCGGCGACGAAGACGCGGGGTTCCATCAGCTCGTCGTTCTGGGCGGAGGTGCCGTCCTCGGGGTCGGTGATGGTGACTCGGTAGGCGAGGGGTTTGCCGGGGGTGAAGAAGTCACCGTCGGCGGGGGAGGCGAAGCGGACGGTGGGGGCGGTGTTGCCGACGATGAGGGGGAGGCTGGTCTGGCTGCTGGCGCCTTTGTCGTCGGTGACGCGCAGCTCGATGATGTAGTTGCCGGGCTGGGGGAGGGTGACTTTGGCGTCAAGGGTGGTGGCGAGGAGCTTGGCGGCTGGCGCGAGCGCGGCGGGAGCAGGGGCGTTGGTGGCGGAGCTGGTGGGACCGTGGAGTTTCCAGGCGTAGGTGAGCGGGTCGCCGTCGTGGTCCTTGGAGCCGGCGGCGGAGAGCTGGACGGTGAGGGGTTCGCGGCCGGAGGTGGGGGTGACGGTGGCCTTCGCGATGGGAGCGAGGTTGCCCCACTGGTAGGAAATCTTGACGAGCTTGGCGTCGGGATTGCCGCCCCAGGTCTCGCCGTAGTCGAGGAGATAGAGGCAGCCGTCGGGGCCGAATTGCGCGTCCACGGGGCGACGGATGACGAAGGCTCCGGCGCGTTCGGCGGCGGCCATCTTGTCCTTCGCGTTGGCCACGGCGATGAGACTCGGGAACGGCTCGATGCCGGCGAGCTGCGAGTCGCTGTCGAGCCGCGCCCACTTCATGAAGGGGCGCTGCCAGTCCCAGAAGAGCAGGCAGCGGTCGAAGTGTTCGGGGAAGCCGCCGGTGGTTTTGAACTCGGGCTTGAAGTGGAAGACGGGGCCGGCGCAGGCGGTGCGGCCACCCTGACCGAGCATGGGGAACTCCTTGGACTCGCCGTAGGGCCAGTAGATGAAGGCGGGCGTCGCGGGGGGAAGGATTTTGCTGCCGGTGTTGTTGGGGGACTCGTTGACGGGGCGGGCGGGGTCGAACTTGGGGCCGAGTTGCTTCGTGGCGAAGTCGTATTTGGCGTAGGTGAAGTTGCTGCCGACGAAGTAGGGCCAGCCGAAGTTCCCGGCCTTGCGGGCCTGGTTAATCTCGTCGTAACCGCGCGAACCGCGCGGGCCATCGCCGCCCGCGTCGGGCCCGACCTCGCCCCAGTAAACGATGCCGGTGCGCTGGTCCACGCTCATGCGCCAGGGGTTGCGACAACCCATCACGTAGATTTCAGGACGGCCTGCGGAGCCGTTCTTGGGAAACAAGTTGCCGTCGGGAATGGTGTAGCCGCCCTCGGGCGTGAGGCGGAGGCGGAGGATTTTCCCGCGCAAGTCGTGGGTGTTCGCGGAGGACTTCTGGGCGTCCCACGGCTCCTGGCCGGGGCGCTCGTCAATCGGCGCGTAACCGGCGGAGTCGCCACCGGGATGGGTGTTGTCGCCGGTGGAGATGAGCAGACAGCCGTCGGGCGCGAACTCGACGGAACCAGCGTGGTGGCAGCACTCGCGGCGTTGCTCGCCGAACTCGAGGATGACGCGCTCGCTCTTCACGTCGAGGGCGTCGCCGCGCAGGACGAAGCGGCTGAGGCGCTGGCCGGCTTGGTTCGTGGGGGAGTAGAAGAGGTAGATGAAGTTGTTCTGGGCGAACTTCGGGTCCAGCGCGAAGCCGAGGAAACCATTCTCCTGCGGAGTGAAGACGGGGATTTGGCCGACCTCGACGACTTGCCCGCCGGGCTTCCAGACCTTGAGCTTGCCGCTGATCTCGTTCCAGAAGATGCGGCCGTCGGGCGCGACCTCGAGCTCCATGGGCTGCGGCATGTTGCCAGCGGCGAGGACTTCGACCTTGAAACGGTAGTCCGGGGGCGGAGCGGCGGCGGCGACGGCGACGGCAAAGAGAACTTGAGCGAGGGCAAATAGCTTCATCGGGGGAGGCAGACTGGCGGGGGAGAAAGGGAATTCGAGCGGGGGAGGCGGGGAGCGGGGCAGCCCCGGGGGACGAACGGTGACACCGCTGAGACTGGGCCCCGAGCCCGTCAATCCCCCGACAAGCGCCACCGACCCAGCAGTCGCATATCGTCCACGAGAAATTCCTGCGGGCCCTCGCCGCTGAATTGAATGGTGAAGCGGTCCGTGCCCACGACCGGGAAGTTCGGGAACGAGCTGAAGGACAAATCCACCTTCCGCCACTTGTCATCGAGCGGGGCCTCAATGGTGGAGGAGGTCACCACGGCGTTCGTCGTGCCCGCGTGCGCGTGCAACGTGAAGCGCGCTTGGCCGCTGCCGCCCGGTGCCCGCAGCCACACGCGCACTCCGCTGGCGAGCTGATGCGAATGGTGCCAACCCCGCACGCGGGTGGTGCTCACGGTCACGGAACGTTGCCCGGACGGCAAGGTCACGGACATCGCCGCGTTGCCGTCGTGGGCGACGGGCGAACTCTTCAGCGGCGGGGCTGTGGTGGAGATCAGTTCCCAGCCGGCCACCCCTTCCTCGAAGCCATCGAGAAAGGGCCAGAAGACCCGCGAAGGGGTTTCCATCCCCGCCAAGCGCGGCGAGACGACGCGCATCGGCGAGAGCAACGTGGGCGCTGCGCCGGCATCGCTCACAAAATACACCAGCGGCACATCCAGATCGGTCACGGGGGGAGCGGCTTCCCAGACCGCCCCGCGCTGCGTCATCGGCAGCGTGCGCCAGTCACGCGCGGGCCAGTGGCCGGGGGCGTCGGCGCTGAAGTGGAGGACGAGCCGCGAATCGGCGAGGGGCGCGGACGGCTGCCAGCGCACCTTGAGCTGCTCGGCCAAGGACTCGGCGCGCAGTGCAGCGAAGGCGTCAGGACGGAGCGCGTTGGTGGCGATCCCGCGCGGGTAGAGCACCGCGCCGTCCACCCACGCGTCGGCGGCTGGCTTGGATTGGGCAAGGGTGGCGCGCGTGAGCAGCAGCAGCAGCGCGAGGCCGAGGGCGAGCTTCACAGGCTATTTGCCGGACTTGCCAGATTTGCCAGACTTGCCGCCGCCCTCGGGCTTGCTGCTTCCGGCGGTCATCACCGTGCCTGTGATGACGCCGATGGCGAAGAAGGCGTAATACATCATCGCGGAGGGCAATGTGATCTTTTCGGGGATGATCGGGGGCAGGACGAATTCGACGGTGCCTCGGTTCTCTCGCCCCAAGAGGACGAGAAAGAAAAGCACGGCGAGCACAAAGACAGTTTTAAGCAGGAGTTTGGCGTTCATAAATTATCCAGGCGACACGCTAGCAACCGCACACGGCGTTGTCAGTAAATGGGTGCTGAATGTGCTCCGCTCCACCGCTCCCCAGGCCCGGAGCCGGATTGAGATTGCGATTAGGAACACGAGATGGAGCCGCCACCCTTGCACTCGCCCCGGTCGGTCGATACCGTCCGCGCACCAAATGAACGAACCTATGAACAATTTCCTGGTCCCCATGGTGGTCGAGCAAACCGGTCGCGGTGAGCGCGGCTATGACATCTACTCGCGGCTGCTGATTGACCGCATCGTCTTCCTCGGCACGCCGGTGGACGACATGGTGGCCAACGTCATCATCGCGCAGCTCCTCTTCCTCCAGATGAACGACCCGAAGAAGGACATTCATCTCTACATCAACTCCCCCGGCGGCAGCGTCACGGCGGGCCTCGCGATTTACGACACGATGCAGTTCATGACCTGCGACGTGAACACCTACTGCATCGGCCAGGCCGCCAGCATGGGCGCGGTATTGCTCTGCGGCGGCACCAAGGGCAAACGCCACGCGCTGCCGAACGCGAACATCATGATTCACCAAGTCCTCGGCGGCGCGGAAGGCCAGGCCAGCGACGTGGAAATCCGCGTCAAGTATATGCTCAAGCTCAAGCAGCGCCTGAACGCCATCATCGCCAAGCACACCGGGCAGACCATCGAAGTGGTCGAGAAGGCCTGCGACCGCGACAACTTCATGTCCTCCGAAGAAGCGAAGGCGTTCGGGCTCGTGGACGAAGTCGTCGCCTCCCGCAAAGACCTCCCCGGCCTGCCCGACAAGAGCAGCGTGGTCGCGTAAGCGTCCCCACTCTCAACTCTCAACTTTCAACCCTCAACTTCCCCCTTGGCTCGCCCGCACAACCTCACGCTCTGCTCCTTCTGCGGGAAATCCCACGCCGAGGTGAAGAAGCTCATCGCCGGCCCGGGCGTTTACATCTGCGACAACTGCATCCACGTCTGCAAGGGCGTGCTCGATAAGGAGCTTGCGGCCGACACCAAGCGCACGACGCCCAAGCTCAAAATCCCCAAGCCCGCGGCCATCAAGGCCGAGCTGGACCGCTACTGCGTTGGTCAGAACCACGCCAAGAAGACCTTGGCCGTCGCCGTCCACAACCATTACAAGCGCATCATCCACGAGCGGAAGGCCACGAGTGGGACCGCCGTCGCGCGCGACCCCAAGGCCGACGACGTGGAAATCGAGAAGAGCAACATCCTGCTCATCGGCCCCACCGGCTCCGGCAAGACGCTGCTCGCCCGCACGCTCGCACGCATCCTCGACGTGCCCTTCGCCATCGCTGACGCCACCACGCTGACTGAGGCCGGTTACGTGGGCGAGGACGTGGAGAACATCATTCTCCGCCTGCTCCAGTCGTGCGATTACGACGTGGGCCGCGCACAAGTGGGCATCGTTTACGTGGACGAGATCGACAAGATTGCGCGTAAGACGGACAACGTTTCCATCACCCGCGACGTGTCTGGCGAAGGCGTGCAGCAGGCGTTGCTCAAGATGCTCGAAGGCACCATCTGCAACGTCCCGCCCACCGGCGGCCGCAAGCATCCGCATCAGGAATACATCAAGGTGGACACCACCAATATCCTGTTCATCTGCGGCGGCGCGTTCGTCGGGCTGGACAAGGTCATTCAGCGTCGGCTGGGCAACCGCGTGATGGGTTTCAGCGCCGCGCAGCACCCGCTCAGTTCCGTCGAGAAGCGTGAAGTGCTGGCCAAGGTCGAGCCGGAGGACTTGCTTGGCTTCGGCTACATCCCCGAGCTGATCGGGCGCCTGCCGATGACCACCGTGCTGGAGGAACTCACCGAGGAACAGCTCGTCAGCATCCTCACCGAGCCGCGCAACGCGCTCGTGAAGCAATACGGCAAGCTCCTCGGCATGGAAGACGTGGCGCTGGAAATCACGCCCGACGCGCTGCGCGAACTCGCCGCCCAAGCCATCAAGAAGGGCACCGGTGCCCGCGCCCTCCGCGCCTTGCTGGAGAAGCTTATGCTCGACGTGATGTATGACATCCCCGGCGACGATGAGGTGGAGGCGGTGAAGATAACTGCGGCCGTCGTGCGCGGGGACCAGACGCCGATGGTTCAGCGCAAGCCCGCCCAAGCGGCGGCGTAACCGAACGGGGGCTGTCCTCAGCGGCAGCCAGTTGGCCTAGGCAGGCCTTCTGGCCGTAACGGCGTTCAGAATGAACGGGGCGGAGGTGAAAAGATGGCGGCGAGTAGCGCAAAAAAGACCTCTCTTGTCCGTGAACTTGAAAGCGGGCCTTGCTGGTATTCCCAGCCCCCACTCGAGCCAACCGTCAGCACCGTTTCCCAGTTCACTCCGGCGAGCCGCCGTGGCCGACCCATTGGTCGCGCCGGTGTTTCGCGGTCTCGAAGAACTCGTCCATCGCCTTCGCGTCGCCGGCTTCGAGGGCGAGCTGGAATTCCTGAAGGTCTTCGATGAACACGCCCAGGGCGCGGGCGAGGTGTTTGCGGTTCGCCAAGGCGATGTCCCGCCACATCTCGGGGGAACCGCCAGCGATGCGGGTGGTGTCGCGGAAGCCGGTGGCGCAAAGCGCGGGCTGCTCCCTCGGGTGCGCGGGGCTCAGGACATAGTTCGCCAGCTCGGCAGCGACGACGTGGGGCAAATGGCTGGAGCGAGCCACCAGGCTATCGTGCTGGTCCGGCGCGAGGCGCAGGGGGCGGCCACCCACGGCCACCCAGAAATCTTCCATCTGCTGGGCGAGCTTCGCGGGCGTCTTCGCGCCGGGGGTGACGATGCAGACTGCTTGCTCAAACAAGTCCGCGCGCGCCGCCGCCGGGCCGGTGCGTTCGCCGCCCGCCATGGGGTGGCTGCCGATGAAGTGCGCGCCGGTCGGGCGGAAGAGCGGCTCCAACTCGGCGACCACGCTGCCCTTCACGCTCCCCACGTCGGTGATGAGCGCGCCGGGCTTGAGCGCGGCCACGGATTGCTCGGCCAACGCCTGCATCTGCGCGAGCGGCGTGCAGAAGACGACGAGGTCGGCATCGCGCACCGCGGCGAGCAAATCGGTCGTGGCGCGGTCCACCACGCCGAGGCGTTCGCACTCGGCGATGCTGGCGTCGCGACGCACGTAGCCCTCGACGCGGCCAGCCAGCCGGCGTTGCTTCAACGCCAGTCCGAGCGACCCGCCCAGCAAGCCAACTCCCACGAGAGCGACTTTCGGGAAATACATGCGCGGATGATGCGACGGAGGCGGCGTAGGTCAAAGGGAAATTGCGACGGAGCACGGGAGCAACGCGGGTTTGTAACCCGCAGCAGTTCCCGTCCGCCGAGGACGCCCGGCCTGGCAAGTGGGTCGCGGCGGAGATTGCCGCCCTGTCGCAGCCCCGCGTTCCGCCATCAACTCGGCTCGTAAGGCCCGAAGTCCGGCTGCTGGACTCCACTCCGCCCCGCCCCTACAATCCCTCGCACATGACACTTGAAGACCACGTTGGAGATGTGATTCGCAAGGCGCGGGCGATGTTGAACGTCCCCGCCGACGCCGCTGCCAAAGCCGCCGGCCTCACCCCCGAGGAACTCGCCACGCTCGAAAGCTCCGGCCAGTGCGCCCGCAAACCCGATTACCGCGCCCTCGCCGGACTCGTCGGCTTGCACGGCGCGAAGCTCGAAGCCCTCGCTGCCGGCTGGCTCCCCGCCCCCGTGGACACGGGCCTCTGGCGTGAGTTCCGCCAAATCACCACCACCCGCGCCGGCAACACGGTCCATTGCTACCTCGTCTGGGATGAAGTCACGCGCGAAGCCGCGCTCTTCGACACGGGCTTTGAAGCCGCAGCGGTTTTCCAAATCGTGGACGCCGAGGCACTGGACCTTCGCCATCTCTTTATCACCCACTCGCACCACGACCACGTCGAAGGCTTGCCCGCCATTCGCGAACGCTACCCCACGCTCCGCATCCACACGGACACGAAGGGCGCGCCACCGCAGCACCGGAACCGCCGCAACGACTGCGTCCATGTCGGCAGCCTGCGCGTGTCCAACCGCGAGACCCCCGGCCACGCGGAGGACGGCGTGACCTACCTCATCGGCAACTGGCCGGACGACGCGGCGCACATGGCCGTCGTGGGTGATGCGCTCTTCGCCGGCTCAATGGGCGGGACGAAGGAACACGGTGAACTAGCGAAAGCCAAGGTCCGCGAGCAAATCCTCGTGCTCCCGCCTGCCACGCTGATCTGCCCCGGCCACGGGCCGTTGACGACCGTGGCGGAGGAACGAGCGTGTAATCCGTTCTTCTGAACCAAGAAGCGCGACCTTCAGGCCGCAGAGATTCACGCATGACCTGCGCGTTCGCGGATTATCCGAATGACCTCCTATACCGGGGATCTCTACAGCGTTTAATCCGCGCTCCCGCCCGCGGGTCCCGCCTGCAGATTGCCTTCTGAGGTTTTTTCTGCAAACTCCCCGAATGTCGAAAAGGCCCCAAGACGTCGCTGCGGATGACCAGATACTTGCGCTGCTGCCCTACGCGCACATGCGCGGCGGTTTCGTCATTCAACCCGAGGACATGGGCCGCGCGAAGGGCCTAGCCATCGAAGCGATGGAGGGCCAGGTCAGCGAGCAGTTGAAGCAAATCTACGAGCAGGTCGAGACGCTCGCCCGACAGGCCAAGGCCATTCGCTCGCGCGCGGAGGTCAGCTACAGGATTTACCAGTGCAACCTCCGCTTCGAGCCGCGCATCAACCAGACCTACTATCTCTACGAGTCCGAGGAAGGCGCGCCGCACCTCTCCCTCATTGCCCCGGAAGAGTGGACTACGGACAAGACCCACCTCGCCACCGTGCGCCTGCTCTCGGATCACACTTGGGAAGTGCTCGAATCGCATGGCGAAGGCACGGTCTCAAGCGCGACGGACGCGTCCAACGCAAGCGATTGAGTTTTTCGGCAAAATCGCTAATTTCCCGCCATGCCAATCTACGAGTTTCATTGCAGCGATTGCGAACAGGACAGCGAAGTGCTCGTCCGCTCCAGCCGGTGGGAAGGCACGCCTTGTCCGCACTGCGGGTCCAAGAAGCTGGGGAAGAAGTTCTCCACCTTCGCCTCGACCAGCGCGGGTGGCGAAGCCCCGTCCTGCTCAGGCGTGCCCAAGTCCTGCGGCATGTGCGGCACCGGCAAAGCACACTCGCATTGAACCGACCTCGCTTCTCCGTCTGTCGTCTCCGCCGCCACTCAGCGAGCGATGGCTTGAAGGAAGACCGTTTCGCCCGTAGCGCGAACCACTGTGCCGTTCGCGCACACCGCGGGCACCACGCAGAAGTCACCTGGCTTCAGCTCGCTAACGGCTCCCTCCCACTGCACGGAGAGTTGTCCCTCAGCTACGGCGAGCACGATGACGCGGTTGCCACCTAGCCCGGCCTCTCTTTGAAGCGGCAGCCGGAGCAGATCCACGGTGAACAATTCGCACGCCGCCAACTGCCGCGCTTCGTGGTTGCCTTCTTTCGTCCAAGCCGCCGGAGCCAGCGCGGGCTCGAAGTCCTCGAAGTCAATCGAGGCCAGCGCCTGCGGGATGTGCAGTTCGCGCGGCTGGCCGTCGAGGCCCACGCGGTTCCAGTCAAACACGCGGTAGGTCGTGTCGGAGTTCTGCTGAATCTCGAAGATGAGGTTGCCCGCGCCCAGTGCGTGCACGCGGCCGCTCGGCAGGAACATCGCGTCGCCGCGCTGCACCGGGATGCGATGGAAGCACTCGGCGACGGAGCCGTCCTGAATCCGCCGCTCGAACTCCTCACGCGTCGCGCCGCTTCGGAGCCCAACGAAGAGGTCTGCGTCTGGCGTGGCGTCGGCCACATACCACATCTCGGTCTTCGGGTCGCCGCGCAGCTCGGCGGCCTTGTGCGCGGGCGGGTGGACTTGGAGCGAGAGCTTTTCCTGCGCATCAAGAATCTTCACCAGCAGCGGGAAACGCCCGGCGCACGGCTGCGACTCGCCGAGCAGTTCCTCCGCGCGGTTCTCCATCAACCAACGCAGGTCGCGCCCGGCCAGCGGGCCGTTCGTGATGACGCTGACGCCTTCAGGGCGGTCCGTGATTTCCCACGACTCGCCGATGGGCGTGTGTGGCGGCAAGGCCTTGCCGTAGAGCTGCTCCAGCTTGCGCCCGCCCCAGACGCGGTCCTTGAAGATGGGCTGGAAGGTGAACGGGTAGAGTGCGTGCGACATCACGCAGAGGGTGGCGAGGGGAGGAGGAGTGTCTCAAGGCGAAATTGAAGCGTGGGGCGGGGGCGTGAAGGAAGTTGGGCCGCCGCCGACTTTCTCACGCACCACACGCCACGCACCACGCCTCACGTCAGCAAAATCTTTTTCTCCGGCGGCGGGCCGGTCTTCCGTCGCGCCTTCACTGCGAAATACGGCGGGATGAACCAGCAGCGGTGACCGAAGCTGCTGGGCGCGGCGGTGGCATCGCCGTGCTTGGGCTCGAAGGTATCCTCGATGACGAATCCCGCACGGCAGAGGCCACCGAGCAATTCATCCCAGCGATGCATGAACTCCAGCGTGCCGCTCTCGCGCAACGCGGAGCCGCTGGGCACCGGCGGCAGCGGGCCGCTGCGATAGTAAGGCTCCAGCAGCGAGTAGCCGACGGGCAGGAGGCGCAGGCTGGCTTGGAGATTGGCCGGTTGCTTGTGCTGGCTGATGTAGAGGCCGCCGGGCGCGGTCACGCGCGCGACCTCACGATAGACCGGCGCGATGCTCGGCACGTAGCAGGTGCTCACCGGCTGCACGACGAGGTCGAAGTGCGCTTCGGGCAGCGCGGCGAGATTGTCCATCGAGGCTTCGACCGCGTTGACCTTGAGGCCGCGCTCGGCGGCGGCCTTGCGGTCGAGGTCGAGCATCGCCGGGCTGATGTCCACGACGGTCGTCTCCGCGCCGGCGGCGGCGAAGAGGAGGCTGTGCTTGCCGCCACCCGCCGCGAGGCAAAGCACCTTGCGCCCGCGCACCTCGAAGTCCACCCAGCCGAACGGGTTGATGATGAACTGAGGCTTGGCGAACTCCTTCTCGCCGGCGGGCCGGGCGAGCGGGACTTGCTGACGGGCCAGCTCATCCCAAGCGTCGCGGTTGTGGTCGTGGACGGAAAGCATGGCGGAGCCTAGGCGCAACCGAGTGCGGCGCGAAGCAGGAAACCAAGCGGGTGGCAGGCGTTGCCCGCGAATCACGCGAATCAGCGCGAATGGGGCGGGGCTTTCGCTGTCCCGCTTCTGCATTCGCGGGCCAGCCGCTCCGCAAAACTTCACCTTCGCCCGCGTCGTGATTACTCTCGCTACATGACCGACGCTCCTTTGCCCACCGACGACGCCATCATCGCCGCCACGCGCGACTGGGTGGAGCGGGCGGTCATCGGGCTGAACTTGTGTCCGTTCGCGAAGGCGGTGGAGCGGCGCGGGCAGGTGCGCTACGTCGTCAGCCGGGCTGCCCGAGAGGAGGAATTGCTCGCCGACCTGCGGGCCGAACTCCTGCACTTGAACGCCACGCCTGCGGACGTGACGGACAACACCCTGCTCATCCATCCGAGCGTGTTGCAGGAATTCTTTGACTTCCAAACCTTCCTCGCCCGCGCGGACGCAGCGGTGCGGAAAGCGGAGTTGGTCGGCGTCATCCAAGTGGCGAGCTTTCATCCAGACTACCAATTCGCCGACACGGAGCCGGACGACCTCGGGAACCTGACCAACCGCGCGCCTTATCCCACGCTGCACTTGCTGCGCGAGGCCAGCATCGAACAGGCCGTGAATTCCTACTCCGCCGCCGAGACCATTTACGAACGGAACCAAGCGACGTTGAATGCCCTCGGCCGCGCGGGTTGGGAGAAACTGGGCATCAAACCCGCGTCCAAGTGAGGCTCACTCCGACGCCATTCGGCGGCGGATGGACTTCGGGTTCTGTCGCAAATCAAGGACCGCGTGGACTCGGACTTCATCCCCCGCCACCGTGTAATAGATGCCGAAGGGGAACTTGCGCGAAAGCATCCGGTGGTATTTCCCAAACCAAACCCGGTGAATCCCGGCATACTGCGGAAGTGAGTCCAAGTCGGCGAAAAGACAGTCCAGAAAGTAACCGCCCACTCCCTCCTGCTGGTATTCGTAGAACCAAAAGCCGTCCAGCATGTCCTGCTCCGCCTCGTCGAGGATGACGACCTTCATGCCACCTGGCGACGGATGCGGGCTTTGGCTTCTTCCCAATCGCTAAAGCGTCCTTCGCCCCGAGCCACGCGCGCTTCACGGGCGGCCAGCACGTCCCCATGCCACGCCGGCGACGCGACCTGCCGTTCGTCCCGGCAGAGGTCTTCCCAGAGCTGCTCCATGACTTGGAGCTTCTCCGCTGTGGTCATGCTGGCGAGTGGCAAGGTGGCATTCATGTGGTCACGCCCGCTTCTTCCCCAGCAGCAGGTCCAGCGGGAATTGGCGCGGGCCGCTCTCCGTAGTCTGGCCGATAGCGTCGAGGCGACCGGTGCTGTCGCCGAATTTCTCCACCTTCGCGCCCATGCGCTCGGCTAGGGAAACGAAGAGGTTGCACAGCGGCGTCTCCTGTTTGAACTCCAAGCTCTGACCGCTCTTGATGGTGCCGCCGCCGCGTCCGGCGAGGAGGATGGGCAAGTCGTGGTGCGCGTGCCGGTTGCCGTCCGCGAGGCCGCTGCCGAACAGGATGGCGCAATTGTCGAGCAACGTGCCGTCGCCTTCCTTCACCGCCTTGAGCTTGTCGAGGAAGTAGGCGAACTGCGTCGTGTGGAAGGTGTTAATCTTCGCAATCTTGTCCAGCTTCACCTCGTCGCCGCCGTGGTGCGAGAGGTCGTGGTGGCCGTCCGGCACGCCGATGAACGGGTAGCTGCGGTTGCTGCCGTCGTGCGCCACGAGGAAGCTCGCGATGCGCGTCGAGTCCGTTTGGAACGCGAGCGTCATCAGGTCATACATCATGCGGATGTGCTGCTCGTAGCTGTAGTCCTGCGGCAGGAAATCTTTCCGCAGCACGGGCGCGACGTTCTGTTGCTTGAACTTCTCCGACTGCGCAATGCGCTCCTCCAGCTCGCGGACGGCGGTCATGTATTCGTCGAGCTTGCGGCGGTCCGTCGCGCCGAGCTGGCGCTTGAGGGCGTTCGCGTCCTCCAGCACGAAGTCGAGAATGGACTTGTTGTATTGGTCACGCTTTTGGCGGACGGCGGCTTCCTCGTTGCTGGTGCCGTTGCCGAAGAGGCGCTCGAAGACTTGCTTCGGATTCGCCTCGGGCGGCATCGGCGTGGCGGGGCCTTTCCACGCGAGGTTGTATTGGTAAGCGCAACTGTAACCGCTGTCGCACGCGCCGGCGGTGCGGGCCTTGTCGCACCCGAGTTCGAGGGAATCGAACCGCGCCTGCTTGCCCACCTGCTCGGCAAGCACCTGGTCAATCGAGACGCCGACCTGGATGTCCGCGCCCGCCGTCTTGCGTGCGCGGGTTCCGGTGAGCCAGGTGGCGTTCGCGCGGGCGTGGTCGCCCGGCCCGTCGGGACCGCCGCGACCGCTCACCTGGGCGAGGCCGGAGAGGATGTTGAAGTCATCGCGATGCCCGGCCAGCGGCTTGAGGGTTTCGGTCAACGCGTAGCCGCGCCCGACAGCCTCCGGCCACCAGTTCGCCATGTTCATGCCGTTGGGCACATAGACGAACGCGGTGCGACGCGGGGCGGCCTTCACCACGGCGGCGGAGGCGCGCGGGGCCATCGCTTCGAGCGCGGGCAGGGCCATAAGCGTGCCGAGTCCACGGAGGAAGGTGCGGCGGGGCAAGGCGAGGTGTTTCATAAAGTTTCAGCGCTGACGCAACGTAGGGCGGCAATCGCTACCCTGCAAGACACCACAGCCTGACGGCCGGTTACGCGGGGAAATTCCGCCTCGCTTCGGCCAAACGGACGGGACGCCATTTTGCAAGCATCCGAAGCCAGCCAGCGCCGTCCGGCTGGCTGAAATGCTGTCAATCTTGCTTCGGAGTGGCCCGGCTGTGATCGCGGAAGTAATCGCTCAAACTCTTAGCGGCGTTGACGAAGTCCGAGGGGATCATCAGCACGGTCGTGCTGTTGTTCTCAGCGCCCACTTCGGAAAGCATCTGCATTCGCCGCAATTCCAGCGCCGCCGGATTGCCTGCCATCTGCAACGCGGCCGCGGCGAGCTTCACGGAGGCTTCCAGTTCGGCTTCGGCCTTGATGATGCGGGCCCGCTTCTCCCGGATCGCCTCGGCCTGCATCGCCATTACCTGCTGCATGGCTTCGGGTAACTCCACGTCTTTCATCTCGAACCGCTCAACTTCCAGACCCCACGCGGCGGTGGAGCTGGCAATCCCAGCCCGAAGCAGGCTGTTGATCTTGTCGCGTTCCTGGAGCACCTCATCGAGGTCGTGCTGGCCGATGATGTTACGCAGACTGGTCAGCGCGAGTTGATAAACGGCAGCGTTGGCGTCGGCGACGGCGATGACGGACTTGGCGGCATCGGTGACGCGATACCAGAGGACGGCGTTGAGCTTCACCGTGACGCTGTCGCGAGTGATGGTTTCCTGCTGCTCGGCGGAGATGGTTCGCGTGCGGATGTCGATGGTCACGGAGCGTTCGATGCCCAGCGGGATGATCCAATACAACCCCGGCCCGCGCAGTCCCGTGTAGCGGCCCAACCGGAATACGACGCCGCGCTCGTATTCCTGCGCGATGCGGAGTCCGGTGAGCATCACCACCGCAAACACCAAGAGCACGAGGTGACTGGAGGTGAAGGTGAAAGCGAAGGTGGGGTTCATGAATTGAGTGCGCTTAAGTGTTCGGGAAGGGTGTGGGCCGACCTTGCCAAATGCGCAAGCCATTCAAAGGATTTCGACGCGACGGAACAACTCTGAAGTCGTGAAGTGCGTCAACCCGAACGCCGAAGTTGAACCTGTGCGCGGACAGCGAAGCTGGCCAGGAGCGCGGATTGGCAATCCGCAGCGCGTGGCATGGCTCCGGCTCGGGGTGTGCGGAGGGACACGGTGCCCGACGCCAAAGCGGCGGCGGCACTGCGCTCTGCCGCCACACTCCATAACGGCTACGTCGCGGCTTTCAAGGCTTCCAACTCTTCCCAGCGTTTGTAGAGTTGGTTGAGCTTATCCTTGTGCGCGGCTAGCTCGGCCATGAGGGCGTTGGTTTGGGTGGCGTGGGTTTTGTGGAAGTCGGGGTCGGCGAAGAGGTTTTCAATTTTGCCGATCTGTTCTTCCACGGCGTAAACTTGGTTCTCCATGTCGTCGAGTTCGCGGGTTTCCTTGAAACTCATTTTGCGTTTGCCGCCGGGCTGGACACGCGGCAGCGCGTCCCTACCGGGTTTGACCGCGCTCTCACGAGGCGCGGCGGCGGGGGCGGCAACGGGGGCGGCGGCGCGCTTCTTCTTCTCCAAGTAATAGTCGTAGTTGCCGACGCTGTAGCTGACGCGCTCGTCGCCCTCGAAGGCGAAGATGCCGGTGCAGACGCGGTTCAGGAAGTAGCGGTCGTGGCTGACGACGAGGACCACGCCGGGGAAGGAGATGAGGGCTTCCTCCAAGACGCGGAGGGTGTTCAGGTCGAGGTCGTTCGTGGGCTCGTCGAGGATGAGGAAGTTGCCGCCTTGCTTGAGAATGCGCGCGAGCAACAGCCGGCTGCGCTCGCCGCCGGAGAGATACTTCACCTGCAAGTTGATGCGGTCGTCGGTGAAGAGGAAACGCTTGAGGTAGGCGCGCAGGGAGAGCTTGCCGTCGCCCCAGATGACGAACTCGGTGCCGTCGCTCACCTCGTCAATCACGGTGCGGTCCTCGCGGAGTTGCAGGCGCGACTGATCCACGTAGTTGAACTTCGTGAGCTGGCCGGCTTTCGACGTGCCTTCGCTGGGCTGGAGGTCGCCGATGATGGCTTTGAGCAAGGAGGTTTTGCCCACGCCGTTGCGGCCGGCGACGCCGATGCGCTGGCCGTTCTCGAACGTGTGCGAGAAGTTGCGGAAGAGCACGCGGCCACCGAACTCGATGCCGAGGTTGTTGAGCTCCACGACGCGGTTGCCGAGCGGGGGCGGCGGGGGGATGACCAGCTCCATGTCTTCTTCGATGGGCGGGCCGGCTTGGGCGGCGGTCTCGTAATAACGCTCGAAGCGGTTCTTTTGCTTGCTGCGTTGGGCGCGCGGGCCTTGGCGGACCCAGGCGAGTTCCTTCTCCAAGAACTTCTGGCGTTGGTGTTCCACCACGGCTTCGGCGCGTTGGCGTTCGGCTTTGGCGAGCAAGTATTCGCTGTAGCCGCCGTCGTAGGAGAAGAACTGACCTTCCGCCAGCTCGACGGTGAGCGTGGTGACGCGGTCGAGGAACCAGCGGTCGTGGGTGACGACAAGGAACGCGCCGCCGAAGTTCTCCAGGAACTCGGCGACCCACTCGATGGCCTCGGGGTCGAGGTGGTTCGTAGGTTCGTCGAGGATGAGCAGGTCGGGGCGCGAGACGAGGGCGCGGCACATGGCGATGCGGCGCTTCTCACCGCCGGAGAGCTTGGTGATTTCGCGGTCGCCGGGCGGCGTGCCGAGGTGGGACATGGCGGTCTCGATGCGGTTGTCGAGATTCCAGCCGTCGAGTTGGGCGATGCGTTCTTCCAACTCCTCGTGGCGCTTGGAGTCGGCGGGGAGGGATTCAAATTCCTTGATGAGGCCAAGCACTTGGCTCGCGCCGTCGCGGATGTTTTCGAGAACGGTTTTCTTCGGGTCCAGGGTGAACTCCTGGGAGAGGTAGCTGGTGATCAAGCCCCGGCGCGCGGCGACTTCGCCGCTGTCGGGCGTATGCAGGCCGGCGAGGACTTTGAGGAAGGTGGACTTGCCAGTGCCGTTGCGTCCGACGAGGCCGACGCGCGCGCCTTCGTGGAGGGCGAGGGTAGCGGTGTCGAGGATGACGCGCTCGTTGAAGGCGACGACGAGGTCTTTGGCGGTGAGGAGGGCGGGGGCGGAATCGCTC
>JBDKJY010000030.1:0-80442 GCA_039796295.1 Verrucomicrobiota bacterium
ACGCGCAGCGCTGGGATCACCAACCCGCAGAGCGCTCAGGCATGAAAGCCAGGCGCTCGCACGCGCTTTTCCTCATAGCTCATTCCCAGTTCACCCCAAGTTAGCCATGAAATTCCCCGAATACCCCTCTACCAAGCGACAAGAACGAACAAAGCGATCTAGGTAGCTTTATTTCGACTATGGCTGATCTTGGATTCGCTCTGCCAATTCCTAACTATCTGATAATCTGTGATTTGCGAGGATTATTCCGTGGATTTCACTCCTCATTGCGCCATCTTGGTGCACCGTTCCGCGATTTCCGGGCATGGACGGGCACTTTTCGCGGGTTGGTTGGCGATTTTTGCGCATCGGCGGGCGTTTTTCGCGGACGGACGGGCAAAAATCGCGGACGGATGGGCGATTTTCGCGGAACGATGGGCACTTTTCGCGGATTGACCCGCGATTTCTGCGGACCGATGGGCACTTTTCGCGGACGGGCGGGCGAATTGCAGGGGATGGCCGGCGAGCAGAATCCCAACGGGATTCCGGCCTCCAGCCCAGGGTTGCGCAGCTACCCTGGGAACCGAAGCGAAGCAGCGCGCAACCCCAACCGGGGTTGTGGCCGTTCAGGGTAGAGCAGTTACTGCCGCGTCGGAGGAAGACGAATTGGCCGCAACCGCGTTGCGGTTGGGAAATCGGTTCCAAGATGACCCAAGGTAGCTCGTTCCGCGCAACCTTGGGCTGGAGGCCACAGCCCCGTTGGGGCTGACATCCGGCGGATGCTTGGTCCTTCAGCCTGCGATTCCTTTTTGACGCGCGCTCCGGGGCGTGGGCGTGCGGCTAACTTCGGAGTTCGGGTTGAACGGGGGAGCAAACAAAAAGCCCCGGTCTTGCGGCCGGGGCTTTCGTGATTCGTTGGCCTGTGTGGCTCAGATGATGCCGGCCAGCTCTTGCAGCACGCGCCAGTTGTCGAGGCGGTCTTGCTTGGCTTCGAGCATCAGCGGGGAGGGGGTGCCATCCTTGTCGAAGTGTTTCGAGAAGCGGCCTTCGGTGCGGGCGAACATGACGAAGTCGAAGAGGTCGCCGGTCTTGGGATCCTTATACCAGTCGTCCTTCGGCGCGGGGTTACCTTGGAGGCTGAGGCGCTCGGCGATTTTGTTGCCCTTGCGCGGGTCGTAGATGAGGACGGGGAAGGTGCGGGTGTCCACGGCGAGCTTGGACTGGTTCATGGCGAGGTTGTCGCCGACGCCGTGCTCGGGCTGGCAGGTGGTGTAAACGCTGATGACCGCCGGGCCGTCGAACTCGTTGGCGGCCATGATGGATTTGTAGAAGTGGTTCGACATGGCGCAGGAGGTCTGCGCGACGAAGGTGTTCGGGTGCATCATCGCAATCTGCGCGATTTCCTTGCGGCGCTCGGTCTTGCCTTGGATGACCTTGCCGTGGACGGAGAACTTGGTGTTCTGCGACTTGAAGGTGGCGGTGGAGCTTTGGCCGCCGGTGTTGGAGTAAACTTGGGTGTCGAGGATGAGCACCTTGATGTTCATGCCCGAGGCGAGCATGCGGGAGAGGGACTGGAAGCCGATGTCGAGCATCGCGCCGTCGCCGCCGACGACCCAGAGTTTCTTGTCGCCCCAGCCCATTTGGTCCCAGCGGGCGCGGACGCCCATGGCGTCGGCGGGGCCGTTCTCGAAGAGCGAGTTGGTCCACGGGACGAGATAGGGGTTGTAGGGGTAGGTGGAGGCGTAAACGGTGGAGCAGCCGGTGGAGTTGACGATGCCGACGCTTTCCTTGCCGTATTGGAAGCCGGTGGCAGCGAGCATCATGCGCAGGGCGGTGGCCTCGCCGCAGCCCATGCAACTGCCCGCGCCGCCGACGTAGAGGAGGCTGCGCTCGGCGAGCATCATGTCGCTGAGGAGCTTCTCGTTGATGTATTCCTTCGGGGTCTCGGGGAGCTTGCGGTAGAAATTGAAGGTGCGCTGGGAGGTTTTGAGAATCTCGGTGTCCTTCATCAACATGGTGAGGGCGCCGTGGTTGCCGCAGGCGTCCACGCATTCGGCACAGCCCTTGCACTTGGTGGGGTCGATGAAGATGCCGAAGTAGGCGGGTTCCTTGCCTTTCTTCTCGTAGGTGGTCCAGAACTTGGTGGTCTTGGCGAACTGCTTGGCGAGGTGCTCGCGCTCGACGGGGTCGGCGATGGCGGCAAGCTCGGCATCGAGCACGGACTTGGGCACGGCCTTGCCGAGAATGGCGGTGTCCGGGCACTCGACGACGCAGTCCATGCACGCGACGCAGTTCTCGCTGTGGAGCAGGGGAATCTCGGGCGCGATGTAGCTGAAGTCGCGCAGCGCGCCGGTGCCGGCGGGGATGAGGGAGCGCAGGGTGTTGTGGTCGGCGGGCAGGCCCATCTCGGCGCTGCCGTCGTTGTAAGCGCCGATGATGCGTTCGTTGAAGTCCTGCACGTCGAGGACATCCTTGCCGATGGGCCGCTTGTTGGAGCGGTCAACGACGGGGGCGGGGACGGCGGCTGCGCCAGCTACGTTTTCAGTGGGTTGAATCATGAGCTTTGGGTCAGGTGGTCCTGAGTTTCTAAGTTTGGTTCTCCCGATGGTTGTCCACCGGGCAAGGGGTTACTTCGCCGCGACCAGTTCACCGGCCGCAACTTCAGCCGCGCCGCCGATGACTTCAGCGGGGATTTCCATCACGTCGGTCAGACCGTGGCGGACGCAGGTGATGTTCTCTTGCACGACCTTCTCGCCGCGTTTGCCGAAATACTTGCGGATGTATTTCTCGACGGAGGCGAGCACCTGCTCGTCGCCCATGCCGGAGCGGGCGGCGAAGGGAGTGACCTTGATGAAGATGCCGACGAGGCAGACGCCTTGCATGCGCTGCTGGAGGTCGGGGTCGGTGGCGATTTGCCGCGCGATTTTGACCGTGTCGAGGTAGAAGACCTTGAGCTTCTTGTTGCGGATGGTCTTCTGGCCGTAGGCGGGGATGGCGTTCCACACGTCCAGCGGGTCAACTTTGTCGCTCTGGATGAAGATGCTGCCATTCGCGGCGATGCCCGCGAGCGGGTTGCCGAGGTTGAAGGCGTTCACGTCGTTGAGCGGGATGAACTCGACGTGCTCCAGCTCGCTGTGCGTGCGAATGTGGGCGTCCGCGACGGTGAGATAGTAAGTGGTGGGCAAGCCCTTCTTCTCGGAGCCGTATTTCGGGTAGGCTTGGACGTGGAGGTTGAACAGCTCGCCCACGAACGACGCGATGAGCTTGTTCGTCGTGACGGAGCCGAAGCCGCCGACGGAATGGCCGCGCATGGAGAACGCGCCGGTGGGCCGCAAGTCCGGGTCTTCCGCGCCGGGGAGCTCGAGCTTGTGCTTCACGCCCACGCAGGAGAACTCCATCGGCTTGGCCGACATCATGTTCTTCAGGATGCCGTTGAAGTGGCAGCCCCGGACGTCGCGTGAGCCAAGCCCCGCGACGCAGGCGTAAATCTTCGGGATGCCCGTGATGGCGGGATACTTGAACTCGCCGAAGGAGCCGTAGCTCAGGCCGGTGAAGGCGTCGGCGAACGCGGCGCGGATGCCTTGCACGAGCGGGTTCGATTGCGCGAGCGGGTTGTCCATGCGCTCGACGACGGTGAGCGCCTTGACGTTCTTGAGCGCGGCGACGAGCTGCGTGGCCGGGAACGGCGCGAAGGAAGTCACGTGGACGCCGCCGACCTTTGCCCCGGTCGTGGCGCGAATGTAATCAATCGCCGCCTCCGCTGTTTCCATCATGCCGCCCATGCCGACGACCGCATACTCGGCGTCTTCCATGCGGTAGCAATCAATCATCCCGTAGCGCCGCCCGGTGTTCGCGTAGAACGTGTCCATCGCCTCCTGCAAGGCGGCGGGGACGGTGTCATACACGTTGCGCTGGGCGATTTTGCCCTTCATGTAGGAGTCTTGGTTCTGCACCACGCCGGACATGAGCGGGTTGTTCGGGTCAAAGAGGCAGCGCAGCTTCAGCGTGGGGTCGCCGATGAAGTCCTTCATGAACTCCAGCTCGGGGAGCAGGACGTTCTCGATGGTGTGCGTGGTGAGAAAGCCGTCCTGCACGTTCATGAACGGCGTCTCGCAGTTCTCCGCCGCCCGGCGGGCGATGAGCGCAAGGTCGCCGGCTTCCTGAGCGTTGCGCCCGAAGACGATGCCCCAGCCGCAGTCTGCCACGCTCATCACGTCATCGTGGCCGGCGTGGACGTTGAGCGAGTGGCTCGTGAGCGCGCGCGCGCCGATGTGGAAGACGGCGGGGAGGCGCTTGCCGGAAATGGTGTAGAGCACTTCCTTCATGAGCACGAGCCCTTGGCCGGAAGTGAAGTTCGTTACGCGCCCGCCCGCGAGCGCGTAGCCTTCGCACGTCGAGGCCGCTGAGTGCTCCGACTCCGGCTGCACGAACGTGATGACATCGCCCCAGAGGTTCCGCTTGCCGTTGGAAACCTCCGTTTGATACCCGGTCCCCATCGTGGTCGAGGAGGTGATCGGATAGGCGCAAGCCCCGTTGGTGATGTTGGTTTCGGCCCACACGACACAGCCCGCGCCGTCCGAGGTGGTGGGGATCCCGGGATAGGGAAACTGCTTTTGGTCGTCGCTCATATCAGTGCGGAAACGCTTGTCCGGATCGCGGAAAAGTTTGTTGGTTGATTGACGCAGCGACGTTGAGTTTCGGACCCGGACGGCGCAAGCCAAAAAGCAACGTGGGTCGGGGTGGCCCCGTCCCGGGTCACACTTACTGTTGAGTCATCACGAGCCAAGCGGAGAACCTCATCGGGTCGGATTCGTGATCCTCCGCGAATTCGAGTGGGGACCTGCGGAGGGCAGGGGATGAGAGCAGCGATTCACTGCGTCTGGGTTTACGGATATCAAGGTGTGCCTCTGGCTAGTTGGCCTCGGAAATTCCCCTTGCGCCGCGCCAAGCACTGCCCAAGTCTCCGCGCCGCTTTATGAACTATCGCATCTCCGACCGCGCCAAAGTCCTCTCGCCCTCGCTCACTCTGGCAATTGATTCCAAGGCCAAAGCGATGAAAGCCGAGGGCATCGACGTGGTCGGCTTCGGCGCGGGTGAACCAGACTTCGACACGCCTCAGCACATCAAGGACGCCTGTGCCGCTGCGCTCGCCGCTGGCTTCACCAAATACACGCCCGCCGCCGGCATCCCGGAGCTGCGCCAGGCCATCGCTGATAAACACAAGCGCGAGAACGGCCTCACCTACAAGCCTTCTCAAATCATTGTCTCCTGCGGCGGCAAGCACTCCTGCTACAACGTCATCCTAGCCACGTGCCAGGCCGGCGATGAGGTCATCATTCCCGCGCCGTATTGGTTGAGCTACCCGGAGATGGTCAAGCTCGCTGCCGCGACACCCGTCATCATTGAGACTACGGACAAGTCCGAGTTCAAGGTTACGCCCGCGCAGCTCCGTGCAGCCATCACACCGAACACCCGGCTCTTCATTCTAAACTCTCCGAGCAACCCGACCGGCAGCGTTTACACGCCCGACGAAATCAAGGCGCTCGGCGATGTCTGCGTGGAAGAGGGTGTGCTCATCATGAGCGACGAGATTTACGAGCACCTCACCTACGACGGCGCGGTGGTGAAGAGTGTCGCCAGTTTTTCGCAAGCGCACTTCGAGCATACCATCATCGTCCACGGTTTCGCGAAGGCGTGGAGCATGACCGGCTGGCGGTTGGGCTGGACCGCCGCGCCCGAGCCGATCGCCAAGGCCATAGATGCCATTCAGGGCCACAGCACGAGCAACCCGACGAGCTTTGCGCAAAAGGGTGCCGTCGCCGCGCTGAACGGCTCGCAGGAACACCTGCCCAAGTGGCTCGCGGAGTTCGCCCAGCGCCGCACCTACGCCCACGCGAAACTCAACGGCATGCCCGGCGTCACCTGTGCCAATGCCAAGGGTGCATTCTACCTTTTCCCGAACATCAGTGGCACCGGCCTGAAGTCTGCCGACTTTTGTGCGCGCCTCCTGGAGCAGGAGAAAGTTGCTGCCGTCCCAGGCATCGCCTTCGGCGCAGACGAATATATTCGCCTTAGCTATGCCACGAGCTTGGCCAACATTGAGAAAGGCCTTGGGCGCATGGAATCCTTCGTGCGTGGGCTGAGGAATTAATCTGGAAGGCCGAACAAACTCACTTTTAGGGCTATTTACATTGTTCCCCCAACCCCAATCCCTTGGGGTTCTGTGCCACCGACCAGTGTTTGACAACGAACTGGTGCCAGCGCCAGCGACTGCTCGATCAAGCGGTAGAAGAGCAAACCCCGGTAGCGCGACCGCCGCCGGTTGAAGCGAAACACAAACTCGTCGAGATAGTAGTCCAGATGCGAATGCGCCACGGCTCCTTGATGCGTGCCCAGCGGCCACCGCTGCAACAGTGCCGCCACTCGGTTGGCCCTCGGGAGCAGGTTATTCCCCACGATGGCGTCCTTGCGCACGATCAGGTGCTCATAGCCCGCGTCCGCCAGGAGGCCATACCCGTCCCAACCATCCGTGAGCACCTGCGCCTTGGGTTCGACCATGCCCTGCACCGCCAGCGTGAGCACCCGCTGACTCGCATCGGCCACGCGGGCCATCCGGATGCGCCCGATCCGGGAGCCATCGGTCTGGGCGGCGATCAGCACCAACGCCTTGCCCGCCGCACCCCGGCCGCGTTTGCCTGGGCGTTCGCCACCGACATACACTTCATCCACCTCAACACTGCCTGCCAACCGGTCCCGGCCGGGGCGCACCATGGCCCGGCGCAACTTGTGCAGCCAGCGCCACGCGGTCAGGTAGCTCACTCCCAGCACGCGCTGCACGCCCAAGGCACTGGCCCCGTGCTTCTGGTGGACGACGTGCCACAGCGCTTCAAACCACAAGGTAAGGGGCAACCGCGTGTCAGCAAAGAGCGTCCCCGCCGTGACGGTAAAGTCATGCCGGCAAAGGGCGCAGCGGTAGAAAGGCGGCTGCATCTTCCAAACCTCAGCTTGTGGACAACGAGGACAGCGCGGCCCGGTTGGCCACCGCACCTTCTCCAGATAGGCCCGGCAGGCGGCTTCATCCGGGAACCAAGCGCGGAACTCACGGACCGTCTCAGGATAGTCGGCCATGCCAAAACACTACCAGCAGTGGTCGGGGGAACAATGTAAATAGCCCTAATCGGTTTTTGGTATCAATAGAATACAGCGCACAATGTATGTTATATTCTGGATAGTTGATGCTCTGGCTGGAAGGTAAGCCGCAAGTGGTGCTGTTGCGCTTCGTGGTCGGGCTTGGGATGTCGCTTCTTCCTTTCAGACCGCCATCTCCCCCTCTAACCTCCCGCCTCGTTTCATGCCTTCGTCCGACATCCTGCTCGCTACGCTCAACGCGAAGTTCATCCACTGCGCGTTTGGCCTGCGCTACCTCTTCGCGAACCTGGGCGTGCTGCAGCCCCGCGCCGCGCTCATCGAGTTCGAGATTCAGCAACGCCCCTTGGACATCGTGGAGCAACTCCTCGCTCGACAACCCCGCATCGTGGGGCTTGGCGTTTACATCTGGAACGTGCGCGAGACCACAGAGGTCGTGGAGCTGCTAAAACGCCTCGCGCCGGAGGTCATCGTCATCCTAGGCGGCCCCGAAGTGAGCTACGAATGGGAGAAACAGGAGATCGTCCGCCTCGCCGACCACGTCATCACGGGAGAAGCGGACCTGAAATTTGCCGAAGTGTGTCTGCAACTACTGGCGGAGGGCGAAAACTGCGGCTTCGCTGCCTACAATCATAGCTCCGCTGAATACAAAAACGCGCCCACTACAGAAACTGCCACCCCAGACAATGTAGCGAGAGCCGTAGCGTCTGAAACACTACCGCCGCCGCGGAAAACTGAAGCGGCACCGGTTCCCCCTGCGGTTTTCCCTACGCCGGACGCCATTTTCCGGACTCAGAACGCTATTTTACGACCTGAGGAAGCCCTTGCGGAGGCAGGAGGCACCGTTTCAGCCCCCGCCTCCCCTGCCCTGCCCTCCCCGTTGGCACATGATCCTGACCCTAACCCCGCTGCGGTCGCGGGGACGGAAGGAGGAGGAAGAGGAGCAGGATTCCGAGCCAGAGAAGGCCTGGCAGTTGCAGTGCGCCTCCCGAAAATCATCCCCGCCGAGCTGCCCAAGCTGGAGGACGTCGCGCTGCCCTACGACCTTTACACTCCGCACGACCTCGCCCACCGCGTCGTTTACGTGGAAGCGTCGCGAGGCTGCCCGTTTACCTGTGAGTTTTGCCTGTCGTCGCTCGACATCCCAGTGCGGCAGTTTCCGCTGGAGCCATTTCTCGCCGCGATGGATCGGCTCCTGGCGCGCGGCGCAACCCAGTTCAAGTTCGTGGACCGGACCTTCAACCTTAACCTCATGGTCAGCCGCGCCATCCTGCAATTCTTCCTAGCCCGGATGCGCCCCGGCCTCTTCGTCCACTTTGAGATGGTGCCGGACCGGTTGCCGGAGCAGTTGCGCGCGGTGATCACGCAGTTTCCCGCCGGGTCGCTGCAATTTGAGGTGGGGGTGCAGACCTTTAATGAGGCGACCTCACGCAACATCTCGCGTCGCCAGGACCACGCGAAGCTGGCGGAGAACCTCACTTGGCTGCGCGGCCACACCGGGGTCCATGTCCACGCCGACTTGATCGTGGGCCTGCCCGGCGAAGACCTGGCGAGCTTCGCGCGGGGCTTCGATCGGCTCGTCGCGCTGGGGCCACAGGAAATCCAGGTAGGCATCCTGAAGCGCCTGCGCGGGACGCCCATCGTGCGGCACGACGCGGAGTTTGCGCTGCGCTACAGCGGGCAACCGCCTTACGAGCTGCTACAGAATCGCGACCTGGACTTCCCCCTGATGCAACGCCTGCGCCGCTTCGCGCGCTACTGGGACCTCGTGGCAAACTCCGGAAACTTCCGCACCAGCACCCCGCTGCTGTGGGGAGCGACCAACAGCCAGCGAACGCCACAGACCGCCTTGCACTCAGAACCCAGAACGCAAAACTCAGAATTCAACTCCCCCTGCTGGACCTTCCTCGCGTTCAGCGACTGGCTTTACACGCGCCTCGCCCAGCGACACGGCATCGCGCTGGACGCCTTGGCGGAGTCGCTCTTCGTCTATCTCACCACCGTGCGCGGCTGGGCACCTGCGGTGGTGGCCGCCACGCTCCTCGCCGACTTCGAGCACGCCGGGCGACGCGAACGCCCGCCGTTCCTAAAAGCCTATCTCCCCACCCTGCCCCGCCAGCCCCTCCCCGCGCAGCGCGCCACCGCCCCGAAGCGGCAAGCGAAGCACCTACCTCCCGCCGGGACTGCGCCCTGAACGCGCCTTGAAGCGCAGCTGCCCCAGCCGAACCGCCCCCCCCCCCCTTCACCCCGCAGAGGCTCAGAGAGAGCCCCGACCCCAAGGCCCGCGATTCCCCCCCTGAACTTGGTAGGGCAGCGCCCTTGCACGGCCCCGGTCGGATAGGGCTGGCGGCGGAGATCGACCAGCACGTCGACCCTGCCAGGTTCGTAAGGCGGGGCTGCCCGACAGAATTCAACCGCGTTTCATTGGGAGCTGTGGTAGGTCACCGCGAGAATTTCCAGTTCCTGTTCGCCGCCGGGCAGCTGCACCCGGACGCGCTGGCCGAGGCGTGCGTTGAGGAGCGCTCGCGCCAGGGGCGAGCGCCAGCTCACCCAGCCCTGGTCGAAGTCCACTTCATCCACTCCCACAATGCGGTGGCGGGCCTCGGCCCCGCTGTCCGCACGCACGGTGACGGTTGCACCGAAGCGCACGCGGTCGTCGGGCGAGACGGGTAGGGGCACGATGGACGCGGTGCGGAGGCTGGCGTCGAGGAGCAACGCACGCTGTTCGAGGGCGGCGAGCTGTTGCGGTTGGTCGGGGCCACCGCGCTGGGCGAGGAGTTCCTCCCGGGCGATTTGAAGCGAGCCCAGTTCGGCGCGGAACCGTTCCACGCCATCGGGCGTCATCAGGTTCTGGGTGCCTGGCGGCAGAGAGGAAGCACGGCGCGTGACCACGGGCGGCTCGGGCCGGTCGTCTTCGCGGGTGAAGGCTTTGCTCATCGGAACTCGCCGCTAGGCCCCCTCCGTGGTGTGCGGTCTCGGACGGCTACGCCGCAGCGGCAATCATCCCGCTTTGGCGCGCGTAGTTAAACAGCCCGCCGGCGTCCACGACCGGGCGCACGTCGCCAAGGGGTTTGAAGGAATACACTTGGCCGGTGGCAGGGACGGTCACCGTCAGCGCGTCGAGGTCCACGGTGACGACGTCACCGGTCTTGAGCACCTCACAGAGGCGCGCTGACAGTTCGCAGGGATACAGTTCACCGGTGGCGACGCTGTTGCGGAAGAAGATGCGCGCGAAGCTCTCGGCGAGCACAACGTGGCAGCCCGCCGAGCCGAGCGCGATGGGCGCGTGTTCACGCGAACTGCCGCAGCCGAAGTTCCGGCCCGCGACGATGATGGGGAACTCGCTGTCGAGCTGGCCTTCCTTCACGAAGCGCGTGGGATAAAGGGCATCCGGCAGGCCGATGAGTGCGTAGGCTCCGAGCTTTTCGTATTCCGCCGGGATGGTAGGCACGAGGGTGAGATACTGCGCGGGGATGATCTGGTCGGTGTCGATGTTGTCGCGCACGACGTAGACCGGGCCGGTGAATTGACTTTTCATGGGGCGGAAAGGTGGGGAGGAAGTGGGGGAGTTTCAATCTGAAAACCGGGGCGGACTCATTCGCCTACTGCTTGGCCGTGAGCACGGCGCGGCTTTGGGGGACTAAAAATGGGTATCCGTCAGCCGAACCCCACAGGTGAGCGAGTGAATTTGGGGGGCACTGGCGGGGTGGAAAATCACCGCTTCCGCCGGATGGTGTGGATGGGATGCTCATCCAGCAGGTTCGGGTGGATGCCCTCGATGCGCTTGGGGTCGTAGAAGTTCACGCCGGCGTAGAACCAGAGCGGGACGATGGGTAGGTCGTCGCGGATGAGGAGGGTCTCGGCTTGGCGCAGGAGCGCGGCGCGTTTCGGCGGGTCGGTCTGGAGGTTGGCGGTGCGGATGAGCTGGTCGTAAGCCGGGTTCGCCCAGCCGGTGCGGTTGTTGCCATTCCCGCTCATGAACATGTCGAGGAAGGTGTTCGGGTCGTTGTAGTCGCCGATCCAACTGCTGCGGCTCAGGTCGTAGTCCAGCGCGCTCTGGGCGCTGTAGTAAACCTTCGGCTCCATCGCGCGCAGCTCCATCTTCACGCCGAGTTCCTTGCGCCAAATCTCCTGCAACTCCACGCCCACCTGCTCGTCGAGCTTGTCGGTCTTGAAAAGGTAGTGGAACGGCGGGAAGCCTTGCCCGCCGGGGAAACCAGCTTCGGCGAGGAGCCGGCGCGCTTGCTCGGGGTCGTAGCCCCAGCCCTCGGGCGGTTCGTAAACGCCCATGCCCTTCGGGGTGAAGTGCGAGGTCGGGGTCTCCCCGCTGCGGGCGATCTTCGCGACGAGTTTCTTGCGATCTACGGCGAGGGCGAAGGCCCGGCGGACGCGCACGTCGGTGAAGGGTTTGCGCTTCACGTTGAAGCGGAAGAAGTAGGTGCCGAGGTAATCGAACTTGTGGCAGTCAGGCCGTTTACCCAGCACGTCCATGAGTTCGTTGGGCACGAGGTTCTTGTCCCAGATCACGTCGGCCGCACCAGTCTCGTAGAGGTTGAGCGCGGTGGTGGCGGACTTGATGGGGAGGAGGTCCACGAGTTCGCTGCGGGTGTTGGCGGCATCCCAGTGGCGCGGGTTGCGGCGGAGGCGGACGCGGTCGTTGAGTCGCCAAAACTCCAGCGTGTAAGCGCCGTTACAGGGGACGGGTTGCTGGAGCAGCCAGCGGTCGCCGTGCTTTTCAATCCAAAAGCGCGGCACCACCGCGAGCGTCGGGAAGGCGCAGAGGTCGAGGAAGAAAGCGGTCGGGCCGATGAGCTCGACGCGGAGCGTGTGCGGGTCGAGGGCGCGGACGGCAATGTCGTCGGGAGTGAAGGGCTTGCCGGTGGCGGCGTTGGTCCGGCCCGTCGAGTAGTCTTCGGCCCCCTTGATGAAGAAAAGTTGGCTGGCGTATTCCGCCCCGGTCACGGGATCGAGCGCGCGTCGCCAAGACCAGACGAAGTCAGCGGCGGTGATGGGCTGGCCGGTGGACCAGACGGCGTTGGTGCGGAGGTGGAAGGTGTAAACGGTGCCGTCGGGTGACATGTCCCAACGGTGGGCGAGGGCAGGCTCGGCGGTGGCGCGGTGGCCTTCGAGGCGAGTGAGGCCCTCGAACAGCGCCTTCACGATGCGCATCTCGGTCTGCGTGGAGATGATGGCGGGGTCGAGGGAGTCGGGTTCCGCGCCGTTGATGAGGACGAGGTCGGCGGGCGGGTCAGAGCGGGTGCAGCCCAAGCAAAGGATGAGGTATGAAGTATGAAGGATGAACCGCAGCGAGGAAGGGAGGCGGAACTTCATACGTCATCCCCTATACATCACCCTTGAAAAGTAAAACGCCCGGAGCGGTTCACTCAGGGCGCTCGACGTGGTCGGCATGACGCCGAAAGTTATTTTTTCACCGGCGGCGTTGTCGAGGGAGGATTCGTCGTGGTCTGAGCGGCGCGATTCGTCAGCGCAGACTTCAATTCCTGCATGATCTGGGCGGTGTTGGTGCCCTTGATTTGCACCGGCTGGTTAGAGCTTCCGACCGTTGCATTGGTGAGAATGGACGCCGGCGGGATGGCCACGGGCGGGGCGGTGAGCGTGGTGGGAGCGGGGGCCTTTGGCGGGAGCACGGAGGTCGCGCCGGCTTTCTTCAACTCTTCGCGGATGCCGCTGCCGCCTTTGCGCGCCGCGCCGCCCATGACGTAGAGCACGAGGCAGAGGGTGAGGAAGATGCCAGCGGCATACTTGGTCATGTTCGTCAGCGCGTTGCCGCTGCCAGCGCCGAAGAGCGCGTCGGTCGCGCCGCCACCAAAGGCCTGGCCGACGCCAGCTTCCTTCTTGGGCAGTTGGACGAGGATGAGGAGGATGAGGAAGAGGCTGTCAATTACGAGGACAACGGTCAGGAGGCCAGCGACGAAGTTCATGAGTTAGGAGTTGGGAGTCGAAAGTTAGAAGTCAGGAGTCAGATGGAGTTCTTCACGATGTCCGCGAAGTCACGCACCGCCAGTGATGCGCCGCCCACCAGCGCGCCGTCCACGTCGGGCTGGCTCATCAATTCGCGGGCGTTGCTGGGCTTCACGCTGCCACCGTATTGGATGCGGACGCGGCGAGCGGTCGGCTCATCGAACATGTCGGTAAGCACGCGGCGGATGAACGCGTGAACGTCCTGCGCCTGTTGCGTAGTCGCGGTCTTGCCGGTGCCGATAGCCCAGACGGGCTCGTAGGCGAGGATGGTTTCCTCCATGTTCTCTTTCGTCAGCCCAGCGAGGCTGCCGCGCACCTGGGTCTCGACGACTTGCTCGGTCTTACCGGTCTCGCGGTCTTCGAGTTTTTCACCGACGCAGACGATGGGCTTGAGCGAAGCGGTGAGGGCAGCAGCGGCTTTCTTGGCGATGAGCGGGTCGCCTTCGAGCTGATACTGGCGGCGCTCGGAGTGGCCGAGGATGACGTAGCGGACGAGGAATTCCTTGAGCATCCCGGCGCAAATCTCGCCGGTGTGCGCGCCGAAGTTGTGCTCGCTCATGTTCTGCGCGCCGAGGCGGAGGGTGGAGCCTTCGATGGCCTTGGAGATGGCTTCCAACGCGGTGAAGGGCGGGCAGACGACGATGTCCACTTCCTTCACGCCCGCGAGGTCGCGCTTGAGGCCGTCCACGAGGGCCAGCCCCTCGGCGACGGTTTTGTTCATCTTCCAGTTGCCGGCGATGATGAGTTTGCGTTCTTTGTCCATCGTTGAGGAGAGTTGAAGTCGGTTGAGAAAGTCACTTGTTCGTCAGCGCCGCCACCCCAGGCAGCTCCTTGCCTTCGAGAAACTCCAAGCTCGCGCCGCCGCCGGTGCTCATGAACGTCACATGGTCACCGAGACCGGCTTGGTTCAGCGCCTTCACGCTGTCACCACCGCCGATGATGGTCTTCGCGCCGTTGTGTTGCGTGGCTTCTACCACGGCGCGCGCGACGACGTTGGTGCCTTCCGCGAAACGCTTGTCCTCAAACATCCCCATCGGGCCGTTCCACAGCACGGTCTTCGCACCGCGCACGATGGCGGCGTAGCGAGCGGCGGTGGCGGGGCCGATGTCGAAGCCCTCGTCGGTGTCGGCGATGTTGACGTCGGCGTTCACCTTCGGGTTGGTGAACTCGAAAATGGCGCGCCCCTTCTTGTTGACCTTGCCGGTGTCCACCGGCGTGGCGACGACGTTGTCGGTGGGCAGGAGGAATTTCACGCCCCGGTCGGCGGCCTTGGCCAGAGCACGGACGGCGGTGCGGGTGGCGTCCGGTTCCACGAGCGACTTGCCGACGCCGTAGCCCATCGCGAGCTTGAAGGTGTAAGCCATCGCGCCACCGATGAGGATCGTGTCGGCCTTCTCCAGCAGCCGGTCGATGACGAGAATTTTGTCCGAGACTTTTGCGCCGCCGAGGATGACGACGAAGGGCCGGGCTGGCGCTTCCAGCTCGTCGCCGAGGAACTTCAGCTCGCGTTCCATGAGTAAGCCCGCCGCGCACTGGCCGCCGCGCTGGCTCACGACCCGCGCCACGCCCTCGGTGCTGGCGTGCGCCCGGTGGGCCGCCCCGAACGCGTCGTTCACATAAATGTCCGCGACCTGGGCAAGCTGCGCGGCGAACGCGGGATCGTTGGCCTCTTCCTGGTCATAGTAACGGGTGTTCTCCAGAACGAGAATATCGCCTTCCTTCAGCGCGCCAGCGGTCTTCTCCACCTTCTCGCCGATGCAATCGTCCACGAAGGCGACGGGCCGGTTGATGAGGTCCGCGAGCTTGGCAGCAACTGGACGGAGGCTCATGGACGGCTCGCGCTTGCCCTTGGGCCGGCCGAGGTGGGCGGCGAGGATGATGCGTGCGCCGCCAGCGATGAGGAGGTCGAGGGTGGGGAGAGTTTCCTTGATGCGCGTGGCATCATTGATGACCATCTGGCCGTCCTTCTCCTCCATCGGAACGTTGTAATCCACGCGCACAAAGACGCGCTTGTTACGCACATTCAGGTCACGGACGGTAAGTTTCGCCATAAAGAGACGCGGAGCATAGCCAAGGGCACCAGTCAGTCAATTAGGGTTTTGCCGTTTCGGAATTCCACGAGATTGCGCGTTGACTCGCAATTTTTCGCCCAAGTGCGCTGCCCGCGTTGCCCCGAGGCAGCGAGATCGTGTTGACCAACGCCAGCTTCCATCACGCCCCGAGCACCTTGAACACACAGCCTTGCAACTGTTGTTCCTGCCCGCCGATTCCCCCGACCGCAGCCTGATCGGCTAGGGAAATGCTTCCCACTCAAACTGCATCTGCTGCGCGGTTTCGGCTGGCCGGGGTATGGGGAGGCCGACGAGCAGGTCGGCCCTAGCAGGTTCCTGGGTAGGCGGTTCTACCGGGTTCATGCGCAGTGCCGGGGTGAGGGAGAACGGCGACGCACGCTCACCCAGCTTGCAAGCAACTGAGCGGCCCCCGCAGGATGCACGCAACGAACTTTCGCCTTTTTCCTTTTTCCTTTCCCACCCCGCCTCCCTAGTCTCCGCGCATGGCCAGTAAGGACAATCCGGACGATAAGGAGGCACCGCCCGCGCGCGGTGAAGGCGGCGTGCTGGGCCTCGTGCTGCTCGCCGCCGCCGTGCTGCTGCTGCTGGCGCAGTTTTCCTTCGACAAGAATGACCTAGCCTCGAACACCGCCGAGCCGAACGTCGAGATTCAGAACCTCGTAGGGCGCCTGGGCGCACACGTCGCGGACTGTTCGTTCTTCGAGTTCGGCGCGGCGGCTTACTTGCTCCCTCCGCTGCTCGTGCTGATGGGTTTGGTGCCGTTCTTTGAGAGCCTCCAGCACCTGCGTCGCCGCTGGCCGTGGTGCCTCGTGCTGCTGCTCTGCTTGGTCGGCCTGTTCGATTTGGTGCCGGACCTCGGCCCCATCAAACGCTCGATGGAGGTCATCAACGCACCGTGGGCCGGCGGCACCGTGGGCCATTTGCTGAACCAGTATCTCTTCAAGCACTTCCTTGGCACGGTCGGCGCGTCGTTGGTTTTCCTCACCCTTTACCTCGTCGGCCTGCACTACCTCACGAACAACGCGCTGCTGGACTGGGCGCGCGGGCTGTTCCATCCCGAGGAGACGTCCGTCAGCGCGTCCGCCCCGAGTGCCGAGGAACTCGCGCTGCAAAAGCGGGCCTCGGAACTGGCGAAGGAAGCCAAGCGCTTGCAAGGCGAAGTCGAGAAGGCCGGCAAGTCCAAGCCCGGCAAGACCGAACCCAAGGCCGAACCCGAGCCCGCCCCGACCAAGTCCGGCCCCGACCTCGGTGCGGATGGCAAGCCTTTGCCCGAGCCGCTCATCCGCGACCTCAGCGTGCCGCAGCCCCGTCCCGCCGACCTCGCTGCCAAAGCCAAGCGCAAGGAGAAGCTCGAGGAACCCGCCGAAGATTGGAGCCCCGGCGAGAGCACCAAACCCGCGAAGGAAGTCATCGTCATCAAGGCCGAGGAAGTGGTCGCTGCGACGACGAGCGACATTCTCGGCAAGGCCAGCGCGCTCACCAGGAAGCCCGCCGCCGAACCGTTGCCGTCGCCCGAGCCCATCGCCGAAGGCGAGCCGCTGGTGCACGTCGCCGACGCCTTGGCCGCTGCCGTCGCCGCCGAGCCAGCTAGGCTCGACGCCGTTGCCAAACCCGCCGACGCCCCCACCATCTTCGACAACAGCGGTGGCCGCCCGCGCTCGCGCCCGGTGCCCAAGAAGCCCAAGCCCATGACCGTGGCGAGCGTGCCGCTCATCGGCAACTACCAGCTCCCGCCGCTCGACTTCCTCCAGCACGCGGACATGACGCTCAAGCCCACGGAGACGAAGGAGGAGCTGATGGCCAACGCGCAGTTGATGAAGAACACCCTCGCGCAGTTCGACATCGAGGTGGCGCTCGGCGACATCACCAAAGGCCCGACCATCACGCGTTACGAGCTGCACCCCGCGCCCGGCGTGAAGCTCGAAAAGATTGCCGCGCTCAACAACAACATCGCCGCCGCGCTCAAGGCCGAGCGCATCAACATCCTTGCGCCCGTGCCGGGCAAGTCCTCCGTCGGCATCGAAGTCCCGAATCGCGTGAAGACCAAGGTCATCATGCGCGACCTGCTCGAATCCGATGAGTGGAAGAACTCCAAAGCCCGCATCCCGCTCGCGCTGGGCAAGGACGTTTACGGCACGCCCGTCATCTCCGACCTCGCCGAGATGCCGCACATTCTCATCGCCGGCAGCACCGGTTCTGGCAAATCCGTCTGCATCAACTCCATCGTCGCGTCGCTGCTCTACAAGTTCTCCCCGGACCAGCTCCGCTTCGTGATGATTGACCCCAAGGTCGTCGAGCTACAGCAATACAACGCCCTGCCCCACCTCGTCGTCCCCGTCGTCACCGACCCGAAGAAAGTCATCCTCGCGCTGCGCTGGGTCGTGAACGAGATGGAGAAGCGCTACCAAATCTTCGCCCGCGTGGGCGTGCGCAACATCAAGTCCTTCAACGACCGCCCGAAGGACAAGCCCTTGCCGCCGGCGGAACTGGAGCTGCCCTTGTCCGTGACGAAGGAGAAGGTGGAGGCTGGCGCGGATGGCTTCGCGGTTCAAATCGACGAGCAGATTGTCGTGCCGCGCGACGAGGACATCATCATTCCCGAGAAGCTGAGTTACATCGTCTGCATCATTGATGAGCTTGCCGACCTCATGCTCGTCGCACCTGCCGATGTGGAAATGTGCATCGCGCGCATCACGCAGATGGCCCGCGCCGCTGGCATCCACTGCATCGTCGCCACGCAGCGCCCGTCCGTGGATGTCATCACTGGCGTCATCAAGGCCAACATCCCCGCCCGCATCGCCTTCCAAGTCGCGAGCAAGGTGGACTCGCGGACCATTCTCGACGCGATGGGCGCGGACAAACTCCTCGGCAAGGGCGACATGCTCTACCTGCCGCCCGGCAGCGCGAAACTCTCGCGCGCCCAAGGCGTGCTCATCACCGACGAGGAGATCAACCAGGTCGTGGACTTCATCGCCAAGCAGGGCAAGCCCAGCTACGAGATGGAAATCCACAACGCCCTGCAAAAGGCGACCGGCACCACGCCACAAGCCTTCGATGCCGAGGAAGGCGAAGGCGAAGACGAGGAACTCATCGAGCAATGCATCGAGGTGATCCGCAGCGAGCAGAAGGCCAGCGTCTCGCTCCTGCAACGCCGCCTGAAGATCGGCTACGGCCGCGCCGCCCGCATCATGGACGTGCTCGAAGAGCGCGGCTTCGTGGGCCCCAGCAAGGGTGCCGAGCCGCGCGACATCCTCATCGACCTCGATGGCGAAGGCCACGACGGCGCGGGGCAGCAGATGGTGTGAACCAACCGAATCTCGGTATGGAAGAATTCATATACGTGCTCGAAAACCCGTCAATGCCCGGAATCTTGAAGATTGGGAGGACAGAGCGCAGCGTCGAACGACGTGTCAGCGAATTGTCGAGCCATACCGGAGTCCCGACGGATTTCAATCCAGTTAAAGTCTATTCCGTAAATGATTCCGTCGGAGCAGAGCGCAAAGTCCATGACCACCTCTCGGCCTATCGGATCTCCGAAAATCGTGAGTTCTTTCAACTAAGTCTTGATGAGGCTACGGCTGCGATAGAGGACGTTTTGAGCGCCGGTTTACGCACGACGGAACGCAACTTTGAGAGGGAAGATCAGCTACTGATGGAGGCGACGGTGATAGTCAGGAACTCAGGTCGAGCCTTTCCTGGCTTGCTCGTAGCGCTCCTGAAAATTGGCTACGATGAAGCCGTAGAACTTTTAGAAGGCCTCAAGGCAAGGGGAATTCTCCCGGCCACAATTGGCTATGGAACACCGTCGTCGGAACAAGACACCTGGTTGCAGAACGAAGCGTTAAGGAGAAAGGCTGAAACTGCGTTGGCTCAAGCGACGGAGGAAGCTTACGAATACAAAGTCGATTGGGTGAAGTCCGTTCTGGACAAACTTAACGAAGGGAAGACTGGCGAGCAAGTTACGGCACAGTTTCGTCGAGAAGGCAGTGACTTGATGGTCACACTGGACGGACCGGACAATCTCACCGCACGGGCACGAGAAATCTTTGAGAGGGAGTCTTTGGCGTCCGCCGCACTCTCGACCGCACTCGCTGATGCGAAGGCGCTGCTCGCAGCTACTCATCCCTTATTGTCACCGGCAACACAGAGTCTGCCAGTTGAAGATGACGAAGAAGCTGTGGACGAGGAACTCATCGAGCAATGCATCGAGGTCATCCGTAGCGAGCAGAAGGCCAGCGTCTCGCTCCTGCAACGTCGCCTGAAGATCGGCTACGGCCGCGCCGCCCGCATCATGGACGTGCTCGAAGAGCGGGGCTTCGTCGGCCCCAGCAAGGGCGCCGAGCCGCGCGACATCCTCATCGACCTCGACGGCGAAGGCCACGACGGCGCGGGGCAGCAGATGGTGTGAACGGAGCGCGGACGACAACGTCCGCAACCGCTCTTCTTTGCACCTTGCTGCGGACGTAGGCGCCCACGCACCCGGTTACTTCAGCACCCACTGCACCGCGTCCACGACCACGTAGCCGTCCGCGCCGGCGTTCGTGACCGTCACCACGGCGGGCTGGCCTTCGGTGAAATCGAAGCGGCCGAGATGATGGAAACGCTCGTCAATCGCCGGTGTCTTCCGCTGGTCCACGAACACCGTTTCCTTGCCGCCGGCGTGGGTGATTTCCACGGCGACCTTGGAAGCGCGGTTGGCGTTCGGCGGATAGGCGAGGCGGACGTCGTAGTGGCCTGACTTGGGAAGCTTGGCTTCGAAACGCACGCTGGCCTTGCCGTCCTTCGCGCTCGCGTCGTGGCGGTAGCCGTTGCCCACGTAGCTCGGGGCGGCGCTGCTGACTTTCCATTCGCCCGTGAGCTTCGCGTCGTCGTCGTCCACGACCACGCCGGGGAGTTTCTTCGGGTCCACAAAGCCTTGGGCGGACTTCGATTTGCCACCAGCGGGCGCGGCGCTCGCGTATTCCAGGACTTGGCCATTCTTGAGCATTTGCTCGCGGAGCTTGGCGTAAGGCACGTCTTGCACGGCGAGGTTGTTGTCCAGTGCCAGCGCCGCCGCCGTCGCCGCGCTCTGGCCGAGAATCATGAACACCGGCTCCATGCGGATGCTGCCAAACGCGATGTGCGAGCTGCTCACGCAGATGGTCGCGAAGAGGTTGTCGCACTGGCCGCGCTTCGGCACCAGCGCGCCGTAGGCGATGGCGTAGGGCGTGATGCCCACGCCGATGTCGCCCTCGTTCTGCACGTAGCCCTCGGGCGTGATGTAGCGCTGCACGTTGTGCGAATCAATCGTGTAGCTGCCCATGCCCACCGAGTCCGGCGTGGGCTTCTTCTTGGTCAGTTCGTTCTCGGTCATCACGAATTGCCCGACCATCCGCCGCGCCTCGCGCACGTAGATTTGGTGCGGCCAGCCGCCGTTGTCCTTAAACTCGTCCTTGGGCAAACCCCACTTGCGCATCCGCTCCTGGACTTCCTTGGGCACGCGCGGGTCGTTCGCGATGAAGTAGAGCCAGCCCTGCTGATACGTGCGGTGCTCGGCGAGAATCTCCCGGCGGCGCTCGTAACTGGCCTCGGGGTAATCGTAGTTCATCCCGATGTTGTCCGTGCTGAACGGGCCGTGGTTGTTCGAGTCCGTCTTGTGGTTGGGAATGGGGTCGAACTTGTCGAAGGTCTCCTTCCAGCCGGCCTCGTAGATGCGCACGAGCAGCTCGTATTGCTTCGGGTCGTAGCCAGCGGGCTTCGGGAACGGAATGCGGTTCTCGGCGTGGTCGGTCACGCAATAGCGGTAGCAGTAAGCCTGCACGCGCTTGTCGCCGGAGCCATATTCGCCGGGCGCGTTCGTGCTGATGCGCGGGAGCACGCCGGACTTCGGGTCGCCGGGAATGACGTAGGGACTAATCTTCGTCTTGAGCGCGCCGAAGTGGTGGCGGTGGTGCAGCACGCCGACTTGCACGCCGTTCCATTGCTCGCCGTAAACGGAATTCGCCTCGCGCCCGACGTGATAATCCACGCCCGCCGCCGCCAGCAAATCGCCTTCGTAGGTCGCGTCCATGAACACCTTCCCGGTGTAGGTCTTGCCGCTCAACATCGTGATGCTGGTGATGCGCGCGCCGGCCTTCTTCACGCCCTTGGCGCGGTCCAGCCACTCATCGCGGTGGACGGTGATGCCGAACTCCTTCACGTAATCCTCGAACACGCGCTCGGCCACGCTCGGCTCGAAAATCCACATCGTGCGGTTCTCGCCGTCCATCGCGGGCGTCCCCTGCCCTTTGTTCCCGTATTCCGTCTGCTTCTGCCAACGCCACGTCTCGGGCTTCTGGTATTCCTTCCAGACGCGGTGGTAGAAGTCCCGCGCCAGCCCGCCGATGACCGCCTTGTTCCCCGTGTCCGTGAAGCCCAAGCCGCCGCTGGACAACCCGCCGAGATGTTTGTCCGGCCCGACGACGATGACGGACTTGCCGAGCTTTTTCGCCTGCACAGCGGCGATGATCCCGGCGGACGTGGGGCCGTAGATGACGAGGTCGTAGTCGGCGGCGCGGAGGGTTTGAGTCAGGAGCAACGCGGCGGTCAGGACCGCCGTCAGGTTTGGAAAACGCATACGGGACGTATAGCCAGCCAGCGGCGGCGGGTCGAGGGCTGAACTTGGTTTCCAGTCCTTCTGACGCGGGCTTCACCCGCCCCCGGAGCGCGGATGTGTCGCTGATCAGCCGCAGCCGCAGCCGCTACGCCTGCCCGCAACGACTGGCAAACTCGGTCAACGCGCCCTCCCCCATGCGCTGCGGCGGGTGCTCCGCACACAGCCGCGCTCCGGCCTAGCCGCACTCCGCCAACCGCTGCGATTCGGCTAAGTGTTATCCTTGAGGCGAAATTTACCCGCCCTTCACAATCGCTTAACACTTCCCTGCTTCACTCTTTGCCTATGAACACGCCGCACCGCCACCGGACTCGGGACTTCCACCGCCCCGAGTAACAAGGCTTCAACCTTGGCGTCACCCGCTTGCTCAACTAAAACACTCACCATGACTCGACTCCACCAGCTCGCCCTCTCTGACGAGGGCTTCGTCTTCGACCCGCAGACGGGTGATAGCTTCCAAGTCAGCGAGACCGGCATGGTCGTCATGCACTCGCTGAAGGAAGGCCGCAGCGATGAGGAAATCGCCCAGCAGCTCGTCGCCCACTTCGATGTCGCGCTCGAAGAGGCACGGCGCGATTGCACGGACTTCCGCAGCCAGCTCAAGAACTTCGGCCTCGCTTGACATGAAAGACCTCGCCATCGGCGTCTCCGGCATCAATGCCGTGGACAACCCCGGCCCCGGCATCGGCGTCGCCCGCTCGCTCAAGGAGGACGCCAGCCTCAACGCCCGCATCATCGGCCTCGCCTACGACGCGATGGAGCCGGGCATTTACATGGATTGGGTCGTGGACCGGTCGTTCATCATGCCGTATCCCTCGGGCGACGGCGGGGCTTACTTCGACCGGCTCGCTTACATCCGCGACCAGCACGGGCTGGACCTCATCATCCCCAACCTCGACGCCGAGTTGCCGCTCTACCTCAAGCGCGCGGGCGAGCTGAAGGCCCTGGGCATCGCGACGTTTCTGCCCTCCATGGAGCAGTTCAAATTGCGCGGGAAGGACAAGCTCGCCGAGGTCGCCGAACGTATGGACATCAAGCTGCCCAAGACAAAGGTCTGCACGTCGCTGGACCAGCTCATCGCCGCCGTGGACGAGCTTGGCCTGCCCGTGATGGTGAAGGGCAGTTTCTACAAGGCCTACGCGGCCTACACCTCGACGCAGGCCGTCTCGCACTTCCACGCGCTCGTCGCCGAGTGGGGTTATCCGGTCATCTTGCAGAGCATCGTGGTCGGCGAGGAACTCAACGTCATCGGCCTGGGCGACGGTGAGGGTGGCTCGCTCGGCACGGTGGGCATCAAGAAAATCAGCGTCACGTCGCTCGGCAAAATCTGGACGGGCGTGACCATCAAGCATCGCGCGATGCTGGAGGCGGCGAACCGCTTCATCCGCGAGCTGAAGTGGCGCGGGCCGTTCGAGCTGGAATGCATCGTGAAGGGCGACGACGTGTATCTCATCGAGATCAACCCGCGTTTCCCGGCGTGGGTTTACTTCGCCACCGGCGTCGGCGTGAACCTCCCCGCCCGCCTCGTCCGCGCCGCGCTCGGCGTGGACCAGCCGCCCGCGCCGGACTACGACGCCGGCAAGCTCTTCGTCCGCTACAGCTACGAGCTGGTCACGGACATGGTGAAGTTCCAGCAGGCGGTGACACGGGGGGAAGTGGGTTGAGCCACAGATTTGCAAAGATAAAACACAGATTGGGAAACCGTTCCGCACGCACACCACGAACCAACCTAAATCGTCCGGCCTAAGCCCCATCCCCCATCCCCTCCCCCATGAAACGCCCCTACGAAAAACCCGTCATCAACAAACTCCGCTCCGGCTTGATGAACAAGTTCGGCTGGAGCCCCGCTTACGCGCGCAAGGTCCGCACCGCCATTGACGGCGTGAGCATCGACGAGTTGTGCGGCCAGTTCGGCTCGCCGCTCTTCGTTTACTCCGAGCGCACCGCGCGGCGCACGTATCGCCAGATGTTCACCGCGTTCTCCACGCGCTATCCAAAGGTCGAGTTCGGCTGGAGCTACAAGACGAATTACCTCCAGGCCATTTGCGCGCTCATGCACCAGGAAGGCGCGATTGCCGAGGTCGTCTCCGCGATGGAATACGACAAAGCCCGCCTGCTCGGCATCCCCGGAGAGAAGATTATTTTCAACGGTCCGCACAAGCCGATGGCCGCGCTGGAGAAGGCCGTGTCCGAAGGCGCCGTCATCAACGTGGACAACCTCGACGAGATCGTGGACCTCGAGACCATCGCGAAGAAACTCAACCGCACCGTCCACGTCGGAATGCGGCTGAATCTCGACGCCGGCATTTACCCGCAGTGGTCGCGCTTCGGCTTCAACCTCGAATCCGGTCAGGCGCTCGACGCCGCGAAGCGCATCGCGCGCGGCGGCCGTCTCAAGCTCAACGGCCTGCACTGCCACATCGGCACGTTCATCATGGACCCGCAGGCCTACGCCCGCGAAATCACCAAGATGGTGAAGTTCGGCTACGAGTTGAAGGAGGCGTTCGGCTTCGAGATGGAGTCCTACGACATCGGTGGCGGCTTCCCGAGCAAGAGCCGGCTCAAGGGCGTTTACCTCCCGCCCGAGGTGGCGATTCCGGGCATCGATGAGTTCGCTGAAGCCATCACACACGCGTTCTCCGAGGCGCTGAAGCCCGGGGATTTCCCTAAACTTGTCATTGAGTCGGGCCGCGCGGTGATTGACGAGGCCGGCTACCTCATCACAAGCATCGTCGCCGCCAAGCGCCTCGCCGACGGCACGCGCGCCTACGTGGCCGATGGTGGCGTGAACCTCCTGTTCACCGCCTTCTGGTATAAGTTCAATGTGGAGCTCGACCGCGAAGTCGGTGGTATCAACGAGACCAGCGTCATCTACGGTCCGCTCTGCATGAACATTGATGCGATTGACGAGGGCATTCAGCTCCCGCCGCTCAAGCGCGGCACGCGGCTCATCTTCTCGCCTGTTGGCGCCTACAACAACACGCAGTGGCTCCAGTTCATCGAGTATCGCCCCAACGTCGTCATCGTCACCGAGAACGGCGAAGTGGAAATCATCCGCGAAGCCGAGGACATCACGGACATCACGCGCCGCGAGCGCCTGCCAAAGCATCTGGAGCTGAAGACTGGGAAGTGAGCATGGCCGCGAAAGGGCACATGGAACACCGAGCGATAGCGGAGAATGTTCAACTAACAACGAACGCCACGTTCGCTCGCCGGCTCGCGCATACTCTGAAGTTGGACGGCGCGAAATTTAATGTTTCCCCTCTCTTCCACGCCGTCTTCCGCAGCTACGCCGAGGTGTTCTTCCTCCAGGGCGGCATCGTGGGCTTTCTGCTCTTCGGCATCACGATGCTCAACGTCCGGCTTGGCATCGCGGGCCTTATCGCCGTGCTGGCGGCCTACGCGTTCGCGCGCGTCATCGGCATGGGCAAGGTCTTCCTTGAGTCCGGCTTCTACACCTGCAACCCGCTGCTCGTCGGCCTCTCCGTCGGTCACCTCTTTCAGCTCAACGCCCTCGGCCTGTTCTTCTGCGTCGTGGCCGGCGTGCTCACGCTCCTCGTCACCGTCGCACTCGCGAACGTCTTCACCACCTTCCTCAAGCTCCCGCTCCTGAGCCTCCCCTTCGTCGTCGTCAGCTCGCTCGTTTACATGGCGTCGCTGCGCTACGGCAACCTCCTCACCGCCGCCGCGCACCAGCCCGCGTGGCTCGCCGATGACCTCGGCCTGCCGCTCGCGGTGGCCGGCTTCTTCAAGTCGTTCGGCTCCCTGCTCTTCACACCGAGCGTCGTCGTCGGCGCGGGGCTGGCGGCATTGATTCTCTCCCGCTCGCGCATCCTCTTCCTGCTGGCCGCGCTCGGTTATGTCGTGGGAACCACCGTTCGCCACTGGATGCTCGGCTCAGCGGCGAAAGCCTACGCCGACCCGCTGAACTTCAACTTCCTCCTGATCGCGATGGCCGTGGGCGGCGTGTTTCTGATTCCGTCGGTGCGCAGCTACTTGCTCGCCGCCATCGCCGTCGCGCTGTCGCCGATTGTCTTGGATGCCATCGCGGGTTTCTGGAGCTACTACGGCATTCCGGCGTTTACGCTTCCGTTCGCGGTCGTGACGCTCGTCGTCATCTACGTGCTCGGCCTCGTCGGCAGCCCGCTCATCGCCCAGCGCATCGGCCTCACGCCCGAAGAGACGCTCGACACGCATCTCGCGAACCGCCTCCGCTACCCCGGCTCCGAGCGCACGCTGCTTCCACCCTTCGCGGGCACATGGACCGTGTGGCAGGGCTTCGACGGCGCGTGGACCCACAAGGGCGCGTGGCGCTACGCCTACGACTTCGTCCTCACCGACGCCGACGGCAAGACGCACGCAAAAACCGGCGCGCAACTCGAGGACTACTACTGCTTTAACAAACCCATCCTCGCGCCCGTGCGCGGTCGCATCGTCGCCGCCGTGGACGATTTCCCCGACAGCCCCATCAACGACCCTGACAAGGTCAACAACTGGGGCAACCTCCTCGTCATCGCCGAGCCGCGCGGCTGGCACGTCGAGCTATCGCACTTCGCGGCTAAATCTCTCCGCGTGAAAGTCGGCGACTGGGTCGAGCGCGGCACCGTCCTTGGCCTGTGCGGCAACTCTGGTTACTCGCCGCAACCGCACATCCACGTCCAAGCCCAGCTCACCGAAACGCCCGGCGCGGCAACCGTGCCCTTCAGCTTCGTGAGCTACTCCGAGGACGGCATTGCCCACGCGAACGACCTTCCGAAAGTCGGCGGCAAGGTCGAAGCCCTCTACGCGAACAAGCGCCTCGAGTCCGTCACCAACTTCGTCCTCGACGAGGAATACCGCTACGCCGTGAAGCGCCGCGGCCAGCCCCGGCCCGACCTGTTGCTCAAAGTCCGCATGGCGCTCGACGGCACGTTCTACTTCGACTCTGGCGCGGGCCAGCTCTGCTTCGGCCGCTTCGAGGGCACTTACTTCGCATTTCGCTACGACGGCGCTGACCCGCGACTGCGCGCGCTATTCCTCGCGTTGCCCCGGATGCCGCTGGCCTGCCGCGACGGCCTGACGTGGCGCGACCACGTGCCCGTGGGCCTGGCCGCGCGCGGCCTGCGCGGCGCGCTCGTGGGCGTGGCGATCTCCGTGTGGCATCGCTTCGCACGCGTGCGCGTCACCTCGCGCTTCGTCGGCGAGCACCGCGTGGAAACCACCGTCGAGTCCCGCGTGCTCGGCGTAAAACAGAGCGGTTCCGTTACCTTCGACCGCAACAAGGCCTTCGCCACCGTCAGCTACGGCGGCTGGGAGCTGACGAGGATGGACGATGCGAAGTAATCCTCCAGATAGGACAGCGCGTCCCGCCTGTCCCTCAGACTTTGCGATCCCGTTCAAGCGGACCGTTCTGAACAGAGGTCAGGCAGAATGCGCTGTCCTGCTGCGGCTCTTCACCTTTTGCCTTTTTACTTTTGCCTTTTGCCTTCTCTCCCCCGCCGCCGCTCCGAGCGACTACGTGATGTCGCTCCGCCTCGGCTGGCAAGAATACCTCAAGGGTGACAACACAACTTCTCTCGCTCACTACCGCGCCGCACTCGTTGCCCAACCGCGTTCCCTAGAAGCCAAGCTCGGCCTCATCCTGCCACTGCTCGCAGACAAACAATTCCCAGCCGCCGAGGCGCTCGCCCGCGAAGTTCTCCGCGAGAACAAAACCCATTACCTCGCCCATCTCCGCCTTGCGATCGCACTGCGCTTGCAAAACAAACTCCGCGCCGCCGACTCTGCCCTTGCCCGCGCGCTCGAGCTTTACCCCAGCGACACCGGACTGCTCTATGAACGCGGCCTCGTGAAGCGCGCCCAAAACCAATTCGCCGCCGCCCGCTACTACCTCGGTCAGGCTGAGCTTCTGGACCCCGACAACGATGCCATCTTCCGCGAATTGGCCGACCCGAAGCTTTTCTCGGACCTCGTCGAAGTCACCGCCCCCGCCAGCCCCGGCTTCGCGCGCGCCGCAGGCTTCCGCCTTGGCGAAACGCCCGCGCGTCTCGACGCAATGTTCTACGGTGGCTGGATTAATTATCAGGGCACGCGGGTGAAGGACACCGCGAAGCTCTGGGGCCTCTCGACCTGGCTCGGCCTCGGCAAGGCCCACGCTGTCGAGACTGCGTTCGACTACATCGAGGTGGACCGCGTCGGCCTGCCGCGCTTGAAGCAGCTCGACGTCACGACGGCTTACAGCAACTTCAGCCTCGCCAACTGGCGACTCCGCGTGGGCGGCCACACACTCGCGAACGGCGACCCTGGGACGGACGGCAGTTGGGGTGCGTTCGCCGGGGCCGAGTGGCTCGGCTCGCCCAAGTGGAGCGCGGGGGCCGACGCGTTCTTCACGCGCTACGAGGACTTCGGCACCGGCCTGGAAGTGATGCAGCTCTCGCCGAAGTTTGGCCGCGTGCTCGCCACTGGCGCGGACTGGACGCTGCGTGCCGACACGCGCGGCTACTGGGTGAACGTGAGCGAGGACGTTGGTTTCGCCCGGCGAAATTTCTTCTCCGCCGAGGAAAGGCTCACACTTTTCTGGGACCGCTGGACCTTCACCGCGTTCGGCTGGACGGGCCGCCAAGCCTTCGCCGCACGTGGCGATGGCGCGACGCTCTTCAACCTCCCGGAGAAGCACACCGCCGGTTACGGTGCCGAAGTGAAACGCGCCCTCTCCGACCGCGCCGCCGTGACCTTCCGTTTCAACCGCGAGGAGTTCCGCGAACTCGGCGGCACCACCACTGCCGCCGCGCACACCTTCATCGCCCTGCTCGGCACAACTTTCTAAACCATGAAAACCAACCTCCACTTCATCACGACGAAACTGGCCTTTTCCCTTATTACTTTTGCCTTCTGCCTTCGCCTCCACGCCGCCGCTCCCACCGACGCCGAAATCCGCGACGCCTACCACAAATCCTACCGCTACGAGAAAGCGCAGAACTACGCCGACGCCATCAAGGCCCTCGCCCCCGTCATCACGGCCTATCCGCAGGCTTACACCGTGAACCTCCGCCTCGGCTGGCTGAACTACCTCACCGGCAGTTTCGCCACCGCGCGCACGCACTATCAGACCGCCATCAAGACCGCGCCCGACTCCCTCGAAGCCAAGCTCGGCCACACCCTCCCGCTCATGGCGCAGGAGAAGTGGGAAGACGTCGAAACCCTCGCCAAGCAAATCCTCCGCGTGGACCCGGCGAACTACACCGCCAACCTCCGCCTCGCCTACGCCTCGCGCCTCCAGAAGAAGTTCGATGCCGCCGAAGCCATCCTCAACGGCACGCTCGTCCTTTACCCCACCGACATCTCGCTCCTCACCGAGCTGGCCTTGGTGAAACTCGCGAAGGACAACAAGCCCGAAGCCAAGCGGCTCTTCAACGACGTCGTCATCCTCGACCCCGAAAACGTCACCGCCAAAGCCCAGCTCTCAAAACTCTGACCCCCAAAGGAGCACGGACGCCCACGTCCGCAGCGCCGAACCTTTAGCCACAGATGAAACACGGATTGAACACGGAAAAGACAAGGCCAGCCGAGTCGGTTGTCCCATTCCGTGTTTCATCCGTGTTCCATCCGGGGCTAAATAAAATCTGTCTCCCTAGCCAAACCAAGTTAAGCCTATGAAACAGTTCCTCCTCCTCGGCCTGTTCGCCGCGCTCACCGCGTCCGCGCAGGTGCCGCAAATCATCAACTATCAGGGCCGCATCACCGTGGGCGGCACGAACTACGATGCCACGGGCCTCTTCAAGTTCGCGCTCGTGAACACCGCCGGCACGGTGAACTACTGGGCCAACGACGGCACCGCCAGCGGCCAGCCCGCCACCGGTGTCTCGCTCGCCGTGAGCAAGGGCCTCTACGCCGTCTTGCTCGGCGACACCACCGTCGCCGGCATGACCACCGCCATCGGCTCCACGGTCTTCAACAACGCCGATGTCCGCCTGCGCGTGTGGTTCAGCGACGGCTCAGACTACCAGCAACTCACGCCCGACCAACGCATCGCCGCCGTCGGCTACGCGCTCGTCGCGGCCACGGTGTCGGACGGTGCTGTCACTTCGGCCAAGCTCGCCAGCGGCTCGGTGACTTCCGCCGCGCTCGCGGCGGGCGCGGTCGGAGGCACGGCACTTGCCGACGGGGCGGTGACGGCCGCGAAGCTCGGCTCTGCGTCCGTGACGACCACCAAGCTCGACCCCACCGGCGCGACGAGCGGTCAGGTGCTCACCTACAACGGCACAAGCGTCGCGTGGGCCACGCCCAGCGCGGGCAGCACTTACACCGCTGGCTCTGGCCTTTCTCTTGTGGGTAACACGTTTTCACTCGCCACCGGCGGCGTGACCGCGACCCACCTGGCCGCCAGCTCCGTGGGTTCGAGCCAGCTTGCCAGCAGCGCCGTGACTTCCGCCAAGTTGGGCGCAAGTGCCGTCGGCTCCAGCGCACTGGATTTGACCGGCCTCACCACGGTGTTGTGGAAAGCCGGCGGCAACTCCGGCACCACAGCGGGCACGCACTTCCTCGGCACCACGGACAACGTCGCGCTGGAACTCAAAGCCAACAGCGTGCGCGGCCTGCGCATCGAGCCGAACACTTCCAGCGCGCCGAACCTCATCGGCGGCGCACCCGTGAACTCGGTCAGCAGCGGCGTGGTCGGCGCGACCATCGGTGGCGGCGGCGCGAGCAGTTTCAACGGCACGGCCATCACGAACATTGTGCGTGCCCACTTCGGCGTCATCGGCGGCGGCGGCGCGAACGGCATCAACACGGGCGCGACCAACTCCGTCATCGGCGGCGGCTACCTCAACGTGATTTCCAACAACGCCGCGTTTGCCACCGTGGGCGGCGGGATCGCGAATGGTGCGGGCACGAACGCGGCGACCGTCGCGGGCGGCTACTACAATCTCGCCAGCGGCTTCGAGTCCACGGTCGCGGGCGGCGAAGCGAACTTGGCCAGCGGCACGGCATCCTTCGTGGGCGGCGGTGTGACGAACATTGCCAGCGGCTTCGAAGCCGTGGTGGGCGGCGGCGAGTTGAACGACGCGACGGGGCCGATTTCGTTCGTGGGCGGCGGCTACTTCAACGCGGCTTCCAAGTATGGGGCGGTGGTCGCCGGCGGCTACGCCAACGGCGCGGTCGGCACGAACTCCATCGTGGCGGGCGGCGAGCAAAACCTCGCCAGCAACAGCGTCTCGACCGTGAGCGGCGGCTACTTCAACGGCGCGACCGGCCAGGGCGCGACGGTCCCCGGCGGTTGGGCGAACTTGGCGTCCGGCTCGAACTCCTTCGCAGCGGGCTTCGTGGCGAACGCGGCGCACAACGGCGCGTTTGTGTGGTCCGACTCGTCCAGCACGACGCAGTTCGGCTCGACCGTGGCGAACCAGTTCAACGCGCGCGCGGCGGGCGGCGTGCGCTTCGCAACGACGAGCGCGGGCACGGTCGGCGCGCAGTTGGCGGCGGGTGCCACCGCGTGGTCCGTGCTCTCCGACCGCAACGCGAAGAAGGACTTCGCGCCGGTGGACGGCCGCGCGTTGCTGCGCAAGCTGGACGACGTCCCCGTGCAGTCGTGGCGCTACAACTGGGACGAGGCGGGCAGCACGCCGCACCTCGGCCCAGTGGCTCAGGATTTCAAAGCCGCGTTCTTCCCCGGCCGCGACGATAAGAGCATCAGCACGCTGGAGTTTGATGGAGTGGAGCTGGCGGCCATCCAAGGGCTGCACGCCCTGGTGAAGGAGAAGGACGCGCGCATCACCGCGCTGGAGCAGCGGCTAGCAGACATCGAGGCGAAGCTGGGCAAGCTGGTGAAGTGAACTTCAACCACGACGTGATATGAAACTTGAAACTTACCCGTCGCCGTTGGAAGGGAGCGCGGACGCCCACGTCCGCAGCGGCTGCGTGGACAGGAAGCCGCTCGGGAAACAGCGGCTGCGGACGTGCGCGTCCGCGCTACTCGCGTTGCTCGCGGCGCTCATGCCCGCCTCAGCCGCGACGCCCACGCTGGTCCACAGCGCGGCCACGGCAGGCGGGCGGCAGACCGTCGGCAACGTGGTAGTGGACTCCGCCATCGGTGGCCTCGGCGGCAGCTCGAGCGTGACAACCTTCGCAGCGCGGAACGGCTTCGTTGGCCAGCTTACCGACGTGCAAGGCGTGGCCGTGAGTGCATCGCCCTCCACGGTGAACGAAGGCTCCACCCGCCAGCTCACAGCGATGGCGACCTTCACCGACGGCACGCTGCTGCCGCTCTCCGGAACGACCGCCACCTGGAGCGTGAGCGGCGGCGGGCTAGCCGCCGTGAACACCAGCGGCCTCACAACTGCGGCGACGGTTTATCAGGACACCAACGGCATCGCGCGGGCAGATTACCTCGGCCGGTTCGGCACGCTCACGTTGTCGGTGCTGAACGTGAACGCGGATGACTTCGGCACCTACGCGGGCGACACGATTGACGACGCGTGGCAGGTGCAACACTTCGGCATCGGAAGTGCATCTGCCGCGCCCACGGCGGACCCCGACGGCGATGGGCAAAATAACCTGTTCGAGTATCTAGCCGGCACGACGCCCACCAGTGCGGCGTCCTTGATGACGCTAGCGGTTGCAAAGACCGGCACCGACCAGCGCACGGTGAGCTTCGCGCCCATCGCAGCGGGCCGCAGCTACACCGTGGAGTTCGCCACCAGCCTGACGACGAAGAATTTCACCCCGCTCTCGGGCACGCCGGTGGATAACGCGGTAACGCGCACCTTCACCGACAACAGCGCAACAGACGCCGCGCGTTACTACCGGGTGAAAATCACGCTGCCGTAGTCCGACAGTCTGCTGAACCACAAAGGCACGAAGGACACCAAGGCAGACAGGCGAAGATGCCGCTGACCTTTGTGTCCTTCGTGGTTCCCGCTCAAGCCCGCAGCCCGAGGCCGAGCACTTCCTTGCAATACTTGATGCTCCGCTCCACTTCGCCGAGCTGGTAGTCCTGCTGGGCTTTGTTTCCGTCCACGCCGGCGGGGGCTTTAAAGGGCTCAATGCGCTTGCCTTTCTTGGCGAGTGCTAGAAAGCGAGCCAGGTCGGCGGCGCGGGCCTTCGGGAAGATTTTCCAGGCGTCCGGCTTGTAGATGGGAAACTCGCGCGCGAAGCCGGAAATGGTCTCGATGTGAACCGTTACGCCGGGGCAGTGCTTCTCGAAGTGGTCGAAGAACGCGGGCAGGTCCAGGCAACCCTCGCCCATCGCGGTCCACTGCACGGTGACGCCGTTGGCGGATTCCCAGACCATGTCGTCGCGCAGGCTGGTGGTGAGCACGTAGGGTGCGAGGGTTTCGAGACTGGCCAGCGGGTCTTCGATCGTCCAAGCGGCGTTGCCAGAGTCGAAGTTCACACCGACGAAATCCTTCCCGGCGGCCTCGACAAGCTGCTGCAACTCCCAAGCCTGCATGTCGCCAGCGTGGTTCTCGACGGCGACCTTCACCCCCGCGTCCAAGGCCTTTTGACGAGCGCCCTTGAGCACCTTCACCGTGTCGGCGATGCGCGCCTCGATGCCGCCTTCGGTGCTGCGGTCCTGCTGGTTGCCGAGGATGACGCGGAAGGCCTTCGAGCCAATCGCCTTGCTCATGCGCAGGCCGAGCGCGAGGTGCTCCTCCGCCGTGCCCCAGTCCTTTTTGAATGACTTCGAAGTGGGGCATATGCTCCACGAACCCAGCTCCAGGGTGAGGCCTTTGTCGGCGGCGTATTTGCGGACCTCGGCGAGCGAGGCGTCGTCGTGCTTGCCGTCGAGCGGGCCGAAGTCGGTGATGAAGAGGGAGTCGCAACCGAGCTTGGCCGAGTGGTCAATGAGCTGGCGGGCATTCCACTTCATGCCGCGCACGGCGAAGTTGTCGAAGCCGAGCTTGTGGTTGCGTTTCTTGGCGGGCGCAGCGGCAGCGGGCAACGCGGCGAGGGTGGCGACGGCAGCGGTGGCGCGGACGAAGTTACGGCGGGACAGGGACGAAGTGTTCATGGGCGCGGAGCTTGGCAAAGGCCCGGCCCGGTGCCAAGCGCGCGCTGTGGGGGCGTCTGGCGTCTGGCCTGACGTGGAGGGGCGGCATACGTCCGCCACGAGTCACTCCCGGTCCCAGAGCGCCAGCGGGTTGCCGGACGCATACTGGAAGCCGATGGCGCTGGGTTTGAGGAGTTCCGCGTGGCCGTCCACGAAGCCGCCGGGGGTCTTGCCCACGTGCCGGGCGTTCACGCGCACCGGGGGTGAGCTGTAGGTGGCATCCGTCGGCGTCCGGAAATAGACCGCCGAGGCCAGGGGCGCTTCCACCCACTTGTCCGCGTCCGGCTCGGCGGGGACCGTGATGGTGCCGGCGTCACCGAAGATGAGCGTGTCCGTCGGTTTGGCTACCTCGTCTTCCCGCGATTTGGCCGTGGTGCTCGCAGTGAAGGTCAGCCCGCCGGCCCCGGCGCGGAAGCTCATGCCGATGCCCAGCGGATACGCGCTGACCCCCGGCGTGGTGGAACTGACTACCGTGGTGGAATCCACCTTGAGCGCAGGGCAGTTGAAACTCTTGGGGTTCTGTAAGGTCCGTTCCAGAAGATACAAGGTGTCCACCCACCAGATAGCCGTAGGTGCCGGCACCAGGAGCTGCGCTACGGCCGGGTCAGTTGCCACGATGCGGTCGCGCCACAGCCGCAGGAACTCGCCGTCGTGGTCATCGATATAGAGTCGGCTTGCGAGGGTGATCTGGCGGTGGTTGCTCACGCATTTGATGCCCACGGCCTTTTTCTTCGCAGTAGCTAGGGCGGGCAGGAGCATCCCTGCCAAGATCGCGATGATGGCGATGACGACGAGCAGTTCGATGAGGGTGAAGCCAAGTGAAGCGCGGCGGCGGAGCGGTTTCATGACAATACGTTGTTCAGAGGTCGGCGCAAAGTAGACGTCCCGCTGCGGCCAGTCCAGCGCCGACTGAGCCGGTGTCCAGGCCAGGGCCATCGTGACCTTGATTCCTCTTTCTGCCACCGGCGTCCATTGCTAGCCTGACTTAGCACTATGAACGTCCCGCGCCTGCTCTCCGCCCTGCTGTTCGCCGCTGCCCTCGCGGTAGATGCCGCTGCCGCCGCCAAGCCTTCCCGCTACGCCGACCTCGTCCTCGCGGACAAGCCGGCGGCTTACTGGCGGCTCAATGACACCGGCACGACCGCCCTGAACTCCGCGCCTGGCACGACCGCCGCCGCGCTCCATGGCGTCATCGAGGGCAAGGTCTCCGTCGGCCAGCGCGCGCAGTCGAGCGAGCTGTTCCCGGAGTTCGAGCCGGACAGCGCGGCGGCGGGTTTTAGCGGCAAGGGCGAGTTCATCCGCGTGAAAGACCCCGGCGCGAACAGCCCGCTGGACTTCGCAAAGGGCGATTCCCTCACGCTCGAAGCATGGGTGAACGCGAACGCGCTCAAGGATGGGCAGCAGGTTTACATAGTCGGCAAGGGCCGCACGGGCAACAAAGGCTTCGAGGCGCACAATCAAAACTACGCCCTGCGCCTACGCGGCGATGGCGGCGCGGCGTGCGTGAGTTTCCTCTTCCGGGATGCGGAGAAGGTCGCCGGTGCCAAAGCCGCGACCAAGGAGGATGCTGACAAGAATTGGCATCGGTGGACCGGGAATGACGGCTTCCTCCCCGGCTCCGGTTGGCACCATGTCGCGGTCACTTACACCTTCGGCAAGGGCGACTCGGTGCGCGGCTATCTCGACGGCGTCGAGGTGAAGGGCAAGTGGGACATGGGCGGGAAGTCTGACGCCGCGCCGGTCGTGGACGACGACGAGCTGTGGATTGGCTCCTCAATGGGCGCGCAGGCCAACAGCTCGTTCAACGGCCTCATTAACGAAGTCGCCATCCACCGCCGCGCGCTCGCGGCGAAGGACATGACCACGCGCTTCAACTTCGTGCCGCCCGTCGTGAAACTCGACCTCTCCAAGCTGCCAAAGGATGCCGTGCAGGTGGAGCTTTTCGAGGGCATTGGGACCACGGCGAACTGGAATTTCACCGCCGGTGCGCCAGTGGAGACTTACACGGAGCCGGCGTTTGGTTTCGTCGGCGTGCCGCAGAAATACAACGAGCGCGGCGTGCGCGCGGACCGCTCGAACCCCTTCCTGCTCCGCGCCTCGGCGTTGGTGAAACTCCCGGCAGGCGAGCACCGCGTGCTGCTGCGTTCGCTCCAGGGCGCGAAGCTCCACGTGGATGGCAAGCTCGCCGCTCAGACCAAATTCATCAGCCCCGGCGGCGGCGGGCACTCGAAGGTCGCCGAACCGCCGGCTGCGGATTATCCCGGCAGCCTGCGCTTCCCGCTCATGGGCCATCAAGAGAGCTGGGCTGCGGTGAAATCCACCGGAGCCGAGCAACTCTTCGTGCTCGAAGGCATCGTCGGCGGCAAGGGGCTGCGACCGGAAGTGGGGGAGCTGACGGTGAGCATCGGAACGCGGACGCCTTCGTCCACCGTCGCCGCACCGACCAAGCAGCCTGCTGCGGACGTAGGCGTCCGCGCTCCAGAAAACTTCTTCCTCCTCGCCCCCGCCGCGCGCATCCCGCACAACGACGTCGCTTGGGAAAACTTCTCAGCCCAACAAATCACCCGCCTCGCCACCGCCGACGCCCAGCGCCGCCGCGACGCGAACTCCGCCGAGAACCAGTATTGGGCCCAGCGCCACGAGGCTGTCCGCAAGCTACTTGCCGCCAAGCCTGCGCCCGCTATGTCGCACACCGTCGGCGCGAGCGGACAGCCACTGAACATTGATAGCTTCCTCGCCGCCCGCCTTGCCGCCGCGAAGGTTTCCCCCGCGCCGCTCGTGGACGACGCCACCTTCCTCCGCCGCCTCGCGCTCGACACCGTGGGCGTGCCGCCCACGCCCGAGCAGCTCCGCGCCTTCCTCGCGGACAGCACGCCGACCAAGCGCGCCGCCGCGATTGACCGCTTCCTCGCGGTGCCCGGCTGGGCGGACAACTGGGTCGGCTACTGGCAAGACGTGCTGGCCGAGAACCCCGGCATCCTCAAGCCCACGCTCAACAACACCGGCCCCTTCCGCTGGTGGATTCACGAGTCCTTCGCCGACAACAAGCCGATGGACCGCTTCGCCACCGAGCTGGTCGCGATGGAAGGCAGCGTCTATCACGGCGGCCCGGCGGGCTTCGGCCTCGCCACGCAGAACGACGTGCCGATGGCCGACCGCGCGCAGATTGTCTCCTCGGCCTTCCTCGCGATGAACCTCGCCTGCGCCCGCTGCCACGACGCACCGTATCACGACTTCAAGCAGAAGGACCTCTTCAGCCTCGCCGCCATGCTCAAGCGCGACCCACAAGAAGTGCCCAAGAGCAGCTCCATCCCCGCCAACGCCAACATCGTCGTGGGCAAGCGCATCCAGGTCACCTTGCATCCAGGCGACAAAGTCACGCCCGCGTGGACCTTCGCCTCCTACGGCGGCGCGGCCTCCGCCGAGTTCGTGCGCAAGGCCGATGACAGCCGTGAGCAGCTCGCCGCGTTCATCACCTCGCCCAGCAACGACCGCTTCGCCCAAGTCCTCGTGAACCGCGTGTGGAAGCGCTACCTCGGCCTCGGCTTCATCGAGCCGGTGGACGATTGGGAGAACAAGACCGCGTCGCATCCCGAGCTGCTGGCGTGGCTCGCGCGGGAGTTCATGGCGAACGGCTATGACCTCAAGCACCTCGCGCGATTGGTCTTCAACTCACAAGCCTACCAGCGCGTCGCCGGCCTGCACACGCCGAAGACCGACGAGCCGGCGGACCGCCTCTTTGCCTCGCCCGCCCGCCGCCGCCTCGTCGCCGAGCAGCTCGTGGACTCGCTCTTCGCCGTGACGGGTAAGCCGATGGATTCCGAGCTGCTCACGCTCGACAACGACGCCAAGAGCGCCGCGAAGGACTTTCTGAACCTCGGCTACGCCCACCGCGCGTGGCAGTTCACCGGGCTCTCGAACGACCGCGACCGCCCCGCCCTCTCGATGCCCAAGACACAGGCCATCCTTGACGTGCTCCAGATGTTCGGCTGGCGCGAGACCCGGCAAGGCCCGCTCTCCACCCGCAACGATTCGCCGAACGTCCTCCAGCCCGCCGTGCTCGCCAACGGCGACATGGGCAACGGCCGCATCGCCCGCCTCACCGACGACTGCGTCGTGACCGACCTGTGCATAGCAGACCAACCGCTACCCGCGCTGGTGGATAGCCTCTTCACCCGCGTCCTCTCGCGCCCGCCCACGCCGGCGGAGCGCGCGAAGTTCGTCGGGTATCTTGAAGCCGGCTACCAAGCCCGCGTGGTGGACTGCGGTCCGCGCCAGTCCCGCAAAGCCTTCGACCCCGCTCAACTCCTGAGCTGGACGAACCATCTGAACGCGAAAGCGAGTGAGCTCAAATACGCCGTCGAAGACCGCGCCCGCCAAGGCGACGAGCCAACGCCGCGACTGAAGCAGGACTGGCGCGAGCGCGCCGAGGATGTGCTCTGGGCGATGGTGAACTCGCCGGAGTTTGTGTTTGTGCCGTGAATGCTTGAAGCCACCACCATGAAGACCCACGAACCCATGAACGGATTAAACCGCCGCCACTTCCTAGCCCGCACCGGCACCGGCGCAGCCGCCCTTGGCCTCGGTGGCATTTCCCCGTTGCTTGCCCAGGAGAAGAAGACCTACCCGCAGGGCAAGGCCGAGCATTGCATCTTCATCTGGCTCGGCGGCGGTTGCGCGCACACGGACACCTGGGACCCCAAGCGCGTCGGTGACCCGCAGAAGAAAATCGCCGGCTCTGCCTACCCGGCCATCGACACCGCCATCCGCGGCGTGCAGGTCTGCGAGCACCTGAAAGGCACCGCCAACCTGCTCGACCGCTTCGCGCTCTTGCGCACGGTGAACCACGACATCATTGACGAGCACGCCGCCGCCACGAACTTCGTCCACACCGGCCGCCGCCCCACCGGCACCATCGCCTATCCCAGCATCGGCTCCCTCGTCGCGCACGAGCGCGGCTCGCTCGCGGACGGCATTCCTCCCTACGTCGTCATCGGCTACCCGATGATCATGCGCGGTCCCGGCTTCCTCGGCGCGAAGCACAGCTACGTCTATCTCACCGACACCGACAAAGGCCCCGCCGGCCTCACCCGACCGCCCTACGTCAACTCCGCCCGCCAGGCTGACCGCGAGCAGCTCCTCACCGAATTGCGCAAGGGCTACACCGGACGCAACCCGGGCGACAAGGTCATCGCCGACTACGACGAAGCCCTCGCCGCCTCCGTCACGCTGGCGAACGGCGACTTCATGAGCGCCTTCAAGCTTGATGGCGAGGCCGCAACGCTGCGGCAAACCTACGGCGGCGAGTTCGGCCAACGCTGCATGCTGGCCCGCCGCCTCGTGCAGCGCGGCGTGCGGTTCATCGAGGTCTCCTTCAACCTGAACTTCATCAACGGCACCGGCTGGGACACGCACAACGACGGCCAGCTCAAGCAACACATCCTCATCCAGCAGCTCGACCAAGGACTGGCGACGCTAGTGTCCGACTTGGAGAAGAACCGGCTGCTCGACAAGACCCTCATCGTCGTCGCCACGGAGTTTGGCCGCCCGCCGGAGTTCGATGGCGGCGGCGGCCGCGGCCATCAGGGCAAGACCTTCAGTTGGGTGCTAGCCGGCGGCGGCTTGAAGACCGGTCAAGCCGTCGGCGAGACGGACGAGTTGGCGAAAAAACCCGTGAGCAACCCGCTCTCTGTGCCCGATGTCCACGCGACCATCTGCTGCGCGCTGGGCATCAACCCGTCGAAGAACCTCTACGACGGCCCCCGTCCTGTGCCGATCACGGATCGCGGCGAGCCGGCTCGGCAGCTCTTTGCGTAAGCGAAACGCGCCGCTCGCCGCTCACGGATTCACCGTGACCCGCTTCCAGTTCAGCTTGTGCCGCTTCGCATACGCGGCGAGCACTTTCTCGTTCTCCATGAGCACGACCCTCACCACGCCGGAATCGTCCGCGTAGCCAAACTGGGGGTCGGTGTCGGGGATGAGGTCGTGCTGCTTGTGGACATAGGCAAGGGCGAAGGCCGCCTCGGCGACGACGAACAGCGGCAAGTCCTTGTCCGCGCCCTCGACGAAGTCCTCCACCACGTCGGCCAGAAACTCGATCTGCTCGACGAGATGCGGGTATTTCGGCGCGGCGATCTGGGCAAACTCGATCTTGAGCATCGGCAGCTTGCGGTGGATGCCTTCGAGAATCTTGGGCGTGACCTGTGACGCGCCCCGGTGAACGTATTGAACAATTTCTGCCATGCGCGAAGGCTGCGGCAACACTGGTGGGAACACAAGCCAGCAACGCCGGAAGCTCCGCTCCGGGAGCGCTTGAACTACTTCGCCATGCCAGCGCGGCGGAATCGAGGCTTGGCAGGGCCGGGGCGGCTTCCCTAGCATGAGGGACGTGCTTTCTTCCTTCTTGCGACTCTTCGGCGTGACGGTGGCGGCGGTGTGGTTTGGTGCGACGGTTTTCTTCACCTGCTTCGCTGGCCCGGCGTTCTTTACGGACGAGATGCAAAAGCTCATTCCGCCGCCCTACAACGGAGCCGCCGCGCAGCTCGTGCTGGGTCGCTACTTCATCCTGCACTACCTCTGCGGCTTCTTCGCGCTGGCACATCTGGGGGTGGAGTGGATGTATTCTGGGCGGGTGCCGGTGCGCTTGACGGTCTGGCTCGTGGGCGGTGCGCTGGGGCTGAGCCTGCTCGGCGGCGTCTGGCTCCAGCCCAAGCTCAAGGAACTCCACCAGATGAAATACGCGGACAAGTATGGTCGCCCAGCCACACCGCTGCAGCGCGAAACGGCGGCGAAGGACTTCGGCACCTGGCACGGCGTTTCGCAGGCGACGAACCTCTTGATCCTCGCGGCGTTGTGGCTTTACCTCGCGCGTGTCATCCAACCCGGCGAGTCCCCCCGCTTCGTCTCGCCGATCAATAAGTTCGGCCTGGATAACCGGACGTAAGCGCATGCTCGCCGGCGGAGCAGAGTGAGATCGGGGTTAAGATCAGGCTTACGAGCTAGCACCCAGCACGGCTGCTGCACACGTGCGACTAACCTTCTATCGGCCGGCCCCCTCCACCCGTTCACTCTTCCGCCGCAGGCTTCACCTTCCGCTTGCGCGCAGCAGACCGCACCGGCGCCGCATCGCGCCACAAGCCCTCCAAATCGTATTGCTGTCGCACGTCCGGATGCATGACATGGACAATCACGTCGAAGTAATCCAGCACCACCCATCGCCCGCCCACTGCGCCATCTTCGGCCCGCGCCTTGATGCCGTGGTCCTTGCGCAGTTGGTCATCGATCTCGCCGACGATGGCACGCAGGTGCGGTTCGCTCGTGCCCGAGCAGATGACGAAGTAGTCCGTCACACTCGACTGTTTGTGCACGTCGAGGATGACAATGTCTTCGGCTTTCTTGTTCTCCGCCAGTTTCCGGCAGAGCAGAGCGAGTTTCTTTGCTTCCATTGCCGGAGAGCATGGCAGAAGCGCGGGAAAGGTAACACTTGAATCGTGGACGGACGGCGGACGCCTCGGACGAGCTGGGGAAACCGGCTGAAAATCGGGGGCTTCCCCGACCCGTTCGTCGCGCGACAAACTTGCCGCCACCCCGGGTTTTGGTTTGCAGCCAGCACGGCCATCGGGTTTCAATCAGACCAGTCAAACATCATGTCCAACGCTGCTCCCCCTCCCCCCCAACCCATCCGCTCCGTCCTCGTGGTGGACGACGATGTGGAGTTGGCGATGATGTATAAGGAACTGCTCGGCACCCAAGGCTACATCGTCAACACCGCACCCAACGGCGTCGAGGCGCTCAAGCTCATCATGCGCCACGAAGTGGACGCCATCATCTGCGACATGATGATGCCGCACATGCCCGGCGACATGTTCTACCTCGCCGTCGAGCGGGTGAAGCCGCACCTCTGCGCCCGCTTCATCTTCGTCACCAGCTACGAAGGCAATCCCAAGATCGAAGCGTTCTTCAAAAAGGTGAACGGCATCGTGCTCTACAAGCCCACCACCCTGGGTAAGCTCATGGGGACCCTGAACCTCCTAAACCAACGCCTCGTCAACGCCGCGAAGAAGGCAGCCAGCGGGGCGTGAGTCCCCTGCCCTGCCCGTCGGCTATTACTGGGTATCCAGATCCTGCTCCCCCCTCGACCCCCGCATCAGCGCCGGGGAGCAGGATTAAGATTACGAGCAAGAGCCGGCTGAAGCGGAGCCGAGGTTTGACATCCCCCGCAAAAACCGTTCGCATCCCCACGACACAAGCATCGCAAACACACCACCATCACACATCTATGGGCACCAAATACAACGTCGGCATCATTGGTTACGGCTGGGTCGCCACCGCGCACATCCCCGCCATCAACGAATCCTCCCAAGCCCAAGTCACCGCCGTCTATTCCGCCCGCCCCCAAGACGGCGCGGAACTCTCCGCCAAATACGGCTCCCCCATCACCACCTACACCAGCCTCGACGCCATGCTCGCCGACCCGAGCATCCATGCCGTCTCCGTCTGCTCCATGCCCAGCCTCCACGCGAAGCACGTCATCGCCGCCGCGCGAGCCGGCAAACACATCATCATCGAAAAACCCCTCGCCATGTCCCAGAAGGACGTGAACGCCATGGTCGCCGCCGTGCAAGCCGCCGGCGTGCAAACCTGCGTCTGCTTCGAATGCCGCTACTCCAGCCAGTTCCAAGCCACCAAAGCCGTCATTGACCAAGGCCTCCTCGGCAAACTCCACTACGGCGAAGTGGATTACTACCACGGCATCGGCCCGTGGTATGGCCAGTTCCGCTGGAACACGTTTAAGAAGGACGGCGGCAGCGCCCTCCTCACCGCTGGCTGCCACGCCCTCGACGCCCTCCTCCTCTGCATGGGCAGCGAAGTCACCGAAGTCACCAGCTACGACACCCGCTCCGCCAGCCCCACCTTCGCCCCCTACGAATACACCACCACCAGCGTCACCCTCCTCAAGTTCAAGAACGGCGCCGTCGGCAAATGCGCCGCCGTCGTGGACTGCCTACAACCCTACTACTTCCACACCCACCTCGTCGGCAGCGAAGGCAGCCTCCTCGACGACAAATTCCACTCCCAGAAACTCGCCACCAATAAAGGCAAGTGGAGCCAGCTCTCCATGAAGATGCTCGATTCTGGCGACGTGAGTGACCACCCCTACCAAAACCAGTTCCAAGCTTTCTTTGACGCCCTCGACGCCGGCCAGCAAATGCCCCTCACCAGCCTCGCCGACGCCGCCGCCACCCACCGCGTCCTCTTCGCCGCCGACAAATCTGCCGCGACTGGCAAGCCCGTGAAACTGTAAGTCCCGGCCCGGCAACCACCGCGATTTCCGCCCGTGAACCCGTGCCGGCGGCTTCCAGCCGCCGCGTTGCGCAGGGATGGATAGGGGCCTATCTCCGGTGTCCGCAGCCGCCGGCACGGGTTCAGGGCGAGGTTTGTAGTGGGGGGGGCTGGGCGAACGCAAAACGCAAAGGCGCAGCCACGGCTCGGGACTTTTTCCGTTTTCCTTCACTCACACCCTTCCCCAACCGTGGCTGGCGATTGGCATTCCTCCGCCTGCCCGGCTACTTGAAATCCAAAATAATCCCGTTCGTGCCGGTCAGGTTGTGGTCGCCCACATGGCCGTCCACGTAACCCAAATTGGCCCGCCCCTCGGGGAATCGGATCCCGTGACGGAAGCCAACGTGGTTGGTGCCGAGGTGTTCGATGGGCGGATGGTTACGCCGGTAGGAAAGATCGCCGACGAGGAACGTGTCGGTGGGCCGCGTCACCTGCGAGCGGCGCGCGGTCCGAATGAAGTCCCCGGCTGTAACCGCCGCGCCGTTCACGAAGTTCAGCGAAGTGTGCTGATTCATGCCGTAGCTAATCCGCCAAGGGTTGCCGACCCCGGGATACTCCGGGTTGGTCGCGTCGTGCCACTCCTTCTGCCGGTTGGGACATTTGGATAATGAATTGGTCCAGCTCTGCCCCTGCTGCCCCGAGTTGAACGCCGCACCCCGGAAGTAGGGCGAGAGCAGATAGTCAAAACTGTTGTCCATCGTGTTCAACCGGTCCCACGCGTAAGGCAGCAGATCGTCCTGATCGTCGGCGTAAAGCTGCGTCACCATCGCCCACTGCTTGACGTTGTTCATGCAGAAGGTCTGGTTGGCCTTCGACTTGGCCTTGCTCAAAGCCGGCAAAAGCATCCCCGCCAGAATCGCGATGATGGCGATCACGACGAGCAGTTCGATGAGCGTGAACCCAAGCGGGGACAGCGGGGCAGAGCGTGGTTTCATGGCGGTGTGGCGACTGGCTTTCCTGACGTGGCGTCGAGCTTGTCGATTCAGCAGCCGAGACTCCGTTGCGCTCGCTCCCTGGCTTCGCTTCAATCGCCGCGTGAACACTGCCTTTCGCGCTCACCTTCTCGTGGCCGCCGTGCTATCCCTCGGTCCCGTGACACGCGCTCCCGCCCAAACCGCCGCGCCAACTCCTCAAATACGAAGGGTCGTGGACAGCGCCGTCGCTGAAGCGTGCAGGCAATTCCCAAAACTTCAGCCCCACCAGATCGCTGTCACGCTTGTGGACTTGCGGAAACCGGCGCAACCCACGCGCGGCAGCCATCGTGGCGGGGAGCAGATTTACCCGGCGAGCGTCATCAAGCTCTTCTACCTAGCCGCCGCGCACCGCTGGATGGAGGACGGCAGGCTCACCGACACGCCCGAGCTGCGCCGCGCGATGAGCGACATGATCGTCCACAGCTACAACGAGGCAACGCACTACGTCCTCGACCTACTCACTGGCACGACCAGCGGGCCGGAGTTGCCGGAGGCGGAGCTGAAGGAGTGGTTCGAGAAGCGCAACGCCGTGACGCGCTACTTCGCCGGGCTGGGCTACCAGAACGTCGTCGCGCACAAGAAGCCGTGGGGCGAAGGCCCGTATGGCCGCGAGACTCAGGCCATCAAGGCGTTCGAGCCGAAGCGCAACTTCCTCTCCACCGACGACACCGCGCGGCTGATGGCGGAAATCGTCACCGGCAAGTGCGTCTCCGCCCAACGATGCAGCGAGATGATGGCGCTACTCAAACGAGAGTTGCCGGACGTGGACAAAGACCCGGACTCGCAAGGCAAGTTCACTGGCCCAGCGCTGCCGGCGGGCGCAAAACTGTGGTCCAAGGCCGGCTGGACCAGCCAGACCCGGCACGACTGCGCGTATGTGGAGCTGGCCGATGGCCGGAAGTTCATCCTCGTGACTTTCACCGAAGGCCACGCGAGCGAACGCGGCATCATCCCCGCCGTCGTGCGTAAGGTCGTCGAGGAATTTAAGTAACCCAGCGCCCGCCACTCTTCACTGGCCAGCGAATGGCGCAGCCAGGTCAGGACAACGCCTGGCTCGACGGTTCCAACGCAGAACACGGCTGGGTTATCGTGGCAACCCACTGGGTTATCGTGGAAACCCACTGGGTTCTCATGCCGCCCCACTGGGTTTTCTCGCTCACCCGCTGGGTTTTCTCGCCCCCCCACTGGGTTCTCGTGGAACCCTGCTGGGATTACACGGCGATGCGGAGGTGTTTTGCGATAACCCACGCCAGTTCTGTGGCTGATGACCAATGAATCCGGGAATAGGACCGGGCGAACATGAGGTCCGGCTTGGGAGCCTGAGCGCCCCATTTCAGCCCTGCGCAACACTGCCGGGTCAGGAGGATTTAGCACTCATCCCGGACGATCAAAGCACCGCGCTTCGTTCCTCGTCGCCCCCCAGCCGCGCGACGGCTTCCAGCGCGGCGACGGTGAAGACCATCGGATACAGCCGCTCGTAATACCACAGCTTGGCGAAGTAGAAGCCGATGGGCGCAGGCTGCGTCCAGGTGTCGTCCTCGACGCGGCGGAGGAGCCAGTCGGTTCCGCTCCAAAGAGTGGTGGCGTATTCTCCCAACGGGCGTTTTGCATGCGAGCCGAGCATCTCGACCGCGAGCGCCGTTTCTTCCACAGAGCAGGGGCAGCCTCTGGCTCCTCCCCAACCACCATCCATACCAATGGCTCGAATCAACCAACCGTAACCTTCTTTGCACAAATCATAGGAGTTCCCATGGTGCAGAGGGCCAAGCCATCCGAGCGCACGCGCTACTCGTGCTGTGCCGTAGGTCGAGTTGGCTTCATTGGGCGCATGCTGATTCCCGAACCAGAGCGGTTCCCAAGCCCCGTCCGAATTCCGTGTCTTGGCTAGAAACACAATCGCTCGTCGCACGGCTTCCCGCACTTCCGACTGTAGCGGCATTGGTAGGTCGAAAATCCATGCGGACCAAGCGACGAGCGCGTGCGCGGTGATGTCCGGGCTGCTGCGGTCGAAGGGCAGATTCGTCCAGCCGCGGCAGAAGGTCGGGATGCCGCCGTCGCGGTTTTGCAGGTCCAGCAGCCACTTCACGCCGGCGATGGCCGCTTCGCGCACGCGTGGGCTGCCGTCGTTGAGTTGCTTCAACGCCAGCAGCGCGCCCGCTGTGTCATCCGCGTCGGGGACGCCGCCGGGGAGGTCGGTCCACGACCAGCCGCCGGGCGCGGCGTTCGTGTAGGGATGCACCGTGCGGTATTGCTGGGCGAGCAGCCAGTCGAGGATGCGCCCGCGCTCCTCGGCGCTCATCACCTCGTGGATGCTCGGGCCGAGGGCGTTGACGGCGAGCGTCGTCACCCACGTCGCGAGGTTGGTGTCTATCGGCCAACTGCCGTCGGCGCGCATGGACTTGAGCAGGAACTCGACGCCGCGCAACGCGACGGGGTGGTCCGCCTGACCGCTGCCCGCGAGGCTCATGGTGACGAAGCTCGTCAGCGGCGTGGCTTCGAGGAAGCCGCCGTTGGGCGGTTGGATGCGCTCCAGCACGCGAAGGGTTTTGGCGCGCGCACGGTTTCGGAGCAGTCGCAGCACGGGGTTGCGCGTGGGCAGGTGGTGGTGCCGCACTTGCCCGATGGCGATGAGCGCGGGCAGCGCGTAGCTCACGACTGGCAGGCGCAGTGCAGCGAAGAACTTCTGCGGCAGCGCGGCCAGCTCGAAGGGGAGCTGGATGACGCGTCGCCATGCCTCCTTGCCCTCGCCCAGGCGCCCGGCCAGCGCACACATCGTCAGAATGGGCACGGAGAAGGTGCGGTCTTTGCCGTAGCGGGCGATTATCGCGGTGATGAGCCGGTCACGGTCGAGGGGAGAGTGTTCAGTGTTCAGTGTCCAGTTTTCAGTGGGGGCTGCGGACGCCGCCGTCTTCGGGTCTGAACACTGATTACTGATTACTGAACACTGCATCACCAACCACGCCTCCGCGCGCCGCACCACCTCCGGCCACCGCGCCTCCGCTCCGGGCACCGCGCCGAACGCAGCCCAGCACAGCGCGGTAGTGCTGATGTTGGAGAAACTCAACGTCGTGTCGCCCCAGCCGCCGTCGGCGTTCTGGTGCGCTGCGAGCCACTTGAGGCCGGCCTCAATCGCTGACTGCTGACCGCTGACCGCTGACCGCTCCGCCGCCACGGCGCGCTGCCAGAGTTCAAGCGCGGTCACCGCCGTGGCCGTGGACAGCGCACTACTGGACAACTCGCCTTCCCAGTGGCCGTGCGGGCCGCGCTCGGCGAGGAGGGCCGCGCGCGCTTTAGCCAAGGCGCGTTCTAGCCGCGCTCGGTCAAGGCGCGGCGCGGGCGGAGTAGTTGTCGGCTGGGCATCGGCCACGGCGGGAACGTAGCCGAGGCACGGCAGGGTGGACAGCGTGTCGTCGCGGCCAAGGTTGCTTTCCGCTTGTTCGACCAGCGGGGAGTTGGTTTCGTTTCGCCCGTCCTCTGGTGCCCGTGAGAGTGGCGCTGCGGAGAGAACACAAACGATGGCGAACTACAAACTCGCGCCGGGTGCGTCCGGCAAGCTCTACAGCGGCAAGGCCTTCACCAAGCCGGTCAACTTCTTCTGCACGGCAGCCAGCGCCCGGGAGGTCTGTATCGCAGGCGATTTCAACGAGTGGAATCCGGCGGCGCACCCCATGCAGCGCTCGCCGGATGGCAACTGGGTGGGACAGCTCCAGCTCCCGCACGGCCACCATCGTTACTGGTTCGTCGTGGACGGCGTGCCGACGCTGGACCCGCGTGCGCAGGGCGTGGGCCGCAACGACAAGAATGAGCGGGTGTCGCTCCTCTCCCTGAGCTGAACCGCGAAGAAGAGGGTTTTGCCACATGGAGGCACAATCGGCCAAAAAGAGAGCCTCGGTTCCCGGCTCCTCTCTTTGCATCTTCCGTGCTCCTTTGTGGCTACTCCGTTTCGGTTTCCGTCTTCGCGGCTTTGTTGGCGGCGCGGCGCTCGGAGAAGAAGCTCAGGAGCATCGCACGGCATTCTTCCTCGCGCACCCCGCGCGTGATGTCGCACTGGTGGTTGAGGCCGGGGAATTGCAGGAGGTTTAACGCGCCGCCCGCCGCGCCGCCCTTCGCATCGCCGACGCCGAAGACGACGCGGGGGAAGCGCACGTGGACAATCGCGCCGGCGCACATGGGGCACGGCTCCTTGGTGACGTAGAGGGTGCAGTCGTTGAGCCGCCAGTCGCCGACGGATTCCTCGGCTTGCGTGATGGCGAGCATCTCGGCGTGGGCGGTGGCGTCTTTGAGCAACTCCACTTGGTTGAACGCGCGGGCGATGATGCGGCCGTTCCGCACGACGACCGCGCCGACGGGAACTTCCTCGGCTTCGTAGGCGCGGGCGGCGAGGCGGAGGGCTTCGCCCATGAAGTAGGCGTCGCTGTGCAGGTCAATGATGGGCTCTTCAGTCACGGCGGGAGGAAAGCATGAAGGGGCGGCGAAGTCGCGCGGCTTTGTCGAGTGCGGTGGCAGCGCGCACCGATCCGCCGCTTTCGGCGCCCCCGCGCCACTTTGCGGCCCATGTGTTCAACGTGCAGCCTGAGGATTTCCAAGTGGCGTGTCCGATCGGGGAGCGCCGCGTGCTCAGGGTTCTCTGCCTCTGCTCGTGCTTTGAACACTGGGTAGTGAAGGGCCCCATACGATCGCAAGTGGTGCCGGTGGCGGGACTCGAACCCGCACGACGTTTTAATGTCCCGGGATTTTAAGTCCCGTGCGTCTGCCATTTCGCCACACCGGCAACCGCGTCTTGATTGGATTTATCGCACTCATTCTGATCCCAGACTTAGTCAGTGCCACTTTTTGCGCCACAGCCCCCACTACACTGGAAGCAACGTCGCACAACGGGCAAAATCATGGTGAGAGCGTAAACTCACGGGCTCAACCTATCCGAAGGACTTTGGTGGCCGCAAGCAGCCCATTCGCGGGCTGTGGTTCAGCATTTGGTCGGAAACACTGTCAGTTCATCGAAGAAGCCTCTGGCGGGTTTAACGGTGCGGAGCCGGGAAAGTCTGAGGCTGCATGCGTGGCCAAGTTAATCACGAGCCCGACCGGTTGTGCCGGATTTCTCCGGAGAGCCGCGTGCCCTATCGCCACCCGCTGTGCCGGTTCAAATCCCTCGTGGCCGAATCCCCGCCAAACTCACTGGCCTGTGATGGCCGCACTACGCGGACACTGGGCTACCAAGCCAGCCAGAAATTGCGCAAACGCATCGAAGAAACTTTTGGCTGCCAAAGAGATTGGCGGGCTGCGCCGACCGTGCAAACGCGGTGTGGCCCGAGTGGGCTTGAGTGCGCTCCTGATTTTGAGTGCTCCAATCTGATGCGGATGGCCATGCTGCTGGGCTGTCCGCCATGACCGAAAAACCTGGCGACCGCGTGAGCGGGAAGTCGGAACCTGCGGTGCGACCGAAACGATGAAATCCCAGTCCGACACGACACCACGACACCACGCCACAGGAGCATGGCGAGCCACAATACTGGGGTCGCAGCTGTGGAAATCACTCGTTTTTCAAAAAACCTGCTAGACCGCAAAGCGAAGGCATTTCGGGAAACCGATGGCAGGTGGAATGGTTCCCCACCCAACCGAGAATGCTCTGTCCTTTTTGTATCGGCTTGCGTTCTGTGCGGTTTACTTTGGGATTGGGCTTAGTCGGCCGAGGGGCGCAGTCTGGCCGTCAGTCATTGGCACGGGCACTCGGACGATGGGGCAGGGCGACTGCGCGGAATGATTAACGACTTATGAAATTGTGGTTCCACCTTGGCGTATCGCTGTCCCTCACCGCATTTTTCGCTGCCGCCGAGCCGCCCGCGGGCACGCTCATCCTGCACCCTACCGACGGTGCGCGCATGGTCTATGTGCCCGCCGGCAAGTTCATCATGGGCCTCGACGAGGCGGAGGCGAACACCGTAGCACAGCACCTCGGCGCGAAGGACGCGGCGACGCTTTGGGCGTGGGATTGCTACCCGCGTCGCACCGTCGAGCTGCCCGGCTACTTCATGGATGAAACGGAGGCGACCGTTGCCCGCTGGAAGAAGTTCGTCACCGCCACGGGCCACAAGACCAAGTTCAAGGAGACCACGCGTAATTTCGACCGACCCGAGGCTCAATCCTTGCCTGCCGGCGAAATCACCTGGGACGAGGCCAAGGCCTACGCGCGCTGGGCCGGCAAGGCCTTGCCCACCGACGCGCAGTGGGAGAAGGCCGCGCGCGGCACTGATGGCCGGCTCTATCCGTGGGGCAACGACGCGCCGACGCCGGACCACGCGCACATCGGCGTGAAGGGCAAGCCCCCGTTGCTCTACACGCAGGTCGGGAGCTTCCCGCGTGGCGCGTCGCCCTACGGCGTGCTGGACCTGATCGGCAACCAATACGAGTGGACCGCCGACTGGCTGGAGCCTTACCCCGGCAATCCGCAGGCCGACAAGATGCGCGACTACGGCAAGGTCGTCAGCTTGCGCGGCGGCTCGTGGTATCACGGCTGGGTCGGCTTCTACGCGGCGAAGCGTTTCGGCTTCAAGCCGGACGAGACTTACTACCACGTCGGCTTCCGCACGGTCTGGACGCCGCCCGCCGGCTACTTCGACTCGCCGCAATTTCTCAAGGACAAGGCCGCCGCCGGCGGCACCAGCACCGTGCCGCCTACGCCGATTTACCGGGCGAAGACCGCGCCGGTGATTGACGGCAAGCTCGACGACGCCTGCTGGCAAAACGCCGTGGTCGTCGTGGCGAACCACCTTTACGCCGCGCCCGGTCAGCGCACCGAGCCGCCGCCGCTCGTCGCGCGCTTCGCGTGGGACGAACGCTTTCTCTACATCGGCTACGAGGTGAACGACACCAACCTCATCGCCCTCGCCAGCGGTCGCGAGAGCGGGCCGCCGGGCAACCGCCGCATGACGCCCGAGGAGTATTTGCCGGAGAAGCATCTCGACCTCGCGGAGTTCTTCATCAGCTTCGGCAGCGAACGCGAGTTCTGGGAGGTCCACCATGACGCGGCGAATCACTTGAACAACCTCGCCGTCGAGCTGCCGACCGCCGAGGCGCTCGCGAAGCTACCCAAGCCCAGCTACAAGGAAGTGACGTTCCACCGCGAGCGCTACGTGACTGACGACCGCGAGTTCACCGTCGCCCGCGCTGTGCAGTCCAAGCCGCGCAAGGACGGCAAGCCCTCGACCGTGAACGACCCGAGTGACCGCGACACCGGCTACACCGGCGAGCTTCGCCTCCCGTGGGCCGGCCTCGGTGCCCCCGCCGCGCAGCGGCGCCGCGACGGCTCCTACAGCCTCGTCGGCACGCGCCTGCCGATCCTCGCCGCGTCGCTCAACGGCAACCGGGGCGAAGCCACCTACCACTCCAGCGCCCCGCACCTGCCGCGCCTGATGTTCCATTTCTCCGTCGCGCTGTGGCCGAAGTATGTGCTGGCGGAGGCTGCGCCCTGACGCCACAGCGCGGCTGTCCCAGCCGCAGCAAGCTGCATCAGCCAAAGCGGTCTCGAATTAAGACAGCCATGCGTGGGCAGGGACGCTGCTCCGGGTGGGACACCGCGCTCCGGCACTTCAGCCGCATCGCTTCGGCGACCACGCAGCGTTGTAGTTGAGCATTGGAATTTGCCTGCCTACCTTCACGTCCAACGCACCTTGCAACGAACCCTTAACCTCATGAACCGCCTCGCCCTGCTCGCGCTCACCGTCCTCTTCCTCGCCCAGGGGGTCGCGCTGGCCGCCACCGCGCCCTTCGCCTACGTCCCGTCGAAGGCCTTCCACATCCCGCCGGAGACAACCACCGAGGAGTCTGGCTACTTCTCGCTCTGCGAAGGGCGCAATGGGAAGATTTACATCGGCACCGCCGCTTACGGGCGCAACGCCTTCCTCGTCGAGTTCGACCCGGTAACGGAGAAGCAGCGCATCGTGCTGGATGTCCACAAGCTCGTCGGCCTGCCGCTCACGCCCACCGGCTACGCCGCGCAGTCCAAGCTGCACACGCGCAACTTCGTCGGTCCGTCGGGCAAGATTTACGTCGGCACGAAGCAGGGTTATCCGACCGCCGAAGAGAAGGCGGCGCTCAAGCGCGGCGAGAGCATCCCGACCTATCGCGGCGGTTACGTCCTCGTCTATGACCCGGCGACGGACACGTCCGAAAACCTCGGTATGCCGCTACCCATCGAGAGCAAGCCTGCCGGCGCGAAAGAGGGCGAGGGCGTGATCGACGTGACTGCCGACGAGGCGCGCGGGCTGATCTACGTCATCACCTGCGAGGAGCAGCACTGGTTTCTCTACGACGTGAAAACGAAGAAGTTTCGCGAACTCGGCCCCATCCTGCGCGACCAGCCGAACACGCTGATTGACGCGCAAGGCCGCGGCACTGCCATCACCAAGGACTACCAGATCGCGCGCTACAATCCCAAGACCGACAAGGTCTCCGTGGATCCGCTGCTCGTCGGCGGCAAGCCCTTCGCCGTGGTGGCCGGCACGAATCGAATTCACCCCGACTGGCGCATCACGCCCGACGGCAAAACGGCGTATCTCCAACTGCTCAACGACCTCCGCATGTTCCGCGTGGACCTCTCGGGCAAGGAGGGTAAGCCCGTCGTCGCGACCAGCCTCGGCGACCGCATCGCCGGCATGCATCCCGACTCGCGCGGGTCCATCGCCCTCGGGCCGGACGGACGCGTTTACTCAGCAGTGCGGGTGGACAACAAGACCGGTTTCGGCACCGGCTACCTGCACCACCTCGTCCGTCACGACCCGAAGAAGTCGAAGGACTCGATGCAGGACCTCGGCGTGTTCACCGTGTCGAACCCGGGCTTCTTCGACTTCAAGGGCGTGCAAGCCAAGAACCCCGACGGCTCGCTGCGTCCGCGCCACGGCTACCACACGCTCCCCGACGGCACGCTCACGCCGCTCCACGTCATCATGGGAATGATTGTCGCGCGCGACGGCACCATCTACGCGACAACGATCTACCCCTACTCGCTGCTCAAGGTCGAAGGCGTGAAGGCCACCAAGTGAATCGCCGCTGAAGAACGTCCTTTCACCTCCCGTCTGCCGTGCTCCGAATCCGCCACCTGACATCATCGTGACCAACCCCGCGCCGAACTCCCCTGCCCCGCCCGCGCCGGACCTGCTTCACGAACTTCAGCAGCTCGTGCAGCGTAACACGCGGCGGTGGAAGCGACTCCTCGCGCTGGAGATGCTCGCGGTGCTCGTGGCGGCGCCGCTGGCTTACCTCTGGGTGGTCTTCTCGCTCGACATCCTGGTGCATCTGCCGCGCTGGGGGCGGGTGGCGACGAGCGCGTTGTTCTTTGCCGTGCTGGTGGTGCTCGGGCGCTGGCTGTGGCGGCGTTGGTGTGAAGTCCGGCTGACCGAGGACCAGGTCGCGCTCGCCATCGAGCAGCAGTCGCCGGGCACGAGCAACCGGCTGATTAACAGTCTGCAAATCTCCCGCGAGGCCGGCAGCGGCGGCAGTGATTACGGCCCGGCGGTGCTGCGGGAGAACTACGCGTCGCTCAAAGCGCTGCACCTTCAGCAGGCCGCGAAGCTGCGCCCGGCGCTGGTGCGGGTCGCGGTCGCCGGACTGATGGTTGCCATCGGCGTCGGATTTTACGTCTTCAAACAGCAGCACTTCACCAACGCCGCGTCCCGCCTCTTCCAGCCTTTCGCGCAAATCGCCCCGCTCTACCGCACGCTGCTCACCGTCGAGCCGGGCGATGTGCAAGCCACCCCCGGCAGCACGGTGCGGGTGCGCGTGCGCATCGTCGGCGAGCGCCCGTCCTGGCTTGCGGTGCGGCAGGTCATCGGCGAGACGAGCACGGTGATTCAAGTGCCCGTGCCGCCCGGTGCGCTGGCGGTGGATTACACCTTCCCGAACCTCCAGCGCTCGCTCACCTACACCGTGACCGGCGGCGACTTCACCACGCCAGTCCACACCATCGAAGTGCCGCTGCCGCCGCAGGTGAACCTCGTCCGCGCCACGCTCCATCTGCCGGACTACACGCGTGTCGCGCCGCAGAAGATTGAGACCAGCGGCGGCGACCTCGAAGCGCTCCACGGCACGCGCGCCGCGCTGACCTTCGTGCTCGACCAGCCGGCGGACCAGGCCGTGCTCCTGCTGGAAGGCGGCGCAGCCAAGGGCGCGACCAACGCCCCCGCGCCGCGCCAGCTTGAGTTGCGTCGCCTGAGCCCCACGGAGTTCAGCGGGGAGCTAACCTTCGCCGATCTCGCCGCCTACCAAGTCCGCGTGCAGCGCGGGAAACAGGCCCCCGGCCCGAGTCTCCGCTACGGCTTGCGCGTGTTGCCGGACCAGCCGCCGCAGCTCGCCCTCAGCGGACTCGACAAGCAGGCCGAGGTGCAACTCGGCTCCGTTCTCCCGCTGAAACTCACCGCGAGCGATGACTACGGCCTGAGCGAAGTCGGCCTGTTCGCCCGCCGCGCTCTGGGTGCCGCCGCGCCGACCAAGGGCGCGACCAACGCGCCGACGGCGGACGCGGAGTGGCACTCGGTCGCTACTTGGCCGCAGCCCAATCTCTCCCGCGAGTTCAAGTCCGACCATTCCCTCGCCATCGCATCACTCGGTGCGGTCGAGGGCGAGCGCGTGGAGATCGCCTTGCGCGCGCGCGATGCCGACCCCGCCAAGGCCGGCGTGTGGACCACCGGCGAGAGCTACACGCTGCTGGTCGGTGGCGAGGGCACCATCTTCCAAATTCTCTACGAGCAAATCCTGCAATCCGAGGCGGACCTCAAGCAGCTCATCAGGCGGCAGCAGCAGGGTGTCTCGCTTGCGGCGAGTTGGATGCAGAAGTTCGACCCCGCGTCCGGCCTGCGCTGGGACGACGCGAAGAATCTCGACGCGCTGGCCACGGCCATGCGCGATGGCGCGAAGTCGCAGGAGCAGTTGCGGCAGACCGCCGGTGCGACGGCGCGCAACTTCGTCTCCGCTGTCGGCACGCTGCGTTTCTCGCTCGGGATGCTGGCGGACACGGAGATGATTCGCCTCACGCGCGTGCTGGAGAGCGTGGCGACGCAGGACACGCCTCCCGCCAAGCGCGCTGCGCTGGCCGAGGCGCGGTTCACGGCGGAGCGGACCATCGCCAGCCTCAACGAGATGCTCGGGCAATACGTGGCGTTCCGGCAGAACTGGGAGCTCGCGAACATGACGCCCTTCCTGAAGATGCTCGCCGACCGCGAGCTGGCGTTCCGCGACGAGTCGCTCGCGCATGCCAGCAAGCCCACCGCCCCGCTCGCCGCAAGGTCCGCCGCCGCGCGCCAGGCGAAGGTGCTCGCGCTCGCCTGCCTCGCGCAGACGGCGCTTGCGGGCGTGGGCGAACGCGTGACACCCGTGGATGCGCCGCTCGGGCAGGCGTTCACCACGGCGGCGGTCGCGTTGGATTCCAGCGGTGCCAAGACCGCGCTGCAACAGGCGGTGGCCGAACTCACACCGGGCCGTTGGTCCACGGCGGCGACGGCGCAGACGAAGGCCGCGACGGCGCTCGCGGACATTCACGCGAAGCTCAAGCAGGCCGGGGCCGAGGCGATGGCCCGCGCGATGAAAGAGGTTGAACTCAAGACGTCGCAGTTGGCCGCGCAGCAGGCGCTCGAGAAGATGCTGCCCGGTTCGGGCGACAAGGTTGTGAACTTCCGCCAGGACCTCGCGAACCTCAGCGACGTGGTCCAGATGCGCGAGACCGTCGCCACCGGCAAGCCGGGCGACAAGGACCAGGAGCGCGGCACGCAGCCCGCCATTCCGCCGGACTTGGGCAGCAAACTTAAGACTCAGGAGAGCGCTGTGCGGCCGGACTTGAGCACGATGTTCCTCGGCACGCGCGCGGAAAAGACCGCGAAGATTCCCGGTCTCGAAGGGTTGTCGCCGAACCAGATCACCGCGCCGCTGGTGCCGGACAAGCTCGAAGACCTCGTCGGCAAGCTGCTCGAAGAGGCGGACGAGATGGAGGAGAAGTTCGACACGCTCGCGCTCAACTCCGGCGCGGTGGCCGTGGACCCCGGCGAGGTGAGCAAGATGGGCGGGCGCTTGAACTCGAACGCGGCCACATCCACCACCGGCAACAAGAAGCCGCCCACGGCGAACGTCGGCGGTATGTCCGGCACGGGGCGGCAGGGCGCTCGCTCCTACGGCAAGGTCGCGGGCAGCGAGTCGCCGAACATGCGCGGGCGCGACAAGGTGCAGGAGGGCCAGTTCGAGGCTCCGGACCAGGAGGGCGTGCTCAAGGAGAAGAAGACCGACGACATGCAGAAAGACCAGTCCACTGGCATCGGTGGCAAGCGCGTTGAGTCGGACGACACGAAGTTCAGCCTCGCGAACAAAGGCGAGTGGAGTGACAAGTTCGCCGACCGGATGCAGAAGCCGCAGGCGGTGAACCACATCGTCGAGCGTCAGGGCAAGCCGCTGGACCCGAAGGTGGCCGCGCTCTTGCGCGACATGGACGGCAACCAGAAGCAGCTCATTGAGCGGGCGAACGCATTGCGCAAGGAGCTGAAGAATCTCTACCTGCCGACGGACCATCTCGACGACCTCATCGCCCAGCTCAACCAGAACCTTGAGAAGCTGCGCGAGGCGCCGACCGCCGAGACCTTCCGCACGCAGCAGGAGTTGCTGGACCGGCTGCGCTCCGAGGCGCGCGTGTTTCAGCGGGCGAGCACGGGGTTCCAGCCCAGCCTGCCGCGCAACCAGCAGGTGCGCGGTCGCATCCTCGACGAGCCCGCCGGCCCCGTCCTGCCGCGCTACGAGCAGGTGGTGAAGGAGTATTACCGCAGACTGGCAGCGCCATGAGTAATGCGCCCGTAGCCGCCGACGTGAGGAGGCGGAGCAGTGCTGAACGCCATCGCCGCTCGAAAGCGCCAGAGGGCTGGCGCACTCCAAGAAGCTGGCACGCAACCGTGGCGGCCTGGTGGTCGCGCCAGCGTCTTGGAGTGCGCCAGTCCTCTGGCGCTTTTCCAGACCGTCCAAAGTCTCAAGGCGTGTGGCTCGTGCTCCAGCTTGCCACCCTCACCCTCTCCGCCGCCCCGCTGCCCCGCGAGTTCGAGGTCACGCCCACGCCGCTGGCGGAGCCGCCGGCCTTCGTCACCCAAGTCGTCGTGCCCAACGCCCTCTGCGCCGCCGTGAGCGAGTCCGCTTCGCTGCTCGTCGTGGGCCAGCGCTCGACGAACGACCAGCATCTCGCCGTGTTCCGCCTCGATGCAAACGGCCAGCCCACCGGTGAACCGGCACGCCTGTCCCTGCCCAAGCCCGCCGTGCTCGCAAAGGAGACGAACTACCCGCTGGGCCTGCTCTTCCACCCGCGCCTGCCGGTCTTGTATGTGTGGCAGGACATCACCGCGCCATCGCAGGACAAGCAGGAGAAACACGCGGCGTTCACCAACTGGCTGGAGTTCGAGCACCTGCTCATTTACGCCGTGAAGCCCACTGGCCTCGAACTGGTCGAGACCGCTGCGCACGGCGTGGGTTTTCACTGTGGCCTCGCGGGCGGCACGGTGGGGCTCGACGCGGCGGGCAAGACGCTTTTTCTCCCCAACAGCATCGGCGGCACGTGGGACGAGGCGGGCATTGCCTACTACGCGCTGGATGCGCAGGGCTTGCCGGTGGTTTCCGACGAGGCCGACGCCACCAAGCCGCGCGTGAAGGCCGGCAAGGAGAAGCCGCTCGCGAGCCGCTTCGCGCGCACCGTGGTGGCCCTGCAACGCAAGCGCACGCATCGCTACTACCCATCCGGCGCGGGGTGGTTCGCCGGGAGCGAGGCGATGGTGATGGGCGGTTACTCCGGCTGCATGAGTGCGGATTTTCAGCGCGGCGGGCTGCGCCAGGCGTGGTTCTCGACGATGGAGCACGTCGGCAACTGCGTGCTCGCCGGACACCCGCAGCAGCCGGCGCTTTACCTCGCGATGCAAAACACGCCGCGCCTCTTCCAGCTCGCGCACGCAGACGGCTACGTCTCGCTCCTACCGCAAATGGCTTCGGTGAAGGGCACGCAACTCGTGGGCGCGCCGGTCGTGCTCACCCAGCAGGCGCGCGTGGCCGTGGGCGCGGCGAAGTCGGTCTATCTTTTCGGGCTGGAAGCGGAGGGACGGCTGGATCGGAAGGTGGAACAAGTCGCCGTGCCGAGCGCATCCGTGCGGGCGATGGCCTACGCGGCGAAACACGGGCGGCTGTATGTGGCGGTGGACAAGGAGAACTGAGGGATGAACACGAGCCGCTCCAAACTCAGATCCTTCGTAATGCTCGCGCTGTTGGTTTTCGCCACGACGACCGCTCAGGGCCGCACCATCACGCTCAAGCCCGAGGCTGTGGATGCCTTCGCCGCGTTGTCCGAGAGCCATCCGCGCAGCGGCTGGGCGGCGCAGCAGATTGACCCGACGCTCTTCGTTTCCCACCCGCCCATCGGCGGCGCGAGCACGAGCTACCTCGTCCGCTATTCCTTCGACCAGATTCCCAAGGGCAACCGCATCACGCACGCCGAGTGGGTCATCCCCGCCGGGCCATCGACGACTTGCACCGTGACCGTGTGGCGCGTGCTGGCGGAATGGGGCATCGGCGTCTGCCACCAGTTCCGCATGGTGCATCCGAAGCGACTGGAGTGGTCCGTGCCCGGCGCACGCGGCCGCTCCGTGGACCGCGCGACCAAGCCCACCGGCAGCGGGAAGTTCGAGCCCGGCGCGTTGCAAGTCACCGTGAACGTCACGCAGGATGTCGAGCTGTGGCACGGCGGCGCGGCTCCGAACCGCGGCTGGCTGCTCACCTTCGACGGCCCCTGCATCCTCGCCTCGCCCACCCACGCCGGGCGGCAGCAATGGCAACTCAGAGTCACGTATGAACCGGAGTAAGGGCTGGACTGACACCACGTTCCGACCCAACCCGCGAAGTTTTGGACTGCGGCGGGAAGCGCAGCGCCACGCCGCTTTGGCGTCCCGCGCAGCGGTCCAGCCGCAACCAACCAACCGCTCCGCGGGAAGTGAAAGCGGTGTCGCCGCTGCGCTCTGCCACCGCAGTCCAAACGCACGCGTTCTCGTTCGCGGAATTCTCGCACTGCTGTGCTGCACTGCTTCGCTCCTGACTCACGCCGCCGCGCCCGCGCCGGTGAAGGCTGCTGCGAAGGGCGCTCCTGCTCCCGTCGCCGTGGACTTGCCCGCGCCCGCCTGGGTGCCGGGCTATCGCGTGCGCTTTCCGCTGCGGCTCATCGGTGATTTTACGAACGAGAAGGCCCAGACGCAGAGCGTCATCGCGCGACTGCCGGCGGCGGGCTGGCTGCGGCCCGATGGCGCGGACATCTGCGTGCAGCGGCAGGATGGCACGGTATTGCCGGTCGCCGTGCTTTCCCATCAGCCCGACGGCGAGACGCTCATCCAGTTCGCACGCCACACGAACGACCCGGTCTATTGGGCTTACGCAGGCAACCCGAAGCTGCCGCACCCCAACGTTCCGCCGCTGCCCGAGGGAATCACCGTCGAGTTCCGCAACTGGACCGGCACGTCGCTCGCGAGCTGGGCGGACGTGGTCGGGAGCTTGAAGGAAAACCCGGCGGTCATCGGCAACGCCTTCGTGGACCAGGTGGTGCAGAACGTGAACCCCGCGCGGCCCGACAACGTGCGCAACTTCGCCGCGTCCTACCGGGGCTTCCTGCGCATCCCAGAGGACGGTGCTTACAAATTTTACCTCGGCGCGGAGAACGCGGCGTTTCTGTTCATCAACACCAACCGCGTCTTCGAGCAGATCGGCGGGGCGCGCTTCACCACGCGCATTCCCGTGACGGCGTGGCGTGAGGTGGAGCTGACGGCGGGCGTGCATCCCTTCGAGGTGCATCACGTCTGCGGCCCCGCCGCCGCCGTGGCGAACTGCACGCTCTACCTCAAGCGCGACACGGCGAACAAGAAGCTCGCCGCCGCCGCCGTGCCCGCCGCGATGTTCGCCCCAGCCACGCGTGCCGAGGCGGCGGGCATCGAGGGCGCGAACGGCGCGCCGGCCATGACGTTCGCGTGGGGCGTGGACGACACCTTGAGCACGCCAGGCATCACCTTGCACCTCGCGCGCTTCGAGGCGCACGGCACCAGCCCAGACCCGGCGAAGATTCAGTGGGACTTCGGCGACGGCACACGCGGCACTGGCCGCTCGCCGACGCACGCTTATTTCAAGTCCGGCGAGTATCGCGTCACGCTCAACGCCGGCGGCGGCGCGCCACCGGTGACGCAGCGCATCTACGTCTGGACCGCGCCCACGCCGACCAGCCCGCACTCGCTGGAGCGCGCCGTGTCGCTCTTGTCCGCCGATGACTGGAGCGGCTGGGACGCGCAGCGGTTCAACTCGGCGTTCGACTTCCTGCTGGTCTCCGAACAGCCGAACCGCTGGCCGTTGGTCGAGCGACTCGCGCGGCACTTGCTGGCCCAAGCCGACCTCGATGTGAAGCGGCGAGTCGCGCTGCAAACGACCTTGATGGAAGCCCTAGCCCGGCAAGGTCGCGGCGCGGAGGCGATGGCGCTGATGGACGAGGCGCTCAAGGTTGCCGGCAAAGTGCCGAGCCTGCGCGTCACCGTGCTACTCAAGGGCGCGGACTTGCAGTGGAATTATCTGAAGGAGTTCCAGAAGGCCGCCCAGCTCTACGAGAGCATCATCACGGACCATCGCGGCCTCGGCCATCCGGCGGTGCGCGAGGCGGCGATTCACTGGGGCGACCTCTTCACGCAGGCTGGCGACCTCGTGCAAGCCGCCGAGCGCTACCGGCTGGCGAAGTCGCTCGGCGGCGAGCGCTTCGCCGTGACGGGCCAGAACGAAGCTATCCAGCGCGGTGCGCTGCTGCGCATCACGGAACAGAAGCTCCGCACCGGTGACGTGCGCGGCACGCGGCTGTTGCTGGAGCGGCTGGAACTGGATTTCCCCGAGCAGAAACTGGAAGGGATGTATCGGTTCCTCCGCGCGGAGACGGACCGGTTCGCGGGCCGCTACGAGGACGCCATCCGTCACTACGAAGTGCTGCTGAAGCTGCGGCAATGGGCCGGCTTCCGCGACCGCGCGATGCATGGACTGGCCGACTGCGCGCTGCGGCAGGAGGATTTCCCCAGCGCGCAGGCTTGGTTCGAGAAATTGCGCGAGACGTTCCCCGACTACTTCACGCAGCACAAACTCACGCCGGTGTTCAACGTGGTGAAGGCCCGCGCCGAGCGCGCGGTGGCCGCGAGAACGAACGAGGTTGCCGCCGCGAGCGGGACGTTTCGCGGCCATGTCACGGGCTTCGAGCCGGGCGAGGCGCAAACTGCCGGGCGCTTCGACCGCGTGGCGTTCCTGCCGATGCTCGGCATGGACGGGCCGACGGTGGCGAGCGGGCGCTTCAGCATGACGAAGGACCTGCGCAACGTGCCGCCGGACAGCGCGTGCTGGGTGGAGTTCTGGTATCGCAAGCAGGGCAACACGAGCCTGGAGCCGTATCAATATTGCTACATGAACGTCTGGATGTATGCCGGTGCCGACGGCCCCGCCACGAACCCGACCGCGCATGTGCTCGTCCCGCTGGACCGCGCGTCCTACGGCCAGTGGCGCAAGGCCGCCGTGCGCATCAAGACCCCGCTCGCGCCCGATGCTCTCCTGAAGCTGGAGCTTATCAACATCACTGGCACGGTGCAGATTGACGCCCTAAAAGTCTTCCCGGTGAGCGACCGCCAGAGCGATTCGTTGCGAAGTTTCATCGAGGCCGAGGAGGTGGAACAATGACCATCAATCGCAGCCAATCAGCCGAACAGATGAACACAGAGGTTTTTCGTCAGTTGCTTTTCTCTGTGTTCGTCGTGTCTCTGTGGTCCACCACCCCGCTGCTCGCCAAGGAAATCCACTCCAACGGTCTGGGCGGCGGGCGCTGGAGCGATGTTTCCACTTGGAAGGGCGGCGCGGTGCCAACGGCGGAAGACGAGGCCGTCATTTCCGCACGCGACACCGTGGTTTTCGACCGCGATGACTCCGACAAAATCACCTGCAAGCAGTTGCTCCTCGACGCGAACTCCAACCTCGCGTTCCAGGCCGGCCAGGGCCGTCGAGTGCTCGCGGTGGACGGGTTGGTCGAGGCCTACGGCAGTATCAAGATGCACGCGCCCGGTCTGACCGACTCGATGGAGCTGCGTCTCGTGGCCACCAACTCGGCGGAGCGCCTCTTCAAGCTCCAGCGCGGCGGGTCGTTGTTCCTCGTCGGCCGGGCCAACTTGCCGGAGGGCAAGCGCAACGTCGCCATCGTTTCGCCCATCGCGCCGGGCGAGAAGAACCCGCCGCCCGCCGAGTTCACCGCCGTCGCGCGCACGATGGTGGATTTGCAAAACGCGCAGTTCGACAACGTCCAAGTGAGCCTCACCGGTATCGACAACACCGGCGACAAACCCAACGAGCGTTGCAATGTGATTGGCAACCGCTTCACCGCCTTCGGCCGCCTGAGCCTCGCGAACTGCGACACGCCGGCCATCGTGCGCAACGAGTTCCGCGCGCAGAAGGCGGCGATGGTGCGGCCCTCCGCGCTGTCCGTGAGCGGGTGCCAGCTCGCGGATATCCGCGAGAACCGTATCTACGGCGCTTACGCGATCGGCATCGCGTTGAGCGCCGGCGAGTGCAGCGTGAGTGGAAATGTTGTCGAAGACTGCGCGGCGGGCGTCTCGTGGCACACCGGCAACGCGATGCTGAAGCAAAATGTTTTCCGCAACTGCCACACCGGCATGAGCCTGCGCACGCTGACCGGCAGCGCGGAAGACACGTTGATTGACCGCTCCGTGACCGCCGTTTCGCTCGCGTCGGCCAAGGTCCAGCTCACCAGCATTACCGTGACCAACGCCGTCACCAACAAGGTGCTGCACCTCGTCGCCAGCTCGCTGACGATGCTCAACTGCAACATCCCGCCCGAGCGAGTCGCGCTCACGCCATCGTCCGCGAAGCCGAAGATTGTGCGCGGCGAGGAGCCGCTGGAGTCGCTGGAGTTCCTCGTGGTGCGCGTGAAAGGCGATTTCCCGCGCAACACGCACGTTGAGGTTGTCACCACAAATCCCGAGAAGCCGCTCGCGCCGGGAGCCACGGACTTGAACATCCGCAACTCGCCCGCGCCCGTGCGCGCCGACGGCCTGACCGCGCTGCCGCACACGCTCACGCCGCTCGTCGTGAAGTCGTGGCGCATGCAGGAGGACGGCGTGGTCGTGCCCGCGCCCGAATACAGCTTGAGCGTGTGGACGTTGGCGACGCAGTTCCCCGGCGCGATGAAGTCCACCGCCGACCTCAAGCTCGACGCCGAATACTACCTCGCGGAGTCCGCCAAGGCCGCGAAGGCCGTCACCGACGCGCGCGCCGCCGCAGACAAGCTCGCTGCCAAGGCCGTCACCGACCAAGCCGCCGCCGAGGCCGCGTGGACTGCTGCGAAGGCCGCCGCCGAGCAAGCCGCTGCCAACCTGTTGGCCGCGCAGAAGCTCGCCGCAGACGACAAGCTCACCGCCGAAAAAGTCGCCGCCGAATCCGCTGAAAAAGCCAAAGTCGTCCTCACCGCTCACGCTGCCGTCGTAAAAATCCCCGTCAAAGCCGTGGCCGAACGCGCCCCCTTCGAAGCCAAATGGATGGAAGCCCGCGCCATTGCGACCAAAGCCGCCGCCGACTCGGCCCTCGCACAAAAGGCCGCCACCGCCAGCAAACTCGCCGCCGACAAAGCCGTTGCCGAAGTTGCCGCTAAGACCAAAGCCATCGCCGAAGCGCGCGCGGCTGCGGACAAGCTGGCCGCCAAACTCGCCGCCGAAAAGACCGCCGCCGAGGCCAACGTGAAGCTCGCCCAAGCCGTCGCCGCGAAGGCCGCCGCGCAGCCCACCGCGCTCCCGAAGGTGCTCAAGACACTCAAGCTCACCCCCAGCCACACCTGGCATCGGCCGCAGCCGAATGCGCCGGAGCCGACCATCGAGCTGCCGCTGCCATGAAGATAGTCCGCGAACCAATAAAGCCCGGCGCCGCCGCGTCGAACACGCCGATGCAATCACCCTCCCCGGAGCGCGGACGCCCACGTCCGCAGCCTGATCTGCCTGCCGCGCGCGGCATGGCGACGCGCTTTTGGACTGCGGTGGCAGAGCGCAGCGGCGACACCGCTTTGGCTTCCCGCGGAGCGGAACAGCCCACCATGCCGCACCGCTCCGCAGGAGGAAAAAGCGGCGTGGCGCTCCGCTTCCCGCCGCAGTCCAAGAGGCTGCGGACGTGGGCGTCCGCGCTCCGTATGCACCGCGCCGCCTTCGCTTGCCTCCTCTTCGCACTGCTCGCGTGCTTCGCTCTCCCCGCCCACGCCCAGCGCCAGGTTCTCTTCCCGCCCGCCGAGGGCAAGCCGCCTGCGCCCGCCAAGGCCCCGCCCAAGACCCAGACCGGCGGCGAGGAGACCGACGTCATCCCCGACCCTGGCCCCACGATGCGCAAGACGCAGGAGCGCACGCCGCCCCCGCCCACCACGCTCACCGTCATGTATAAGGTGGAATACGGCGAGAAGCTCAAATACGTCCACCCCGACGGCACGGTGCAAATCTTCGAGCAATGGCAGAGCTACCCCGGCGACGCGCAGAAGCTCATCGTCGCCAGCAACGACCGCCTCGCCGACGGGAACAACTACCAATACGCCACCAAGCCGCTCGCCAGCTCCGGCTTCGACCCCGTGGACATCCCGATTCTCTACATGACGGGCGACTACGATTTCACGCTGACGCCCGCCGAGGTCGAGAACCTCCGCAAGTTCCTCACCGCTGGCGGCACCATCCTCTTCAACGCTGCGCGCGGCATGGACGAATTCTCCCTCGCCGTCGCGCGCGAGATGCGAAAGGTCTTTCCGCAAAAGCAGTTCATGCGGCTGCCGCTCGACCATCCCGTCTTCAACTCCCGCTATCGCATCCAGCAGGTGATGACGCTCGTCAACGGCGTGCAGTTCCAGCAGCCGCCCGAGATTTACTCCATGGACATCGGCACGCGCGCCGCCGTGCTGCTCGTGCCCACCGGCCTCGGCGCGGCGTGGAGCAGCGCCAAGTATCATCCCGCCGGCAAGCACATCACCGGCGAGACCGCGTGGCGGCTGGGCGTGAACCTCGTCGCCTACGTCCTTGGCAGCACCGAGTATGGCCGCTTCCTCGCGCAGCAGTTCCCGCTCTACGACGGCCAGTCCCGCCCCGGCGACGTCTTCCGCCACGCCACCGTGATGTATCGCGGGAGCTGGGACCTGCATCCCGGCCTGCAAAACAGCGTCGCCATCGGCCTCAACGACAACACGAAGATTGACGTGGACTACGCGCCCCACCGCATCGCGCTCGACGACCCGCAACTCGGCAATTACCCGCTGCTCTTCATGACCGGGCACTACGACTTCGAGCTGACCTCCAAGGAAATCGAGGGCCTGCGCCGCTATCTCGAACGCGGCGGGATGCTCGTCGCCAGCGCGGGCGCAGGGCTGAAGCCGTTCGACACCGCGTTCCGGCGCGAGCTGAAAAAAGTCTTCGGCAAAAATGAACTCCTGAAACTCCCGCCCACACACCCCATCTTCACCGCCGGCTGGAATCCGCTGGAGAAAGTCACCTTCACCGCGCCCGCGCTGCGCGACGACCCGGCGCTGGAATACCCGGAGTTCCACGGCCTCTTCCTCGACCAGCGGCTCGCGGTGCTCTACACGCCGTTCGATTTCCAGAGCGCGCTCAACCGCGAGTCCAACGCCTACGCCAAGGGCCTCGAACCCACCGACGCCCTGCGCGTGGCGCTGAACGTCATCACGTATGCCTTGAGTCATTGAAGCCGAGCTTCAACTTGGGCCCCTTCCTAGAATGCAGACCTTCCTCTTAACCTGGAATCCGAAGCTTTGGCCGTGGGACACGCTTGACGCCGACCACGCTCGCACCCTCAAGCAGGGCTTCCTCGATGACCGATGGAGCTGCGGTCGGAGCAAACGCCTTCGCGCTGGCGACCGCGTCTTCCTCTTACGGCAAGGCTTGGAACCACGCGGCATCGTCGCATCCGGAGTCGTAACATCTGAGGAGCCATTTCTTGACGCGCACTTTTCAAAGAGCGGAAGTTCTGCGCTCTACGTCTTTGCCCGCTTCGACATCCTACTGAACTCCGACAAGGAGCCGATCTTGCCACGCTCCCGCCTCGATTCAGGGGCACTCGCAAGCGTTCAATGGGAGACACGGGCTAGTGGTATCACGATTCCTCCGGCTGCCGCCGCCGAACTAGAGGAGCTGTGGAGTGCTTTCCTCACCCAGCGTGGTTACTCACCCATCGTCCTTGCCGATGAGGTGCGTGCTGCCGAGCGGTTTTGGGAAGGAGCATCACGCCGTATCACCGTGAACGCCTACGAGCGGGACGCCGCCGCTCGGCGCGCCTGCATCACTCACTTCGGCGCGGTCTGCCGGGTGTGCGGCTTCGACTTCGGCGCGGCCTACGGTGAGCTTGGCAATGGCTTCATCCACGTCCACCACACTCGGCCACTCAGCGAAGTTCAAAGCGGCTACGCCGTTGACCCGAAGCAAGACTTGATTCCCGTATGCCCGAATTGTCATGCGATGCTCCACCGAACCTCCCCGCCGCTGACCGTTGCTGAACTTCAGAAACGTCTCCAATCTAGGAACGCCAACGCCTGACCAGCAAGGTTTCCCTTCACTCAGCCGGCCCCCATGAGCGACTCCATCGAACAGGAAACTCAGCACATTGCCGAAGCCAGTGCCGCCCTGCGGACGCCGTCACGCGACCAAGATGCGCAGGTTAGGGAATACACTTCTGAAATCCGCTTCATTCCGGGTCAGCAAGCCATCGAACCGCTCCGCGAATCCTCCGATGAGAATGTCGGCCATCGGGCGTTTGGGGGTGCGAAGAAGCCGCTTCGCCTGCACGTAGCGATGCCAGCCAGCGTGCGCCGCCAATGTCTCGGCGCAGGTCCAATCCTGCGACCAGGAGACTTGCAGGTGGTGAAGAAAGAGTTCCTGCCGGGCCACATCCCCACCAAAAACCGGAGCCAGCTCAACGTAGGTGACCGGTGCCACCACCAGCCCATCGCTGCGCTTGGCGCTCAACAGCGCAGCAGAGCCGGAAGCAAACTGCGGGTCGGCATCGGCGATGTCGATGAGCAGGCAGGTGTCCACTACCCACGCCATACTAGTCCGCGTCCCCCTCGCGAAGTTCCTTCATCCAGTCAGCCGTCGTTCGTGGAGCTCGGCCATCGCGGAGCGCGAAGCCAATCATCGCGTGCGCACCGAGCGGTTGCTCTTGGGGCAGGGCGGGCTGGGCTGCTTGTTGGCTGTCGAGCCAGGCAAGGAGCTTGGCGGCATGAGACTCGTCGAGACCGGCAACCCGCTGGACGGCAAGTTCAATGGTGCTCATGCAGCTTGCTTACGCCATCGAGTGCGATTGGGCAAGATTTCGTAGCGAGCGAAGACGCGGCCCGAGACAATCTCAAGCCAATCGACAACACATTGCTTTGTCCGTATTTCCAACGAAGAACCCACCCATGAGCGAACCCATCGAAAAGAAAATCCAGGAACTCCACCGTTGCCATGACGCCATGCTCGCCGAGCTGGGCAAGGTCGTCGTCGGCCAGCGCGAGGTGCTCGAACAGCTCCTCACCACCATCTTCGCCGGCGGCCACAACCTCCTCGAAGGCGTGCCCGGCCTCGCCAAGACGCTGATGATTAGCACGCTCTCCCGCGTGCTGGCGCTCCAGTTCAAGCGCATCCAGTTCACACCCGACCTCATGCCCTCGGACATCGTCGGCACCAACGTCATCGAGGAGAATCACGAGACCGGAAAGCGCGAGATCGTCTTCGTGCGCGGCCCGATTTTCAGCAACATCGTCCTGGCCGACGAAATCAACCGCACGCCGCCCAAGACGCAGGCGGCGTTGCTTCAGGCCATGCAGGAGCGCGAGGTCACCGCCGGCGGCCAGACGTGGAAGCTCGCGCAGCCGTTCTTCGTGCTGGCCACGCAAAACCCGATTGACCAGGAAGGCACCTACCCACTGCCCGAGGCGCAGAAGGACCGCTTCCTGATGAACACCTTCATCAAGTATCCCAAACTCGACGAGGAGGAGAGCATTGTGATGCAGACCACGATGAACACCGACGCCGACGTGCGCCCGCTCCTCGACGGTCCGACGCTCCAGGCGCACCAGCAGCTCATCCGCAGCATTCCCGTCTCGCGTCACGTCACCGGTTTCGCCGTGGACCTCGCGCGCGCGACGCGTCCGCACGAGGCGGGCGTGCCGGCCTTCATCAAGGAACAAGTCGGCTGGGGCGCCGGCCCGCGCGCGAGCCAGGCGCTCGTCCTCGCCGCCAAGACCCACGCCGCCCTCGCCGGCCGCGTGAACGTCTCCTGTGACGACGTCCGCCACGTCGCGCTGCCCGTCCTGCGCCACCGCATCCTCGCCAGCTTCACCGCCGAGGCCGAGGGCATCACGACGGACAGCATCGTGGAACGGCTGTTGAAAGAAGTGCGCGAGCGCGCCACGTCGTGAGTGGACGGTTGAGCAACTGATTCCCGCGCCTCATGGCCAACGCCCCCGGCACTTCACCGTCCTTCTTGGACTCCCTGCGCGCCCGCGCCCGCAGCGTCGCGAACCGCTTCCACCGCGAAGTCGTGCAACGCGGCAACCCCCAAGTCATCACCGAAGTCTCGCGCAATCCCGACCCGCGCCGTTACCTCGACCCCGCGCTGCTCGACAAGTTCACCCTCTCACCGCTCATCGCGAAGCTCGTCGTCGAGGGCTTCATCAACGGCCTGCACCGCAGCCCGTTCCACGGCTTTTCGGTCGAGTTCGCCGACCACCGCGAATACGTCCCCGGCGACGACCTCAAGTATCTCGACTGGCAGGTCTTTGCCCGCACCGACCGCTACTACATCAAGCGCTACGAAGAAGAGACCAACCTCCGCGCTTACATCCTCCTCGACCGCTCCGCCTCGATGGCCTTCGGCACCGGCAAGGTCACCAAGTGGGATTACGGCTGCTTCCTCACCACCTGCCTCGCCTACCTCATCATCAAGCAGCAGGACGCCGTCGGCCTCTCGCTCTTCGGCGCGAAGCCCGGCCTCCTGCTCCCGCCGCGCTCGCGCCTCTCGCACCTGCGCCAGATGATTCAGGCCATGACCGCCAACCCGCCCACCGGCGAGACGAACGTCGCCGCGAGCCTCCGCGCCCTCGTGCGCAACCTCAAGCGGCGCGGCCTCATCGTGCTCATCAGCGACCTCATTGACGACCCGGCCGAGACGCTCAAATCCATCCGCCTCCTCCGCAGCCACGGCCACGACGTCATCGTCTTCCAAATCCGCGACGCCACCGAAGTCGAGTTCCCCTTCGACGGCGCGACCGTCTTCCGCGACCTCGAGACCGGCGAAGAACTCGAAGTGGACCCCGCCTCCGTCCGCGAGAGCTACCTGCAAAACCTCACCGCCGAAACCGAGCTGTTCCGCAAAGGCCTCGTCGAAGTCGGCATCGACTACGTCCCGCTGAACACACGGCAGCCGTATGACGAGGCGTTCTCGGCGTATCTCCACCGGCGCGCGAAACTGCGTGGCTGAACCATGTTCACCCTCCTCGCCCCCTTCGCCCTCGCTGCCGCCACGCTGCTGGCCATCCCGGTCATCATCCATCTGCTGAAGCCCAAGCGCGTCCGCACGATGCCCTTCAGCAGCCTGCGCTGGCTGCGCACCTCGCAGCACAAGCTCTCCCGCCGTATCCAGTGGCATCAGGTGCTGCTCTTCCTCCTGCGCGCGGCGTTCCTGCTGCTCCTCGTCTTCGCGCTGGCCAAGCCTATCTTCTCCACCAGCGGCCAGCGCCATTTCACCGAGCGCTTCATCGTCCTCGATGTGAGCCGCAGCATGAACTACGAGCAACCGGGCAAGGACACGCCTTTCGTTCACGCCAAGAAAATCGCCCGTGCCCTCCTCGCCCAAGGCCTCCCCGGCGACCGCGCCACTGTGTTGCTCACAGCGAACAAAACCACCGCCCTCGGCCCGCTCGCCGAAGACCCAACCCGCTACGTCGCCCGCCTCGAAGCCGCGCGCGCCGGCCTCGGCGACACCGACCTTTCCTCCGCCCTCGCCGTCATCCGCCCGATGCTTGCCGCGCCGCGCCCGAACACGCGCGCGGAACTCGTCTTCCTCACGGACAACCACCAGGGCAGTTGGTCGCAAGGTGCGGTCGCCGGCTTCCTCGAAGGCCTGCCCGTCCCCGTCACCGTGCAGGTCGTGGATGTCGGTCCCTCCGCACCGCGCAACGCGTGGATTGCTGACGCCCGGCCCATCGAGTCCGATGGCAAGCGCTACTTGCACGCGCGCATCGGTGCGTCCGGCAACGAGCCGCAGGAGCGCATCGTGCGCGTGAAGCAACTCGCCGGACTCGGCGACTTGTCGCAGAAAGTCACGCTCGCTCCCGGTGCGTTCGCCGAGGTGAACCTGCCCGTGCCCGCCGACTACGACATCGCTGGCAAGGTCGCCGAGCTCGTGCTGGAGCCGCGCGACGCGTTGCCCGACGACGACCAGTTCTGGCTGAACCTCGACGCCCGTGCCGCCGCCGTCCGCGTGCTGTTGCTCGAACCCGAGACCACGCAAATCGAGACGCTACAACCCGGCCATCATCTCCGCATGGCGCTCGAAGTCCTCAGCCAGGGTGAAGCCGGCGCGACGCAAGTCACGCGCCGTCGCCCCGAGGCCGTGACCGCCACTGAATTCGCCAGCGCCGATGTCGTGGTGATGGCCAACGTGTCGCATCTCTCCGATGACCGCGTCGCCGCACTGGAGTCGCGGGTCAAGTCCGGCGCGGGCCTGCTGATGTTCCTCGGACCCGCCGTGCAACCGCCATTCTACAACACCAAGCTGCACAATCCCCAGCGCCCCACGGACAGCCTGCTGCCGCGCCCGCTCTTGCAAGTCGCGCAGGGCGGCATGGCACAGTTCGCACGCATTGACTGGACGAACCCGCTGCTCGCGCCGCTGTTCGACCCGACCTTCGGCGACTTCGCCCGGGTGCGCGCGCGGACCTTCTACACGTTCGGCGACGCGCCGGCGGGCAGCGCCAGCCAGGTGCTCGCGTGGTTAGGCGACGCCGCGCCGGCGCTCATCGAACACTCCTTCGGCGCGGGCCGTGTGCTCGTGGTGAACTCCACCGCCAACGACGAGTGGAGCGACCTGCCGCGCCGCAACTGCTTCGTGCCGCTGCTGGACCAGATGCTCAACCGCCTCACCCGCGCGCGGCTGGGCCGGAGTTTTCAGGCCGGCAAGATGGTGGCGTTCGTGCTCCCGGGCCTTGGCTCGAATGCCACCGCAGCCATCACGACGCCCGGCGGTCGCACGCTGACGCCCATCTTGCAACCGCTGGGCAACGAGCTGTCCGTGCGCCTCGACGCCGCCGAGGAGGTCGGGGTGTCTGCCCTGCGCGCCAGCGGCGACAGCGGCAGCACGAAGCTGAACTTCGTCGTCCACGCCGGCCGGGGCGACAGCACCGTGAGCAAGGCCGACGCGGAGACGCTGCGCGCGTGGTGGGGCGAGACGGCCTTCGACATCACGCACCCCGACCCGTCGGCGAAGCCTGAAGCAGCGGTGGCCGGCGGGCGCGTGCTCTTGTGGCCATGGCTCATGGCGCTGGGTGCGCTGGTGCTGATGGCCGAGATGTATTTCGTCCACCGCCTCTGCCCCGTGATGAACCCTGCCGTGGCCGGCTCCACCGTGGCGAAGCACGGCATCATGGCTCCCACGACGAAGGCGGAGGTGGTGTCGTGACGGTCAGTTGGATGCCCGTGCTGCCGGTGTGGCTGGTCGCGCTCTTCACCGTCGCGCTGCTCGCGTTGCTCGTGCGTGGGTCGCTGCTGCTCGCGGAAAAGCGGCTGCCCCGGCGATGGATTATCGGGCTGGGCGCGTTGCGGATGGTCATCGTCGCGGTGTTCGCGCTGTGCCTGCTCCAGCCCATCGTCTCGTTCCATCGCACGGTGCAGGAAGGGCCGCCGGTGCTGGTGTTGCTCGACACCTCGATGAGCATGGGGCTCAAGGACAGCGCCGCGCCGAACGGTCGTTTGCCGGAGGCGATGCAGTGGCTCGCGAAGAGCGGACTGCAAAGCAAACTCGCGGGCCGGCCCAACGTGCTGTGGTTCGCTTTCGACGGCCACGCGCGCGCAGTCGCGGCGGCGGACTTGCCGGCCTTGACCGCCAGCGGCACGACGACGCGTTACGGCGAGAGCCTCGCCGATGCTTGGGAGCACTACCGCCAGCAACGCAGCGAGTCCGCGCCGCTCGTGCCCGGCGGCCGCGTGTTGCTGGTCAGTGACGGCCACGACTTCGGCGCGCGCGCCGTGACCGACGTGGCGCGGGAACTGGGACTGGCCGTGGACACGCTCGCGCCGGCGGCAGCGGTCGGGGGAGCCGAGACCGCGCACGTCAGCATCGCGCAGGTGCAAGCGCCACGCAGCGTGCTGCTCGGGGCGGAGTCGCGGTTCAGCGTGGCGCTGCGGCAGGAGGGTCTGGCGAGCCGCGCGCTGACGCTGAACTTGAAGGACGGCGAGAAGCTGGTCGCCTCGCAGCCGTTCACCTTCGCGGCCGGGCAGGCGGAGCGGTTCGTCACGCTCGCGTTCCAGCCAGCCGAGGCAGGGCTGAAGGAATACGCCGTCGAAGTCGCGGGCACGTCGGCGACCGCGCCCGTCCGCAAATTCAGCGTGCAAGTGCTGGGCGCGCGCAACGAGGTGCTCTTCCTCGAAGACAACTGGCGGTGGGAGTTCAAGTTCCTGCGGCGCATCTTCGAGGACGACCCGGGCTTCACGCTCACGGCGTTCCTGTCGCGCGGCGAGAGCGCGTTCGTGCAGCTCGCGGAGCCGGACCGGCGAACGAAAGTCACGGGCTTTCCGCAGTCGCGTGCGGAGCTGGCGGGCTTCGACACGCTGGTGCTCGGCAGCGCGGACCCGCGTCGCTGGCCGCGCGGATTTGCGAACGTGCTCCAGCAACTGGTCGAGGAGGACGGCAAGTCGCTCATCGTGATAGGCGGGCCGAACCTCGCGCAGATGGCGGCGCACCCGGCGCTGGCGGCGTTGCTGCCGGTGCAGTTGTCGCCCGAGTCGGCCGCGCCGGTGCCCGGTCCCGTGGCGGTGCGCGTGACGGCGGAAGGCTTGGCCTCGCCGTTCTTCGCCGCGCCCGGTGGTGCGCCGGAGGCTTACTGGGCCGCGCTGCCGCCGGTGGACCAGATTTATCCGCCGCTGCGCAAGAAGCCCGCCGCCACCGCGCTCGCCGAGGCGGCGAAGCTCGCGAACCCTTACGGGAATCTCATCCTCATGGCGGAACACACCGTGGGCCGGGGCCGCGTGCTGTTCATCGCCACGGACACGCTTTGGAAGTGGCAGATGTTCTCGACCGCGACGGAAGGCCCGACGCCGTTCCAAGTTTTCTGGCAGCAATCGCTCCGCGCACTCGCGCCGCTGCGCCTGAGCGGTGGCAACGTGAGCTTGCACCTCGAGCCCGACCGCAGCCGTTACGAGCCGGGGCAGACCGTCGTGCTCCGCGCCGAAGTCCGCTCCGCGTCGGCACTGCCCAAGGCCCGCGTGCAGGCGCGCGTGACCTTGCCCGACGGCCAGCAACTGCCGCTGGACTTCGCCCCGAACGCCGCCGAGCCGGGCACTTACACGGCGCGCTTCGCGCCGACCGCGCCCGGCCAGCACAAGGTCGCCGCGAGCGTCGCCGCCGATGACAAAGCCGTGGCGGACACGCTCATCGCCTTCGATGTCGAGGCGAGCAACGCAGAGCTGGACAACCCGCGCATCAACGAAGCCGCCCTCCGCCGCATCGCCCACGACACCGGCGGCAATTACCTCAACCGTGCGGACCCGACGACTTGGAGCGCGCTGGAGAATTTAGAGAAGGTGCCCGTGACGCGCGTGGAAACCGTGGACCTGTGGAACCGGTTCGTGCTGCTCGTCCTGCTCGCCGTGCTGATGGGCGCGGACTGGCTGCTGCGGCTGCTGCGGGGGTTCGCTTGAGGCCGAAATCGCGCCCCCAGTGCGGCCGACGGCATTGGGTTGAATTACGCTCCCTGGGCTGGCGTTACTCTTGTCTCCGCGCGCCTAGCTAGTTTCGGTTGCGCGGACTTACTAATGGCTCAAGTCCCGCCCATGCGGTTCCTCGACGCGAAGGTGTTGCGCTCCATCGCCAACATCGAGCTGAAGGCGCGCCTGCTCGTCGAGGGTATGTATGCCTCGCGTCACCGCTCGCCGGACTACGGCTACAGCGTCGAGTTCGTGGACCATCGCGAATACGCCCCCGGCGACGAGCTGCGCACGATTGACTGGAAGATGCTCGCCCGCACCGAGCGCTACTACGTGAAGCGCTTCGAGATGGAGTCGAACATGAACGTCATCTGCCTGCTCGATGTGAGCGGCAGCATGGGCTACCGGCCCGACGACCCCGAGCGCCTGACCAAGCTGGAATACGCCAGCTACCTCGCCGCCGCGATGGCCCACCTCGCCGCGCATCAGCAGGACTCGCCCGGCCTCATCACCTTCGACCGCGACATCCGCGACTTCATCCCGCCCAAGCAAGGTCGGCGGCATCTCTTCACGCTCCTGACCAAGCTGGAAGCCCTCGCCGCGCGCGGCCCCAGCGACCTCGGCCCCACGCTCAAGCTCATCGTCCAGCGCCTCACCCGCCGCGGCGTCATTTTGCTCATCACGGATTGCCACAGCGGGCACGACTCGGTGGTCGAGGGCATCCGGCACTTGGTCGCGCGGCGGCACGAGGTCGTCGTCCTGCACCTGCTGGACGCGGACGAGGTGAAGTTCCCCTTCCAGGCGCTGACCAGCTTCCGCGACCTCGAGACCGGCACGCAGCTCATGACGGACCCGTTGCGGCTGCGAAAGCTCTACCTCGAACGCCTCGAAAAGTTCCGCGCCACCATCAAGGAAGGCTGCGCCAGCGCCGGAGCAGATTACCGCTTTGTGGACACCTCGGAACCCATCGAACTGGTGCTCCGGGACTACCTGCTCTTCCGAAGGGAGCGTGGGCGTTGAGATGAAGTTCCGGGTTCAAAGTTCTGAGTTCAAAGTTGACGCCCCGCGCCAGCAACGTGCGTGGACCTGCGTCGTCTTGGACTGCGGTGGCAGAGCGCAGCGGCGACACTGCTTTTCCGTCCCGCGAAGCGGAATCGCGCGTGGAGAGGCAGCTCACGACCGCTTCGCGGGACGCCAAAGCGGCGTGGCGCTCCGCTTCCCGCCGCACTCCAAGACGCCCTCGCCCCCCGCACGCGCCATTCCGCATTCCGCATTCCGCATTCCGCATTTCCCCGCATGAGCCTGCTCTTCCCCGCCATGCTGGCCGGCCTCGTGGGCCTGGGCGTCCCCTTCGCGCTGCATCTCATCGCGAAGCACAAGTTCCCCGTCCGCGACTTTCCCACGCTGCGCCTCCTCATGCGCGACGAGCGCACCAACGTCTTCGCCCCGCGCCTCATTGACCCATGGCAGCTCCTGCTCCGCTTGCTCGTGCTCACGTTGCTCGTGCTGGCGATGGCGCGCGTCTTCCTGCCCGGCTTCAGCAGCACACCCGCGCCGCGCAACTTGGTCGTCGTGGTGGACTGCTCGGCCAGCATGAACCTGACAGTGAAGAACCCCGCCGGCCCCGGCCAGCTCACCTTGCTCGAACTCGCCCGCCGCAAAGCCCGCGAACTTCTCTCCGAAATCTCCGCCCCCAGCCAGTGCGCCCTCATCGCCTCCACCGACGACACCCGCCTCCTCGCGGAACTTCAGCCCTCCCCCGCCGCCGCGCTAGCGGCCCTCTCCCCCCAGACCCCAGACGCCAGACCCCATCCCCTCTCCGCTACGGACGGTTCCGGTCGCGGCCTCCTCCACGCTGTCGCTGCCGCCGCCGACCTCGTCCGGGGCCGGCGCGAGGTGAAGTCCCAAATCGTCGTCCTCACCGACCTGCGCGCGACCGCCTTTGCCGCGCGGAACCAAAAGGACTTGCTCCGCCTCGCCCGCGCCCGCGCCGACCTCGGCGACAAGCTCGACCTCATCCTCGTGGACCTCGCCACCGGCGCGACCGAGAACCTCGCCATCACCGACGCCCGCGTGCGCGGCAGTCGCGTGAAGGTCGGCGACGACGCCCACATCCTCACGCGCCTGCGCAACAGCGGCACCAACGACCGCACCGCCAAGCTCCAGCTCGCCATCGGCAACCAGCCCGACCCCACCATCAAGGAAATCCCACTCGCACCCGGAGCCGAGGCCGTCGTTGACCTCACCACGCCCGTCAACCGCTCCGTCCGCGCCATCGCGCAAGCCCGCCTCAAGGAACCCGACGCCCTGCCCTCCGACGACACCTTTAGCGTCCCGCTCAACGTCGCCGAAACCCGCCGCGTGCTCATCATCAACGGCGCGAGCCAGGCAGCCGTGACCGACTCCGCCCTCGCCCGCCTCGGCCAGCCCGGCGCGACCGCGCAGCCGAAACCCGCCGACGTGGAGGAGACCGTGGACGGCGCGACCATTCTTCGCTTCGTGCTGAACCCCGGCCGCGAGCTGGGTCGCGCCAGCGGCACGGGCATTGACACCACACTCGTCACGCCCGAGGCGCTCGCGGGCCAGACCTTGAGCAAGTTTGAACTGGTCGTGCTCTACGACGTGACCAGTTTGCCCGCACAGGCGCTCGACGACTTGAACACCTTCGTCCGCCAGGGCCGCTCGCTGCTGTTCGTCGGAGCCGGCGGCGTCAACGCGCTTCAGTTCAACCGCCTCTTCTTCAGCGCCGACCCGCAGCGCCCCGGCCTCGCGCCCGCGCAGCTCGGCAACGACAAGGACTTCGCCCCCGCCCTCGCGCTGGCCGACACGAGCAGCCCGCACCCGTGGCTCGCGCCGTTCCGCGACCGCCTGCAAGGCGACCTCTCCGGCGTGCGCTTCACGAAGGCGCGCGAGCTGCCCGCCGTCGCCACCGGGGCCACCGCGATGCTCACCGGCGCGGACGGTCGCCCGCTCGCCGTCGAGATGCCGCTGGAGAAAGGCCGCGTGGCGCTGCTCGCCTTCGGCTTCGAGCTGGACCGCGGCAACCTCGCCCGCACGCGCGTCTTCCCCGCGCTCATGTGGCGGCTCGTGGACTACCTCACCGGCCAGCTCCGCGTGCGCCCGCCGGACATTCTCACCGCGTTGCAACCCGCCGTGCTGGATGTCTCGGAACCCGCCTTCGCCTTCGCCACCGAGCTTGAACTCACCACCCTCGGCGACGCCACGAACCGCCCGCCCATCCGGCTCAAAGTGAACCTCGACCAAACCGTCCTCGTCCCCGCGCTGCCCGCCGGCGACTACGCGTTGCACAAGCCCCGCGCCGTCGGAGCCGTGGCCGGCCACACGCGTCACATCACCGTCCACACCGACGCGCAGGAGAGCGACTTCACCCGTGCCACCGAGCCGCAACTCCGCGACTGGCTGGGCGGCGAAGTGCGCGTGACCGAAGCCGCCACCGCGCTGAAACTCGCTCCGCCCGGCGGCGAGTTCTGGCGCCCCTTGCTCCTGCTCCTCCTCCTCGCCTACGTGGCCGAAGCCGTGACCGGCTACATCTTGAGCGCCCGTCGGGAGAAACAACGTGTCGCGGAGGCAAGCGCGTGAGGACACTGGTCAACGAACATTGCACCGGCATGGCGCGTTCGCAGCCGTTCTCCCTCACCCCGGCCCTCTCCCGGCGGGAGAGGGCCGGGGTGAGGGAGAAAACGTCCTTCAGCCAAGCGCATTGGTTCTCACTCACACGCCACCCGCTCGGTTCCCCAAATCGGCAATCGGCAATCGGTAATCGGCAATTCTAAAATGTCCTTCCTCCACCTCCTCGGCCTCGACGCCCCCGGCTCCATTGAGCGGGTGACAGAGTGGCTGTGGCGTGCCGCGTCGCCCTTGCCGGCGTGGGCGGTGGGCATGCTCATCGTCGTCGGCGTGCTCGTGGCGGGGCTGAACTTCCTCCCGCACAACGTCATGACCTGGCGGTTGCGCCTGGGCCTCGCCGCCATCCGGCTGGCGGGCGTCGCGCTGCTGCTGCTCATGCTCTGCCAGTTGGAACTGCGCCTGAAGCTCGACCGCAACCTCCGCCCCACCATCGCCGTGCTCACGGACACTTCCGCCAGCATGGGCTTGCAGGATGCCGACGGCAAAACCCGCCTCGCCGCCGCGCGCGACTTCGCCAGCGGCCCGTTGCGCGCGCTCGCCGAGAAGGCCGACCTCGTCCGCTACAACTTCAACTGGCGGCTCGAACCCGACGCGCCCAACGCCGAACCCGCCCGCCCCACGCGCCTCGTTGACGCCCTCGCCGAGACTGCCCGTCGCGAGAACGACCTCCGCGCCGTCGTTCTGCTCACCGACGGCAACGACACCGCCGGCAACCGCGGCGAGCTCCTCGCGCCCATGCTCGCCGCGCGCCGACTCCCCGTCTTCCCCGTCGTCTTCGGCTCCACCAACGCGCCCAAACTCGCGCGTGTGAAAATCTCCAACGCCCCCGGCTACGTCCGCCTCGGCGACGAGCTGCGGCTCGGCGCGACGCTCTCCGCCCATGACCTCGGCGAGCAGGTCGTCATCGCCCGGCTCATGGAGGAAGGCCGGCCCGAGCCGCTGGCCACGCGCGAGAACGTCCGCCTCGGCAAGGAGCCGGTGGAAGTCGCCTTCGTCATCAAGCCCGAGCGCGAGGGCGACCGCACGTATCGCGTCGTCGTGGACGGCGTGAAAAACGCCGTCAGCCAGAGCCTGCAAATCGCCGAGCACCGCGTCAGCGTGCTCAACGCCAAGATTCGCGTCCTCTACCTCGACGTGCCGCGCGACGAACGGAAACTTCTCGGCCACTGGCTGGCACGCGACCCCGTCGTGGACCTCTCGACGCTCACGATGTTGCCCAAGGGCGGCTGGTATGCCCAAGGCGCGCTCCAGCACAAAAACGCCGGCGACGGCCTGCCCGGCGCCGAGGCCGACCTGCACAAATACGATGTCATCATCCTCGGCGACATCCCGCGCGCCTACTTCCGCGAGGGCGGCGACACCTCCGAGACCAAGATGCAATGGCTCGCCGACTTCGTGAGCCGACGCGGCGGCGGTCTCGTCACGCTCGGCGGGCGCAACGTCTATGCCGCCGGTCAGTATCAGGACTCCGCGCTCGCGCGCCTCGCGCCGTTCGTCATCGAGGCCACTACCGAGCCGCAGGTGGGCAAGCCCTTCAAAATCACGCCCACCACCGCCGGCTTGAGCCATCCGCTGATGTTGCTCGAAGCCGAACCGGCGGCGAATCGGGAGGCGTGGTTCGACCTGCCGACGCTCGACGGCTGCAACCGCGTGGGCAAGGTGAAGCCCGGCGCGAGCCTGCTGGCCGTGCGCGACATGAAGGAGGGCGCGTTGCCCGTCATTGCGATGCAAAACGTCGGCAAGGGCCAGGTGCTGGGGCTTGCGATGGACACAACCTGGCGCTGGGAGTTGATGCGCCCGGCCGTGGGCGAGGATTACTTCCGCAAGTTCTGGGGCAACGCCGTGCGCCTGCTCGCGCCCGACCCGCGTGTCGAGCCAGACCGCCCGCAGGTGCTCCGTCAGCAATCCTCCGCCACCGTGGGCCGCCCGCTCGCGCTCGCCACCCGCCTCGTGGACACCGTCTATCAGCCCGTGCGCGGCGCGGACGTGCGCGTGAAAGTCACCAGCCCCACCGGTCGCGTAACCCATTACTTCCCCCGCGACGGCCGCGACACGCCCGGTCTCTACGAATACGAACTCGCCCTCGACGAGCCGGGCGATTGGCAGGTGGCCGTCACGCATAAGGACAAGACCGTGACCGAGAAAATCACCGCCGGCACCGGTCTCGAAGAGCTGGACGACCCGCGCGCGAACGTCGGCGCGATGACCGACTTCGCCCAAGCCACCGGCGGCCGCGCCTTCCGCCCCAGCGACGGCGACGCGCTCGTGAAAGCCCTCGACCTCACGCCCCGCCGTGTCTCCGAGACCGCCGTAATCGCCGTCTGGAACCTCCCGCTCACGATGGCGCTGATGATTGCCTTGGTGTGCCTGGACTGCTGGCTCAGGAAACGGAGGGGAATGGTATGAGGGCAATGCGGAATGCGGAATGCGGAGTGCCGAATGGGAAAGCTCGCGCACTTCGGATGCGGCTCTTCGCGACCGACGTGGCGCGTGCTGGCTCCCTCTCCCTTCATCGTGTATGGACCGGAGACATGGTGGACAGGTGTGCGGGGACATGGTGGACACTTTTGGCGCGGCTGAGTTCAAGGTTGGGTTGGGTTCTGGCGCAGGTCCAGTTCCTTGATGACGTGGGTCAGAAAGA